>NZ_JAGYGI010000001.1:0-704590 GCF_019947365.1 Pseudomonas sp. GL-R-26 | reverse complement strand
CGATCCTCGAAGCGTTCAAGGCCAAGACCATCATCGTCAACAAGCGCTCGATGGCCAGTGGCTACGCCGGTCTGGACAACGAACTGTTCTACCTGGACAAAACCATGATGGTGTTCGGCGACGCTAAGAAGGTCATCGAAGACATGGTCAAAGCCGTCGACTAACCCTCTGCGGCACACAGAACGCCCCGACTCGTCGGGGCGTTTTTGTTTGCGCAAATCGTCGGACAAACTATCCTTTTGTTACCGATCCGGTAACGGTGTTTTGCTTGAAAGGCCCGGAATAGACGCCTCGATTGCGACCTTGGTAGCGGGACAGAAGCCGGCGTAATTCACTAGACTGCACGTCCTGCTACCTGTTGCCCGAGATAACAATCCATGTACCGTGACCGTATTCGCCTGCCTTCGTTGTTGGACAAAGTGATGAGCGCCGCCGACGCTGCCGCTCTGATTGAGGACGGCATGACCGTCGGCATGAGTGGCTTTACTCGCGCCGGCGAAGCCAAGGCCGTCCCTCAGGCGCTGGCCGAGCGTGCCAAGGTCACGCCGCTGAAGATCAGCCTGATGACCGGCGCAAGCCTGGGCAACGACCTCGACAAGCAGTTGACCGAAGCCGGTGTGCTGTCGCGACGCATGCCGTTTCAGGTCGACAGCACCCTGCGCAAGGCGATCAATGCCGGTGAAGTCATGTTCATCGACCAGCATTTGTCGGAAACCGTGGAGCAATTGCGCAACCAGCAATTGAAGCTGCCGGACATCGCCGTGATTGAAGCCGTAGCGATCACCGAGCAAGGGCATATCGTGCCAACCACCTCGGTCGGCAACTCGGCCAGCTTCGCGATTTTCGCCAAGCACGTGATCGTCGAGATCAACATGGCGCACAACCCGAATCTCGAAGGTCTGCACGACATCTATATTCCGACCTACCGTCCGACCCGTACGCCGATTCCGCTGGTCAAGGTCGACGATCGCATTGGCAGCACCGCCATCCCGATTCCACCCGAAAAAATCGTCGCCATCGTGGTCACCAACCAGGCTGACTCGCCCTCCACGGTGCTGGCGCCGGACGCCGAGACCCAAGCCATTGCCGACCACCTGATCGACTTCTTCAAACAGGAAGTGGCAGCCGGACGCATGACCAACAAGCTCGGCCCGCTACAAGCCGGTATCGGCACCATCGCCAACTCGGTGATGTGTGGCCTGATCGACTCGCCGTTCGAAGACCTGACGATGTATTCCGAGGTGCTGCAGGACTCGACCTTCGACCTGATCGATGCGGGCAAGCTGAGTTTTGCTTCGGGCAGTTCGATCACCCTGTCGAGCCGGCGCAATGCCGACGTGTTCGGCAATCTGGAGCGCTACAAGGACAAACTGGTCCTGCGCCCACAGGAGATCTCCAACCACCCTGAAGTCGTGCGTCGCCTTGGCATCATCGGCATCAACACGGCACTGGAGTTCGACATCTACGGCAACGTCAACTCCACTCACGTCTGCGGCACGCGGATGATGAACGGCATCGGCGGCTCGGGCGACTTCGCGCGCAACGCACACCTGTCCGTGTTCGTGACCAAGTCGATCGCCAAGGGCGGTGCGATCTCCAGCGTGGTGCCGATGGTCAGCCATGTTGACCACACCGAACATGACGTCGACATACTCGTGACTGAAGTGGGCCTGGCAGACTTGCGCGGCCTCGCGCCCCGGGAGCGCGCCCGGATCATCATCGACAAGTGCGTGCACCCGGATTACCGCCAGGCGCTGAATGATTACTTCACCGCCGCGTGCGCCATCGGTGGGCACACCCCGCACATCCTGCGTGACGCCCTGAGCTGGCACATCAACCTGGAAGAAACCGGGCAAATGCTGAAGAAGTAATTGGTACAGATAGCAGCTGGCGCAAACACAGTTTCGTCAGTTTGCTCTTGCCTCTTCGCAATATGAAAAAAACTGTACTGCTGTACTGGTCATTTCTTAGGGAAAACTCCTACTCCACCGAGTCAAAACAGCATTTTTGCACCTTAATGGTGCTGATAGGTACAGTTGCCTCAATTTAGACCAGTACACCCCCTATAAACAGTTAACTGAGCCCTCACAATACAGATGAACTGTATCTACAGAGACTAGGCAAACGAGAGGATCATGGGCACCAGTTAAACCACTACCTAATCCCGCCATAAGCGGAAGGATGTCAACCATGGAACGTACACTCAGTTCCGAACTGTTCTTCGAAGACACTGCTGCAAAAACCCAGGCTTCCCTGCCTCTGCGCGTTATTGCCAACCTGATGCTGTGGCAGCGCCGCATCACCAGCCGCCATCAACTGGCTCGTCTGGATTCGCGTCTGCTGGCTGACGCCGGGATTAGCGAAGCACAACGCTACGAAGAGCTGAGCAAGCCGTTCTGGCGCTAAGTTAGCGTCGCTGGCTCTGACCTTAAGGTCCACCGCCAGCAACCCGAATTGAACAAACAAAGCCCGTCGTGGGAAACCACGACGGGCTTTGTCGTTTTGACCTGTCAAATCCGCTTTTACAGTAGGGAGCTACGAACACCAGTACAGTTTGCAAAAACTGCCAACTGGACGAGTACAATATCGTCGCGGTGTGTCTGTAGCAGATATTCGACCGGTGTCAGCATGGAGCCCTCCACTTATCAGGACAGGGACCGCGCCATGAATTCTTTACAGGATGTTTCCACCCCATCAGTTCGATCAAGACCTTGCTTGCACCGGGTTAGAGCTCTGCTATCAGGACTCTTCGCTAGTCTGGAAAGGGCGAGAACACGACGCTTACTGGCTCAACTCGATGATCGTCAGCTATCGGATCTTGGCATCAGCCACGCTGAGCGCATCAATGAATTAGATAAACCGTTCTGGCGCTGACGGTCAGTTTGCATGACGGGCTGTTCGAACTGACACACTCAGGCCTAATATCAAGCCAGAACGTGGCGAGCGCCAAGCGCTTGGCGTCTGACTTTGCAGATACTGCGCCATTTTTCAATTGGTTTACCCAAAGGAGTTACCCATGTCCCGTCTCCGTCTGCTCAGCGCTGCAGCCCTGTTTACCGTGGCAGCCAATGCCAGCGCAACCAGCTTCATCGTGACCACTGACGCTGTAGTCAACGCGCTCAAAGCCACATCCGATGCGACCACCGATGTCGTCTCGTCGTCGTTCAAAGATGACAAGATCGTCCTCGCGGCCCGTGACGACGCTGCCAGCTTCGTCGCCAGCGAAGGTTCCATCCGCGGCGTGAAGCTGGAAAGCGCCATCGACCACATCCACCGCCAGGCGCCACAGCTGAACGCAACCGACGCACAACTGGCGCAGGCGATCCTGACGATCTAAGCGACTGTATGGACATGGGGCATGCCTAACGTGCCCCGATGTTTCGGCGCTGGCTCTAGACCGGGCCTTGCGCTAGGCTGGGGACTCACATTCAACTGTCGAGTCTCATGCATTTCCCTTCAAGTTTCTTGATCGTTCCAGTCTTTCTTACTCTTGGTTACTGCGGATCGGCCCACGCTTATGACGCCTTCAACCTGTCCACCCAGGGCATCGTCGCCAGTGGTTACGCCACAAGTTTGGTGACCTCCGCCCCCTTCGACCATAAACTGCTGCTCGCTGCCCATGACGACGCCGCGGCATTCATTGCCAGCGACGGCCAACTGAGAGGCGCACGACTGGAGTCGGCCCTGCGGTATCTGCGCCGAACCCAGGCAAAACTTCATGCCAGCGACCTTGAACTGGCACAGGCAATTCTCGTCCAATAGTTAACCCTGTTTTTCTGGAGTCGTTCCATGCGTAACCCGCTGATTGCTGCCACCTTAGGCCTACTGTTGTTGGCCGATGTGGCCCAGGCACATACTCTGGTTGCCACCAGTAATATGCTGATCCGTGCTACCCAGCGCACACTCGATTTCACCTCCGACACCACCACGTCCATTCGCGATTCGAAAATCGTGCGCGAAGCCCAGGACGACGCCGCCAGTTTCGTTGCCAGCAATGGCGACATTCGTGGCGCTCACTTGGAATCCGCCTTCGATTTGCTGCGCACCCGTGTGCCGGAAGCTCGTGACGCCAGTGACCAGGATCTCGCCGAAGCCATCCTCGCACTGTGAAGCGTCCAGGCGCCTGGCTGCTGGCCTGGGCCCTGTTGCTGCTCGGCAACACGGCCCACGCAGGCCTTCAATTACAGCTCAAGACCGAAGGTCTGACTCCCGCGCAACAGCAAGCCAGCCAGGCGTTGCTCAATGAAGCCATGCAGGCACTGCCGCCACGCTTTATCGAGCAACTCGATCGACGCATCGACGTCGGCTGGACCGATGACATGCCGAGAAATGCCTACGGTCAGGCGTCACTGGTGTCCGAACTCGATCTGAACCGCAACCTGCTGGCCGGTCTCACCGATGGCAGCGCCGCGACCAAGAAGACCCATCGCCCCCACGGCACCGTGCGCCGGGAAATGCTGGCCACGGTGTTGCACGAGTTGACTCACATCTACGATCGCTCACGCCTGTGGCCGGATGCCGAACGCAAGCTGATTCAGCGCTGCACCCAGCGCAACAACAGCTCAGGGCTGGTTGGCATTCCCGACCAATGCCGGGGTCAGTCCGATCGGCGTTTTACCCTCAGTGACGATCCGCGTCTGCTCGACCTCGCCGGCTGGCAGCAATACGTAGGCCGTCGCGGTGAGCGCGAACAGCACAATCGCCAGATTGCTCGCAGCCCGGACATCTACGAGACCAGCAGTCCGAAGGAGTTCGTCGCGGTCAACATGGAGTATTTCCTCCTCGACCCGAGCTACGCCTGCCGCCGTCCCGCGCTGTACCGCTACTACAAGGAACATTTCGGCTGGGCGCCTGCAGCCAAAGACACCTGCAGCAAGACCTTCGCGTTCCTCAATGCCGGCAACGACTTCGCCAAGACACCTTTGGGCCAGGTCGATCCGGAGCGGGTCTATGCCGTTGACTATCTGCTGGCCGAGGCCAACCAGAATCTGTTCAGCCGCTGGGGCCACAGCATGTTGCGCCTGGTGATCTGTGCGCCGGGCCGACCACGCGGACCGGATTGCCGATTGGATCTGGACCAGCATCTGGTGCTGTCGTACCGCGCCTTCGTCGGCGACGTACAGCTGTCGAGCTGGGATGGCCTGGTGGGTAAATACCCGTCACGGCTGTTTATCCTGCCGCTGTCCCAGGTCATCGACGAATACACCAAGACCGAACTGCGCAGCCTGGCCTCTGTGCCCCTGAACCTGTCACGCACTGAGATTGAAGACGTGGTCGGACGTGCCGCAGAGATGCACTGGAGCTACGACGGCAACTACTTCTTCCTGTCGAACAACTGCGCGGTGGAAGAGCTGAAATTACTGCGTGGCGGCACCAATAACCCGCAATTGGTGGGGCTCGACAACATCATGCCCAACGGCTTGTTGGAAGTACTGAAGGGCCGCGGACTGGCGGACACCAGTGTGCTGGACGATCAACGAGAAGCCTTGCGCCTGGGTTATCGTTTCGACTCCTTCCGCGAGCGCTATCAGGCGATGTTCGAAATCCTGAAAAAGCACTTGCCGATCAAGCAGGAAACCGTCGAAGACTGGCTCGACTTGAAAGCCGCGGAACGTCGGCAATGGTTCGAGCAGGCTGACTTGCGCACCAGCGCGGCGTTGTTGCTATTGGAACAGGCCAGCTTCCGTCAGCAGTTGCTGCTGGCGCAGGATGAAGTGAAGCAGCGCTATCTGGGCGCCCGAGAGCTGAAGAATGGCGGCATGGACAAGGCCAACGAAACGCTCAAGGACATTCTCGCCAACAGTGGCTTCCTCAGCCGGCCGGCGGAACTGCTGGGCACCAACGGTTATGGCTTGCCGCAACCAAGCGAGTGGGAGCATCTGGAAGCGGAAACCAGTCAGCGCCAGAAGCAGCTCCTGGCGCTGTCCGGGGATCTGGACAAGGAAGTGAGGGCGCTGCTTGAACCGGGCCGCGCCGCCGAAATGGCCGCCAACGAGGCCAACGTGAAGCAGATTGGTGAACACCTGCGCAAACTGCACAAGGCATCGGGCGGGATAGAGTTGCCTTGATACCGCTCCCACAAGGTTGACAGCGTTTAGTCACGCAGCAAAAAGGGCTTCAGAACGCAGTCCTGAAGCCCTTTTTGCTGTTTAGTCTCTGAATCGGAGCTTTACCTTCAGCTGACGCGGGCCTTACGCACGCCTTCGGCCAATGCCGAGCACAGGCTCAGCACGCCATCCACGGCTTGTTCCGGGGAGGTGGCATTGGCGATGTGATCGATCAACGCCGAGCCCACCACTACACCGTCGGCCAGACGCGCGATGGACGCTGCCTGCTCCGGAGTCCGGATACCGAAACCGATGCTGATCGGCAGGTCGGTATGGCGGCGCAGACGGGCGACCGCTTCCTCGACGTGTTCCAGCGTGGCGGCGCCGGCGCCGGTCACACCGGCCACCGAGACGTAGTAGACGAAGCCGGAGCTGCCGTTAAGTACGGTCGGCAAGCGCACATCGTCGGTGGTTGGCGTGGTCAGGCGAATGAAGTCCAGGCCCGCGGCCTGCGCCGGGTCGCACAGCTCGCCGTTATGCTCAGGCGGCAGGTCGACCACGATCAGACCGTCAACGCCGGCCTCCTTGGCTTCGGCGATGAAGCGCGGTACGCCGTACATGTGAATCGGGTTGAAGTAACCCATCAGCACCAGCGGCGTTTCGTTGTTGTCCTGGCGGAACTCGCGAACCATTTGCAGGGTTTTCGCCAGATTCTGCTTGGCACCCAACGCACGGATGTTGGCGAGCTGGATTGCCGGGCCGTCAGCCATCGGGTCGGTGAAGGGCATGCCCAGCTCGATCACATCGGCACCAGCCGCAGGCAAGCCCTTGAGGATTGCCAGAGAGGTGTCATAGCCCGGGTCGCCGGCGGTCACGAAGGTCACCAGGGCGGCGCGGTTCTGTTCCTTGAGTTCGGCAAAACGCGTTTGCAGGCGGCTCATCAGTGTTTCTCCTGCTTTGATTGTTCCATGTGGTGCATCACGGTCTGCATGTCTTTATCGCCACGGCCGGACAGGTTGACCACCATCAGGTGATCTTTTGGCAGGGTCGGTGCGCGCTTGAATACTTCAGCCAGGGCATGGGCGCTTTCCAGGGCAGGGATGATCCCTTCCAGACGGCAGCACTGGTGGAATGCAGCGAGGGCTTCGTCGTCGGTCACCGAGGTGTACTGAACACGGCCGATGTCATGCAACCATGCGTGTTCCGGGCCGATGCCCGGGTAGTCCAGGCCAGCGGAGATCGAGTGGGCGTCGATGATCTGGCCATCGTCGTCCTGTAGCAGGAAGGTGCGGTTGCCGTGCAATACACCGGGTACGCCGCCGTTCAGGCTGGCCGCATGCTTGCCGGTCTCGATGCCGTAACCGGCGGCTTCAACGCCGATGATCTCGACACTCTTGTCGTCGAGGAACGGGTGGAACAGGCCCATGGCGTTGGAACCACCACCGATGCACGCCACCAGGCTGTCTGGCAGGCGACCTTCCTGGGCTTGCAACTGCTCGCGGGTTTCCTTGCCGATCACGGCCTGGAAGTCGCGAACCATCGCCGGATAAGGATGTGGACCGGCCACGGTGCCGATCAGATAGAAGGTGCTGTCGACGTTGGTCACCCAGTCACGCAGGGCTTCGTTCATCGCGTCTTTCAGCGTGCCGGTACCGGCTACCACCGGGATCACTTCGGCGCCCAGCAGCTTCATGCGGAACACGTTGGCCTGCTGACGCTCGATGTCAGTGGTGCCCATGTAAATCACGCAATCCAGACCGAAACGCGCAGCGACGGTGGCAGTGGCCACACCGTGCATGCCAGCGCCGGTCTCGGCGATGATGCGCTTCTTGCCCATACGCCGCGCCAGCAGGATCTGGCCGATGCAGTTGTTGATCTTGTGCGCGCCGGTGTGGTTCAGCTCTTCACGCTTGAGGTAGATCTTCGCGCCGCCGCAGAACTCGGTCAGACGCTCGGCGAAGTACAGTGGGCTTGGACGTCCGACATAGTCACGCTGGAAGTAGGCCAGTTCCTCCTTGAATGCAGGATCTTCCTTGGCCAACTCATATTCACGGGCCAGGTCGAGGATCAACGGCATCAGGGTTTCGGCAACGTAGCGGCCGCCGAACGCGCCAAACAGGCCGTTGGCATCAGGGCCGTTGCGCAGATTAGTCTGGGTCATGGGGCGCTCCAGTTGAATGCGTGAAGTGATGCATAAAGAGATAGTGGGCTTCACTCTACCCCTGACGCCCCGGCCTGAAAACCGATAAGATCGCCACAACCTGTCAGGAAAACTCACAGATCCAATGAGCCATGACCTTCCTCCGCTGAACGCGCTTCGCGCCTTCGAAGCCACTGCCCGCCTGAACAGCGTCAGTCAGGCGGCCGAACAGCTGCACGTCACCCACGGCGCGGTCAGCCGGCAGCTCAAGGTGCTTGAAGAACACCTCGGCGTAAGCCTGTTCATCAAGGACGGTCGCGGCCTGAAACTCACAGATGCCGGGTTGCGCCTGCGTGACGCCAGCAGCGAAGCCTTCGAGCGTCTGCGCAGCGTATGCGCCGAACTCACACAAAGCACAGCCGATGCGCCATTCGTACTCGGTTGCTCGGGAAGCCTGCTGGCGCGCTGGTTTATCCCGCGACTGGGGCGACTCAATGCCGACCTGCCGGACTTGCGCCTGCACCTGTCGGCCGGAGAAGGCGATCTGGATCCGCGAAGACCGGGGCTCGATGCCTTGCTGGTATTTGCCGAGCCACCCTGGCCGGCGGACATGCAGGTTTTTGAACTCGCCAGCGAACGTATCGGCCCGGTCATGAGCCCTAGGTTCGTCGGCTATGAACGGCTCAAGCAAGCGCCGGAAACCGCGCTGCTGAACGAACCCTTGCTGCACACCACCTCACGCCCGCAAGCCTGGCCGAACTGGGCGCAACCACGCGGGCTCGACCCCAGGGCGCTGAAGTACGGTCAGGGATTTGAACATTTGTATTACTTGCTGGAAGCCGCTGTCGCAGGTCTGGGCGTGGCGATTGCCCCCGAACCCTTGGTGACGGAGGACTTGAAGGCCGGCCGCCTGGTTGCGCCTTGGGGCTTCAGTGAAACCCCGGCGCAACTGGCGTTGTGGCTACCCAAGCGCGCCGCGGACGGGCGCGCCCGGCAGCTGGCGCAGTGGCTCAAGAACGAACTGCGTCGAGCGGATTAATCACGCTTGCACAACAGATAAGCGGCCAGCAGGCCCAATGCGCCCACGGCGACACCAGCTGTTGTCCAGGGGTGGTCCTGGGCGTAGTCCCGGGTGGCAATCCCGGTTTCGCGGGTTTTGACCTTGACCTCTTCATAAGCATCGGCAAGCAGATGGCGCGAGTGCTTCAAGGCATTCTCGGCGTTGCTTTTCAGGGTCTTGAGGGTTTTACGCGACTCGTCCGAGGCGTCGTCCTTCAGGCTTTCCAAAGACTTGAGCAGACTCTCGATCTCGGCTTCCATGCTTTGCAATGAGGCTTTGCGTAACGAGGTGTTGGCCATGGTGGCTCTCCTGCATCGGTGATGAGTGGCGTGTGTTGGTTGGGACTTCATGGGTTCGAGAAAGTGCAGAAAATCTGAACTTCACACTCGGAACGGCCAACAGAAGAAATAGGAAAAATCACTGCTAGTCTGTAATTCACACGCCGAGGAGAACGCCATGTCTGACCATCACACCTACAAGAAAGTCGAGCTGATCGGCTCGTCCACCAGCAGTATCGAAGATGCGATCAATAACGCGCTGGCCGAAGCCAGCAAAAGCATCAAGTACATGGAATGGTTTGAAGTGACCGAGACCCGTGGGCACATCAGGGACGGCAAGGCAGCACACTTTCAGGTGACCTTGAAAGTCGGATTCCGGATTGCCAGCAGCTGACTTTGGGCTAGTCTTCTGAACTTGCACGCCGGTCGAATGCCATAGGGAATGGCAAAGCACTCCATGAGTGCGTCCGGCTGACGGCTGGTTACCCCTATGATCCGACCAGGGAATGCAACCGATGAAGAAGTTTATGTTGGCAGTAGCTTTGTTGAGCCTTGCGGGGAGCGCATTGGCGGGCGGCAAACCATGCGAAGAGCTGAAAGCCGAAATTGCAGCGAAACTTGATGCCAAGGGCGTTTCCGGTTATTCGCTGGAGATTGTCGACAAAGGTGCCGCTGCCGGCGGGAAAGTTGTTGGCAAATGCGAAGAGGGCGCCAAAGTGATCGTCTATAAAAAGTAGACAGATACTCGCCCGAATGAAAAAGCCGACGCCGTGGCGCCGGCTTTTTCATGCCTGTCGTTTGAGCATCAGCCCCGCATGACCTGCGCCAGCAGCTCGTAGGAATGCACGCGATCGGCATGTTCGTACAGGTCACAGGTGAAAATCAGCTCGTCGGCCTGGGTCTGTTCGATCAGGACCTCGAGTTTGGCGCGGATTTTCTGCGGGCTGCCGATCATGGCCAATCCAAGGAAATCGTGCACGGCATCTTTCTCATGGGGCAGCCACAGGCCGTCCATGGTCTTCACCGGCGGACGCTGTACCAGGCTTTGGCCACGCATCAGGGCGAGAATCCGCTGGAACACCGAAGTCGCCAGGTAATCGGCCTGCTCGTCAGTATCGGCTGCCACCAATGGCACGCCGAGCATCACGTAGGGCTTGTCCAAAACGGCTGACGGCTTGAAGTGATTGCGGTAGACCCGAATCGCTTCATGCATGTAGCGCGGTGCGAAATGCGAGGCGAAGGCGTAGGGCAGGCCGCGCTCACCGGCCAATTGCGCACTGAACAGGCTCGATCCCAATAACCAAACCGGCACATTAGTCCCGGTTCCCGGCATGGCGATGATGCGTTGGTCCGGGGTACGTGGCCCGAGGTAGCGCACCAGTTCCGCCACATCTTCCGGGAAGTCGTCGGCGCTGCCGGAGCGTTCGCGGCGCAGCGCGCGTGCGGTCATCTGGTCGGAACCGGGGGCACGCCCCAGTCCCAGATCGATCCGGCCCGGATAAAGGCTTTCCAGGGTGCCGAACTGCTCGGCGATCACCAACGGTGCGTGGTTGGGCAACATCACCCCGCCCGAACCGACTCGAATGGTCGACGTACCACCGGCCAGATAACCGAGCAGCACCGAAGTCGCGGAACTGGCGATGCCATCCATGTTGTGGTGCTCAGCCACCCAGAAGCGGTTGTAACCGAACTTCTCGACGTGCTGCGCCAGGTCAAGCGAGTTGCGTAGCGACTGGGCCGCGCTGCCGTTCTCGCGCACTGGCACCAGATCGAGGGTCGAGAACTTGATATCGGACAGTCGTTTCATAAACCTGCTTCTCCAATTGAGGGCGCAGGTTTGTTCTTGCGAAAGCAAACCTGCCGAATCCAAAAGCGTGTTCATGCAATGAGGGCATATACCCGAGTTTCAATAGCCGGGTAAAAAATCCCGTGAAAAAAGCAGACTGATCTGACGAGATGAACTTTGCCCCGCCGTCTATCCTCACAACCCTGGCAAGCGAAAACCACGAAGGCGCAGTTCGAATAACTCAGCAACAAGGCCAAAGAGGGCTGTCCGGTGTCCAAAGTGCTGAATGCGAAGATCAGCCTGGAGGCAACGTTGGTCGGCTAGATTTTCGTTGAGAACAAAAGATCGCAGCCTTGCGCAATCTGCCGGGATCATTCGGTAAAAGGTGCTCAAGACTACGATCTTTTTTGTGTCGCGACAGACTTGCCAGCTAAAACTGTGGTCGAATAAATGACAGCAGCGAAAACCCACGATTGTGCGTGCTGCCTCAAAGGAGCTTCAACCATGAAACGTTTTGCCTTGGCGGTTATCTGTTGCGCACTGGCCACTTCGGCCTTGGCGGCACCGAAACCCTGCGAAGAACTCAAGGCCGAGATCGAAGCCAAGATTCAGGCCAGCGGCGTCACTTCCTACACGCTTGAAATCGTCACCAACGACGAGGTACACGACCAGAACATGGTCGTTGGCTCGTGCGAAAACGGCACCAGGAAAATCATCTACCAGAAGAACGACCGCTGACACCTCACATCAAGCAGTAAGACTCCCGATCTTCTGCAACGATCTCCCGCTTGGCGTTGTATAGCCTGGCTTCAGGAATGAAGGCAATCGAGCGGCCTTCAAGCACATAACGTTGGCCGGCTTCGAAATGATCGAAGTTGATGGTCAAGTAACATATGCGTTCAGAAGGGCCGCCCATCATGTTCAAGCCCCCGCCACCAGGTACTTCGAAGTCGAAGCGGACGATCAGTTCATGGCTGCCGGGCATAACCTCAAAATAACGCCCGTCGGCCAAGCGTTGTTTATCCAGACGCTCGGCCATCAGCAATTTGTCGTTAGGGAAGGGCGTGGAAAAATCGACCCAGGCCATCTTTGGATTAGCCGTCGGCATCGGGCTCTGACAGCCAGCGACAACGCTGGCAGCCAGTAACAGCATCAACCTGCGCATGATGAATGTCCCAAGGGGTTATGCATTCAGCATAACGCCGATCAGGAGTGTTGACAGCCCGCAGGCGTGCCTTGGCCAATCACTTTTCGCTGTTGATCGTAGAGTTTCGCCCAAGGCCGAAAGCCGATGTTCCCCGCCTGCAGCTGATAACGCTCGCCCGCGTTGAAGTCGTTGAATTTCACGCTCAGTTGGCAATCGCGCCACAACGGCTCGGCGTCGGGGCCGATGTTGGTGGGCTGGACCGTGAATTGGTAGCGGACCGTCAGCTCATGGCTACCGGGCTGGACCTGGAAATAGCGTTTATCGTCGGTGGCCTTGTCATCGACCTCCAGTGCCTGCAGCTTCGTATCTTCTTGCTTCGAGTCCAGGTCGATCCAGGCTTGCGCAGGATCAGGGCGGGGTAGTCCGAAAAAAGCACAGCCGGCCAGCATCAGCAGGCCTCCTGTCAGTATCAACATGCGCATAGCGAGCTCCAGTCAGGCGGGATAGTCTTGCGGAAAGACTCTCCAAGGAAGAATTATTGTGATCAGGCCGCTTCCTAGCCCTGGGTTACTTGATCGCGTTTTTCGCGTTTTGTTTCCGAGCCTGTTGTTTTTGTTGCTCAACGGCTGCACCAGCGCCAGCTATTACAGCCAACTGGCCAGCGGCCAACTGCAGTTGCTGCGGGCCAGGGAGCCGGTTTTCAGCGTGATTGCCGACCCGGCGCGCGATCAAAAACTGCGTACACACCTGGAGCAATCGCAAAAGGCCCGAACTTTCGCCAGCCAGCAATTGCACCTGCCGGATAACCAGAGTTACCGCTTGTACGCGGACATTGGGCGGCCCTTCGTCGTCTGGAATGTATTCGCCACGCCGGAATTCTCCCTCAAGCCCGTAAACCACTGCTTCCCCATCGCCGGTTGCGTGGCCTATCGCGGTTACTACAGCCAGAGCGCAGCCCGCGGCGCAGCGGCTTTGCAACGCTTGCAGGGCATGGACGTGTCGATAGGCGGCGTCGAGGCCTATTCGACACTCGGCTGGTTCAACGACCCGATCATCAGTTCGATGATGGGCTGGGGGGATGAGCGACTGGCCACGCTGATCTTTCACGAGCTGGCCCATCAGCGCTTCTATGTGAAGGACGACACGGAGTTCAACGAATCCTTCGCCACCTTCGTCGAGCAGGAAGGTACTCGCCAATGGCGCGCCTACCGCCACCTGCCACCGGATAACAATGCGCAGGCGCGTCAGCGCGACCAGTTCACTGAGTTGGTGCTCAAGACCCGCACCCGACTGGAACAGCTTTACACCTTGCCGCTGCCAACTGAACAAATGCGCCAGCGCAAGGTGGCCGAGTTCGAGCGCTTGCGCAGCGAATACCGACAATTGCGCGACAGCCAGTGGGCCGCCGACAAACGCTACGACGCCTGGATCTATGCCCCGATGAACAATGCCCGGCTATTGCCGTTTGGCTTGTACGACCAATGGGTGCCGGCTTTTGCCGCGCTGTTCCATCAGGAGAATGGCGACTGGCTCCAATTTTACGCCTCTGTGGAAAAGCTCGGCGCCTTGCCGACAGGCGAGCGCAAGGCTGCGCTCAAAGCGTTGGAAGGGGCCGATCAACCAAAGAACCAGTAGCAAACCCCAATCGCACCCAGCACACCGGCAAGCTCGGCCAGCAATGCACAACCGACGGCATGGCGTGCACGCTGGATGCCCACGGCGCCGAAGTACACCGCCAGAACATAGAACGTCGTTTCGGTACTGCCCTGGACCGTTGCCGCCACCAGCGCCGGGAAGCTGTCCACGCCCGAGGTCTTCATGGTTTCAATCAACATCGCCCGGGCGGCGCTACCGGAGAAGGGTTTGACCATTGCCGTAGGCAGCGCATCGACGAAACGCGTGTCCCAACCGGCCCATTCCACCAGATGGCGAATGCCATCCAGACCAAAGTCCAGCGCCCCGGACGCACGCAGTACGCCTACCGCGCAGAGCATCGCCACCAGGTAGGGCAGCAAGTTCTTGGCGACGTCGAAACCCTCTTTGGCACCTTCAACGAAGGCCTCGTAGACCTTCACTTTGCGCAGCGCGCCGATCACTAAGAACAGCATGATCAGGCCAAACAGCGTCAGGTTGCCGAGGATCGATGACAGGCCGGCCAGCGCAGTCGCCGATAGGGTCGCCAGCAACGCCATGAAAGCACCGAGGGCGAGGGCGCCGGGGATCAGGTAGGCCAGCACTACGGGGTCCCAGATGCGCAGGCGCTGCATGAACGCCACCGACAGGAAGCCGACAATGGTAGAGCAACTGGTCGCCAGCAGGATCGGCAGGAACACCAGTGTCGGGTCCGGCGCACCTTGCTGGGCGCGATACATGAAGATCGTCACCGGCAGCAGGGTCAGCGAGGATGCGTTGAGCACCAGGAACAGGATCTGTGCGTTGCTGGCGACGGTAGCGCTGGGATTGAGCTCTTGCAGCGCTTTCATGGCCTTGAGGCCGATCGGCGTGGCGGCGTTGTCCAGGCCCAGGCCATTGGCGGCGAAGTTCAGGGTGATCAGGCCGATGGCCGGATGACCCGGCGGGACTTCCGGCATCAGGCGCAAGAACAGTGGCCCCAGGGCCTTGGCCAGCCATTCGACGATGCCGGCTTTCTCGGCAATGCGCAGAAAACCCAGCCAGAGGGTGAGGGTGCCGAACAGCAGCACCATGACTTCGACCGACAGCTTGGCCATGGCAAAAATGCTTTCCACCATCGCCGCGAATATCCCGGCGTTGCCGCCAATCAGCCACTGGGCCAGCGCCGATACGGCTGCCACGATGAAGAAGCCAAGCCACAGGCCATTGAGCATCAGTCAAATCCCCCCAAAAGATCCGCGAATGATAGCGGGGTGGCCAGAAACGACAAACCCCGGATTTCTCCGGGGTTTGTCTGGTGCGGTAGATGCTCCCACATGGGGTATTGCATCAGCTCTTGGAAATTTCACCCGCCGGCAGTTTTTCCTTGCTGCGCCAGTGCGGCAGGGAGTTCCAGTAGCGCTGGCCCTTGGCGTCGTCGTACATGCCTTCCCAACGAGCGATAACCAGAACAGCCAGGGCGTTGCCGATCACGTTCAGTGCGGTACGGGCCATGTCCATGACGCGGTCGACACCGGCGATGAACGCCAGGCCTTCCAGAGGGATACCGACGCTGCCCAGGGTGGCCAGCAGTACCACGAAGGACACTCCCGGTACGCCGGCGATGCCTTTGGAGGTGACCATCAACGTCAGTACCAGCAGCAGTTGCTGGCTGATCGACAGGTCGATGCCATACAGCTGGGCAATGAAGATCGCCGCGATGCTTTGGTAGAGGGTCGAACCGTCGAGGTTGAACGAGTAACCGGTCGGCACCACGAAGCTGCAAATGGCTTTCGGCGCGCCGTAGGCTTCCATCTTCTCGATCACGCGCGGCAGCACGGTTTCGGAGCTGGCGGTGGAGTAGGCCAGTACCAGTTCATCTTTAAAGATGCGCATCAGCTTGATCACCGAGAAGCCGAACAGGCGAGCGATCAGGCCCAGGATCACGAAAGCGAAGAAGGCGATGGCGAAGTAAACCAGGATCACCAGTTTGGCCAGCGGAATCAGCGACGCGAAGCCGAAGTTGGCCACAGTCACCGCGATCAGTGCGAACACGCCGATCGGAGCGTAGTTCATGATCATGTGAGTGACCTTGAACATGCTTTCCGATACACCCTGGAACATCTTCACCAGCGGCTCGCGCAGGTCCGCCTGCAGGCTCGACAAACCGAGACCGAACAGTACAGAGAAGAAGATGATCGGCAGCATTTCGCCGCGAACCATGGCCGCAAAGATGTTCGACGGGATCAGGTTGAGGATGGTTTCGATGAACGCGTGTTCATGCTGTACCTCGGCCGCCGTGGCCTGGTACTTGGAAATGTCCACAGTGCCCAGGGTGCTCATGTCGATGCCGGCACCCGGATGGAACAGGTTGGCCAACAGCAGACCGACCACGATGGCAATGGTGGTGACGATTTCGAAGTAGATGATGGTCTTGAAGCCGATGCGCCCCAGCTTCTTGGCGTCTCCGACGCCGGCAATGCCGACGATCAAGGAGGAGATGACGATCGGGATCACGATCATCTTGATCAGACGGATAAAGATATCGCCTGCCGGTTGCAGGACGTTGCTGATCCACCAGGCTTTTTCGGCACTGAAATGGTTGAGCAGCGCACCGATTGCAATCCCCAATACCAGACCGATGAGGATCTGCCAGGCGAGGCTAAGCTTTGCCTTCTTCATATCTTTACCCTTACTTGTTGTTTGACTCAGGGAGATGCGCGAACTGGAACGCTTGTGGCGAAAAAGTCCAGTGCATCTTCCCCCCGTATAAGGTGCCCCGGAGCGCGTGTTTGCGGCTCTCTGGCAGGCGAAAAAAGGCGCAACTATTCCGATGCAAGGAAGCGCCGTCTAATGCCGTAAACGCCTACCCTATGCCGAATCGGCATGAGGTTTTTTTAGCGAAACGCGCGTCCCAACCGGTTCGAATACGACATTTCGGCAGGCATAAGTGCCGTGAACCGGCCATCACAGAGCAGATTGAACATTTTTTGAGCAGTGTCCGAGCGTTGATTTTTCAGCAAAATCCCGCAGGACGAAGGGAAAAATCGCGGCCAAAGAATGGTGATTTTTCTCGATATACGGTCGCAGATGAAACACCGGGAAAAGTATTTTCCGACGCAACAAGGATAAGGACGGGATAACAGTGATGAAATCGAGACGAGCGCTCTATTTCAATGTGTTGCTTGATCAAGCCCTTCGCAAGCCCGTCGAGCCTTGTCGGTCCGGCGAACTTGCGCAGTAGCTTTTCCTGACCCGGCCCTTGCGCAGGCACTCCCTGTACCCGTAGGTCACTGCGCCCCTGAAACAGGCAGAACGTCCCGACCCCTTGGTCATGCGCCGGCCTTCCTCAGGTGGCGCAGGTGGAAAGAGGCGCTGTGGCCTCCTTCGTGTACAAATTCTGTTCTATCAACCAGCCCTGCATGGGGGCCTCAGGCATGTAGGGGCAACGCCAGCCCGCATGCCATGGCACTACCGCCCAACAGCAGGGCGGCTGCCAGTGTCTTGAAAAACCCTCTCATATCAGCCTCGACCACGACGGCCAAAGAAGAAGGAGGCAATGAACATCACCAGGAACACGACAAACAGAATCTTGGCGATACCCGTGGCGGTGCCCGCGATACCACCGAAGCCCAGTACAGCGGCGATGATGGCGATGATCAGGAATGTGATTGCCCAGCTCAACATGGTGATTCTCCTTACGCTTCTGTTTAGAGGTGCTGCGTTTTCCCGGCGCATGGGGTGCGGCGGAAGTTTTGCCTAGAACACCCAACGCTCCTGATGATGTATCTCACCCACAGGCCTGGCCTGGTCGACATCCATCATGCGCATCGGGGTGCTATCGGCCTGACCGCTGCTGACAGCACTGAATTGGGTTTGGGTCGGATGCAGAGTCGACAGGCCTGGCGCTTCCGGCTGCCGGCTCTGCTCCCAGCGTAGAAACTGCTGGCCGCCGATCAGGGTGATCAAAAGCGCCAGAACAGCAAACAGTTCTTGCTGGATATGCACAGGCCAGAGGTGCAGGTGGGCGGCACGTTGACGATTCATCCTGGAACTCCTACCTCTGGGGTCGGTATTCGATAGCGGGCGTTTTTTTAATGCCCTGGTTAACCAGACAATTGCAGAGCGCATGCCAGCCTTGATTCGAATTAATTACCTTTAATATCAATATCTTATGAACATAAAAGAAAGCACTACGCGCGCATCCTGCACGATGCTCCTTGTGCCGTCGTGCGTATTGCACGACTGGTTTGAAGGAAGGCGTAAATTTTTTGAATTGAGAGGAGGGTGCGCAGGTCAGAAATTCACGCTGGCCGCTGGCAGAGACCGGGTATCTATCAAAAGACCCGCAAAATCAGGTGGCTAACCGACACATCGGATGAGAGCTACCCTGCCATGACAGGAATGGCTCAGAATCAATCATGCAACTTGCCCGATTTCTCCGAGACTAACTTAAGATCATTCATTAAGGAGCGCAGGAAAATGGAATCCGCCACTGAGCATCAAGGCCGCATTTTGCTGGTGGATGATGAGTCCGCCATCCTGCGTACCTTCCGTTACTGCCTCGAAGACGAAGGCTACAGCGTGGCCACCGCCACCAGTGCCGCGCAGGCAGAAGCCCTGTTGCAGCGGCAGGTCTTCGACCTGTGCTTCCTCGACTTGCGTCTGGGTGAAGACAACGGCCTCGATGTGCTGGCCCAGATGCGTATCCAGGCGCCCTGGATGCGGGTGGTGATCGTCACTGCCCACTCTGCCGTCGACACGGCGGTGGATGCGATT
Organism: Pseudomonas sp. GL-R-26; assembly: GCF_019947365.1. Taxonomy (NCBI): domain Bacteria; kingdom Pseudomonadati; phylum Pseudomonadota; class Gammaproteobacteria; order Pseudomonadales; family Pseudomonadaceae; genus Pseudomonas; species Pseudomonas sp. GL-R-26. The sequence goes on along the minus strand of NZ_JAGYGI010000001.1, from coordinate 685,742 downwards.
CAGGCCGGCGCCGCCGACTATCTGGTCAAACCGTGCAGCCCCGATCAATTGCGACTGGCAACCGCCAAGCAGCTGGAAGTCCGGCAACTGTCGGCCCGACTGGAAGCCCTGGAAGGCGAGGTGCGCAAGCCCAAGGATGGTCTGGACTCCCACAGCCCGGCCATGAAAGTGGTACTCGAAACCGCCCGCCAGGTTGCCACGACCGATGCCAATATCCTGCTTCTGGGTGAGTCCGGTACCGGCAAGGGCGAACTGTCCCAAGCCATTCACGGCTGGAGCAAACGCGCGAAGAAATCCTGCGTCACGATCAACTGCCCATCGCTGACTGCCGAGCTCATGGAAAGCGAACTCTTCGGCCACAGCCGCGGCGCCTTCACCGGCGCCAGCGAAAGCACCTTGGGCCGAGTCAACCAGGCTGACGGCGGGACGCTGTTTCTCGACGAGATCGGCGACTTTCCCCTGACATTGCAGCCGAAGTTGCTGCGTTTTATTCAGGACAAGGAATATGAGCGCGTCGGTGATCCGGTGACCCGCCGTGCCGATGTGCGCATCCTTGCGGCCACCAACCTCATCCTTGAGGACATGGTGCGCGACGGTCGCTTCCGTGAAGACCTGCTCTATCGCCTGAACGTCATTACCTTGCACCTGCCACCGCTACGCGAACGCCGCGAAGATATTCTTAACCTGGCCGACCGTTTCCTGGCGCGCTTCGTCAAGGAGTACGCCCGTCCCGCGCGCGCCTTCAGCGACGAGGCCCGGGAAGCACTGCTGGGCTATCGCTGGCCGGGCAACATCCGTGAGCTGCGCAACGTGATCGAGCGGGCGAGCATCATCTGTCCGCAGGAGCGGGTCGAGATCAGTCATCTGGGCATGGCCGAAACCCCGGTCAACAATGTACCGCGCATCGGCGCGGCACTGAGCCTGGATGAGCTGGAAAAGGCCCACATCGGCGCGATCCTCGCCACCGCCGACACCCTGGATCAAGCGGCGAAAACCCTGGGCATCGACGCCTCGACGCTGTACCGCAAACGCAAACAGTACAACTTGTGAGCAATAGCCGATGAAACTGGCGCTGAAATTGCGGACCCGGCTTTTCCTGAGCATCTCCGCACTGATCACCGTCGCGTTGCTCGGGCTCTTGCTCGGGCTGGTCAGCGTGATGCAGATGGCCGGCAGCCAGGAAGCACTGATCCGCAGTAACTTCATCACCCTGGACCTGGGGCTCAAGCTGCGTCAGACCCTGGGTGATCAACTGATCATCATGCTCAGCGAGAAGCCTGACTCCGCCGCTTTCGCCGCCTCGAAGCAGCATTACTTCGAACTGCTGGAGGAAGGCATCGCCCAGGAGCCGGCAGAAACCGCAAGCGACTACGGCTTCAGAAAAGCCAAAGCCGACTACGAGAGTTTTATCCAGGCTTATGAAACGTCCCCGGACCCGTCGAATGTGCTTAGTAGCCACGACAACCTGACGGAAAAATTCAACGCGCTACGCAATGGTCTGATCGCCGAGCACAAGCGCGCGCTGGATAACATCAGCGATACCGAGCGCAAGGCCCGGGAACGGGCACTGCTGATTGCCGGGTTACTTGGCCTGGTGGGTCTGGCGGTGCTGATCATCGGCTTCGTGACCGCGCAGGCCATCGCCCGGCGTTTCGGGGAGCCCATCGAGGCGTTGGCCAAGGCGGCGGACAATATCGGCCAGGGCAATTTCGATGTCACCCTGCCAATTTCTTCGGCGGTGGAACTGAACCAGCTGACCCGGCGTTTCGGGATCATGGCCCAGGCGCTGCGTGAACATCAGGCCACCAACGTCGATGAGCTGCTGGCCGGTCAGCAGCGTTTGCAGGCCGTGCTCGACAGCATCGACGACGGACTGCTGATGATCGACCGTCAGGGTCATCTAGAACACCTTAACCCGGTGGCTCAGCGTCAGCTGGGCTGGGAGTCCGATCGCCTGGGTCAGGGGTTGGGCACGGCGCTGGAGCGCTCCGAGCTCGATGAGCAGCTGCAACTGGTACTGCGCGGCGGCACGCTGGAGCGGGCGCCGGAAGACTTGAGTGTTGAAGTCGATGGCGAGTCGCGACTGCTGACCTACAGCCTGACCCCGGTCAGCCATACCCAGGGTCATATTCTGGGTGCGGTAATGGTGCTGCATGACGTTACGGAACAGCGTGCCTTCGAACGGGTACGCAGCGAATTTGTATTGCGCGCCTCCCATGAATTGCGCACACCGGTCACCGGCATGCACATGGCCTTCGGATTGTTCCGTGAGCGTGCGCACTTTGCCCCGGACTCCCGGGAAGCCGACCTGCTCGATACCGTGAATGAAGAGATGCAGCGGCTGATGCAGTTGATCAATGATCTGCTGAATTTCTCCCGCTACCAGAACGGTTTGCAGAAGCTCACCCTGACACCGTGTTCCATCGAGGCGTTGCTGGAACAGGCTCGGTCCCGCTTTGCCACGGCGGCCGAAGAGAAGGAAATCAATCTGCTGGTGGAAGTGCAGGGACCTTTGCCGCGGTTGCAGGCCGACCAGCCACAACTGGAGCGGGTACTCGACAACTTGCTCGACAACGCCTTGCGTCACACCGGCTCTGGCGGGCGAATACGCTTGCAGGCCCGGCGCCACGGCGACCGGGTCATCATCAGTGTCGAGGACAACGGTGAAGGCATTGCCTACGGTCAGCAGGGGCGGATCTTCGAGCCCTTCGTGCAGGTTGGACGCAAGAAGGGCGGGGCCGGACTCGGCCTGGCCTTGTGCAAGGAAATCGTGCAATTGCATGGCGGGCGGATAGGTGTCTATTCACGGCCGGGGCAGGGTACTCAGTTCTATATGACGCTGACCGTTTAGGTCACCCTCACGCTTCATCATCCAGGCGCCGGCCTCCCCGACGCCGCCCCCGGGTAATCAATTCAGTGAACTGCACTGCGCTCAGCGCGCGGGCGAACAGCCAGCCTTGGCCAAACTTCACGCCTTCACTACACAGGAACGCGGCCTGGGCCTCATGTTCGATGCCCTCGGCAATCACCTTCAGGTGCAGCGACTGGGCCATGTGAATGATGTGCGGGGCCACGCCGCTGCTGGCGGCGTCATGGCCAAGCGCATCAATGAACGCCTTGTCGATTTTCAGGCAATCGACCGGCAGGGTTTGCAAATAGGCGAGGCTGCAATAGCCGGTGCCAAAGTCATCGATCAACACCTGGTGCCCGACATCCCGCAGCGCTTGCAGGTTTTCCCGGGCCACCACCACATCGACCAGCCCGCGCTCGGTGACCTCAAAGGCAATTTGCCGCGCAGCGACGTGGTGCAGGGTCAGCAACCGCGCCATCACCTGGCCAATCCGCGGAACCATCACATCACACGCAGCGAGATTGACCGAGATGTACAGCTGCGGGTTGGCACGTAGCAACTGGCCGAGTTGCTCGAGCAGGCGTTGCAGGACGAAGTCCGTCATCTGGCGAATCTGCCCGGTGTTCTCCGCCATCGGAATGAACAGGTCGGGACTGGTCAGGGTGCCGTCCGGCCTGCGCCAGCGCAGCAGCGCTTCAGCCCCGACACAGTTGCGGCTATCGAGGTCGAAGATCGGTTGATACAGCACCTGCAACTCGCCACGGCGAATCGCGCCGGTCAGTTCGGCGTCCAGCGACTGCCGCTGGCGTACCAGCAGAAACACCAGGAACCCAACGCAGATGCCCAGCGCGAGGCTGGCCGGCAGCAACCACCACCAGACCGCCGGGATATGCATGCCGGTGCGTGGGCTGATCAACACCAATTGATACTCCGGGTTGTCGGTGGGCATCCGGTATATCAGGCGTGTCTGGGTGATCTGCAGCGCATCACGGTTTCTCGGTGGCCAGGCCTCGGCCGGCGGCCAGACCTGAGAAGCGCCGAGCACCGGAATTGCGCGCGCGCCATGGTCCAGGACTACCAGCAGACTGCTGCCCGGCGACAGGTCGACCATATCGGTCAAATGCCCGCGAGAGGTCGCCACCCGGAAATTCCCGCGCCCGAGCATCAGCGCGGCGCGGTTTTCATCGGGTTCGGTGGTGGTGTTGAGCCAATAGCTGTAAGTCGGGCCCTTGATGTCTGGCGATCGACTCAGCGACAGCCCTTCCTGGCGAGGGCGATTGGAGCAGATTCGCGAGGAGTCCATGTAGGCGGCTTCGTAGACGAAGCGATAATTGAACGAAACCTGTTGCAAGGTTGCGATCATTTCAGCATCGCAACCGCGCAACGGTTGCGCTTCAAGATCGTCAAGGCTTTCACGCAGTTGCCCGAAAAGCTGTTCCAGACGGGCGAGGAAGCGTTCGCCCTGAGCATTCATTTCTTCGCTTTCGTTTTGCTCGACCTGGTGTATGGCGACGAACAGGCTTCCGGCCATCAATAACGTTGCGCTCAAGACAGCAGACATCAGCCCCAGGAACCAGGGGCGATGGAACCAACTACGGAAGGTCTCTCGAGCAGCGGTCATTGTGAAATATCCGAAGGATTACCAATGAGTTATAGCTGCTGATTGGAAAAAAGCCCTGACCGTCGGGCGGGCGTCATTATTTTGTCTGATTCAACACCAACAGTAGCGCGGCAGTTTGTGCATCCGGAGTGCCATCGAAGCGCGCCGGACGGAAATGCATCTGAAATGCCGCGATCACATGTCGTGTCGCGACATCGAGCTCGCCGGTTTGTGGCGAGGCATAACCCAGGCGAGCCAACTGCGCCTGAAACCAGCTGATGCTCGGCAACTGCTCGGCGAACAGCATTTGCTGGCGCGCCACCGACTGTTCATTCGGCCAGATGCCCAAGCCTTCGGCGGCCAGACGCTTCCAGGGGAACAGTGGCCCCGGATCCAGCTTGCGCAAGGGTGCAATATCGCTATGGCCAATGATGTCGCGAGGCTTTGTGCCGTGACGTTTGCTGATGTCCTTGAGCAACACGATCAACGACTGGACCTGATCTTCAGTGTAGGGATACCACACGCGTCCGGTCGGGGTGTCCTTGAAGCCCGGGTTGACGATTTCGATACCGATGGAACTGGAGTTCAGCCAGGTCCGGCCATTCCACTCGCTCTCCCCGGCGTGCCAGGCCCGCACATTTTCATCCATCAGCTTGTAGATGGTGGCACCCTTGTCGTCGCCGATCAGGTAATGGCTGCTGACTTCACCGTGGGTCAGCAACTGCAACGAACGCTCCAGCGAGGCATTGGTGTAATGCACCACCACAAACTGTACGCGGCTATCGTAATTGGCCGAAGGGTGGCTGGTGTCGAAACGGGGACCGCTGGCACAGCCGGCAAGCACAATCAGCGATACGATCAGAGCAAAATATTTCATGGCGAAAGGCAGTACACGCAAGACAATAATGCAACAGTGTAACGTAATGCCTTGCGGGTGGACGGCAATCCCATCGAATTAAACAAAATGGAACAAATAACCGTCAGCTCGGTTCCACCCGGTTGCGGCCGGCATTTTTTGCGCGATACAGGGCCTGATCGGCTCTTTTAAGCACCTGATCGCTATGTTCACCCGGCCTGAAGGCCGTCATCCCGATAGACACTGTGATGGTCACCGGCTCTCCCTTGAAGTGGAACGGACAGGCCTCAATGGCGGCCCGCAAGCCTTCCAAGAACTTCAACCCTGCCGCCGGCACCGTGGATGGCATCAACAGCACAAACTCCTCACCGCCAAACCGGGCAATGAAATCCGTCCCGCGCAGCCGCTTGCGCAACACGCTGGCGATTATTTTCAGCACTTTGTCACCGGCCAGGTGCCCGTAGTTATCGTTGATACGCTTGAAATGATCGAGGTCGAGCATGGCCAGCAACAGCGTGTTGCCATGTTGCTGCCATTGTGTGACTTCGAGATCCAGCCGCTCGCTCCAGGCCGCGCGGTTGGGCAGCCCGGTCAACGGGTCGACCAATGCCTTCTGCCGTTGCTCTTCAAGGTGCTCGCGGTAACCCTGGGCCTCCTGCTCCATATGGGCGACCCGTTCGGCCAGGCTGTGCAGGCGCGCAGCGACCTCCTGCTCGCGTTCATCGCGCTGCTTCTGGTGCTGGTCCATGGTGCCCAGCAAGCCTTCGAGATGGTTTTCCAGTACGTGCTTGAGATCTTCCAGGTCCGCGGCTTCCTGCATGCTGCTTTGCAGGCCATCGACCTGTTCGCGGATCTGCGTGTCCATCTGCCGCGCGGCCGAACGATTGTCGGCGTGTCCGGCGGTGGCGGCCTGCAAGTTGCTCTGGAAGGACTCGAGGCGCTCGTTCAGCCGTTGCAGATAGACTTCGAACTCATGCTGGCCGCTGTCGGTAATGGCCAGCATCAAGGTGGCGAAATCGTCGAGGATCGGCAGCAACTCGTACCAGTTCAGACCGTTTTTCAGACGATCGCGCATGGATTCGGCTTGCGGGCGATGGCGCTCGGGCAATGTCAGGTCGTCGAGCAGCCCCAGCAGCGTGTCTTCGATGTGGCTGGCCACCGAGCTATAGGAGGGCTCAGGGGAATCCGGGAGTGCATAGAGGATGTCGTGTTCAGCTGACGCCTGATCGACAGCGGCCACGTCCTCCATGGGCATCGGAGGTAATGACAAGCTATCCGGCGATGTTTGCGCGGTCAGCTCGTCGGGGTTTGTTTCCGACTCGGGAGGCGTCGCGATGGTTTCCGGGGTCGGTTGCTCGGCCGGTCCGGTTTCTGTCGCAGCGGCACTGGCCGGTTGAGGCTCCGCAGGCGGAGGGGCAAAAGCCACGACTGCCGGAGCAGGCGCAGCCACGGTTGGCTCGGTCGGCGCAGACTCGCCTTCAACTCGCTCAGCAGGGGGTCTATCGAAAGTTGCCGCAGGGATCTCGGCTACAGAGGACAGAGCAGGAGAAGTAGCCGCTGATGCCACCATCTCCTCCGCCTCACGACCGCCGAACAACCGCTGCAGCAAGCCCGGGCGGCCGTTCTCCGTCGGGGTCTCCAGTTGGCTCAGGGCCTTGCCCTGCAAGCCACTCAGCTCGCTGAGCAGCAAGGGTATCTCACGTGCCTGACTGACCCGCGCATCCAGTTGCTTGGCGAAACTCTTGAGTGGCCGACTCACATCCCGCGGCAGCGGCAATGTTTGCAGTTGAGTGACCAGCGCAGTCAGGGCGGCACTGGTCTGGTTGACCCGGGTTTCACGACGCTGCTCCGAGTCGAGCACGGCTTTTTCCAGGCGTGGAATCAGCGCGGCCAGACCAGCGTCCATGTCATCGGTGCGCACGACCTCGCGCATTTCCTTCATGCATTGGTCAACGGCGCGGTCAGTACCTTCCGCCGCCAGGGTGCTGCGCACCAGCCCGCGACGCAGCAAGTCGAGCCGCGCGTCCCAGCGACGTTCGAGCTTTTCCTGTTGTTCGATGCTTTTGAGGTATTTCTCTTTCCAGCGCTGTGCTTCGTCGCTCATTCAGGGGTTCCGCGAGGGGCAGGACTCAACGCGGGCAATGCATCGGCCGTGAGCGAACCCGGCAAACGAATCTCTACCGCGACCGGCAGGTGATCGGAAATGGGCTGTGCCAGCACCTCGACCTTTTCCAGGGTCAGGCTCGGGCTCAGCAGGATATGGTCCAGGCAGCGCTGTGGGCGCCAGCTGGGAAACGTCGCTTCCAGTTGCGGCGCGAGCAGGCCGAGATCGCGCAACGGGGAATGTAGCAGCAGGTCACTGGCATGGGTGTTCATGTCGCCCATCAGCACCTGGTGCTTGTAGTCGCCAATCAACTCGCGGATGTAGGCCAGTTGCAGGCTGCGGGCCCGGGCGCCCAACGCCAGGTGCATCATGACCACCACCAGCGCTTCCGGACCTTCGCCGAACCGCACCAGAATGGCTCCGCGACCCTTTGGCCCCGGCAGCGGATGATCCTCAATTGCCCATGGGCGCAATCGGCTGAGCACGCCATTGCTGTGCTGGGCCAGGCGACCGAGATTGCGATTGAGTTGTTGATACCAGTAGGGAAAGGCACCGAGTTGGGCCAGGTGTTCGACCTGATTGACGTAGCCTGATCGCAGGCTGCCGCCATCGGCCTCTTGCAAGGCGACCAGATCGAAGTCGCCCAGCAGGTTGCCGATTTTCTGCAGGTTGTCGGCACGCCCGGTGTGCGGCAGCAGGTGCTGCCAGCCCCGGGTCAGGTAATGCCGGTAGCGCTCGGTACTGATACCGACCTGGATATTGAAGCTGAGCAAGCGCAGACGACTGTCTGCGGGCAGGCCCGTGGACTCCAGATGATGTTCGTTGACCCGCGGATCATGCAGGCCAACGATGCGTTCAGTACCCCATCGGCGCATGGCAGTGACTGCCCTTAGTTGGCGGCAGCCTTGTTAGCCGCTCGCTCTTTGTCGATCAGTTTGTCGGCCAGTTGCAGGGCCTGTTCGGCACCGCCGGCAGAACCCACGTCAAAGCGGTACTTACCGTTGACGATCATGGTTGGAACGCCGGAGATTTCATACTTCTTGGCCAGTTCACGAGCCTTGACGATCTGACCCTTGATAGCGAAAGAGTCGAAAGTCGCGAGGAACTTGTCCTTGTCCACGCCCTGGGTAGCGAGGAAGTCGGCCATGTCGTTCTTGTCGGTCAGTTTCTTGTGTTCTTTCTGAATCGCATTGAACACCGCGGCGTGAACGTTGTGCTCGACACCCATGGCTTCAAGGGTCAGGAACATCTGACCGTGAGCGTCCCACGGGCCACCGAACATGGCTGGAATGCGCACGAAGTTCACGTCCGAAGGCAGCTTTTCGACCCACGGATTAATCACTGGCTCGAAAGCGAAGCAATGCGGGCAGCCGTACCAGAACAGCTCTACCACTTCGATCTTGCCAGGCACGGCGACCGGAACCGGGTTGCTCAGTTCGACATAAGGTGCAGCGGGGGCCTCAGCGGCCTGGGCAGTCATGCCGAACAGGCTGGCAGCGGCAAAAACGGCGCTGATGATCAGATTACGCATGCTTCACTCCTGGACAAATTTTTTCGCCTCGCGCGACCTGTTATCAGACAGGTCCTGGCGGGCTTGAGTTCTGTAGTGTAACGGCAGCGGCCAAAAAAAAGGGCGGCCAAAGCCACCCTTTTTATACTCGTTGCAACGGATTAATCGAGCGTTAACGTTGCAGGTGATAAGCACCCCGTTCAACGCCCGATCCGCCAGCCTTAGTGCAGGCCTTGAATGTAGCTGGACACCGCGGCGATGTCTTCGTCGCTCAGCTTCTTGGCAATGGTCTGCATGGGTTTGGTATCGCCGTCGTTGGTACGGCCGCCTTCTTCCCTGCGGAAATCGGTCAGTTGCTTGCCGACGTATTGAGCGTGCTGGCCACCCAGGTGCGGGAAACCGGCAGCCGCGTTACCTGCGCCATTTGGCGAGTGGCAACCGGTGCAGGATGGCAGGCCCTTGGCCAGGTCACCACCACGGAACAGGGCTTCACCGCGAGCGACGATCTTCGGATCGGCAGCACCGACGCTGCCTTTCTGGCTGGCGAAGTAGGCGGCGATGTCCGCCAGGTCCTGATCGCTCAGGTTGGTCAGCAGGCCGGTCATTTCCAGAACGGTGCGCTTGCCCGACTTGATGTCGTGCAATTGCTTGGTCAGGTAGCGTTCGCCCTGACCTGCCAGTTTTGGAAAGTTTGGCGCCATGCTGTTGCCATCCGGGCCGTGGCAGGCGCCACAGACGGCGGCTTTGGCCTGGCCGGCTTTTGCATCACCCGGTTGTACTGCCTCACCTGCAGCATGGGCCATGCCGGAGATGCCCACGGTCAACAGCAGACTCACGATCAATTTCTTCATCAGCTAATCCAACTACGGCTAAGGGTTAAGAGTTATGGACCGGGCTTACTCGCTCATCCAAAGGATGATGGCTTGGTAATCCTCGGCACTGCAGTCCATGCACAAACCACGCGGCGGCATCGCCTTGAAACCCTGGGTCACGTGTTGCACCAGCGTCTCCATACCTTTCGCCAACCTCGGCGTCCAAGCTTCCTGATCGCCTTTTTTCGGCGCCATGGGGAGTTGGCCGGAATGACAGGCACCACAAACACGGTTGTACACAGCTTCCGGATCCTGTGTAGCCTGAGCGCTGTAAAGCGGCATCAATACACCGGCAGCTAGCAGCCATTTCGTCATAAAACGACCTTTTCAGGGTTGAGAGCGAGCTGCGTTCTAGTGCGCAATCAAGGTCTGTCGCTCTCGTGAACTTCATCCTACGCTGGGACAAAGCGCACACAAAATCTGCGGCATTATATACTGGCGTCACTGAAACGGAAGCGACACTGCTTGCCGCACCCATTCCTGGCGCCGCCCACATCGGAAATCCCATGCAACTCAAGAATCCCATCCTCGGTCTGTGCCAACAGTCCACCTTCATGCTCAGCGCCGCCAAAGTCGACCAATGTCCGGATGACGAGGGCTTCGAAGTCGCCTTCGCCGGGCGTTCCAACGCCGGCAAGTCGAGTGCCTTGAACACCCTGACCCACGCCAGCCTGGCGCGCACCTCGAAAACGCCGGGGCGCACGCAACTGTTGAATTTCTTCAAGCTAGACGATGAACGCCGTCTGGTCGACCTGCCGGGCTACGGTTATGCAAAAGTACCGATCCCGCTCAAGCAACACTGGCAACGTCACCTGGAGGCATATCTGGGTGGTCGCGAGAGTTTGAAAGGTCTGATCCTGATGATGGACATCCGCCATCCGATGACCGATTTCGACTTGCTGATGCTCGACTGGGCCGTTGCTGCCGGCATGCCGATGCACATTCTGCTGACCAAAGCAGACAAGCTGACCTATGGCGCAGCCAAGAACACGCTGCTCAAGGTTCAAGCGGAAATCCGCAAGGGCTGGGGCGATCTCGTGACGATTCAGCTGTTCTCGGCCCCAAAACGCATGGGCCTGGAAGATGCTTACACCGTACTGGCTGGCTGGATGGAACTGGCGGACAAGGGTGCCGAAGCAGAAGCTCAGTAAGTGCCGAGAACTGCCTGCGGCGCACGCAGGCAGTTTTCTTTGGGCAAAAAAAACCCCGGGCTTCATATGGGGAGGGAGAAGTTCCGGGGTTCAAGCTCTAGACCGCTAGGGCGGGGTCCAGATATCTGCCAACACTTAACACAACATAGGAGCATCGAAGGGCTTCACCAGCCATTCAGTAACTCTGAGTGGTGGTGTGCAAGATTAGTTCAGATTTTTTTCAAATAGCTTTGAAATAACTCTGATCGCCCTCCGGACTAAGCTGTTTTTTGCGCCCTTCTGCCGCGGCACTCTGCCGCAGCAGAACACGACAATTTTCTGTAGGAGCGAGCCTGCTCGCGATGGAATTTCAGTCGCAATCGATGTGTCTGACACTCCATCGCGAGCAAGCTCGCTCCTACAAGAAGGCTCAGTGAGCCTCATCCCAGTTGTTTCCAACACCCACTTCGACCAGTAACGGCACATCCAGTTTCGCCGCCTCGCTCATGTGCACGCGAATTTCATCGCGAACCAGGTCGACCAGGTCTTCACGTACCTCGAGCACCAGTTCATCGTGCACCTGCAAAATGACTTTGGCGTCGAGGCCCGACGCGGCCAGCCAGTTATCCACCGCGACCATGGCTTTCTTGATGATGTCCGCGGCAGTGCCTTGCATCGGTGCGTTGATCGCCGTGCGTTCGGCGGCGGCGCGCTCTTGCGGCTTGTTGGAGTTGATGTCCGGCAGGTACAGGCGGCGGCCGAAGAACGTCTCGACATAACCTTGCTCGGCGGCCTGGGCACGCGTGCGGTCCATGTACTGGCGAACGCCGGGATACCGGGCGAAGTAGGTATCGATGTAGGCCTTGGCGGTCTTGGTGTCGACGCCGATGTCCTTGCCGAGCTTCTGCGCACCCATGCCGTAGATCAGGCCGAAGTTGATCGCCTTGGCGCTGCGGCGCTGGTTGGAGGTCACGTCGGCCAGTTCGACCTTGAACACTTCGGCGGCGGTCGCGGTGTGTACGTCCAGATTGTGGCGGAAGGCGTTCATCAGTCCTTCATCCCGGGACAGGTGCGCCATGATCCGCAGTTCGATCTGCGAATAGTCCGCCGCCAGCAGCTTGTAGCCGGTCGGGGCCACGAACGCCTGGCGGATGCGACGCCCTTCGGCGGTACGTACCGGGATGTTCTGCAGGTTCGGATCACTGGAGGACAGCCGCCCGGTGGACGCCACCGCCTGGTGATACGAGGTATGGATCCGCCCGGTACGCGGGTTGATCTGCTCCGGCAGACGGTCGGTATAGGTACTTTTCAGCTTGCTCATGGAGCGGTATTCCATGAGCACTTTCGGCAATCGATAGTCGTCTTCTGCCAGTTTGGCCAGCACTTCTTCGGCGGTGGAGGGCTGGCCCTTGGCGGTTTTCTTCAACACCGGCAGGCCGAGCTTCTCGTAAAGGATCACGCCAAGTTGCTTGGGTGAACCGAGGTTGAATTCCTCACCGGCAATCTCGAAGGCTTCACGCTCCAGCGCCACCATCTTGTCGCCCAGTTCGATGCTTTGCACGCCCAGCAAGGCGGCATCGACGAATGCGCCCTGGCGCTCGATACGCGCCAATACCGGTACCAACGGGATCTCGATGTCGGTCAGCACGCTGGCCAGGCTCGGAATGGCCGAGAGTTTTTCGAACAGGGTCTGGTGCAGACGCAGGGTGATATCCGCATCTTCGGCGGCGTAAGGCCCGGCCTGCTCCAGGGCGATCTGATCGAACGTCAGCTGTTTCACGCCCTTGCCGGCGATGTCCTGGAAACTCACCGTGGTGTGGTCCAGATACTTCTGCGCCAGGCTGTCCATGTCATGGCGGGTGGCCGTGGAGTTCAGTACGTAGGACTCAAGCATGGTGTCGAAGGCGATGCCACGCACGGTAATGCCGTTGTCCTGATCGCCGCCGATGGCGCAATTGGCCAGGATGTTCATGTCGAACTTGGCGTGCTGGCCGACCTTGAGCTTGGCCGGGTCTTCCAGAATCGGCTTGAGCGCGCGCAGGACCGTGTCACGATCCAGCTGCTGCGGCACACCAATGTAGGAATGGGTCAACGGGATGTAGGCCGCTTCGTTAGCCTGAACGGCGAACGACAGGCCCACCAGTTGCGCCTGCTGCGCATCGATGCCGGTTGTTTCGGTGTCGAAGGCAAACAGCTTGGCGTTGTTCAGTTTTTCCAGCCAGGCATCGAACCGCGCCTGATCGAGGATGGTTTCATAGGCGGCTTCAGCAGCGGCGGCCGGTGCTTCGGCCTCTGGTTCGCTGAACAGATCGGCGGCCGGTGCAGGCTCGGCGGCAGCGCTCAGTTCCAGGCGTTTGGCGTCGCGATCAAGGTCGTTCAGCCAGCTCTTGAACTCCAGCAGGGTGTACAGCTCGTAGAGTTTGGCCGGATCTTCCGCGCCCATTTGCAAGTCGTCGAGCCCAACGTCCAGCGGTACATCGACCTTGATGGTCGCCAGTTGATAGGAGAGGAAGGCCATTTCCTTGTGCTCTTCGAGCTTGGCCGGCAGGGTCTTGGCGCCGCGAATCGGCAGGGTCGGCACGATGTCGAGCTGCGCATAGAGTTCGGTCAGACCGCCGTTCACACCGACCAGCAGGCCGGAAGCCGTCTTCGGGCCGATGCCTGGAACACCCGGAATGTTGTCGGAAGAATCGCCCATGAGCGCCAGATAATCGATGATCTGCTCCGGAGCGACGCCGAATTTCTCCTTCACGCCCTCCACGTCCATGCTGCTACCGGTCATGGTGTTGACCAAGGTAATGTGACCGTCGACCAGTTGCGCCATGTCCTTGTCACCGGTGGAAATAATCACCGGACGATCCGCAGCCGCGCTGCTGCGGGCCAGGGTGCCGATCACGTCATCGGCCTCGACGCCCTCGACGCACAGCAGCGGAAAGCCCAGGGCGATCACGCTCTGGTGCAGCGGCTCGATCTGCACGCGCATGTCGTCGGGCATGCTCGGACGGTTGGCCTTGTATTCGGCGTACATGTCATCGCGAAAAGTCCCACCCTTGGCGTCGAACACCACGGCGAACGGACTATCCGGATATTGCTTGCGCAGGCTCTTGAGCATGTTCAAGACGCCCTTGACCGCGCCGGTCGGCAGGCCTTTGGACGTGGTCAGCGGCGGCAGCGCGTGAAAGGCGCGGTACAGGTAAGAAGAACCGTCCACCAGGACGAGGGGGGCTTGGCTCATGAGCAGGATCAACCTTTTCGGCGGGTCCGGCGCTAGAATAGCGGGACCGTTGACGACAAAGGGACAAGGTTATCATGCGCACACTAAATCGCCTGTTGCTGGCTGGCTTGTTTGCTATCACACCTTTGGCCGTCATGGCGGCGGATGACGCCCCTTCGGCAGACCCGGATGTCACGATCCGCACGGAAGGGGACAAGCTCATTCAGGAATACCGCCAAAACGGCTTCCTGTATGCGATCAAAGTCACGCCCAAAGGCGGCAAGCCGTATTTTCTCGTGCGCGCCGATGGGTCGGACGGTAACTTCATTCGCTCGGATTACCCGGATATGCTGATTCCGGCGTGGGAAATTTTTAAGTGGTAAGTCGTCCTTAACTTTAATCGGCGCTGGCTCAACAGCGGCGCCCGTACTGGCAGTTTAAACATGTCTGTGTTCACCCCCCTGGCTCGGCCCGAGCTGGAAGCTTTTCTCGCCCCTTATGGCCTCGGCCGCCTGCTTGATTTCCAGGGGATTGCCGCCGGTAGCGAAAACACCAATTTCTTTATCAGCCTGGAGCAGGGCGAATTTGTCCTGACCCTGATCGAGCGCGGCCCGGTTCAGGAAATGCCGTTCTTCATCGAACTGCTCGACGTGCTGCACGGCGCGAACTTGCCGGTGCCTTACGCCTTGCGCACCACCGACGGCGTGGCCCTGCGCGAACTGGCGGGTAAACCTGCGCTGCTGCAACCGCGTCTGGCCGGCAAGCACATCAAGCAAGCCAACGCGCAACATTGTGCGCAGGTCGGTGAGTTGCTCGGCCATCTGCACCTGGCGACCCAGGCCAACATGATCAAGCGCAAAACCGATCGTGGCCTGGACTGGATGCTGGAAGAGGGCACGCAGTTTTTGTCGCACCTCGGTGCCGAACAGAAAGACCTGCTGCAGCGGGCGCTGGAAGAAATCACCCGGCAGAAAGGAAAAATCCTGGCACTGCCACGGGCGAACATTCACGCCGACCTGTTCCGCGACAACGCGATGTTCGAAGGCACGCACCTGACCGGGCTGATCGACTTCTACAACGCCTGCTCCGGGCCGATGCTCTACGACGTGGCGATTGCCTTGAACGACTGGTGCTCGAACGACGATGGCGTGATCGATGGACCGCGAGCGCGGGCCTTGCTGGGCGCTTACGCGGCCTTGCGACCGTTCACCGCGGCCGAAGCCGAGTTGTGGTCGACCATGCTGCGGGTGGCTTGCGTACGGTTCTGGTTGTCACGCCTGATCGCGGCGGAGTCGTTCGCCGGGCAGGATGTGCTGATTCACGATCCGATGGAGTTCCAGTTGCGCCTGGCGCAGCGGCAGACGGTCAATACGCCATTGCCTTTCGCCCTTTAAAGGCTTTGACCTGTGGGAGCGAGCTTGCTCGCTCCCACAGGGTCTGGTGTCGGTTACAACGACTCCAGGCACCCCGCCAGATCATTCCCCAGCTTCTCCAACACCTGCTCATAGCCCTGAGCAGTCGCCGGCGTGTACCCGCCCAGCGCATCCAGTTCAGCCAGCTTCACCGGCAAGCCCGCCACCAGGGTTTCCGCCAGGCGCGGCCGTAGCGGCGGTTCGCTGAACACGCAAGTCTTGCCGACTTCCTGCAACCGCGCGCGCATTGCCGCGACATGCTGGGCACCGGGCTGCACTTCGGCCGCGACGCTGAACACACCCACGTGCTTGAGGCCGTAGGCGTCTTCGAAGTAGTCGAAGGCTTCGTGGAACACGAAGTAGGGCTTGCCCTGAACATCGGCCAGGCGTTTCTTCAGGCGCGCATCCAACGCATCGAGACGCTCGTCAAAGGCTTTCAGATTGCTCTGATAGCGCGCGGCATTGTCAGGATCGGCGGCACTCAGGTCAGCGGCCATTTTCGTGGCGATGACCCGGGCGTTGACCGGCGACAGCCACAGGTGCGCATCGAGGCTGCCCGGACGGTGATCGTGGTCATGTTCGTCGGCTTCTTCGGCGTGGGAGTGGCTATCTTCGGCAAAGCGGCGCAGTTTCATGCCCGGCAAATCCTGCACGGCGACGTTGGGCAACGTACGACCATTGAGCACCCGTGGCAGGAAGCCTTCCATGTCCGGGCCGATCCAGTACAGAAGGTCCACCGATTGCACCTTGCGTACGTCGGAAGGGCGCAACGCATAGTTATGCGGTGAGGCCCCCGGCGGCAGCAAAACCTCGGGGATCGCCACGCCGTCCTGCACCGCCGCGGCGATCAACTGCAGAGGCTTGATGCTGGTAAGGACCTTGACCTCGGCCTGCGCTGAACCGATCAGCAGAAAACTTGCGATAAATGCGACAAAAACAGAAAAAAGTCGGGACACGATGACCACTCGAAGAGGCGAGAACGGGTAACATAATAACGTCTCTCACAAAACTCGTCGCCGCTCATGCTAAAAACACCGATCGCCAGCCGTCCCCACGACCACTCACATTGCGTTCACAGCGCTTTGTCCGAGGCCGATGTCCTGTGCGCACGTCAAGGCCTGCGCCTGACCGCGTTGCGTCGGCGAGTACTGGAACTGGTGTGGCAAAGCCACAAGCCCTTGGGTGCCTACGACATTCTCGCGGTCCTCAGCGAGCAGGACGGTCGCCGTGCCGCGCCGCCGACAGTGTACCGCGCGCTGGATTTCCTGCTGGAAAACGGCCTGGTCCATCGGATTTCTTCGCTCAACGCCTTCATCGGCTGCAATCACCCGGAACATGCTCACCAGGGTCAGTTCCTGATCTGCCGTATGTGCCACGCCGCGATCGAACTTGAGCAAAGATCCATCAGCGACGCGATCATCGCCAGCGCCAGGGATGTCGGGTTTGTGGTCGAAGGCCAGACTGTCGAAGTGGTCGGTCTCTGCTCGGGTTGTCAGGGGGCTTGATGAGCAACGCGCTGATCCGTCTTGAGCAGGTTGCCGTCACGTTCGCCGGGCAATCGGTGCTGGACAACATCGAGCTGAGCGTCGAGCCGGGGCAGATCGTTACCCTGATCGGCCCCAACGGCGCCGGCAAAACCACCCTGGTGCGTGCCGTGCTCGGCCTGTTGAAACCAGACCGCGGCAGCGTCTGGCGCAAGCCGAAACTGCGGGTCGGTTACATGCCGCAAAAACTTCATGTCGATCCAACCCTCCCGCTGTCGGTCCTGCGTTTCTTGCGCCTGGTGCCGGGCGTGGACCGTGCGATGGCCTTGGCGGCACTCAAGGAAGTCGGTGCCGAACAGGTGATCGACAGCCCGGTGCAAAGCGTTTCCGGTGGCGAAATGCAACGTGTGTTGCTGGCCCGAGCCTTGTTGCGCGAACCGGAACTGCTGGTACTCGACGAACCGGTACAGGGTGTCGACGTGGCCGGCCAGGCTGAGCTGTACAGCCTGATCACCCGCCTGCGTGACCGTCACGGTTGCGGCGTGCTGATGGTCTCCCACGATTTGCACCTGGTGATGAGCACCACCGATCAGGTGGTTTGCCTCAATCGTCACGTCTGCTGTTCCGGCCATCCCGAGCAGGTCAGCGGCGATCCGGCATTCGTCGAGCTGTTCGGAAAAAACGCACAAAGCCTGGCGATTTATCACCACCATCACGACCACGCCCACGACTTGCATGGTTCGGTGGTCAAGGCGCCCGCGTCGGGTCAACCCCATGTTCACGGAGATAGCTGCAAGCATGGCTGATTTTCTGCTCTACGCCCTGCTTGCAGGCCTGGCCCTGGCCGTCGTCGCAGGCCCGCTGGGGTCTTTCGTGGTCTGGCGGCGCATGGCCTATTTCGGCGACACCCTGTCCCACGCGGCATTGCTCGGCGTGGCCCTGGGCTTCCTGCTGGATGTCAGCCCGACCGTTGCCGTCACCGTTGGCTGCTTGCTGTTGGCGGTGATGCTGGTGACCTTGCAACAACGCCAGCCACTGGCATCCGACACGCTTTTGGGAATTCTCGCACCCAGCACGCTCTCTCTGGGCCTGGTGGTACTAAGCTTCATGCACGAAGTGCGGATCGACCTTATGGCTTATCTGTTCGGCGACCTGCTGGCGATCAGCCCGACCGATCTGGCCTGGATCCTCGGCGGTAGCGCTGCGGTACTGCTCTTGCTGGTTGCGTTGTGGCGCCCACTGCTGGCGATCACGGTGCATGAAGAACTGGCCAGGGTCGAAGGCCTGCCGGTGGCGGGATTGCGCCTGGCCCTGATGCTGTTGATCGCCGTAGTGATTGCCGTGGCGATGAAAATTGTCGGGGTATTGCTGATCACTTCGTTGCTGATCATCCCGGCGGCTGCGGCACAACGTCACGCCCGCTCGCCAGAACAGATGGCACTGGGCGCGAGCCTGCTGGGCATACTCGCCGTGTGTGGCGGGCTGGCGCTGTCATGGTTCAAGGACACCCCGGCCGGCCCGTCGATTGTGGTGACGGCCGCCGCGCTATTTCTGCTGAGTTTTGTTCTGCCCCGTCGAGGGGTGTAGACTTGCTCGTTTTTTGCGCAAATAGAGAGTCGCAGGAATGAAGTCGTTCGCCTCCCGTTATCTGCTCCTTGTCGCATTTTCTTTGCTGCTGGGCGCCTGCCAAAGCACGCCATCGGAAGCCACCAAGGCCGCCGATGCACGGGCCACGGCCATCGTGCAGCTGGAACAAAACATCGCCAGCGATGAACTGGCCACCGCCGAGGACCAATTGGCAGCCTTGCAGGCCGAATCGCCCAACGATGCGTCCCTTGAGCAATATCAGCGGCAGTTGGCCGAAGCCTATCTGCGTCGCAGCCAGATCGTGCTGCAAAAGGGTGATGTGGATGCCGCCGCGACCGCCTTGAGCCGTGCCCGCGCGCTGATGCCCAAGGCTCCGGCACTGACCGGCGGAGTCAACGGCTCGATTGCCCAGGCACGCAAGGCCGAGCTGGAAAAAGCCGAAGCCGCCCTCAAGGCTGCCGAAGCCAGGCCAAAAGCCAAGGTTATCGACCTGACGGCTGAAAGCACCACGGTCGTGCTGAATATCAACGATATGGGCAAACTGCGTCGCCAACTGGATGCCATCGCCGCCGATGTGGTGAACTTTCAGTGCGACGTGAGCATTCAGGCTCCGCGTACCAACGATTACCCTTGGCTGGCTAACTTGCTGACCAAACGAGTGAAGAAGCTCGATCCCGAGTTTGATCTGAAGCTGGAGCGGCAGATTTTGCGCAGTGTTCCGGCGCAGATGGTTCTTAGCCCTCGGAAACCCTGAAAAGCTTCGCGGGCTTGCCCGCGAAGGCGTCCTATCTGGCAAAAAAACTCTCAGGCCGGAATCACCTTGGCCTTCGCCTCCCTGTCCCAAAACCGATGCTGCCCACCAGGTCGAAATTGCCTTCGGCTTTGGGCGAGCTTCTTCAGCCGTTCCTTTTTCCTGACCTTTGATCGCGTTATTGCCAAATGACAGGACAAATGCGAAATAAATGCTAAGAACCTCTATACGGACAGGCTAAAATGCGCGCCCGGCTAACCGCTGATCCTTTTCTAACGCGCCCCACAAGGTTCGCTACGTGATCGAGTTTCAAAACGTCCATAAAACCTACCGCGTCGCCGGTAAGGAAATCCCCGCCCTGCATCCGACCAGTCTGACGATTGAGAACGGGCAGGTTTACGGCTTGATCGGTCATTCCGGCGCAGGAAAAAGTACCCTGCTGCGTCTGATCAATCGCCTGGAAAATTCCAGCGGCGGCAAGATCATTGTCGACGGTGAAGAAGTCACCGCTCTCGACGCCAACGGCCTGCGCCGCTTCCGTCAGCAGGTCGGGATGATTTTCCAGCACTTCAACCTGCTGGCCTCCAAGACTGTCGCTGACAACGTGGCGCTGCCGCTGACCCTGGCCGGCGAACTGTCGCGCAGCGAGATCGATTCTCGCGTGGCCGAGTTGCTGGCGCGGGTCGGTTTGTCCGACCACGCCAAGAAATACCCGGCGCAATTGTCTGGCGGACAGAAGCAGCGTGTCGGCATTGCCCGTGCGCTGGCGACCAAGCCGAAAATCCTGCTGTGCGATGAAGCCACCAGCGCCCTCGACCCGCAAACCACCGCATCGGTCTTGCAATTGCTGGCCGAGATCAACCGCGAGCTGAAACTGACCATCGTCTTGATCACCCACGAGATGGACGTGATCCGCCGGGTCTGCGACCAGGTAGCCGTGATGGACGCCGGCGTGATCGTCGAGCAAGGCTCGGTGGCCGAAGTGTTCCTGCATCCGAAGCACCCGACCACCAAGCGCTTCGTGCAGGAAGACGAGCAGATCGACGAAAGCGAACAGCGTGACGACTTCGCTCACGTCCCGGGGCGCATCCTGCGTCTGACCTTCCAGGGCGAAGCGACCTACGCGCCTCTGCTGGGCACTGTCGCCCGGGAAACCGGCGTGGACTACAGCATCCTGGCCGGTCGTATCGACCGCATCAAAGACATCCCTTACGGGCAACTGACCCTGGCCGTGACCGGCGGTGACATGGAAGCGGCCTTTGCCCGCTTCACCGCAGCCGACGTCCACATGGAGGTGCTGCGCTAATGGAAGCCCTGACAAGTTTCTTCGCCAATATCGACTGGTTCGAAATCTGGCTGGCCACCGGCGACACCCTGCTGATGCTCGGCGGTTCGCTGTTGTTCACCGTGCTGCTCGGCTTGCCGCTGGGCGTGCTGCTGTTCCTGTGCAGCCCGCGCCAGTTGCTGGAAGCCAAAGGCGTCTACGCGATGTTGTCGCTGATGGTGAACATCCTGCGTTCGCTGCCGTTCATCATCCTGTTGATCGTGATGATTCCGTTCACCGTGTTGATCACCGGTACGTCCCTGGGTGTCGCCGGTGCGATCCCGCCGCTAGTGGTGGGTGCCACGCCGTTCTTCGCCCGCCTGGTGGAAACCGCCCTGCGTGAAGTGGATCGCGGCATCATCGAAGCGACCCAGGCCATGGGCGCGACCACGCGACAGATCATCACCAATGCCTTGCTGCCGGAGGCTCGCCCGGGCATCTTCGCGGCGATTACGGTGACAGCCATTACACTGGTGTCCTACACGGCGATGGCCGGTGTCGTGGGTGCCGGTGGTCTGGGTGACCTGGCGATCCGCTTCGGCTACCAGCGTTTCCAGACCGATGTGATGGTGGTGACCGTGGTGTTGCTGCTGGTACTGGTCCAGGTACTGCAAACCGTTGGCGACAAATTGGTTGTGCATTTCTCCCGTAAATAAAGACATGAGCCGGCCATTCGCTGGCAGGCGCCGGTAACCGGCGCCGCACAAGGAGTTAGCTGAATGAAAAAACTACTCGTGGCCTTCGCGGCCGTTGCCGCGTTCTCTGCTCACGCTGAAACCCTGACCGTTGCGGCCACTCCAGTGCCACACGCCGAGATCCTCGAATTCGTGAAGCCGACCCTGGCCAAAGAAGGCGTGGACCTGAAGGTCAAGGTATTCACCGACTACATCCAGCCGAACGTGCAGGTCGCGGAAAAACGCCTGGATGCCAACTTCTTCCAGCACCAGCCGTACCTGGATGAGTTCAACAAGGCCAAGGGCACCCACCTGGTTTCCGTAACCGGCGTGCACCTGGAGCCCCTGGGCGCTTACTCCAGCAAGTACAAGACCATTGCCGAACTGCCTGGCGGTGCCAACGTGGTGATCCCGAACGACGCCACCAACGGCGGCCGTGCGCTGCTGCTGATGGCCAAGGCCGGCCTGATCAAGTTGAAGGATTCGAACAACATCCTGTCGACCGTCAAGGACATCACCGAGAACACCAAGGACCTGAAAATCCGCGAACTGGAAGCCGCGACCATCCCGCGCGTGCTGACCCAGGTCGACCTGGCGCTGATCAACACCAACTACGCGCTGGAAGCCAAGCTTGATCCGGCCAAGGACGCGCTGTTCATCGAAGGCAGCGACTCGCCTTACGTGAACATTCTGGTGGCTCGCCCGGACGACAAGGACAGCGAAGCGATGAAGAAACTGGTCGCTGCCCTGCACAGCCCGGAAGTGAAGGCCTTCATTCTCGAGAAGTACAAAGGCGCGGTGGTGCCGGCGTTCTGATCGAACTGCTGCAACGAAAAAAGGGCGCATCGAATGCGCCCTTTTTTTGTGCCTGAAACACAGCCCCCACAGGGTTTGGTGGTGCTTTCAGTTGCGCTTGAGCATCACCGGCAACTGCGCCACCAGCTTCGCATTGTTCAACGGCGCCCGAATGAACCCGCGCTGGGTGCCGTCCGGCCCGATCACCGCAAGGTTACCGCTGTGGTCAACGGTGTAGTTCGGCTTGCTGGTGTCCGCCGGAATGAATGGAATGCTCACCGCGTTGGCGATCGTTTGCAGCTCATCGGTCGACGCCGGGGTCAGGCCAACAAACTGCGGATCGAAATAGCCCAGATACTGCTTGAGCTGCTTGGGCGTATCGCGATTGGGGTCGATACTGACCAGCACGATTTGCAATTTATCCACAGCCTCGGGTGGCAACTCGCTCTTGATCTGCCGCAACTGGGCGAGGGTGGTCGGGCAGATGTCCGGGCAGAAGGTGTAGCCGAAGAACAGCAAGCTCCACTTGCCTTTCAATTCATTGATCGCGACCGGCTGGCCATCCTGGTTGGTCATCATCACGTCCGGCAGATTCCGGCTCTGCGGCAACAAGATGATGCCAGCGTCGATCAGCGCCGTCGGATCGCCCTGGTTTTTCCCGGACAGCACCTTGTTGACGGTCAGGCCCAGGATCAGGGCGACCAGGGCGACGAGTATGAAGACGGTTTTCTGGGTTCGAGTCATAGGTTCAACAGTAGGTAGTGGTCTACGAGCAGGGCGATAAACAGCAGGAACAAGTAGTAAATAGAGTACTTGAACGTGTTGATCGCCGCGTGCGGCCGAGTGCCACGGTACAGCACCACGGCCCATTGCAGAAACCGCGCACCCAGTCCGAGCGCGCAGACCAGGTAGAGCGTGCCGCTCATGTGGATCACATAAGGCATCAGGCTGACGGCAAGCAATGCGAAGGTATAAAGCAGGATGTGAATCTTGGTGTAGTGTTCGCCATGGGTGACCGGCAGCATCGGTATGTCGGCCTTGGCGTATTCCTCCTTGCGATGGATCGCCAGCGCCCAGAAGTGCGGCGGGGTCCAGGCGAATATGATCAGCACCAGCAGCAGTGGCTCGGCGCTGACATGACCGGTGGCGGCGGTCCAGCCGAGCAATGGCGGCGCGGCACCGGCCAGACCACCGATGACGATGTTCTGCGGGGTCGCGCGCTTGAGGAATCCGGTGTAGACCACCGCGTAGCCGAGCAACGAGGCGAGGGTCAGCCATGCAGTCAGCGGGTTGGTGAACGCCAGCAGCATGGCTTGTCCGAGGACCGCCAATACCAGTGCGAACGTCAGCGCGGCGGTTGGCGAAACCCGGCCTTCGGCGAGCGGCCGTTTGTGGGTGCGCGCCATCACCGCGTCGATCCGCCGGTCCACCACATGATTGACCGCCGCCGCACCGCCGGCACACAGGGCGATGCCCAGGTTGCCGAAAATCAGCACCGTCCACGGCACCCCGGCACGGGTCGCGAGGAACATCCCCACCAGTGAAGTGATGAGCATCAGCACCACGACTTTGGGTTTGGTCAGTTCCAGGTAATCACGCCAGATCGCCTGACTGGGACGTTCGCCGATCAGAATCGCCATGGCATCTCTCCTTTTATTGTTATGGGCCCGGCTGAGTGTTTACGCGGGCTGAAGTGCCAGCGCGCTTGCTTGACCCGGACCAGGCTGGTTCGGGCGTGGTAATTGACCAGCACCATGGTCAGCAACAGCGCCGCGCCGCCCGCGTTATGCGCGACGGCCACTGGCAGCGGCAGATGGAACAACACGTTGCTGATGCCCAAAGTGATTTGTGCGCCAAGGGCGATCAGCACCAGGCCTGCCAGGCGCGTCATGCCAACTGCCTTCAGTTGCCACGCCAGACCGAGCAATACCAGGGTGACCAGCAACGCGCCGATGCGGTGAGTCAGGTGAATCGCCGTACGGGCGTCGCTGTCCAGTTGCCCGCCGAGGTAGTTCGGACCGATGTGCTGGGTCAGGTGAAAACCATTGGCGAAGTCCGCCGCTGGCAACCACTGGCCGTGGCAGGTCGGGAAGTCGATACAGGCCACCGCGGCATAGTTGGAACTGACCCAGCCGCCGAGAGCGATTTGCCCGATCACCAGCAACAGCCCCGCCGTCGCCCAGTGCTGCAAACGTCGTGGCACGGTCAGCGCCGGCAGTACGCCGGACAGGCGCAAGGTCAGCAGAAACAATAGGCTCAAGGTCGCGAAGCCGCCCAGCAAATGCCCGGTAACCACCTGCGGCCAGAGCTTGAGCGTTACCGTCCACATGCCGAACGCGGCCTGGCCAAATACCACCGCCAACAGAAACAACGGCAGCTTCACCGGCTGTCCGGGATGGCGGCGATGCATCCACGAACGACCGGCCAACACCGCGATCAACAGCCCCAGCGTGCCGGCGAAGTAGCGGTGGACCATCTCGTTCCAGCCCTTGTGGGCCTCGACCGGAGCGTCCGGGAAATGCAATTCGGCATGGGCCAGCTGGGCTTCGCTTTTCGGCACGCTGATGAAGCCGTAGCAACCGGGCCAGTCCGGGCAGCCGAGGCCGGCGTGGGTGAGGCGGGTGTAGGCGCCGAGCAACACCACAATCAGTGCCAGCAAGGTGGCAAACAACGCGAGGCGAAATCCAGGTTTGGCCATGACGATGCCCTTATCCGATGTTCGACAGTTTCAACAGGTGGCGCAGATCGTTGAGCAGGTCCTTGCCCTTCACCGACGGGTCGTAGCGCAGCACAAGATTGCCGTGGGGGTCGATGATCCACAGGTGCGGCGCGTCATTGCTCTGGGCGCCTTTTGTGTAGGCAGGCAAGTCCAGTGAATAGCGTTGCAACTGCGGGTACTCGCGTTGAAGTTTAGTCTCGTAATCGCTGTTCAGCGTCTGCGCGGCGGCCAATGCATGGCTGGCGCGGGATGCATCGCGGCCCAGGCCGATCTGGATTTGCCGCGCCAGATACACCAGTTGCTGACAATCCACCGCGCAATCCTTAGGCGCGGTCACCAGTAACTGCCAGCGATCTTCCTGGGCCTGCACGCCGATGTCCGCGCGGGTCTGACCGTTGCCGATCAGTTCGCCGTGATAACTGCGGCCCTCGGGCACCCAGAAATTCAGCTTGTACATGCCGGTGGCGAGGATCATCGGACCGATCACCCCGAGCAGGATCAGCAGCAGTTGCATACGGCCCTTGCGCCGGTTCACCGACGGTTTCGCCTCAGACATGCTGGGTGGATTCATGGCCGCTCCCATGGTGTTTCTCCTTTGCGTTGTGCCAGCCGAGATAGAGATAAAGACCGAACAGGGCGATCGCCATGGCGAACCACTGCACGGCATAAGCGATGTGTTTTTCAGGACCCATGGCGACTACCGGCCAGTCGGCCTGATAGGTGGCGGGGCCGGTTTCGGCGCGCAGTTCGTAGGCAAAGCCTTCGCGGCTCAGTGCTGTCCAGAGTTTGTCTGGCTCAACGGCCGTAATCAGCTTCGGCCATGTCAACGTTGTGGGGTCTGCGTGCAATTGGAACGTCGCCCCGGGGGAGACGTAGACCCATGCGTCGAGGCTGACTGCTTCGCCAGGTGTCTTGAATTGCGGTGGTGTGCGGCGCTCCGGCCAAGGCAACCAGCCGCGATTGACCAACAGCCAAAGCCCGCTGGCCTGATCGTGAAATGGCTGCAACAGCTCGACGCCGACCCTGCCGTTGCGTTGACTGTTATCCAGCAGCAGGCTGTGTTCGGCATCGAACCGGCCGTACAGGTGAACCCGACGGAAGGCCGGGTCTGTCGTGTGTTGCAGTTCGGTGCTGGCCATCGGCTCAGCGGCCCGGCGCTCGGCGTAGTTTTGCAGCAGCGCGCTTTTCTCCGCGCCCCGGCTCAATTGCCAGAACCCCAGGGACACCAGCAGCGGCAGCAACAGCGCCACCACCAGCGTTGGCACGATACCCGGCCGAAAGCGTTTCATGGCATCGCCAGAAAGTCGGTCATCGCGATAGCTATACTCAAGTGCATCGCTTATCCCCCCGGAGTCTCACCATGCTCAAAGCAGCCATCGTCCTGATGCTGATTGCCACGGTTGTCAGCCTGTTCAGCGGCCTGTTTTTTCTGGTCAAGGACGACAGCCGCTCAAACCGCCTCGTCATTGCCTTGAGTGTGCGTGTCACTCTGGCCGCCATTACCCTGGGTCTGATCACCTGGGGTTTTTTCAGCGGCCAGCTGGTTTCACATGCCCCCTGGTAACTAAAAGTTCACAGCCTCAGAGCACATAGACGAAAACAAACAGCCCGATCCACACCACATCCACGAAGTGCCAGTACCAGCTCGCCGCTTCGAAACCGAACTGGTGCTCGTTGTCGAAGTGCCCGCGCATGATCCGCACCAGCATCACGAACAGGATGATGGTGCCGATGGTGACGTGGGCGCCGTGGAACCCGGTGAGCATGAAGAAGGTCGCGCCGTAGATACCCGAACCCAGGGTCAGGCCCAGTTCATGGTAGGCGTGCATGTACTCTTCGGCCTGGAAGGTGAGGAACGCACAACCGAGCAATACGGTGAGCGCCAGCCAGAGTTTCAGTGCGCCGCGATGGCCCTTTTTCAAGGCATGGTGGGCGATGGTCACGGTCACGCTGGAACTCACCAGCAACACGGTGTTGAGCAGCGGCAGGCCCCAGGGGCTGATGACTTCCTTGGGCGGCGGAAACAGTTTCGAGTCGGGGTTGCTCAGCAGCGGCCAGGTGAACTGGAAGTTCGGCCACAGCATGTGCGCGATGCCTTTGGCGCCTTCACCGCCGAGCGCCGGCCCGGAGATGTGACGGACATAGAACAGCGCACCAAAAAAGGCGATGAAGAACATCACCTCCGAGAAAATGAACCAGCTCATGCCCCAGCGGAACGAACGATCCATCTGTGCGCTGTACAAGCCGCCGCGACTTTCCTTGATCACCGTACCGAACCAGCCGAACAGCATGTAGGCCACCAACAGCCCGCCGACGAAAAAGATCAGCGGCCCATGGGACTCCGGACGCGCCGCTTTCAGATCGTTGAACCAGGTAGCCAGGCCGTACACGGTGGTGACCATGCCGAGCGTGGCGATGATCGGCCATTTGCTCTGGGCGGGAACGTAATAATGTTCATGAGTTGCCATTTATTGTTCTCCTTATCGGGCACGCTCAGCCGCCAGTGTTTACAGCTACCGGTGGATGTCGGGCGGTGATATCGAACAGCGTATAAGACAGCGTCAGGTGCTTCACATCCTTGGGCATGTCACGGTCAACGATGAAACGTACCGGCATCTCGATCCGTTGACCGGGCTGCAGCACTTGCTGGGTAAAGCAGAAGCATTCGGTCTTGTGGAAGTACGCCGCCGCGGTGCTCGGCGCAATGCTCGGCACGGCCTGGGCACTCATCGGCTTATCGGTGGGGTTGTGAGCGATGAAGATCATTTCGTTCACCGCCCCCGGATGGGCCACCAGTTCCTCGCCCTTGGGATAGAAGTCCCAGGGCATGTCAGCGGTGTTGGTCGACAGAAACTGCACGCGCACCTGCCGCGAGGTGTCGACCGTCTGCTCACCCTCGTACTGCCCGCCAGTCTTGCCATTAATGCCGAAGGCCTTGCACATCACGTCGTAGATCGGCACCAGGGCAAAGCCGAAGACAAACATTGCCACCACCACGGTCAGCAGGCGCGTGACCAGTTTCTTCATTGAAATCGAGTCAGCCATGATTCCAATCCTCAACAAGCCCTGCCAGACATGAACACGGACCTGTGGCGAGGGGGCTTGCCCCCGTTCGGCTGCGAAGCAGCCCCAATATCTGCAATCTGGTTACACCAGGTAGACCGCATGGGCTGGTTTTGCGACTGCTGCGCAGCCGAACGGGGGCAAGCCCCCTCGCCACAAAGGTTTGACTTGTGCTCACAGAAGTGATGTTCATTTCACTTCCGGCGGCGTGGTGAAGGTGTGATACGGCGCCGGCGACGGAATGCTCCACTCCAGACCTTCAGCCCCGTCCCACGGTTTGGCTGGTGCTGGCGGGCCGCCGCGAATGGTCTTGATCACGATGAACAGGAAGAAGATCTGCGTGGCGCCGAACATGAATGCGCCGATCGACGACACCATGTTGAAGTCAGCGAACTGCAGGTTGTAGTCCGGAATCCGTCGCGGCATGCCCGCCAGTCCCACGAAGTGCATAGGGAAGAAGGCCAGGTTCATGCCGATGAACGACAGCCAGAAATGCAGCTTGCCGAGGGTTTCGTCGTACATGTGGCCGGTCCATTTCGGCATCCAGTAGTAGGCCGAGGCGAAGATCCCGAAGATCGCCCCCGGCACCAGCACATAGTGGAAGTGCGCGACCACGAAGTAGGTGTCCTGGTACTGGAAGTCTGCCGGGGCGATGGCCAGCATCAACCCGGAGAAACCGCCGATGGAGAACAGGATCACGAACGCCACGGCAAACAGCATCGGCGTCTCGAACGTCAGCGAGCCCTGCCACATGGTGCTGGCCCAGTTGAACACCTTCACACCGGTAGGCACCGCGATCAGCAGCGTGGCGTACATGAAGAACAGCTCGCCCACCAACGGAATGCCGACCACGAACATGTGGTGCGCCCAGACGATGAACGACAGGAACGCGATACTCGCCGTGGCGTAGACCATCGAGGTGTAGCCGAACAACGGCTTGCGCGAAAAGGCCGGAATGATCGAGCTGACGGCGCCGAACGCCGGCAGGATCATGATGTACACCTCGGGGTGACCGAAGAACCAGAACACATGCTGGAACAGCACCGGGTCTCCGCCACCGGCGGCACTGAAGAAACTGGTGCCGAAGTGGATGTCCATCAGCATCATCGTCACGCAACCGGCCAGTACCGGCATCACCGCGATCAGCAGGAACGCGGTGATCAGCCAAGTCCAGACGAACAACGGCATTTTCATCAGCGTCATGCCGGGGGCGCGCAGGTTGAGGATGGTGGCGATCACGTTGATCGCGCCCATGATCGAACTGATCCCCATCAAGTGGATGGCGAAGATGAAGAAGGTCACGCTTTCCGGGGCGTAGGTGGTCGACAGCGGTGCGTAGAACGTCCAGCCGAAGTTCGGCCCGCCACCGGGGGTGAACAGGGTCGACACCAGCAGCAGGAACGCCGCCGGCAACAGCCAGAAGCTGAAGTTGTTCATGCGCGGCAGGGCCATGTCCGGCGCGCCGATCATCAGTGGGATCATCCAGTTGGCGAGGCCGACGAAGGCCGGCATCACCGCACCGAATACCATCACCAGACCGTGCATGGTGGTCATCTGGTTGAAGAATTCCGGCTGGACGATCTGCAGCCCCGGCTGAAACAGCTCGGCGCGAATCACCATCGCGAACGAACCGCCAAGCAGGAACATGCAGAACGCAAACCACAGGTACAGCGTACCGATGTCCTTGTGGTTGGTGGTCAGCACCCAGCGCATCAGGCCTTTGGCGGGGCCGTGGGCGTGGTCGGTGGCGGTATGAACATGTTCATCGATTACAGCAGTCATGTCCTGTCTCCTGCAAACAGATGGGCTGGGCAGGCCAGGGTGTGTAGCCCCGACCGGTTCCTTACGTGCGCAATAGACCGGGTCATTTGCTTTCCGCCTGTTTCAGCTCCAGCACTTCTTTAGGCGTGACCATGTCGCCCTTGTTGTTGCCCCAGGCGTTACGCTCATAGGTCACGACCGCTGCGATATCGACTTCCGAGAGTTGTTTGCCGAACGCGGCCATGGCGGTGCCAGGCTTGCCGTGGAAGACAATGCTCAGGTGAGCCTCTTTGGGCCCGGTGGCGATCTTCGAGCCCTTGAGCGCCGGGAACATCGGCGGCAGGCCCTGGCCTTCGGCCTGGTGACAGGCCACGCAGGTGGTGTGATAGATCTTGTCGCCGCGATCCTTGAGCTCGTCGAGGGTCCATTCCTTGCTGGTCAGCTCTTTGAGCTGCGCGGCCTCGGTCTTGCGATCGGCCAGCCATTTTTCGTAATCGGCCTTTTCCTTGACCTCGACCACGGTCGGCATGAAGCCGTGATCCTTGCCGCACAACTCGGCACACTGGCCACGGTAGATGCCGGGCTTGTCGACGCGGGTCCAGGCTTCATTGACGAACCCGGGAATCGCATCGCGCTTGACCGCGAAAGCCGGCACCCACCAGGAGTGGATCACGTCGGCGGAGGTCACCAGGAAGCGCACTTTGGCACCGACCGGCAGCACCAATGGCTTGTCGACTTCGAGCAGGTAGTGCTCGCCCTTGGTTTCCTTGTTGTGGATCTGATCCTGTGGGGTGGTCAGGTTGCTGAAGAACTCGACGTCCTGGCCCAGGTATTTGTAGTGCCACTTCCACTGGTAGCCGGTGATCTGGATATCGATTTCCGGCTCGCTGGCGTCGTACATCTTGATCAGGGTCGCGGTAGCGGGAACCGCCATGGCCACCAGGATCAGGAAGGGCACGATGGTCCAGAGGATTTCGACGGTGGTGCTTTCATGAAATTTGGCGGCCACCTGCCCGGTCGAGCGGCGGTGGAGAATCATCGACCAGAACATGGCACCAAATACGATGATGCCGATCACCACACAGATCCAGAAAATGATCATGTGCAGGTCGAATACTGCGTGACTGATTTCAGTCGCTCCAGGTGCCATATTCACAGTCCAGGCCGCTTGCGCCTGACTGAAAATCGACCACAACAGGAGGCCCATCCAGACATGTGGATGTCGCATCATTGCGGGTTCCCCTTATCGTTCTTGTTATCCCGCCGGCTTTCACCTGCGGCAAGGGAGCGGCTGCATCAGACTACGAACTTGAGCACCGGGCCTTGCTGCATATGCAGTCGGGCGTCATCAGCTAACTCCATTCCAACCCGAGTATAGACAGCGACTCCGACCTCGCAATGCGAAGGCGTAAATGATCTGAAACAGCATTAACTTGCTTTGCAGGGCACGAATGGAGAAGGATGCAGACGAGTGGTGGCAAACCGATATAACGGGGCCGTCTCAAGGATGAAATAATTATGACAAATGCGTCTTAGCATTTTTCGTAAGCCAGCTAAGTTATGTCTTCCCTATTTCATTGCCTTGTTTCCTGGAGTTTTCATGAACACCGCCGCATTGCGCGAGCAGATCCAAAAAGCCCAACAACACGAAGCCGAGACTGGCCTGCTGACGCGTCAGCTGGAAAGTAAATTGCCTCATCTGCACCCGGCAATCCAATTGCCGGAGGCCGATACCAACGGTGTACTGACGCGATTCGTCGCCGCTTACATCGAAGAAGTGCCCGATCTGCTGGATGCAGCCAATGATGTCGCCAGGGAAGCGGGCATTGAGTCACAGATCAAACCGGTGCTGACAATCGCCGAACAGTACTTCCTCCAGCCGCCAGCCATCATGGCTGGCCATGTCGGGCTCGACAGCCTGCTGGATGAAGCCTATCTGGCACACCGGTTTGTCGAAGAGGTCAACGACCTGTACATCAAGCATTTCGGCCAGCCACTGATCCCCTTGGACATGACTGTCGCCAACCTGATTGCTCACCAATTGATCGGTGAGTCGTTCGCCAACCAACTGGACGAAGTGGTGCATCACGCCATCGACGAGATGCTCAATGACGAAAGCTTCGCACTGGAGTCGGTAGAAGCCTACCGCGAGAAGCTCAACAGCCCGGACACCGGCGCCGCGTGGAAACGCTGGCCGTGCATGTCCCGTCGTTTGGGCGTAGGCCTGGAACTGGATCAGCCAGCGGCTTGATCCACCGGTAATCACAATCCCCTGTAGGAGCGAGATTGCTCACGATGAGGCCATGTCATTCAACATCAAAGTTGACTGATCCGCCGCCATCGCGAGCAAGCTCGCTCCCACATTGGACCTCAACCAGCCGCACCTATACCTGTGTTCGTCCGCACCCGCCCTTCAAGCCTGCGCTTCAACCCCCGCGATTCAATCAACAGCTTCGAGCCCTTGGCCGCATTCGCCCGGCCCCACTCCTCCAGTAGCTCCAGACACGAGTGATCGATGTAGCTCAGGTTGTTGAGCGGCACATGCACCGTCGCGCCGGGTGGAATACTGCCCAGCACCTGGGTCAGCGCCGGCACTTTGAGGAAGGTCGCCGCGCCCACCAGGCGCAATTCCATTTCCCCTTCCTGGGGCAGGTCGATCAGGCTGATTTTCAACCGCGAAGCTCTCAGCGCCAGTTTCACCAGCGTCAGGCCGAAGCCAATCAACACGCCGGTCAGCAGGTCCGTGAAAACAATGGCGAGCGCGGTTGCCGCATAGGTGAACATCGGCGCCCGACCATACCGGCCCAAACCACGGAAGACCTTGAGATCCACCAGCTTGAAACCGGTGTAAACCAGCACGCCCGCCAGGCTCGCCACCGGAATGCTTTGCAGCACGCGGGACAACAACAGTACAAACGCCAACAACCACAGGCCGTGGAAAATGGTCGAAAACCGCGTGGTTGCGCCGGCCTGAACATTCGCCGAACTGCGTACGATAACGCCGGTCATCGGCAACGCCCCAAGCAGGCCACACAACATGTTGCCGATACCTTGCGCCGACAGTTCCCGGTCGAAGTCCGAGCGCTGACCACTGTGCATGCGATCAACCGCGGCGGCTGAGAGCAAGGTTTCGGCGCTCGCGATGAAGGCCACGGCAAACGCCGCGATCAGCAAGTTCGGATCAGCCAGGTTGAGCAGATCCGCTGGCTTCAGCCAGTCGATGGCCTCCGTCAGGTTGGCCGGAACCTCAACCCGTTTGACCTGCAACGCCAGCACAAGGCTGGCAAGCGTGGCCAGACCGACGCCGAGTAGCGCGCCAGGAATGAAGCGCAGGGATTGCGGACGGAGTTTCTCCCACAGCCACATGACGGCGATCGTCGACAAACCGAGCAAACCGGCTTGCCAGCCAAACGTGGGCAACGCCTGAGCCAGCGCCGCCGGGAAGGCCGCCAGGTTATCCAGGCCCGAGGGTTTGGGCACGGCATCCAGCATCACATGCACCTGAGACAGGATGATCAGCACGCCAATCCCGGCCAGCATGCCGTACACCACCGCCGGTGCCGTCACCCGAAACCAGCAACCCAGCTTCAAACGGCCAGCCACCAGTTGCAGCAATCCCGCCAGCAACAAAATTGGCCCAAGCATGGCAATACCGTGCTGGCGGACCAACTCGAACACCAGAACGGCCAGGCCCGCCGCCGGGCCGCTGACTTGCAGTGGCGAACCGGCCAACCAGCCGACCACCAGACCACCGATGATGCCGGTGATCAGACCCTTGGCCGGCGGCAGCCCCGAGGCAATCGCGATGCCCATGCACAGGGGCAGGGCGACCAGAAACACAACCACCGAAGCCAGCAGCTCCCGTGGCAGAACAGCTTTGAGTCGAACAGCACGCATGGTGAATCTCCCGAAGTTTTCTTCAGTCATGGCAAAGCCAGGCTGCCTGAACGGCAGCCTCGGCTGAACCACACAACGATTTAGGAGGATTTAGAAGCGCGCTTTGGGCGTCGCCACGGGAATTGGCAGGCTGCCATTGAGCGGCAGGAAACAGCCTTGATCGGCGTCGTACGCTTTTATTTCGCTGGTTTCGATGTTGTAGACCCAGCCGTGAATAAACAGCTGACCGTTGGCCATGCGCGAGGCCACCGACGGATGGGTGCGCAGATGCTGCAATTGGGCAATCACATTTTCTTCGGTGAGGATGTGCATGCTTTCACTTTCGCTAGAGCAGTTGCAGTTCTCCTGCACCATGGTTTTGGCCACTTCGGCATGACGCAGCCAGGCTTTGACCGTGGGCATTTTTTCCAGACTGTCCGGGTTGAGCACCGCGCGCATGGCACCGCAGTCGGAATGCCCGCAAATGATGATGTGATGCACCCCCAAAGCCAGTACGGCGTACTCGATGGCCGTAGAAACACCGCCGTTCATTTGCCCGTAGGGCGGCACGACGTTGCCCACGTTACGAGTCACGAACAGGTCGCCGGGGGAACTCTGGGTAATTAACTCGGGAACGATGCGCGAGTCGGCGCAGGCGATGAACATCGCTCGTGGCCGCTGGGCCGTGGCGAGTTTCTTGAAGAGCTCTTCCTGCTGAGGAAAGATCTCATGATGAAAATGCAAAAAGCCGTCAACGATATGCTGCAACGCTGCATCGGCGGTTTCGGCCTCGGGTTGGGCTGAAGCCGACGCAGCCAACGGCTGTTTATCCTTGTCACTCATCAATTCATCCTCATTGGCGGGCTCAGGGAGTCATCCCGTGCGGTCCGGTGTGAAGCCAGTGGCTGGTTAAAAAACATCCAGGTCAAGCATCTCGACCCATCAGTCACTCGATGAACAAGGTAGCGGCCGAATCTTAATTGAAACTGAATAAAACGCTCTAGAATGCGTGTTACAGGTCACAAAAAACGTGACCAGCCTAAGGCGTGAGCGCGGTCTTCAGTACTCAACCATAGGCCAATTGCCCTCAAATCAACGACATTTGGCGACCGGGCGGACAAAAGGCATTGCAGTCCAGGTCAAAGCCTTCCCGGTGATTGAGCCCCAGGCGCTTGATGGTTTTGGCAAAGCGCTGTGCCAGCAGGTCGGCGAAAGGGCCTTCACCGCGCATTCGAGCGCCAAAGCGGCTGTCGTAGAGCTCACCGCCACGGCTCTGGCGAATCAGGCTCAGCACATGCGCCGCCCGTTGCGGATAGTGGGCGCCCAGCCATTCTTCGAACAGTGGCGCCACTTCCAGCGGCAGACGCAACATCATGTAAGCAGCACTTTTCGCCCCGGCCGCATGAGCCTCGGTGAGCAGGCTTTCGAGCTCACTGTCGTTGATCATCGGAATCATCGGTGAACACAGCACGCCCACCGGAATGCCCGCCTCGCGCATGACCCTGATCGCCCGCAACCGGGCCTTGGGCGCCGCAGCGCGGGGTTCAAGGATGCGTTTGAGTTCGTCGTCCAGGGTGGTCAGGCTGATCATTACTGCCACCAGTCTTTGGCTGGCAAGCTCGGTCAGCAGGTCCAGGTCGCGAAGAATCAGTGAGCCCTTGGTGACGATAGTCACGGGGTGTCGGTAACGCAGGAGTACTTCGAGGGTTTGCCGGGTGATCCTGTATTCACGCTCGATCGGCTGATAGGGGTCGGTGTTGGAGCCGAGGTTGATCGGCGCACATTGATACCCACGTTTTGAGAGTTGCTCCTCCAGCACCTGCGCGGCGTTGGTCTTGGCGATGAGTCTGGTTTCGAAATCCAGCCCGGGCGACATGTCCCAATAGGCATGGCTGGGCCTCGCGTAGCAATAGATACAGCCATGCTCGCAACCGCGATAGGGATTGATCGATCGGTCGAAGGGCAAGTCCGGTGACGTGTTGCGGGTAATGATGGTTTTCGCCGTTTCAATGCTCACCTCGGTGCCCTGGGTGAGTGGTACTTCCTGGTACCAGCCGTCGTCCTCAACCACCGAATGGCTGGGGGCAAAGCGATTGTGCGGGTTGGTTGCGGTGCCGCGACCACGGGGAGGCAGAGAGCTAACCATCGGCGGACTCCTTGATCTGTATATCCATACAGTATCCGAAGTGCTGCGAATCGACCAGTACCGCTCAGCCATTCATCTGGCGACAGGGTGCCGTGAGCTGACCTGTTCAACAATGATGAGAAAACTGAGGAAACATATAGTCAGTGGTTAGATCCAATACCCACCCGTATATTCAGTCCGACAAGCAACACCCTCAACAGCCATCAAATAAAGGGATTTATTAATGTCTTTCTTTAATCAGCGCGGTATCTTTCTGCAACTTATGCAACCGAGTCCTTCGGAGCCCAACACACTGGTTTCGCTACAACTGGCTCGAAAAGAGTTAAGTTGGGACGCGGAAAACAATGTTCAAATTGAAAGCCTGGTCGACTCGGAGTTTTACACTGCTGTTTCCACAGACCGTGGTAACTCGTTCAGCATCAGGGCCGTTGGCAAGGATGTCGATGGAGACGGAAACATCGGTGCCGACGACAAAGCCAAGTTACAGGCGCTGGCAAAGGCTTATGCCAGTATCGTCAATCCCTGAGCCCTGACTTTCCAATCACTGGAAAGCACAACTGCCGAATGCATGCGGGCTCCCGCATGCATTCCAGACAGCCACGAGGATAAAAAATGTCCCAGCCCATAAAAACCGGTGCTTATCTACAAAAAATAAAAACGCCAGAAGATGTGCAGGTAGTTATCAAGCTAATAAGGGCAGACGAGTATCCAAACAAAACAATGGAGCAGTTCGCTGATGTTCTCGCAAGCGCTCCCTCCGTGACACTCGCTATAAAAAACGATAGCAAGACTTCAAAGTTCGACTTTGATCCATGGTCCGATATCAATGTCACTCCAGACAATAGCATCGACGAAAAGGACATTGCCGCCCTTACACAGCTTGCACTCGCTTTTTATCATCAACAAGTAATTGCTCCAGAGGGCATAGCGTACCTTTATTGTCTTCCCGCTGAGCTTCGAATAGATGTTGAGGTATTTGACATTGATGAAGAGGATCATCAACTGTATAGCCTCGGTGTGTACGAGACCAAATCTGCGGATTCCGGCTCGCCTTTTGAAGGTCGTGAGCGCAACCCTGAAACTGGACAGGTGTTTGACTATGGGGCCGAACTGAACGGCTTGCTCAAGGCATTCATCAAACTGAAACTATAACCTGAGCGCAGGCTTCACGATTCTTTGACAGTCAGCTCACAGGCCTTTGACCGTACATGGCTAATCCTTGCCACCATCTTCCCGTCCCTTTCTGAACGGTCGCCAAGCATGTCTTTTCCACGTTTTTTATCTGCAATATGCCTGTCGCTGGTTGCACTCGTTAACCTGACTCCGGCACTTGCTGACGACAGTGTGATGCAACGTCCGGCAGACTGGGCTCAACCGGTCGAGAAGCAATACAACCTCTTCCAGATGTCGCCGACGCTCTATCGCAGCGCCTTGCCGGACAAGGACGCGGTTCCGCTGCTGGAGAAACTCAAGGTGGGCACGGTGATCAACTTCCTGCCCGAAGCAGACTCCAGTTGGTTGTCCACGCCAGGCATCACGCAAGTACAGCTGCCTTATCGCACCAACCATGTGGATGACGCCGATGTGCTCAAGGCCTTGCGTGCCATCAAGTCTGCCGAAGCCAAAGGCCCGGTGCTGATGCACTGCAAACACGGTTCCGACCGTACCGGTCTGATGGCGGCCATGTATCGGGTTGTCATCCAGGGCTGGAGCAAGGAAGAGGCCCTGAACGAAATGACCCAGGGCGGCTTTGGTGACAGCACCCACTTCAAGGACGGCATCCGCTACATGATGCAGGCCGACGTCGACAAACTGCGCACGGCCCTGGCCAATGGCGATTGCAGCACCAGCCCGTTCGCCGCGTGCTCGATGAAGAGCTGGTTCAAGTCCGCTCATATCGAATAAGAAAAGCCCCCGTTGCATGGCGTAACGGGGGCTTTTTTTCACTCAGTGCTGTTCGTCCGGCTTTTTCTTCAGTTTTGGGTTCGGGAAGAACTGA
Source organism: Pseudomonas sp. GL-R-26 (assembly GCF_019947365.1). Taxonomy (NCBI): domain Bacteria; kingdom Pseudomonadati; phylum Pseudomonadota; class Gammaproteobacteria; order Pseudomonadales; family Pseudomonadaceae; genus Pseudomonas; species Pseudomonas sp. GL-R-26. The sequence continues at coordinate 648,014 of NZ_JAGYGI010000001.1, read as the reverse complement.
ACCGCCTGAACCTTGGTGTCGGCTGGTTTGAGTGCGCTGGTATTAACCCGCGTACCCAACTCCTTGGGCACCGACAGCCCTTGCTCATTGAGTGTGTCGGAGTAACCGCAGGCCACGCACTCTCGGTGCGGGACCTGATCTTCGTTCCACATCATCAATTTGTCCGGCTCGCTGCATGCCGGGCAGACCGCCCCGGCGATAAAGCGTTTTTTCGTAATCACAGGTCCCTCACTCATGCTGCCGCGTCCTCACTCAGGCCGCTGTGGCGCAAGAGTGCGTCAATTGATGGCTCACGACCACGGAAGTCGACGAACAGCACCATTGGCTCCTGGGAGCCGCCACGAGCCAGGATTGCTTCGCGGAACGCACGACCGGTGTCGGCGTTGAGCACGCCTTCTTCTTCGAACTTCGAAAACGCATCGGCGGACAGCACTTCAGCCCATTTGTAGCTGTAGTAACCCGCGGCGTAACCGCCAGCGAAGATGTGCGCAAAGCTGTTGGGGAAACGGTTGTAGGCCGGTGGACGCATCACCGAAACCTCGTCGCGCACGCCTTCGAGCACTTGCAGCACGCTGCGGCCGTCGCCGTGGGTGGCGTGCAGTTCGAAGTCGAACAGCGAGAACTCCAGTTGGCGGACCATCATCAGGCCGGACTGGAAATTTTTCGCCGCGAGCATTTTTCCGAGCAAGTCCTGAGGCAGCGGTTCACCGGATTCATAGTGACCGGAAATCAGCGCCAGACCTTCCGGCTCCCAGCACCAGTTTTCCATGAACTGACTTGGCAGTTCGACGGCATCCCAGGCCACGCCGTTGATGCCGGACACGCCAGCATGCTCGACGCGGGTCAGCAGGTGATGCAGGCCGTGACCGAACTCGTGGAACAGGGTGGTGACTTCGTCGTGGGTCAGCAGCGCAGGCTTGCCGCTGTCGGCCGGGGTGAAGTTGCACACCAGGTTCGCCACCGGGCTTTGCAATACACCGCCGGCGGTGCGACGACGGTCGCGGGCGCCATCCATCCAGGCACCGCCGCGCTTGTTGGCGCGGGCGTAAAGGTCAAAGAAGAAGCGGCCGACATGCTGGCCGTTTTCCTTGATTTCAAACAGGCGGACATCCGGGTGCCAGGTGTCGAAGCCTTTGAGTTCGGCAATCTCGATGCCGTACAGACGCTGGACGATGGCGAACAGGCCGCCGAGCACCTTGTCGATCGGGAAGTAGGCGCGCAGGGCTTCCTGGGCCACGCTGTAGCGTTGTTCACGGAGTTTTTCGCCGTAGAAACCGCTGTCCCAGCTTTGCAGGTCCGGGCAGCCCTGTTCGGCGGCATAAGCCTTGAGCTGTTCCAGATCCTGGGCAGCGAACGGCTTGCTGCGCTTGGCCAGATCGCGCAGGAAGCTCAGCACCTGATCGCTGGACTCGGCCATTTTGGTCGCCAGGCTCAGTTCGGAGAAACTGCTGAAACCCAAGAGTTTTGCCAGTTCCTGACGCAGGCCGAGGATTTCTTCCATGATCGGGCCATTGTCGTTCTGGCCGGCATTCGGCCCCTGGTCCGACGCACGGGTGCAGTAGGCCGCGTAGACTTCTTCACGCAGTGCGCGGTCCTGGGCGTAGGTCATCACCGCGTAATAGCTCGGGAATTCCAGGGTGATCAGCCAGCCGTCCAGATCCTTGGCCTGAGCCGCAGCGGCCATTTGCGCCTTGGCCGAGTCGGTCAGGCCGACGAGGGCGGCTTCATCGGTGATGTGCTTGGTCCACGCTTGAGTGGCATCGAGCAACTGGTTGGAGAAACGGCTGCCCAATTCGGACAGCTTGCTCTGCACTTCGGCGTAACGTTTCTGTTCGGCTTCCGGCAGGTCGATACCCGACAGACGGAAGTCACGCAGGGAGTGTTCCAGGATAGTTTTCTGCGCCACGTCGAAACCGGCGGCCTCCGGACTGTTGGCCAGGGCTTCGAAAGCCTGGAACAGTTCGCGGTTCTGACCCATTTCGGTGGAATAGGCGCTCAAGGCCGGCAGGCATGACTCGTAGGCTTCACGCAGCTCGGCGCTGTTGCACACGGCATTGAGGTGGCTGACCGGGCTCCAGGCGGCGCCCAGGCGGTCGTTGAGTTCGTCCATCGCCAGCACCAGGCCAGCCCACGTTGGCTGTTTGACCTGGGTCTTGAGGATCTCGACGATGGCGGCACGGTTGTCAGCCAGGATCTGTTCAATGGCAGGTTGCACGTGCTCGGCGCGGATGGCGGAGAACGGCGGCAGGTCATAGGACTGCAAAAGAGGGTTGTTCACGCTCACGGTTGATACCTTGGCTGGAGAAACATGCAGCCATCTTAATTACAATCGACGTTCACCGCAGCTATCAGCAACAGAGAGAAACCCTATCGTGAACCTTCGCAAGTATCAGAACCACACGCCGCTGCTGGGTAAAGGCGCTTTTGTCGACGGCTCGGCGGTGGTGATCGGCGACGTTGAAATTGGCGAAGACAGCTCGGTCTGGCCGCTGACCGTGATCCGTGGCGACATGCACCGCATCCGCATCGGCGCGCGCACCAGCGTGCAGGATGGCTGCGTGTTGCACATCACCCACGCCGGGCCGTTCAACCCGGATGGCTTTCCGCTGCTGATCGGCGATGACGTGACCATCGCCCACAAGGTCATGCTGCATGGTTGTTCGGTAGGCAGTCGGGTATTGATCGGCATGGGCAGCATCGTCATGGACGGCGCGGTCGTCGACAATGATGTGATCATCGGCGCCGGCAGCCTGGTGCCGCCGGGCAAGCATCTGCAAAGCGGCTTCCTGTATGTTGGCAGCCCGGTAAAGCAGATCCGCCCGCTGACTGACAAGGAACGGGCCTTTTTCACCTACAGCGCGGCGAACTACGTGAAGCTCAAGGACCTGCATCTGGCCGAAGGCTACGACCAGCTTTGACCCGGCCCCCTTATTCAGGATTCGACATGCATTACCAAACCGTTTTGTTTGACCTCGATGGCACCCTCACCGATCCGCGCGAGGGCATCACCCGTTCGATCCAGTTCGCCCTGAGCAAACTGGGTATCGATGAGCCGGACCTGGCCAAGCTCGAACACTTCATCGGCCCACCGCTGTTGCAGGCGTTCATGCAGTTCTACGACTTCGATGAAGTCCGGGCCTGGGAGGCAGTGAATTTCTACCGCGAGCGCTTCAAGGTCACCGGTCTCTACGAAAACCGCGTGTTCGATGGTGTCACGCCGCTGCTGGAAACCCTGGTCGGACAAGGCAGGCAACTGTACATCGCCACTTCGAAACCGTGGGTGTTCGCTCGGGAAATCGCCCGGCATTTCGACTTTGCCAAACACTTCAAGGTGATTTACGGCAGCGAACTGGACGGCACCCGGACCAACAAGATCGAACTGATCGCTCACCTGATGGCCGAAGAAAACCTGGACCCTGCCAACACCTTGATGATCGGCGACCGCAAGCACGACCTGATCGGTGCGCGCAGCAATGGCTTGGACGCGGCGGCGGTGGGTTACGGGTTCGGCAGTCATGAAGAGTTGAGCGCCGAAGCGCCGGCGTATCACTTTGAAACGCTGGCTGAACTGCATCAGGCGTTTTTGCAGCGCTGATGCGGCCTCCACAAATCAACTGTGGGAGCTGGCTTGCTCAAGGTCTTGGCGGTGGGGCGAGTTTCTGCCCTTGCTCAACCGCCCAGCTCACCACCTGCGCGGTCAACTGATCGCTCGCCTGACCGAACCCGACCACCACCGCCGGAACCTGCACATCGCTGAGTGGCTGGCGCACTTCAAAGCGGCGGCTGGCGAGGATGCGCTGGTCGTAGCTGCGCACCAGCAATGCATCCAGACGCATGACCGCGCTGGCATTCGTACCTTGGTATTCAGTCTGGAACGCTTGCAGGCTGCCGCCCAATTCAAGATCGGTCTGGAAAATGCTGTCATCGGTGCTCAACAACGGCACCCGTCCGTCATGCTGGAAACCTTCCAGCAGGCGATTGCGCACCAGCACCGGCGTCGGGTCGCTCCAGCGTGACCCCTTGTAGTGGCTGATCACATCGCCCTGGGGAATCACTGCAATGCTCGGACTGTTCAACGCTTCGCTGGACTGGAGTTTGCTCAGTCGCAACGACCAGCGTTGCGGAGTTCCATGGCTGGCCGATGCGCTCTGGGCCGAAGGCAATCGATAGACCTCGAAGGGCTCTGGCTTGGGCAGGATCGAGCACGAGCTAATCAGCGTGAAGCCAGCGAGGAGGGCAATCCGAATCAGCTTCATGGCGTGAATTCCTTGGTCTTTTCACTGCCCAGCAGGTAACCGCTGGGGTTGGCCTCCAGACGTTTGGTAATGACGCGCAACGAGGACAGGGTTTCGCGCATCTCGCGCACGGCCGGGCCCAGGCCATTGAGGCCTTGCATGCCGCTGTTGAGCGAATCCTGATTGGCTGTGATCAGTTTGTTGAGGGTGGCACTGCTCTCCTGAAACGACTTCATCGCCTGCTCGGCGCTGCCCAGCGCCTCCTTGCCATGATCATTGAGCAGCCCGTTGGCATTGCGCATCAGCGCCGTGGTCTGCTCCAGCATGGTGTTGGCCTGCTTGCCGACCGATGCCAGTTGCTGCATGGCCTGACGGATATCGCCGCGCTGCTCGGCAATGGTCCCGGTGGTTTGCTCCAGGTGCTCCAGGGTATTGCTGATGCGCTCGATGTTTTCCGTGGAGAACATCAGGTTGGCGTTATGCATCAGCGTGCTCACCCCGGCCATCAGGTCTTCGCTGTCATTGAGCAGGCGGGCGATGGGCGAGGGCGAGGCGACGATGGTCGGCAGGTTGCCGTCCTTGCCCTTGAGCGTCGGGCTCTGAGGCGTGCCGCCACTGAGCTGGATGATCGAGGTCCCGGTGACCCCGGTCAGGGCCAGCTTGGCATTGGTGTCTTCCTTGACCGGGGTATCGCCGGCCAGGCGAATTCGCGCCAGCACCCGGCGCGGGTCTTTCGGGTCCAGGCGCAGCGAGATCACGTCGCCGACCTTGATCCCGCTGTACTGCACCGAACTGCCCTTGGACAAACCGCTGACCGCCTCGTTGAACACGACTTCGTAGTCCTTGAACTCGGTGTCGACACTGGACTTGGCCAGCCACAGGCCGAACAGCAGCGCGGCCGTCACCACAATCACGGTGAACAGGCCGATCAATACATGATGGGCTCGGGTTTCCATGTCAGACCTCTTTGAGCTGTTGGGCGGCCGTCAATGCCGCGCGGCCGCGAGGGCCATGGAAGTATTCGTGAATCCACGCGTCGTTGGTTTCCGACACCTTGTCGATGGCGTCTGCCACCAGCACTTTTTTCTGCGCCAGCACCGCCACCCGGTCGGTAATGGTGTAGAGCGTGTCGAGGTCGTGGGTCACAAGGAAAACGCTCAGGCCCAAGGCATCGCGCAGGGTCAGGATCAATTGGTCGAACGCGGCGGCGCCAATCGGATCGAGACCGGCGGTGGGCTCGTCGAGAAACAGGATATCCGGGTCCAGAGCCAATGCCCGGGCCAGCGCAGCACGCTTGATCATGCCGCCGGACAGCGATGAGGGGTACTTCTCCGCCGCCGACAGCGGCAACCCGGCCAGGGCCATTTTCACCGCTGCCAGGTGCTCGGCATCGTTGCGGCTCAAGCCGGCGTGTTCGATCAGCGGCAGGGCGACGTTCTCGGTCACCGTCAGCGAAGAGAACAGCGCGCCTTTCTGGAACAGCACACCAAAACGTCGTTCCACCAGCGAGCGCTCGTGTTCGGACAAAGTAGGAAGGTTCTTGCCGAAGACTTTCACCACGCCTTCGCTGGGCTCGCGCAACCCGACAATGCTGCGCAGCAGCACCGATTTACCGCTGCCGGAACCGCCGACCACGGCCAGGATTTCGCCTTTGTACAAATCCAGGTCGAGGTTCTCGTGCACGCTCTGGCGACCAAAGCGATTGCACAAACCACGTACTTCAATCACCGCCTCGGAGGGCGCTCGGGGGATACGACTCACCAGCCCATCTCCATGAAAAACATCGCGGCTATCGCATCCATCACGATCACCACGAAAATCGACTGCACCACGCTCGACGTGGTGTGTGCGCCCACCGACTCAGCACTGCCGCTGACCTTGAAGCCTTCGAGGCAACCAATCGCCGCGATCAGGAAGGCGAAGACCGGTGCTTTGACGATCCCCACCAGAAAGTGCTGAACGCCGATGTCCGATTGCAGCAGTGATATGAACATTGCCGGCGAGATATCCAGCGCCACTGCGCAAACCACGGCACCGCCGATAATCCCCGACAGCATCGCCAGGAAGGTCAGCATCGGCAGGGCGATCAGCAACGCCAGGACCCGCGGCACCACCAGCAACTCCACGGGATCGAGGCCCAAGGTGCGGATGGCGTCGATTTCCTCGTTGGCCTTCATCGAACCGATTTGCGCCGTGAACGCACTGGCGGTGCGCCCGGCCATCAGGATCGCGGTCAGCAACACACCGAACTCGCGCAGAAAGGCAAATCCCACCAGGTCCACGGTGAAGACAGTGGCGCCGAAAGTGGCCAGCACCGTCGACCCGAGAAACGCCACCACGGCGCCCACCAGAAAGGTCAGCAGGGCAACAATTGGGGCGGCATCGAGGCCGGTCTGTTCGATATGGGCGATCATCGGCGTGACGCGCCAGCGTTTGGGCCGGAACAGGCCGCGGGCGATGGTTTCGATGATCAGGCCAACGAAACCCAGCAGTTGCAGGGTGTCCTGCCAGACGATGTCCACCGCGCGACCAATACGGGTCAGCAACTGAATGGTAACGCTGACTTCCGGCTCCTTGATCGGTACGCAGAAATCGGTCAACGAGCAGTAGACGGTTTGCAGCAACGCGCGATCAGCAGCGGAGAGTGTGCAATCAGGATGTTCGGCGGAGCGGCCGAGGCGCTCGGAGCCGAGCAGCTCTACCAACAGCGAGGCGCCCGCGGTGTCGAGGGCGCCCAGTCCATTGAGGTCAACGGGGGTGTTGGCGTCGTACTGGCCGTGGAGTTTTTCGCTCAACAGCTTGAGGTCAGCGTAATGGGCAAGCGTCCAGTCGCCCGTCACTCGCAACCGCGCAGGGGTAATCGACGTGTCTAATCGGGCGTTGCCGGCCATTGTGCTGCTGATCATAGGCTCCGTGCTTGTTCAGTGATTACGCAGCTCTACGTAATAGCACGAACCGCACTACTTTTCTTTGATCGCTGTGCTGTCCGTGACTTTGAAGCGCAGCACGCCGATGACCTGGCCATCTTCGGTCAGCACCCGAACCTGCCATTTGCCGACCGGGTTGCCCGGGAAATTCTCCTTGTGGGTCCAGGCCCGGTAACCTTCCTTGCGCCCGCCGCGAATATCCAGAGGGATGCGGTCGACCTCTTTACCGTTGAACTGCCAGACGTGATAAATCCGCTCGTCCAGGCCACGCGGGGCGTTGATCGCGGTGTACGCGTAGAGCCCGCCATTGCGGATCTGCTCAGCACTGACTTCGTCGAGGCTGGCGCCAGGCGTGCGGTCCTGCATTTGCGTGCTGATGGCCACGTCGGTCATCCACAGCGTCGCCGGCGGCACCCACGAGCGCAGCTCCCAACCGACGACGCCAATGCCCAGGGTGATACTCAAAATCGCCAACGCACTGCGTACGGTACGAATCGGGAAGATCGACGCCAGGCTCGGGAACGACAACAGCACCGAGATACCCAGTGCCCATTTGAAACTTTGCGCGGTGGTCAGGTGCATGATCACCGGCAACGCGGTGAGCAGCGCGGCGAACAGGGTCAGGGTATGCAGGGCCAGAAACGCCCAGCGCCGGGGAGCCAACCATTTGTAGTAGAGCGGGTCGATGATCGAAATCAGCGCCGCGACGCCCAGCAGCCCGGTGAAAACCAACTGGCCGCTGTTCCACGTCGTGGTGATGAAAAAGAACGGCAGGACAAAGAACAGGCTTTCCTGATGGATCATCTGCGTTGCGTAACGCAGCAAGGGTTCCGGGATTTCTCGCTTGAAGATGCGCGTGAACAGCTTGGTCAGGCTGTTTTCCAGCATCAGCCAGATCCAGCTGATCAGCATGATGGTGGTGATCCAGCTCGCCAGGCCTTGCTGGCGATCGACCAGAATGAAACTGCCCACCCCGGAGATGAAACCACAGAGCGCAATGACCCCAGGGTAGCGCTTCATCAATTCGAGGATGCGCTGTACGAAAAGGGTCAGGTTTTGCATTCGGCGGTTTCACAGTCGTCGTAGGAAAAAACCTCGACAGGGTACCGCTGGCGCGGCCTTGTGGCGAGGGGGCTTGCCCCCGTTCGGCTGCGAAGCAGTCGTGAAGCTGATTACTGCAATGCATCTTTAAGATCGGAGTTGCTGATTTTGGGGCCGCTTCGCGACCCAACGGGGGCAAGCCCCCTCGCCACAGTTAGTCGCTCGCCAGTTGGAATGGTTACTTCCTGCGATGCAAACGCCAGCTCAGCAGGATCAAAACAATCAACCCCAATCCCCCGACCACCAGCCACATCAACTGGTCATAACTGAATAACGGCTTCTCGATCCGCAAATACCCCGGTTGCAGGAGCAATTCACGCACGGCCTTGTTCGCCTCTTCCAGGGTCACCCCTTGCAACTCCCGGGTCGGGTTGGAGAAGCGACCGTCCTCGTAGTCGCCAATGGCGCTCCAGTAGTAGTCGGCCAACGCACTATTGCCTTGTACGGCCCAGGCCTGGCGGGCAATTGCAGCCTGCTTGAGGCGGTTGAAGGTGTCGGCATTGAGGCCGTCCTTGAGCAGCCCGGCCTTCAGATCCTCGAGTACTTGTTCGGCATCGGCCACGTCGTCGCGTTCAAGGTCGGCATTGAGGCTCATGAAACCCACGCCGCCGAACACCTCGCGTTCCGCCCACGGACCGTAGGACAAACCGTGAACCAGGCGTAACTGGCGATAGAGCGCCCAATCCAGATAGTCCTTGAGCAAATCGAAGGTTTCATCGTGCCCATCCTCCAGTACCGGCTCCGGCACCAGCCAGTGCAACTTGGCGCCGTTGCCGACCAGTCCGTGGGTCAAGGTGCGCTCATGGGCGGCGCTGGCCTGGATTTGCGGCAGCGGCGGATGCTCGCCAGGCGTAATCGCTTCCAGCACGCCATACGCCCGCTCCAGATAGGCCGGCAGCAACTTGTCGAGGTCACCTACCACGATCAGGGTCATGTTGTTCGGCGCATACCAATCCTTGCGCACCTGCTCCAGTTGTTCACGGCTCAGGCCACCGACTTGCGCGCGCTCCGGGCATTTGAGGCCCAGCTCCACGGCCAGCTGGTTGCTGGCCGTGTGGCCGAGGTCCTGACGATCGAGCCAGCGTTGCAGGTGCGAGTAGTGGCCGCCGTCTTCACGCTCGACCACTTGCTTGGCCGCGTTGATGGCGTTGTCGTCGAATCGGGTCTGGGTCAGCAGCGCCAGCAACAGGTCGAGCACCTTGCGCTGGTTTTTCGCCGGAGCTTCGATGACGAAGGTCGTATCGGCATTGCTGGTGAACGCGTTCCACTCACCACCCAGGGCCTGCATGCGTTCCTCCAGGCCACCTTCGCCACTGGCGTCGATACCGCTGAACAACAGGTGTTCCAGCAGATGCGGCAGCTCCTTTTCTTCGCACTTGAAATCGTCCAGGCCAACGCCGACCACCAGCCGGATCGCCACATGCCCGCGGTCGGTGCCGGGTTTGAGCAGCAATTGCAAACCGTTGCGCAGGGTGTAGCCCTCGACCTGGAAGCGATCCAGGGCGAATGACGGGAATGAACCAAGCAACAGACAGGCGAACAACAGACAACGCATAACAAGCTTCCGTACGACTAGCGCAAGTTCAACAGACTTCAGGCAACTGTGGACGTTCAGGGTGAATGAGTGATGTCGCTCAAATCGTCGACCACCAGCGCACCGGTGTCCGATGTTTCCAGCACCACGTAGGCACTGCTGCAAAACAGCGAATTCAGACGCTTCATGTCGGCGATCAGCTCCAGGTGCAACGAACTGGTTTCGATACTTTGCACGATTTTACGTTGCAAGCGGCTGACATGAGCGTGGGCCAGGCGCCGTTCCTGTGCGCGGAAACGACGTTTTTCACGCACCAGCTGGCGGGCACTTTCCGGGTCGCCACTGAGAAACACCGACATCCCGAGCCGCAGGTTGGAGATCAACTGAGTTTGCAGCCCGGTCAATTCGTCCAGCCCGACTTCGGAAAACGACCGGCGCTGCGAGGTTTTCTGCTGCTGGACCTTGCGCAGCATGCGTTCGATCAAGTCGCTGGCCAGTTTCAGGTTGATCGCCAGTTCGATGATTTCCGCCCAGCGCCGGCTGTCCTGATCGCTGAGATCTTCCCGGGGCATTTGCGCCAGGTACAACTTGATCGCGCTGTAGAGCGCTTCGACATCGTCGGTCAGACGCCTCATTTCCTGGGTGACGGCGGTCTGTTTGCCGCGCAAAACGTCGAGCATGGCTTCGAGCATGTTGTCGATCAGGTCGCCCATGCGCAGGGTTTCCCGGGCCGCGTTGGCCAGCGCCAGACCGGGGGTGACCAACGCCGTGGGATCAAGGTGCCGGGGCTTGGCCGTACCGTTGGCCAGCGGGTGCTCCGGCAGCACCCAGGCACAAAACCTGGCCATCGGCCCAACGCTGGGCAGCAGGATCAGGCAACGCGCGGTGTTGTAGAGCAGGTGAAAGCCGATGACCATTTCTTGAGGGCTGAAATCCAGGCCATCGAGCCAGTGCACCAGCGGATCGAGCACCGGAATGATCAATAAAAGACCAATCATTTTGTACAGCAGGCTGCCCAGCGCCACTTGGCGCCCGGCGGCGTTCTGCATGCTGGTGCTGAGGAAGGCGAGTACGCCGCTGCCGATATTGGCGCCGATCACCAGCCCGATGGCCACCGGCAGGCTGATCACATTGGCGCCCGCCAGGGTCGCGGTGAGCAAAACAGCGGCCAGGCTGGAATAGGAAATCATCGCGAACAGCGCGCCGACCAAGGCGTCGAGCAGGATGTCGCCAGTGAGCGAGGCGAAAATCACCTTCACCCCTTTGGCATGGGTAATCGGGTGCGCGGCTTCGACAATCAGTTGCAACGCCAGAATGATCAACCCCAAACCAATGGCGACACGACCCATCTGCCCGAGTCTGGTCTGCTTGCGCGACAGAAAGAAAATCACCCCGGCAAAAATCAGCAGGGGCGACAACCACGACAGATCGAACGTCAGCACCCGCGCCATCAGGGCCGTACCGACATCGGCACCGAGCATGGTGACCAACGCTGGCGTAAGCGCCATCAGGCCCTGGCCAACAAAGGAAGTGACCAGCATAGCGGTGGCGTTGCTGCTCTGGACCATCGCCGTCACGGCGATCCCGGAGAGGAAAGCCAGCCAGCGGTTGGACATGTTATGGCTGATGACATGGCGCAAGTTGGTGCCGTAGACCCGCAGGATGCCGGTTCGGACGATGTGCGTGCCCCAGATCAGCAGGGCCACGGCAGAAAGCAAATTGAGCAGGGTGAGCATAATGACCCCCTGTGGTGTAGCGCCCCAAAGGAGCAAGTTGACGGTACCGCGCGACGTTCTACGTTCTGTACTTAAGCTGTAGTTGGCTAACGGTCTGCGCGCCAGCATCGCATAGCCAAAGAAGGGATTGAAACAAAACCGTCATGAAAACAGATTCATGTAACCAGCCAGAAACAAAGTGGGAGCGAGCCTGCTCGCGATGAGGCCATCAGGTTCAACATGGGTGTTGACTGACAGACCGCTATCGCGAGCAAGCTCGCTCCCACAGGTTTTGCGTATTTACCGCTACCGGGTTACTGGCCCGGAATGTCCTTGCGCAGCTTTACCGGATCCTGCTGTTTCTTCTTTTTCGCGATGGCAGTGCGCATCCTGATGTTGATCGCTTCCACCGCCAGCGAGAACGCCATGGCGAAGTAGACGTAGCCTTTTGGCACGTGCACGTCCAGGGATTCGGCAATCAGCACCGTACCGACAATCAACAGGAACGACAGCGCCAGCATCTTCAGCGATGGGTGCTTGTCGATGAACTCACTGATGGTGCCAGATGCCCACATCATCACCAGTACCGCCACGATGATCGCCGCGACCATGACCGGTACGTGGGACACCATGCCGACTGCCGTGATCACCGAGTCCAGGGAGAACACGATGTCGATGATCGCGATCTGGACGATGGTGTAGAGGAAGTTGCCGCCCTTGCCTGAAGGTTCGTCGTTGCTTTCATCTTCACCTTCCAGCGCGTGGTACATCTCTTGCGAGCTTTTCCACAGCAGGAACAGACCACCGAAGAACAGGATCAGGTCGCGTCCGGAAATACCCTGGCCGAATACCACGAACAGGTCCGCCGTCAGGCGCATGACCCAGGTGATCGACAGCAGAAGCAGGATTCGCGTGACCATGGCCAGCGCCAGACCGAATATCCGGGTGCGCGCCTGCATGTGTTTAGGCATGCGGCTGACCAGGATCGAAATCATGATGATGTTATCGATACCCAGGACGATTTCCAGGGCGGTCAGGGTGAAGAAGGCAACCCAGATTTCAGGGTTGGTCAGCCATTCCATGTGTATTCCTTTGAGCGATTGTTAAACCACAACGGGCCCGGGCTTCAAACAGCGAAGCCTGGACCCGAAGTGGTGAGTCTTGGGCTTATAGAGTGCTGAACACCGGGAAAGTCCCCAACAGCAGTGCAGCAATCAGTATGCAGATACAAACCAGCACTGCCCACTTCAGGGTGAAGCGCTGGTGGTCACCGAAATCGATGCCGGCCAGGGCCACCAACAGGTAGGTCGATGGAACCAGCGGGCTCAACAGGTGGACGGGCTGACCGACGATCGAGGCACGTGCCATTTCCACCGCGGTTATACCGTAATGGCTGGCAGCTTCGGCAAGAACCGGTAACACGCCGTAATAAAATGCATCGTTCGACATGAAGAAAGTGAACGGCATGCTTACCAGTGCCGTGATCACCGCCAGGTACGGGCCGAGGAAGTCCGGAATCACCGCCAGCAGGCTTTTCGACATGGCGTCGACCATCCCGGTGCCGGTCAGGATACCGGTGAAGATACCGGCCGCAAAGATCAACCCGACTACCGCCAGCACGCTACCGGCGTGGGCCGCGACGCGATCCTTCTGCTGTTGCAGGCAGGGATAGTTGACGATCATGGCAATACTGAACGCCACCATGAACAGCACCGGCAATGGCAGCAGGCCGGCGATCAGGGTGCCCATCAGAGCCAGGGTCAGGGCGCCGTTGAACCAGATCAGGTTCGGACGACGGGCATCCGGGAACTGCGAAACGCTGATTTCGCTGTGGTCGATTTCATCGCCCACCAGGTGCAGTTCACCCAGGCGAGCACGTTCACGCTTGCCGTAGAAGTAAGCGATGACCAGGATCGCCACCACACCGGCCAGCATCGCAGGAATCATCGGTACGAAGATGTCGGACGGGTCCACATGCAACGCACTGGCAGCGCGAGCGGTCGGGCCGCCCCATGGGGTCATGTTCATCACGCCACCGGCGAGGATGATCAGACCGGCCATGATCCGCGGGCTCATGCCGATACGGCTGTAGAGCGGCAGCATCGCGGCCACGCAGATCATGTAAGTGGTCGCGCCGTCACCATCGAAGGAGACAACGAGCGCCAGAACGGCGGTGCCGACCGAAACTTTCAACGGGTCGCCCTTGACCAGTTTGAGGATCTTGCGCACGGCCGGGTCGAACAGGCCGGAGTCGATCATCAGGGCGAAGTACAAGATAGCGAACATCAGCATCACGCCGGTCGGCGCAAGCTTGGTGATGCCTTCGAGCATCATCGGGCCGATCTTCGGCGAAAAACCGCCGAACAGGGCAAAGATGATTGGAATTATGATCAGGGCGATCAGCGCGGACAGGCGCTTGGTCATGATCAGGAACATGAACGTGATGACCATGGCGAAGCCAAGGAAAGTCAGCATGGGAATACTCCAGGCGTAGCGCGGCTAGGGAATGGGCGGATCGGGCGGGATCAGCGCAGAACGGGAAGCACGAGACGTACGGGCGGAGTTGCAGCGAAGCGGCGGATAGAAGAGGACATCAGAATCACCATTGTTGTTGTTAAATGGGCTGTGCGAGCGATAAAACGCTGGCATTGGCCAACCGGTCTTTTGCCGGTAGTGGCGGCGATCCTAATCGGGGAAGCTTTCAGCCAGCTTTCGCCGATGAAAGCGTTGACCGGAAGTACAACCGGTCGTCGGATTGGGTTTCAAGTCCCTGAACACAGGGCGGGAGGTCGAAGCATGGTCAAACTTCACACCGGCGGCTGCCACTGCGGGCAACTGCGCTATCAATTCAGCGGGCCGCTGCACGATATCGCCCACTGCCATTGTTCGATTTGCCGACGGGTCAGCGGCGGCATCGTGACCACCTGGATCACCGTGCCGGCATCGGCCTTTCAATGGCTGGCCGGGACGCCGTCGCGGTACGATTCTTCATCCACCTGCGCACGATATTTCTGCGGCCACTGTGGGGCGCAACTGGCGCTGGTGACGCACCTGAGCCCGGAAAGCATCGACTTGACCATCGCCACCCTCGACCATCCCGAGCAAGCACCGGCCGAGCGGCACATCTGGACTGACAGCCGTTTGCCATGGCTGCATCTGGACGAACACTTACCCGGTGAGGCTCAAGAAACACTCTGATCAAAAAATAGACAGGTCCAACGGCCGAATAGCGCCCATCCAGATCGCATGCTCGGTGTGGTCAAGCAAATCGTCGCCGGTGTCCGGGTGCAGAAACACCACCAGCCCCTTGCGGTTCAGCGCCAGCCACGGCAGCACGTCGCCCAACACCTGCGGCTCGAACGCCAACTGGCAGCTCCAGTCCGGGTGCGGACCGACCGGCCGCTCGTGCACGCGACCCATTTTCAGTGGAAACAAACGCGCTGCCTGCTCACACAAGGCCCGCGCCTGCCCGATCGTGCTGGCATCGAAATAAACGTGGGCGTGGTAACCCGTGATCTGCTGCATCTGAACCCCTCTGAAAACTGTTCGAACCCTCGCCGGTTCCTGCGGGTCAAACATCATATAGGCGCTGGAAAACAGGAAGCCCAGCCATGAAAAATGCCGAAACCCCCGTCGTGAAAGTGGTGCTTTATGGTGCCATGAGTAGCCTGGGCAGTGCGCTGATGGCTGAAATGCTGCGACGCCAGCATGAAGTGATCGCAATTCTCGATGACCTCAATGCGCTGGCACCCCGCCCGGGGCTGCGCACCAAGACTGGCGACCTGTTCGATGCGCAACGGGTCAAGCAGAGTGTGGCCGGCAGTTCCGTGGTCATCTGCTTACTGGACGCTCCAGGCTTACCCTTCAACAGCGAACACGTAGAAAAAAACATCGTGCCGGGCCCGGTCGAGCAGGTACTGGCAGTGGATGCGCTAATCGATGGCATGCAGGCAGCAAACATCGCCCGATTGTTTCTGGTGGGTGATTTCGACGTGCTGGACGAACCGGAATCCGAGGACAGCTTGCAACGTCACGCCGCCGAGGAAATCCGCGAGGCACTGCAGAGCAGTCCATTGAAGTGGACGCTGGTTAACGAGCCGCGCGGGGTACCTGGGCTGACCATCGAACATTTCGCCAAACCCGGCGGCAACCTCGAGCCGGGGTTGTCCGAACCGCTCGGACGCCTGGCCCGCACCGCCGTGGGCATTGCCGATGAATTGCACTTGAACCTGCACATCCGAGAGCACGTCAACTTCATCGCCACCGACAGCTAAACCGCAATGGACGGCAGCGTCAGGCCGTTGAGCGATTGCGCACTACTGGCCTGTTCGGCCATCAACCAATCCACAAACTGCTGGATCAATGCTCTACGTCTTTTGCGCTGGGGCAACACCACGTAGTAACCCAGCCTCGACATCACCGTTTCACCGATCGGTCGACACAACAGCCCTTGCGCCAGCAAGTTATCCACAAGGTGGCGCCAGCCGATGGCCACGCCCTGGCCGCCAATCGCGGCCTGAATCAACAAAGTGTAATTGTCGAAGCGCAACTGCCCGGGCGCCGGGGGAGAAGTGATGCCCAGCTCGCGGAACACACCACTCCAGTCGAACCAATTACTGCTGTGCTCCCCACGCAGGTGCAGCAACGGAAACTCCAGCAATGCCTGGGCCGGCAAGGGCAGAGTGCGTTCGCTCAACAACTGCGGGCTGCACACCGGAAACACTTCCTCGCTGAACAGCCAGTGGCTTTCACCCTGCTTGAAGCGGCCATCGCCGAACAGCACCGCCACATCGATATCGGTACGTAGCATGTTATGGCTGCGTTCACTGGTGACCAGGCTGACATCCACCTGCGGATTGGCCGCGTGAAAGCGGTGCAAACGCGGCATCAGCCAATAGGCGGCGAAGGCAAAATCCGTGGCCACCTGCAGCACTTCATGCTGTTGCTGTGCGCTGATTGCGCTCAATCCTGCGTCGATATTCTGCAAACCGAGCTGAACCTGCTCAAAAAGTATCTGCCCGGCCTCGGTCAACTCGATACCGCGATAAATACGGTCGAACAGGCGTGTCGCCAGTTGCTCTTCCAGGCGCTTTATCTGCTGGCTGATGGCCGGTTGCGTGGTGCCCAACTCAACCGCCGCGGCGGTAAAACTGCGCTGACGGGCCGCCGCTTCGAAGGCACGAAGCAGATCCAGTGACAGGTCACCAAGGGCGTCATACATAAGCTGTGCTTATCCTAGTCATTGCCGCGCGCGGGCTTTACCGCAAGGTGCGAGGGTTTCATTCTCGAAGCCAGCACTCTCGCATAAACATCCACTATGGAATGCCGCGATCACATGAAGCGCAAGAACATTCTTTTCATCATGGCCGATCAAATGGCCGCGCCAATGTTGCCGTTCTACGGCCCTTCGCCCATCAAACTGCCTCATCTCAGCCGCCTCGCCGCACAAGGCGTGGTGTTCGACTCGGCTTATTGCAACAGCCCCCTGTGCGCGCCGTCGCGTTTCACCCTGGTCAGTGGCCAGTTGCCGAGCAAGATCGGCGCCTACGACAACGCAGCCGATTTCCCCGCCGACGTACCGACCTACGCCCACTACCTGCGCCGCCTCGGATACCGCACTGCCCTGTCGGGCAAGATGCATTTCTGTGGGCCAGACCAGCTGCATGGCTACGAAGAACGCCTGACCAGCGACATCTACCCGGCCGACTACGGCTGGGCTGTGAACTGGGATGAACCGGACGTGCGCCCGACCTGGTATCACAACATGTCGTCGGTGCTGCAAGCCGGCCCGTGCGTGCGCACCAATCAACTGGATTTCGACGAAGAGGTGGTGTTCAAGGCCCAGCAGTACCTGTTCGACCATATCCGCGAGGATGGCGACCAGCCGTTCTGCCTGACCGTTTCCATGACTCACCCACACGACCCGTACACAATTCCCAAGGCTTTCTGGGATTTGTACGACGATGCCGATATCCCGCTGCCTGCAACCCCGGACCCGCAGAACCTCGATCCGCACTCGCAACGTCTGCTCAAGGTCTACGACTTGTGGGACAAGCCACTGCCTGTGGATAAGATCCGCGATGCCCGCCGCGCCTATTTCGGCGCGTGCAGCTATATCGATAGCAACGTCGGCAAACTCCTGCAAACCCTAGAGGATACCGGGCTGATCGATGACACCATCATCGTGTTTTCCGGTGACCACGGTGACATGCTCGGCGAGCGCGGCCTCTGGTACAAAATGCACTGGTATGAAATGGCCGCACGGGTGCCACTGCTGATCAGCGCACCGGGGCAATTCGGCGCCGGCCGGGTCAGCGCCAGTGTTTCCACGGCGGACCTGTTACCAACGTTTGTTGAATTGGCCGGCGGCTCGCTGGAGCCCGGCTTGCCGCTGGACGGCCGCTCGCTGGTCCCTCACCTGCAAGGGCAGGGCGGTCACGACGAGGTATTCGGCGAATACATGGCCGAAGGCACCGTCAGCCCGTTGATGATGATCCGCCGCGGTGCCTACAAATTCATCTACAGCGAAGACGACCCTTGCCTGCTCTTCGACGTAAAGAATGACCCTCGTGAACTGGAAGAACTCAGCCAATCGCCGCAACATCGCCAGCTGTTCGACGATTTTCTCACCGAAGCTCGGGCCAAATGGAACATTCCGGCAATTCATCAGCAGGTGCTCGCCAGCCAGCGGCGCCGGCGTTTCGTAGCCGAGGCGCTGACCCTCGGCAAGCTGAAGAGCTGGGATCACCAGCCGCTGGTGGACGCCAGTCAGCAGTACATGCGCAACCACATCGACCTCGACGATCTGGAGCGTAAAGCACGTTATCCACAACCCTGCCAAAACCAATAATGTTAAGGGGAAGTCCATGCAAAGGTTATCCACAGTACTGACGGTCGGGCTCCTGGCTCTGGGTAGTGCATCGGCGTTTGCCGATCAGAGTTGCGAGACCGTGAAAATGGCCGATCCGGGCTGGAGCGACATTGCCGCGACCAATGCCATCACCGGGTTTCTGCTGGACGGCATGGGCTACAAGGCCAAGGTCGACACCCTCGCGGTGCCGATCACCTTTGGCGGGCTCAAGGATGGCCAGGTCGATGTGTTCCTGGGTAACTGGATGCCGGCGCAGCAGGGCTTCTATGACAAGTTCGTCGCCAACGGCGATGTCACACAGCTGGCGAAGAATCTCGACGGCACCGAATTCACCCTCGCCGTTCCGGACTACGTGTGGGACGCGGGTGTGCATAACTTTGCCGACCTGAACAAATACGCCGACAAGTTCGACCACAAGATCTACGGCATCGGCTCCGGCGCGCCGGCAAACATCTCGCTGCAAGAGATCATCAAGAAAAACGATTTCGACATGGGCCAGTGGAAACTGGTCGAGTCCAGCGAGCAGGCCATGCTGGCGGAAGTGTCCCGCGCGGTGAAAAAACAGAAATTCGTGACCTTCCTCGGCTGGACCCCGCACCCGATGAACGTGCAGCTGAGAATGCACTATCTGAAGGGCGGCGAGAAATACTTCGGTGACACCGGCAGTGTGCATACCCTGACCCGCAAAGGTTATGCACAGGCCTGCCCGAACGTCGGCAAACTGCTGACCAACCTGAGCTTCACCCAGGACATGGAGAACAGCATCATGGCCGAGGTGGTGAACAGGAAAGTCAGCAATGCCGATGCGGCCAAGGCTTGGATCAAGTCCAACCCGGCGGTGCTGGATAAATGGCTCGATGGGGTGAAGACCGTGGATGGCAAGGATGCTTTGCCGGCGGTCAAAGCCAAACTCTGATGATTACCTGTGGCGAGGGAGCTTGCTCCCGCTCGGCTGCGCAGCAGACGCAATCCGGTTACCTCGATGAGTCAGACACATCATGATTACCCTTTTGGGACCGCTACGCGGTCCAGCGGGAGCAAGCTCCCTCGCCACAATGATTGCCTGGGCCTGATACTCTTCCGTAAAACTCCACCCGAGAGGCCCCATGGCCCTGCCAAGCCGCCATTCACTCTTCCCATTCCTCACCTGGCTACCCCGGCAAACCCGCGCCAGTGTCGGTCGTGACCTGATCGTTGGCCTCAGCGGCGCAATTCTCGCGTTGCCGCAATCCATTGCCTACGCACTGATTGCCGGCCTGCCGCCGGAATACGGCCTGTACGCCGCAATCATTCCGGTGCTAATTGCCTGCCTGTGGGGTTCGTCATGGCATCTGATCTGCGGTCCTACGGCGGCCATCTCCATTGTCTTGTACGCCAGCGTCAGTCCTCTGGCCGTTCCAGCGTCGCAGGACTACGTCATGTTGATCCTGTTGCTGACGTTTCTGGCCGGCCTCTTTCAGTGGCTGCTGGGGTTGCTGCGCTTTGGCGCACTGGTGAATTTCGTCTCTCACTCGGTGGTACTCGGCTTCACCCTGGGTGCCGCCGTGGTCATTGCCATCGGTCAATTGCCTAACCTGCTGGGGCTGGACTTGCCCAGCCAGGCCACCGCGCTGGATAATTTCATTACCTTGTTGCGCCATCTCGGCAACATCGACAAACCTTCGCTGGCACTGGGGCTGGCGACGGTGGTGGTGGGCGTGATCCTCAAGCTGCTGCTGCCACGCTGGCCGACGCTCTTGATCACCCTGGTTCTCGGCGGCTTGCTGGTTTGGCTCTGGCCATCCATGTTCGGCCATGTGCAACTGGTCAGCGCCTTTACCGGCAAGCTACCTCCTTTCAGTCCGTTGCCGCTGGACCTCGATCTGATCCTGCGCCTGCTGCCCAGCGCGGTGGCGGTCGGAATGCTCGGTCTGGTGACCAGCCTGTCGATTGCCCGCTCGATCTCCGCACGTTCGCAGCAAATACTCGACGCGAATCAGGAAGTTCGTGCCCAAGGCCTGTCGAACATCGTCGGTGCGTTTTTTTCCGGATCGCTGTCAGCCGGTTCCTTCACTCGCTCAGGCCTGAGCTATGAAGCGGGTGCCTGTTCGCCCCTGGCCGGGATTTTTTCGGCATTGTGGGTGGCGCTGTTTGCGATCTTCGGCGCGAGCCTGATCGCGCACATCCCGATTCCGGCCATGGCGGGCAGCATTCTGTTGATCGCCTGGGGGCTGGTGGACCATCGCGGCATTCGCGCGTTGTTGCGGGTCAGCCGCGCTGAGTTCGTGGTAATGGCGCTGACCTGCGTCGCCACCTTGCTGCTGGAACTGCAAACGGCGATCTACGCCGGCGTGTTGGCCTCGCTTTTTTTCTACCTCAAGCGCACATCGCAACCACGGGTGCAGCATGTGCGAGATGGCGAGGAAGACATTCTGCGGGTCGGCGGCTCGATCTTTTTCGGCGCCAGCCATTACCTGCAAGTGCGCCTGCAACGCATGAACGGCGCGCGCGTGGTGATCGAGGCGCAGCAGATCAACTTCATCGACTATTCCGGGGTGGAAATGCTGCACCAGGAAGCGCGGCGCCTGCTTCGCCAGGACCGCAGCCTGACCTTGCGTCGGGCCCGACCGCAGGTGGTGGAAGAACTGAGAAAGCTGGAAGGGGCGCAGAAGTGCCCGATCCGGTTTGAGGATTAAAGACTTTAAAGGGCCAACTGTCGGCGAAGTTCAGCCAACACCGGCGCCGTCTCCGGACGCACGCCGCGCCACAGGAAAAACGCTTCCGCCGCTTGCTCGGCCAGCATCCCCAAGCCATCCATCGCCACCGCCGCCCCATGTTCGCTGGCCCAGCGGCAGAACGAGGTCGGCTCCTTGCCGTACATCATGTCGTAGCACACCGTTTTGCCCGGTTCGATCAGGCTGGCAGCAATCGGCGGTACATCACCGGTCAGGCTCGCGGAGGTCGCGTTGATGATCAGGTCCACCGACTCCTGCAACCAGTCGTAGCCACTGGCCGAGACCGGCCCCAGATCGCAGAACAGTTCCGCCAGCAACTCGGCCTTTTCCACCGTGCGGTTGGCGATGATCACCGATGCCGGTTGCTCGGCCAGCAACGGCTCCAAAGCACCGCGCACCGCGCCGCCGGCACCGAGCAGCAGGATGCGTTTGCCCTTGAGGCTGAACCCGGCATTGACCGTCAGGTCGCGCACCAGTCCGGCGCCGTCGGTGTTGTCGCCCAGCAGACTGCCATCGGCCAGTTTGCTCAGGGTGTTCACCGCTCCGGCCCTTTGCGCCCGCGCCGTCAGGCTGTTTGCCAGCCGATAGGCTTCTTCCTTGAACGGCACCGTCACATTGGCGCCCCGTCCTTCGAGGAAAAACGTCCGGGCACAGGTGGAAAAGTCGTCCAGTGGCGCCAGTAGCGTGTTGTAGTCCAGCTTTTGCGCGGTCTGCTCGGCGAACAGGCGATGGATCAACGGCGACTTGCTGTGGCCAATCGGGTTACCGAAAACGACATAACGGTCCATCAGTATTCCTCGTTCAGGCTTCGGCCAACCAATCGCGGTCTTGCAGGAAGTACTCGGTCAGGCGCGCTTCTTCGCTGCCGGGCTCGGCCTTCCAGTCGTAGCCCCAGCGCACTTGCGGTGGCAGCGACATCAGGATCGACTCGGTACGCCCACCCGATTGCAGGCCGAACAGCGTGCCGCGGTCGTAGACCAGGTTGAACTCGACATAGCGCCCACGGCGGAACTCCTGGAATTCCCGCTGTTTTTCGGTGAACGCATCGTTCTTGCGGCGCTGCACGATCGGCAGATAGGCGTCGATGTACGCGTCACCGATGGCGCGCATGAAGGCGAAGGTGGTATCGAAGTCCCACTCGTTCAGGTCGTCGAAAAACAACCCGCCGATGCCGCGCGGCTCGTGACGATGCTTGATGTGGAAGTAGCTGTCGCACCAGGCCTTGTAACGCGGGTAGACGTCCGGGCCGAACGGCGCACAGGCCTGCTCGGCGACGCGGTGCCAGTGGATGCAGTCTTCTTCGTTGCCGTAATACGGGGTCAGGTCGAAGCCGCCACCAAACCACCAGACCGGTTCTTCACCTTCTTTTTCAGCGATGAAAAAGCGCACGTTGGCGTGGGAAGTCGGCACGTGCGGGTTGTGCGGGTGAATCACCAACGACACGCCGAGGGCTTCGAAGCCACGGCCGGCCAGTTCCGGTCGATGAGCGCTGGCAGACGGTGGAAGACCGCTGCCGAAGACATGGGAAAAATTGACGCCACCCTTTTCAATCACCGCGCCGTTTTCTATCACACGGGTGCGACCGCCACCGCCCGCCGGCCTGGTCCAGGCATCTTCGACGAATTGCGTGCCACCGTCTTCGGCTTCCAGGACGGCGCAAATACGGTCTTGCAGGTCGAGCAGGTAGGCTTTTACGGCCTCGGTGCGGGTCGTCATGTCATCACCTTGAATCGGGCAAAACAACGCGGCGCTCCATTGGAGCTCAGCCTGCGCAAATGGGCGCGTAGCATACCATCGCAAGTCACCTCGCCGCAGTTGACGAAGATCAAGCTTAGGAGTCCGATAGGGAGCTTGGTAAAACGACCTATGGAGAGTTCTGATGGCAAAGCGTATCCAGTTCCGCGCCCATGGCGGCCCCGAAGTGCTCGAATATGTGGATTACCAGCCTGCCGAGCCAGGTCCGAAGGAAGTACGCGTGACCAACAAGGCCATCGGCCTGAACTTCATCGACACCTATTACCGCAGCGGCCTGTACCCGCCACCGTCCCTGCCGTCGGGTGTCGGCTCAGAAGGTGCAGGCGTGGTCGAGGCGGTGGGCAGCGACGTGACCCGCTTCAAGATCGGCGATCGCGTCGCCTATGGCAGCGGCCCTCTGGGCGCCTACAGCGAAGTTCACGTCTTGCCCGAGGCCAATCTGGTGAAACTGCCGGACGCCATCAGCTTCGAACAGGCCGCCGGCGTGATGCTCAAGGGCCTGACCGTGCAGTACCTGCTGCGTCAGACTTATGAACTCAAAGGTGGCGAAACCATCCTGTTCCATGCGGCGGCCGGTGGGGTCGGTTCCCTGGCCTGCCAATGGGCCAGGGCCTTGGGCGTGAAGCTGATCGGCACCGTCAGCTCGGCGGAGAAAGCCGCGCTGGCCAAGGCCAACGGCGCCTGGGCGACCATCGACTACAGCCATGAAAATGTCGCTCAGCGCGTGCTGGAATTGACCGACGGCAAAAAAGTCCCGGTGGTGTACGACGGTGTTGGCAAGGACACCTGGCTGACTTCACTCGACAGCGTCGCGCCGCGCGGGCTGGTGGTGAGTTTCGGCAATGCGTCCGGCGCGGTCGACGGCGTGAACCTGGGGATCCTGGCGGGGAAAGGCTCGCTGTACGTGACCCGGCCAACCCTGGGCACTTATGCGAACAACGCCGAGAACCTGCAACGCATGGCCGACGAGTTGTTCGAGATGATCATCAGCGGCAAGCTGACCGTGGACATCAGCCAGCGTTATCCACTGGCTGACGCGGCGAAGGCGCAGACCGAGTTGTCGGCGCGGCGCACGACCGGTTCGGTTGTTTTGTTGCCATAACCCTCCGTGGCGAGGGAGCTTGCTCCCGTTGGGCTGTGCAGCAGCCCTGCATTCGGCAACTGTGTAGTTTCAGTTACAACGCGCCTGCAGTTTTTGCGGGCGCTGCGCACCCGAACGGGAGCAAGCTCCCTCGCCACATGTTCATCCAGCTTTAGTCCGGGCGCACAACCCTCCCGGTGGCCAGATCGCGAATCACGCTCGGGTTCTTGCGCCCGCCCAGATTGCCACCCAGCACCAGATCCACCTGGCCACGGAAATACTGTTCGACGCGAATCCGCGTACGTGCCGCCGGGCGCCCCTGCGGGTTGGCCGACGTCGACACCAGTGGCCCGACCAGCGCGCACAAGTCCCGCACCAGTGGGTGATCGCTGACCCGCAACGCCACGGTTTCATGCACGCCGGTAATCCACTCTGGCAGCAGGTTCTGGTGCGGCACCAGCCAGGTGTTCGGACCCGGCCAGGTGCTGGCCATGCGGTCCATCCACAACTCGGGAAAGTCTTCGAAGAGGAAATCGAACTGACGGATGTTGTCGGCGACCAGAATCAGCCCCTTGTCCATAGACCGGCCCTTGATCAGCAGCAGACGTTCCACCGCTTCCTCGTCCCACGGGTCGCAACCCAGGCCCCAGACCGCTTCGGTTGGGTAGGCAATCACCGCCCCGGCGCGAATTGCTTGCGCGGCTTGTTGCACACGCCAACTGTTGACCATGAAAAACACTCCAGACTAAGGCTCTGCGCAGTTTACCGATCTTGTTTATAAAACCTAGCTCACCCGCGCAAACCAGCGCCCGCTTTCGCACACGGCGCGGCCATCCATTTCCAGTTCTGTCAACGCCACCAGCACTTTCGGCAGAGCCCAGCCGCTTGCATCGGCCAGCGCTTCACTGGTGTGAGGCGCGGCATGCAACAACTTCAACAGAGGGTGAGTCGTTGCAGGGGTGCAGGTTTCTGTAGATAACGACAGTCGTTGCCAACCGCGCAAAGCTTCGAGGATATGTTCGATGGTTTCCACCAGCACCGCACCGTCACGGATCAATTGATGGCAACCGCGGGCGCCGGGGTGATGGATCGACCCGGGCATCGCAAACACCTCGCGCCCCTGTTCCGCCGCCAGCCTCGCGGTGATCAGTGAACCGCTGGCGACACTGGCTTCGACCACCAGCACCCCGAGAGACAAACCACTGATGATCCGATTGCGCCGGGGGAAGTTGCCGGCGCTGGGGCCTGCATCCAGTGGAAACTCCGAAAGCACTGCGCTACCTGATGCGATCATGGCGTCCGCCAGGCGTCTATTTCGCTGTGGATAAAACTTTTCGAGCCCCGTACCGAGCACACCGACCGTTTGCCCGCCGACGTCGAGCGCGGCCTGGTGCGCGGCGGCGTCAATGCCCAGGGCCAGGCCGCTGGTAATGACAAAACCGGCACCGGCCAGGCTGCGGGAAAACGCGGCAGCGGTATCCATTCCCGGCCGGGAAGCGCGACGGCTGCCGACCATCGCCAGTTGTGGTTTTTCCAGAATGCCCGGATCGCCCGCGACAAATAACAGCGGCGGTGCATCGCTGATTTGTGCCAGCAGTGCCGGGTAGTCCGGTTGGTCCCACATCAGTAAATGCTGGGCCGGATGCTCCAGCCAGGCCAATGCATGACTGGCGCCATCACGGATCTCAGTGCTACGCCTGGCCTCTGAACAGGCCAGTGGCAAACCCAGCGCGCGCCAGGCACTGGGTGGCGCACTGAGGGCTTTGGATGCCGAGCCGAAGGCTTCGAGCAACTTCTTGAAACGCGCCGGACCGAGTTCCGGCAAACGGTGCAGACGTAAACGAGCTTCCAGTTCCGCAGGGGAAACCGGTGTAACGGCAGACAGCGACATGGATCATCCTTGATCGTTATGAGCACCCATACAAACGGGAATAAGCTGTGGATAACTCTGTTGGTAACTTGTGAAGCACTCTTACGGATTTCGCACCTTGTCCATCACCGACAGCGAGCGCGAAGCGCTGAGCACCAGCCCATAGCTGAGTTTGTCGTAGGTACGGAAAACCATCAGCAGACCGGCGCGCTCATCGGGAATTTTCAACGGCTGACCGGTGATCCGGTCCCGCACCGTTTCGCCTGTCTTCATCACCGCCAGCAGATTGCCTTCGGCCAGGCCGTCGCGCTGCCCCTTGTTCAGCGTAACCACGTCCAACTCGCCGATCTGCGTGACCCCACGCGGCACATCGATGATCAAACCATTGATTTCGTGGCTCGGTGCGCTGGGCGTGAAGGTCGAGTTGATCGCGTGCTCTTCACCGCTGAACAAGCGATCGCCGAGGCGGACCTCCTGGGTCGTGCGTTGCAATTCCAGGGTGGCGACGTCACCTTCAATGGCCACGACCTCACCGCCGCCGATGTCGTCGGCGTTGATCCCCAGTATTTCCTTGCTCTGCGGATCGGTGTAGACCTTGCCTTGGCGGAAGATGCCGTACGCCGGTTGCGCCGGATCGAAATGGCCGCGGGCAAAGATGCGGTCACCCGCGCCGCTGAGCACCCGTTCGGCATCACCGGCGACGACGTAGGGCGCCTTGTCGAAATCCTCGGCCTTGTCGACGATGCGGTTGCTCAGCAGAAAGCTGTTGATCGATTTCAGCGCAATGCTGGGGATAGCCTCGGTTACCGGGCTGCTGCGCACCTGAGGCGACAGCTTTATGGTGGGAAT
Organism: Pseudomonas sp. GL-R-26; assembly: GCF_019947365.1. NCBI lineage: Bacteria > Pseudomonadati > Pseudomonadota > Gammaproteobacteria > Pseudomonadales > Pseudomonadaceae > Pseudomonas > Pseudomonas sp. GL-R-26. Next base: position 621,362 of record NZ_JAGYGI010000001.1, on the reverse strand, counting down.
ATCTTCCCGAAGTGGCACTTGCCCGTACGCCAGACCGGCCGAGGCCAGGAGCAGCAGGGCGAGTAGTGATTTCCTCATGCGGTGAATCCCTTTATTATGTACGTTCGCGTGAAACGCCAGAGCCCTCAGTGGCTCGCTCCCGGCTTGCTTGTCAACAAAAGGGAGCTACGTTTTACAACGGTAGCCTGCATCTTCGGACCGCCAGACCATCGACCCGACCTTACTTCACACGTGCACTAATCAAGCTTATGGCCATTTTAAACATCCTCGAATTCCCTGATCCGCGTCTGCGCACTATTGCCAAACCAGTGGCCGTAGTGGACGACGAAGTGCGTCAGTTGGTCGACGACATGTTTGAAACAATGTATGAAGCGCCTGGCATCGGCCTCGCCGCTACCCAGGTCAACGTGCACAAACGTATCGTCGTGATGGACCTCTCCGAAGACCGCACCGAACCGCGAGTGTTCATCAACCCCGAGTTCGAACCGCTGACCGACGAGATGGGCCAGTATCAGGAAGGCTGCCTGTCTGTGCCGGGTTTCTACGAAAACGTCGATCGCCCGCAACGGGTCAAGGTCAAGGCCCTGGACCGAGACGGCCAACCTTACGAACTGATCGCCGAAGATTTGCTCGCCGTGTGCATCCAGCACGAATGCGACCACCTCAACGGCAAATTGTTCGTCGATTACCTGTCGACGCTCAAACGCGACCGCATCAAGAAGAAGCTGGAAAAACAGCATCGCCAAAACGCTTGATGCCCTCCTTCAAAGGCTTGCCACGGCAAGCCTTTTTCTTTTCAAGATGCTTTGCAATAGAGAACACCCATGACTGAGCCACTGCGCATCGTCTTTGCCGGCACCCCCGAATTCGCCGCCGAACACCTCAAGGCCCTGCTCGACAGCCCTTACGAGATCGTCGCGGTCTACACCCAACCGGATCGTCCGGCCGGTCGCGGGCAAAAACTGATGCCGAGCCCGGTCAAGCAGCTTGCTCTAGAGAACAGTATCCCGGTGTTGCAACCGCCGACCCTGCGCAACGAAGATGCTCAGGCTGAACTGGCTGCACTGAAGCCGGACTTGATGGTAGTGGTCGCCTACGGCCTGATCCTGCCGCAAGTGGTGCTGGATATTCCGCGCCTGGGTTGCATCAACAGTCACGCCTCGCTGCTGCCGCGCTGGCGTGGCGCGGCGCCGATCCAGCGCGCCGTGGAAGCGGGGGACGCCGAAAGCGGCGTGACCGTGATGCGCATGGAGGCCGGCCTCGACACCGGGCCGATGCTGCTCAAGGTCACCACGCCGATCAGCGCCGAAGACACCGGCGGCAGCCTGCACGATCGTCTGGCCGAAATGGGCCCGCCGGCCGTGGTCAAGGCGATTGCCGGCCTCGCCGCCGCAACGTTGAAGGGCGAAGTGCAGGACGACAGCCTCGCTACCTATGCGCACAAATTGAACAAGGACGAAGCACGCATCGACTGGAGTCGCCCGGCGATTGAGCTGGAGCGTCTGGTGCGTGCCTTCAACCCGTGGCCGATCACCCACAGCACCTTGAACGGTGAAGCCCTGAAAGTGCTGGCCGCGAACCTTGCCGAAGGCAAAGGTGCCCCGGGTGAAGTCCTCAGCGCCAGCAAGGAAGGCCTGATCGTCGCGTGCGGCGAGCAGGCCTTGTGCCTGACCCGTCTGCAATTGCCCGGCGGCAAGGCGCTGAACTTCAGCGACCTGTTCAACAGCCGTCGTGAGAAATTCGCCATCGGCACTGTCCTCGGTCAAGCGGCGGACGCTCAATGAACCCGCGTCTGGCCGCCGCCAAGGCACTCGCTGCCGTCCTGAGCGGAAAAGCCTCGCTCAACAGCTCACTGCCGACTCAACTGGACAAGGTCGAAGACCGTGATCGCGGTTTCACTCAGGACCTGGCGTTCGGCACCGCGCGCTGGCAGCCACGCTTGTCGGCACTGGCGGCCAAGCTGCTGCAGAAACCGTTCAAGGCCGCCGACGCCGATGTCGAGGCGCTGTTGCTGGTCGGGCTTTATCAGTTGCTCTACACCCGCGTCCCGGCCCATGCCGCCATTGGTGAAACCGTAGGTTGCGCCGACAAGTTGAAAAAGCCTTGGGCCAAGGCGTTGCTCAACGCAGTGCTGCGTAATGCTCAGCGCGAAAGCGAAACGATTTTCGCCGAGCTGGAACGTGATCCGGTGGTGCGCACCGCTCACCCGCGCTGGCTGCAAAAATCCCTGAAGGCATTCTGGCCGGAGCAATGGGAAGCCATTTGCGCGGCGAATAATGCGCATCCGCCAATGATCCTGCGAGTCAACCGTCGCCATCACAGCCGTGATGCCTACCTCGGTTTGCTGACTGAGGCGGGTATTGCCGCCACGCCGTGCGTGTACAGCCGCGACGGCATCGTGCTCGACGCCGCCGCCGATGTGCGCAGCCTGCCGGGTTTCGCCGAGGGTTGGATCAGCGTGCAGGACGAAGCCGCGCAACTGGCTGCCGATCTGCTCGACCTCGCGCCGGGCCAACGGGTGCTCGACGCCTGCTGCGCCCCCGGTGGCAAGACCTGCCACATCCTCGAAGCCGAGCCAAAACTGGCCGGCGTCGTGGCGGTAGACCTGGAAGCCAAGCGGCTGGTGCGGGTGCGGGAAAACCTCGAACGCCTGAAACTGAGCGCCGAACTGATTGCCGCCGACGGCCGCGACACTCAGGCGTGGTGGGACGGCAAGCCGTTCCAGCGCATCCTGCTGGACGCGCCATGCTCGGCCACCGGTGTGATTCGTCGTCACCCCGATATCAAGCTGACCCGCCAGCCCGACGACATCGCCGCGCTGGCGCTGCTGCAGGGCGAGTTGCTCGACGCCATGTGGAACACATTGGAGGTCGGCGGCATCCTGCTGTACGCCACCTGTTCCACGCTGCCGACCGAGAACACCGAGGTCATCGAAGCCTTCCTCGCCCGCACGCCGGGTGCTCGTGAACTGGACCTCGCCACGGCGGCCGGCATCAAGCAGCCCCATGGTCGCCAGTTGCTGGCCCAGGAAGGTGGCCACGACGGGTTCTACTACGCCAAGCTGATCAAGATCGCCGCCGCTCGCGGTTAAACGGATTCAATGGAGTGACTGGATGAAAATCATCATCCTCGGAGCAGGGCAGGTCGGCGGTTCGCTGGCGGAACACCTGGCCAGCGAAGCCAACGACATCACCGTGGTCGACACCGATGGCGAACGCCTGCGCGATCTCGGCGACCGCCTGGACATCCGCACCGTACAAGGTCGCGGCTCATTCCCGACCGTGTTGCGCCAGGCCGGAGCGGATGACGCCGACATGCTGGTCGCCGTGACCAACAGCGACGAAACCAACATGGTCGCCTGCCAGGTCGCCCACACCCTGTTCCACACTCCAACCAAGATCGCCCGGGTGCGCGAAGCCGCGTACCTGACCCGCGAAGAGCAATTGTTCCAGAACGAAGCGATTCCGGTGGACGTGCTGATCAGCCCCGAACAAGTGGTTACCAACTACATCAAGCGCCTGATCCAGCATCCCGGCGCCTTGCAGGTAATCGACTTCGCCGAAGGCAAGGCGCAACTGGTGGCAGTGCGGGCTTACTACGGCGGGCCGCTGGTGGGCCAGCAACTGCGGCAATTGCGTGAACACATGCCGAACGTGGAAACCCGCGTCGCGGCGATTTTCCGTCGTGACCGGCCGATCCTGCCCCAGGGCGACACGGTGATCGAGGCCGACGACGAAGTATTTTTCATCGCCGCCAAGGCGAACATTCGCGCGGTGATGAGCGAAATGCGCCGTCTCGATGAGACCTACAAACGCATCGTCATCGCCGGTGGCGGGCAGATCGGCGAGCGCCTGGCCGAGGCCATCGAAAGCCGTTATCAGGTAAAGATCATCGAGATGAATCCGGCACGCTGCCGTCATCTCTCGGACCACCTCGACAGCACCGTGGTGTTGCAAGGCAGCGCCTCGGACCGCGACCTGCTGATGGAAGAGAACATTGCCGACGCCGACCTTTTCCTGGCCCTGACCAACGACGACGAAGCCAACATCATGTCGTCGCTGCTGGCCAAGCGCCTGGGCGCGAAGAAGGTGATGACGATCATCAACAACCCGGCCTATGTCGATCTGATCCAGGGCGGCGACATCGACATCGCCATCAGCCCGCAACTGGCGACCATCGGCACCTTGCTGGCCCACGTGCGCCGAGGCGACATCGTCAGTGTGCACTCACTGCGCCGGGGTGCGGCAGAAGCCATCGAGGCGATTGCCCATGGCGATGCGAAATCGAGCAAGGTGATCGGCAAGGCCATCGAAAACATCGGCCTGCCGCCGGGCACTACCATTGGTGCGATTATCCGCGACGAAGAAGTGATCATCGCCCACGATGACACCGTAATCGAAGCGGGCGACCATGTGATTCTGTTCCTTGTGGATAAAAAACATATTCGCGATGTGGAGAAGCTGTTCCATGTGGGGTTGAGCTTCTTCTGAGGTTTTGCAGCGACTGCACTGGCCCCATCGCGAGCAGGCTCGCTCCTACATTTGGAATGCATTCCCCTGTAGGAGTGAGCCTGCTCGCGATAGCAATTTCACTGGAATCCATCAACCCCTGATTCACCTCTATCAAGGAATCCACTGATGATCGAATCCCTGGAAAAAATGCTCGCCAAGGGTGTGGATAACTCATTGCTGCGCTTCGGCCTGGGCAAGGGCTATCTGGATCTGGGGGAAAACGCCAAGGCTGCGGAGCATTTCCAACGCTGCGTCGAATTCGATCCGAAGTATTCAGCGGCGTGGAAACTACTGGGCAAGGCCCATTTGGCGCTGGCGGACTTTACGGCCGCACGGCAGGCCTGGGAGCAAGGCCTGGAAGCTGCTCGCGGCCATGGCGACAAGCAGGCCGAGAAGGAAATGACGGTGTTCCTGAAGAAGCTTGAGCGTCAGGCTCACTGATCAGAGATAACGCAAACCGATACCCTCGGCATCCACTAGCACCACTTCCATGCGTACCCGCGGCGCGCCTGTGGGTAATTCCTGCACCTGACCGTATACCACCGCCCCCCGGGGCAGCGCCGACAGTTGCGGATGCTTGACGTAAACACCAGTGGTAGACAGGTTGCGCGTCTGCCCCAGGCAATCGCCAAAGCTTTCGTGACTGATCTTGATGCGCAATGACTTGCGGTGTTCGGACATCTTCTGCGCCCTTGAATGAACGGTTGTGGATAACCCCAAGTCCAGGGTTATCCACAGATCATGCCAATTGAATCAATACCAACGCTCTTCACCCGGTGGACGCTTCTTGAAGCGCTTCATGCTCCACATGTACTGGCTCGGATACGCCCGCACATAGCGCTCGACCACTTTACTCATGGCCGCACAGGACTCCGCCGTATCGGTGCTGTACATGGCCTCTGGCGCGGCTTCAAGGATCACTTTGTAGCCTGAACCATCCGGCAGGCGCAGGGCGTGCAGGAACACGCCGACTGCTTTGCCGCCGGCCAGCATGTTGGGCACGAACTTGCTGGTCAGTGCCTGGGTGGCGAAGAACGGCACGAAGATCCCGGCGGATTCGGACGGTTCCGGGTCAGCGGGAATGCCCACTGCACCACCTTTGCGCACTTCCTTGATGACGCTGAGGATGCCTTCCTTGGTGGAAGCGGCGACCTTGTTACCCAACTGCACCCGCTGCTTTTGCAGCAATTCATCCACCGCCTTCAACTTCGGCGGACGATAGAAAATGATCGGTTTGCACTGACTGCAATAGAAGTGGTTCAGCACCTCCCAGTTGCCCAGGTGGCTGGTGATGCCGACCACGCCTTTGCCGGAGGCAAGGGCGTCCTTCAATATGTCGAGGCCCTCGACCTCGCGCACCAGGTCGATGGAGCGCTGGGCCGGCCAGATCCAGGCGCAGGCGCTTTCGGTCAGTGACTTGCCGATGTCCTTAAGGCTCTGTCCGACTAAACGTTCGCGCTCGGCGGGGTCCATGTCCGGAAAGCACTTGGACAGATTGATCCGCACCACGTCGCGGGAACGGTTCGGGGTTTTCCACATGACCCAGCCAATCGCCGAGCCTACGGCCTGCACGGCCCGCCACGGAAGCAGGGCAAACAGCCGCAGAGCGCCTACCAGCAAGGCGCCTTTCAACTTATCCACAGGTCACTCCTGATTTTGTGCTGTGCGCGAGGCGGCCATTCTAACCGCCGTTCGCCAACTGCGCGTAGCGGTCGCAGTCCCGGGTGTGATCCATGACCATGCCCGAGGCCTGCATCAGCGCGTAGCAAATGGTCGGCCCGACGAACGTGAAACCGGCTTTTTTCAAGCCTTTGCTCATTTCCACGGCGGTCGGCGTCACGGCCGGGACTTCGCTGCGATCCTTGAAATGATTGATCACAGGCGTGCCACCGACGAACGACCAGAGAAACGCCACCGGGTCCTCCAGCGCCAGCCAGGCCTGGGCATTGCGCCGGGCCGCATTGAGCTTGAGGCGGTTGCGGATGATGCCGGGATCGAGCATCAACTCGTCGATTTCAGCATCGCTCATCTGCGCCACGCGCTGGACATCAAAACCGAACATCACCTGGCGATAATGCTCGCGTTTGCGCAGCACAGTGATCCAGGAAAGCCCGGCCTGGAACCCTTCGAGCAAAAGCAACTCGAACAAACCCTGCGCATCGCGTAGCGGCGTGCCCCACTCCTGATCGTGATATGCCATGTACAGCGGATCTTCTGAACACCAAAAGCAGCGTGGCATAAGGCTCCAGGGGGCGTGCGCAGCAATGAATCGGGTATACTCCCGCTCTTTAAATCGCAGCCCAAGAAACAGGTGAATTTCGTGAGCCAGCCTACGCCAGCCGTGCGTACCTTCCAAGACTTGATCCTCGCCCTCCAGCAATACTGGGCCGAGCAAGGTTGTGTGGTACTTCAGCCCTACGATATGGAAGTAGGCGCCGGCACTTTCCACACCGCAACGTTCCTGCGCGCCATCGGCCCGGAAACCTGGAACGCTGCCTACGTGCAGCCAAGCCGCCGTCCGACTGACGGCCGCTACGGCGAAAACCCGAACCGTCTGCAGCACTACTACCAGTTCCAGGTGGTCCTGAAGCCGAACCCGGACAACTTCCAGGAACTGTACCTGGGCTCCCTCAAGCATGTCGGCCTGGACCCGCTGGTCCACGACATCCGCTTCGTCGAAGACAACTGGGAATCGCCGACCCTCGGCGCCTGGGGTCTGGGCTGGGAAGTCTGGCTCAACGGCATGGAAGTGACCCAGTTCACCTACTTCCAGCAAGCGGGCGGCATCGAGTGCTATCCAGTGACCGGCGAGATCACCTACGGTCTCGAGCGTCTGGCCATGTACCTGCAAGGCGTGGACTCGGTCTACGACCTGGTCTGGGCTGACGGTCCGTTCGGCAAAGTGACCTACGGCGACGTGTTCCACCAGAACGAAGTGGAGCAGTCCACTTACAACTTCGAACACGCCAACGTCGACAAGCTGTTCGAACTGTTCGATTTCTACGAAAGCGAAGCCAAGCGCCTGATCGAACTCGACCAGCCGCTGCCGTTGCCGAGCTACGAAATGGTGTTGAAGGCTTCCCACACCTTCAACCTGCTGGATGCGCGCCGGGCAATCTCGGTGACCGCGCGTCAGCAATACATCCTGCGTGTACGCACCCTGGCGCGTTCCGTTGCGCAAGCCTACCTGCTGGCTCGCGCCAAGCTGGGCTTCCCGATGGCGACCCCGGACCTGCGTGATGAAGTACTGGCCAAGCTGGAGGCTGCACAATGAGTGCTCTGGATTTTCTGGTTGAACTGGGCACTGAAGAACTGCCACCCAAAGCCCTGAACACCCTGGCCGAGGCGTTCCTCGCCGGTATCGACAAGGGCCTGCAAGCTGCCGGCCTGAACTACGAGAGCAAAACCGTCTACGCCGCGCCGCGCCGCCTGGCCGTGCTGATCACCGCACTGGCCACCCAGCAGCCGGATCGCAGCATCAACCTCGACGGCCCGCCACGCCAGGCCGCGTTCGATGCCGAAGGCAACCCGACCCAAGCGGCACTGGGCTTTGCCAAGAAGTGCGGCGTCGACCTGAGCGAAATCGATCAGAGCGGCCCGAAACTGCGCTACAGCCAGAGCATCGCCGGCAAGGCGACCGCGAGCCTGCTGCCGACCATCGTCGAAGATTCCCTGAACGACCTGCCGATCCCGAAACGCATGCGTTGGGGTGCGCGCAAGGAAGAGTTCGTTCGTCCGACCCAGTGGCTGGTGATGCTGCTCGGTGACCAGGTCATCGACTGCACCATCCTCGCCCAGAAGGCCGGCCGCGACTCCCGTGGCCACCGCTTCCATCACCCGGAAAACGTGCGCATCGGTTCGCCGTCCAGCTACCTGGCCGACCTGCGTGCCGCCTATGTGCTGGCCGACGCCAACGAGCGTCGCGAGATCATCAGCAAGCGCACCGAAGAGCTGGCCACCCGCCAGGAAGGCACGGCAATCGTTCCGCCAGCCCTGCTCGATGAAGTGACCGCGCTGGTCGAATGGCCGGTGCCGCTGGTGTGCTCGTTCGAGGAGCGCTTCCTCGACGTGCCGCAGGAAGCCCTGATCACCACCATGCAGGACAATCAGAAGTATTTCTGCCTGCTGGATGCCGACGGCAAGTTGCTGCCACGTTTCATTACCGTGGCCAACATCGAGAGCAAAGATCCACAGCAGATCATCGCCGGTAACGAGAAAGTGGTTCGCCCACGCCTGACCGACGCCGAGTTCTTCTTCAAGCAAGACAAGAAGCAGAAGCTCGAAGACTTCAACCTGCGCCTGCAGAACGTGGTGTTCCAGGAGAAACTCGGCAGCGTCTACGACAAGGCCGAACGCGTTTCCAAGCTCGCCGCGTTCATCGCTCAGCGCATCGGCGGCAACACTGCGTGGGCAGCCCGTGCGGGCCTGCTGTCGAAGTGCGACCTGTCGACCGAGATGGTCGGCGAGTTCCCGGAGATGCAAGGTGTCGCCGGTTACTACTACGCCCTCAACGACGGCGAGCCGGAAGATGTCGCACTGGCGCTGAACGAGCAGTACATGCCGCGCGGTGCCGGCGCTGAGTTGCCGAGCACCCTGACCGGTGCGGCCGTGGCCATCGCCGACAAGCTCGACACCCTCGTGGGTATCTTCGGTATCGGCATGCTGCCGACCGGCAGCAAAGACCCGTACGCCCTGCGCCGTGCCGCACTGGGTGTGTTGCGTATCCTGATCGAGAAGCAACTGGATCTGGACCTGAACGACGCGGTGGCCTTCGCTGTGAATGCATTCGGGACCAAGGTCAAGGCTGCCGGCCTGAACGAATCGGTGCTGGAGTTCATCTTCGACCGCCTGCGTGCCCGTTACGAAGACGAAGGCGTCGATGTTGCGACCTACCTGTCGGTACGTGCCCTGAAGCCAGGCTCGGCCCTGGACTTCGACCAGCGCGTGCAAGCGGTACAGGCTTTCCGCAAACTGCCGGAAGCTGCCGCCCTGGCCGCCGTGAACAAGCGCGTGTCGAACTTGCTGAGCAAGGTCGAAGGCTCCGTTCCGACAGTCGTGGAAGCCAAGTACTTCGACAACGCCAACGAGTTCTCCCTGTACTCGGCGATCCAGCAGGCTGACCAGGCTGTACAGCCAATGGCCGCCTCGCGTCAGTACAGCGAATCCCTGGCACGCCTGGCTGCACTGCGCGAGCCGGTGGATGCGTTCTTCGAAGCCGTGATGGTCAACGCGGAGGACGCAAAAGTCCGCGCCAACCGTTATGCGTTGCTGGCGCGCCTGCGTGGTTTGTTCCTCGGCGTCGCCGACATTTCGCTGCTGGGTTGAGGGACTGCTGTTGAAACTGCTGATTCTCGATCGGGACGGGGTGATCAATTACGACTCCGACGCTTACATCAAGTCGGTGGAGGAGTGGGTTCCGCTCCCCGGTTCGATCGAAGCCATCGCGCAGTTGAGCAAGGCCGGCTGGACGGTAGCGGTCGCTACCAACCAGTCGGGCATCGCTCGCGGCTATTACGACCTCGCCACCCTGGATGCCATGCACGAGCGCTTGCGCGCGCTGGTGGCGGAGCAGGGCGGTGAAGTCGGGCTGATCGTCTACTGCCCCCACGGGCCGGACGAAGGCTGCGATTGCCGCAAGCCGAAACCCGGGATGTTGAAAACCATCGCCGCTCATTACAACGTGTCGCCGACCAATCTCTGGTTCGTCGGCGACAGCCTTGGTGACCTGGAAGCCGCCAAAGCCGTCGATTCACAGCCAGTTTTAGTAAAGACCGGGAAAGGCGAAAAGACTTTGGGCAAGACCCTACCGGTAGGCACATTGATTTTTGACGATCTGGCGGCGATTGCCGCAGAACTTATCCACAATTAGAGTGCTTCTGAAATTCCTGATAAAGGATCCATCAGGAGTGCGCTTTATACAGGCGGGCAATGCCCGCAACGGTAAACGTCACCATGTCGATATTGCAGGCCATCAGAACCTTCCTCTTTTACCTGCTGCTGGGCACCAGTTCCTTGCTGTGGTGCAGCCTGAGTTTTTTTATCGCGCCGTTTTTGCCTTTCAAGGCGCGTTATCGCTTCATCAACGTGTATTGGTGCCGCTGCGCCCTATGGCTGAGCAAAGTGTTTCTGGGTATCCGTTACGAAGTGAAAGGTGCCGAGAACGTACCTGAACAGCCTTGCGTCATTCAGTCGAACCACCAGAGCACGTGGGAGACGTTCTTTCTCTCTGCTTACTTTTCACCGCTGAGCCAGGTGCTCAAACGTGAATTGCTCTATGTGCCGTTCTTCGGTTGGGCCATGGCCATGCTGCGACCGATCGCCATCGATCGCGACAACCCGAAAGCCGCACTCAAGCATGTTGCGAAGAAGGGCGATGAATTGCTCAAGGACAATGTCTGGGTGCTGATCTTCCCTGAAGGCACCCGCGTTCCTTTCGGCACCGTCGGAAAGTTCTCGCGCGGTGGCAGCGCCTTGGCGGTCAATGCCGAATTGCCGGTGCTGCCGATTGCGCACAACGCAGGCAAGTTCTGGCCGAAAACCGGTTGGGTGAAGAAGCAGGGCGTCATCACTGTGATCATTGGCAAGCCGATGTATGCCGCAGGCACCGGACCGCGAGCCATTGCTGAATTGAACGACCGGGTCCAGGCGTGGAACGAGCAGATGCAACGGGAAATGGGCTCGCTGCCACCGGCTCCGCAAGCGCCGGTTTCAAACGATCAGGTGGCTGTCTGAGATTCTGTGGATAACCTGTGTACCGTTTCATCGAAAAACGTCGTTTATTGCACGTAACTTTATGATTTTTTTATATATTTCTTAGAATGATAAAAACCATAAAAACGTGCATAAGTTTTTTTTGGACGTAAAAAAACCGGCTGATATAGCCGGTTTTTTTATGCCCGGAACAATTGCTGACTTCCGTTATGACGGAGCGACCTGAATCACTCGCGTTCATTCGGCAAGCAGCGGAAATTGCAGCCTGAATCTCGTACCCCGACCCACCTCGCTCTGACACTCGATTCGCCCGCCGTGCCGATCAACCACGGCTTTGACCATCGACAATCCCAACCCCACGCCATCGATACCCTGGGCGGAAGAAAAGCGTCGGTATTGGCTAAACAATTCGGGTAATTCCTCAGCGGCGATGCCTTTGCCCTGATCGATGAGATCACAGATCAGCCAGCCGTCGCGTTGACTGACGCGCAAACGGATACGAGTACCTGAAACACTGTATTTGATGGCATTTTCCAGCAGATTGAACAACGCCCGGGTCAGCAGCGCCTGATCCGCAAGAACCAGACTTTCCTGGGCTTCCTCTTCCACTTGATGAACCAGTTCGATCTGTTTCAGCTGCGCGATGGGCAGCGCCTGGTCGAACACATCCAGCACCAGCATCGCAAACAGGCTCGGCTGAAACTGATAAGCCTCGGACTCGGCCCTCGCCAGTTGTACAAAACCGTCAGTCAGTTCCAGAGCCCGGCGTACCTGTAGCTCGATTTGATCAAAGAGTTGCGCATCACCGCCCACTTGATGACGGTGGACATCGAGCAACGCGAGGATGGCCGAGTGAGGTGCCCGCAGGTCGTGGGACAGGAACCGCAACAGGATCGCGCGCTGTTCCTCCGCCTCGCGCTCAACACTCAAATCAGTCAGGTTCCATAGCCAGCCGACCGGAATATCACCGTCTACCGGCAACAACCCGCCACGCTCCAGACGCAGGCTGCGTTCCCTTAGGTCGCGAAACTCCAGCAGCGGCAGTGTCGATAAAGACGAGCCCGGCCCACGACTCATATCCGGATAACCGAGCTGTTTAAGTCGCCCGAGCACATCATCGCCGACCAGATCCCCGCCAAACAGGTCGCGAGCCTTGCGGTTGCCGAGCAGAATCTGCCCTTGGGGATCGCTGATCAAGGTGGCCACCGGCAAGTACTCCAGACCATCGGCGATGAATCGGTGGGTATCGCGGGTCAGGCTCATGGCTTGTTCCAGCGCCATGATCTGCTTCTGCAAACGGTCGCCACCGGGATACTGGGCACGACGGCGCTCCGGAAACACTTTCGGCTCGCTGTCCAACCGCGCCAATTCCCAACCGAAATAGGTCAGCACCACACTGAGGCGCCGCCAGTTCCAGATCAGATAACCAAACAGCATCCCCAGCACCGCAGGCGTCGGTGACCACCACCAGCGCTTGAACTCCGCAAGGCCGGCGCTGGTCAGCAACGCACAAGCCATCCCCGTGAGCGTCAACCAGAGCGCCAGGCGCGGGCGCCACAGCAACAACCCGAGCACGCACGTCACCAGAACAAGGGAAAGCCCTGCGCTCAGACCTGGGGACGCATCGCCCAGGTTGATTTGCACGCGATAAGACAGCAACGTCGTCAGCGGTAACAGCACAAGACTTATCCACAACCACTCGCGCACCAATTGCCGAAACAATCGCTGTACCTGGCTTGGCTCTCGGATTTCACGGCGGCGTTGGTCAAACATGGCCAACAGGGCAGGACGGGGTAAACGGTTTCATGATTACTACGCCTGAAGTTTCGACTCAAAGAATCATAGCGGACGCCGCGACCAACGGCGGGCCACTTGCTTTCCCTGTTTCGATTGAGCCGCTATGGTCGATAAAGAGCTGCCCAAGCGACAAGGAATCACCCTGTATGCGCGTAGCGATTCTGGACGATGAGCCCGCCGAACTGCGCCGGGTCGAGCAAACCCTGCAACAAATGGCCGAAGCCGGAGAGCAGCCGTGGTCGCTGTACAGCTTCGAACGAGGCGAAGACCTGCTGCGCCAACTGCGTAGGGAGACTTTCGATCTGCTGATACTCGACTGGCAACTGCCCGACCTCACGGGTTTATCATTGCTGCTCTGGACCCGCGAGCACATGGAAGCGCCGCCTGCGGCAATCATGCTCACCAGTCGGGACGGCGAAAGCGATATCGTTCAGGCCCTGAATGCCGGCGCCGATGACTACGTCAGCAAACCCTTCCGCCCCAATGAACTGAAAGCCCGTGTTGGCGCGGTCCTGCGCCGACATGGCCAGCAGCGCGCGGCGGCCGAAGGGTTGAGCTTCAATGATCTGGTTTTCGACGACGCCGAACTGACCATCACCCGCGACGGCAAACCGATTGTCATGACCGAACGCGAATACCGCCTGGCGCATTGCCTGTTCAGCAACCTCGGTCGACCGCTGTCGCGGGATTACCTGTACGAACGACTGTGGCCCCATGAAGAAATGTCGTCGTCCCGGCCGCTGGACACCCACATCTATCGCCTGCGCAACAAGCTTGGCCTGACAGCGGATCGCGGTTGGCAGTTGCTGACGATTTACGGGTATGGGTATCGGTTGGAGAGTGTGGCGCCAGCGAGCGAGTGAAACGCAGGATCGAGTAGGAGGCGGGGTTGCCCCCGCCGTCCTCTCACACCACCGTACGTACGGTTCCGTATACGGCGGTTCCTGCCTACTGACAAACAACGTCAGCGAGCTTGGTTCCGTTGATGTGTCGCCTGCGGTATCTAAGCGCCCAGACCGGCCCTCGGAGCTTCCGGCTCCTACCTCCTAATGGTCTTGACCTCCGCTACGCGGAGTTTCTGCTTTACGCTCCAACAGAGATCACACCCGACTATCCACTCATGGCAGGTTCAGCCCTTCATTACTCCGGTTTCGAGCAACTACTACGGCCTCTGCTGACTTCTGTCGCCCATCCCGTCATCTCGCGACGCCGGTAGCACATGGCAGGCTAAACAGATCTCCCAGGGTAATTCGCGCGACCTTCCTGCTTATGCCTGTCGGATCTACGTCGCAGCGTTCCGTGCAAGTATCGGGCTTTGAAGATATTGGCCTTCTTACCCCGCTGCGCCGCCTCTATCCGCTTCCTGTTCGTCAGGCCAGCATTTTGCCTCGGGCTTCCTTCAGATTCGCAGTCACCCGCGACACCCTTGCCTCTGGCTAACACTTCCCCTTGCCGGGTGTGTAGAGGACTTTCACCTCCAAGTCACCAGCGTGGCCACCACAGCCAAGCTGGTTGCGCTTACGCGCAACGCGCCATGCCTGGCGCACCAATAAAAAAGGCCAACGCAATGCGTTGGCCTTTTCGTTGGCATCGACCGGGATCAGAAGTCCAGGTTGGACACCGCCAGGGCGTTGCTTTCGATGAAGTCACGACGTGGTTCGACCGCATCACCCATCAGGGTGTTGAAGATCTGGTCCGCGCCAATGGCGTCTTCGATGGTCACTTTGAGCATCCGGCGCTGGCTTGGGTCCATGGTGGTTTCCCACAGCTGATCCGGGTTCATTTCGCCCAGACCTTTGTATCGCTGGATGGTGTGACGCTTGGTGCTTTCAGCCATCAGCCATTCAAGGGCTTCCTTGAACTCGGTCACCGGCTTCTTGCGCTCGCCACGCTGGATGTACGCGCCGTCGTCCAGCAGCGTGCTCAGCTGAGCGCCTAGCGAAACGACAGTCTTGTAATCGTTACTGCCGAAGAAGTCGCGGTTGAAGGTGACGTAGTTCGACAGGCCGTGGGAGATCAGTTCGACCTCTGGCAGCCAGACGTTACGTTCACGATCTTCACGCAGGCTGGCTTTGTAAACCAGGCCGGACTTCTCTACGGTGCGCAAGCGAACTTCGTACTGAGCCAGCCAATCCTGCATTGCTGCGTGATCGGACAGTTGCTCCATGCTCACCGCTGGCAGGTAGATGAAGTGCTCGGTCAGTTCCTGCGGGTACAGGCGCGACAGACGCTTGAGGGTCTTCATCACCAGACGGAAATCAGTCACCAGACGCTCAAGCGCTTCACCGGAGATGCCAGGTGCTTCTTCGTTCAGGTGCAGGCTCGCATCTTCCAGGGCCGACTGCGTCATGTACTCTTCCATGGCCTCGTCGTCTTTGATGTATTGCTCTTGCTTGCCTTTCTTGACCTTGTACAGCGGTGGCTGAGCGATGTAGATGTAGCCGCGTTCGATCAGCTCCGGCAACTGACGGAAGAAGAAGGTCAGCAGCAGGGTACGGATGTGCGAACCGTCGACGTCAGCATCGGTCATGATGATGATGTTGTGGTAACGCAGCTTGTCGATGTTGTACTCGTCGCGACCGATGCCGCAGCCCAGCGCGGTGATCAAGGTGCCCACTTCTTGCGAAGAGATCATCTTGTCGAAGCGCGCCTTCTCGACGTTCAGGATCTTGCCCTTCAGCGGCAGGATGGCCTGGGTCCGACGGTTACGCCCCTGCTTGGCGGAACCGCCAGCAGAGTCACCTTCCACGAGATACAGTTCGGAAAGGGCAGGGTCTTTTTCCTGGCAGTCAGCCAGTTTGCCCGGCAGCCCGGCGATATCCAGCGCGCCTTTACGACGGGTCATTTCACGGGCTTTACGCGCCGCTTCACGAGCACGCGCCGCATCGATCATCTTGCCGACGACCAGCTTGGCTTCGTTCGGATTTTCCAGCAGGAAGTCGGAGAAGTACTTGCCCATTTCCTGTTCGACTGCGGTCTTCACTTCGGAAGAAACCAGCTTGTCTTTGGTCTGGGAGCTGAACTTCGGATCCGGTACTTTCACCGAAATGATCGCGGTCAGGCCTTCACGGGCATCGTCACCGGTGGTCGCGACTTTGTGCTTCTTCGCCAGACCTTCGGCTTCGATGTAGGTATTCAGGTTACGCGTCAGTGCGGAACGGAAACCCACCAGGTGAGTACCGCCATCACGCTGTGGAATGTTGTTGGTGAAACACAACAGGTTCTCGTTGAAGCTGTCGTTCCACTGCAGAGCGATTTCCACGCCGATGCCGTCTTCGCGCTGAATGTTGAAGTGAAACACCTGGTTGACCGCAGTCTTGTTGGTGTTCAGGTATTCAACAAACGCTCGCAGGCCGCCTTCGTACTTGAACAACTCTTCCTTGCCGCTGCGTTCATCCTTGAGGACGATGCCGACACCGGAGTTGAGGAAGGACAGTTCACGAATCCGCTTGGCCAGGATGTCCCAGCTGAAGTGGATGTTCTTGAACGTCTCGGCCGATGGCTTGAAGTGAATCTGGGTGCCGGTGGTTTCACTCTCACCAACGATTTTCATTGGCTCTTGTGGAACACCGTGGATGTAAGTCTGTTCCCAGATTTTGCCGCTGCGGCGAACGGTCAGGACCAGTTCTTTGGACAGTGCGTTCACCACCGACACACCTACACCGTGCAGGCCACCGGATACTTTGTAGGAGTTGTCGTCGAACTTACCGCCGGCATGCAGTACGGTCATGATGACCTCGGCTGCCGAAACACCTTCTTCTTTGTGCACGTCTACCGGGATGCCCCGACCGTTGTCACGAACGGTGATGGACTCATCCGGGTGAATGATGATGCTGATGTCGTCGCAGTGGCCGGCGAGAGCTTCGTCGATCGAGTTATCGACCACTTCGAACACCATGTGGTGCAGACCGCTGCCATCGTCGGTGTCACCAATGTACATACCGGGACGTTTGCGTACGGCATCCAGGCCTTTCAGCACTTTAATGCTCGTTGAGTCGTACGTATTTTCTTCGCTCAATGCCTTCACTCCCGATGGTCGTGGGTCTGGGTGATACGGCCCTGTTCCACGTGGAACAGAGCGACTGGCGTTTCCGTCTGCCAGCCTTCCCTCAATAATTCGTGATCTACACAGGTGATAAAGACCTGGCAGCGTAAGTCTTCCAACAAGCGGCAAAGTGCGCGACGGTGGTGCTCGTCCAGCTCGGACGGCAAGTCATCCACCAGATAAATACACTGACCGCGTCGAGCCTGGCTGACCAAGTGACCTTGGGCAATCCGCAACGCGCAAACCACCAACTTCTGCTGGCCACGGGACAAGATGTCCGCGGCGTTATGCGCGCCCAGTCTGAGACGCAAATCAGCACGTTGTGGTCCGGCCTGGGTATGCCCCATTTGCTGGTCCCGCTGAAGAGACCCGGCGAGCACAGCACTCAGTTCACGGTCCTTGTCCCAGCCGCGGTAATAGCTAAGCGTCAAGCCTTCAAGCTCAACCAGATCGCTCAAGGTTTGTTCAAAGACTGGTTTCAAGGCTTTGATATAAGCGCGGCGGTATTCATCTATTTCAGCGCTGGCCTGGCACAGTTCCCTGTCCCAAACCGCTTGCGAAACGGCGTCAAGTGTACCATGCCGCAGCCAAGAGTTTCTCTGGCGCAGGGCCTTCTGCAAGCGCTGCCAGGTTGACATGAAACGCGGTTCCACGTGGAACACACCCCAGTCGAGAAACTGCCGGCGAATCTTCGGCGCACCTTCCAGCAATCGGAAGCTGTCCGGATTGATCAGTTGCAGTGGCAGGATCTCGGCCAGTTGCGCGGCGCTGCGCGCATTCTGCCCATCGATACGGATCTGAAATTCGCCTTGTCGATCCCGAGAAATGCCCAAGGCGCTATGCCCACCCTCCGCCAGTTCAACCTGGCCAAAGACCGTGCACGCCAGTTGTTCGTATTGAATGACCGGCAACAGACGGGTGCTGCGAAACGAACGGGCAAGCCCCAGCAGATGGATGGCTTCCAGAACACTGGTTTTGCCGCTGCCGTTGGCGCCGTAAAGAATATTGATGCGGGAGGAGGGGGAGAAGGTCACCGGGTGCAGATTGCGCACCGCGGTGACCGAGACGCGACTTAAGGACATCTAGCTTCTGCTGAGCATGATTACAGACGCATCGGCATGACAACGTAGGCCGAGTCGTCGTTATCCGATTCCTGCACCAGCGCGCTGCTGTTGGAGTCGGACAGGATCAGACGAACCTGCTCGGTGGTCATCACGCCCAGTACGTCGAGCAGGTAGCTCACGTTGAAGCCGATTTCCAGAGAGCCGCCGTTGTATTCAACGCCCACTTCTTCTTCCGCTTCTTCCTGCTCCGGGTTGTTCGCCTGGATCTTCAGCTGACCGCTGGCCAGTTGCAGACGGATACCACGGTACTTCTCGTTGGACAGAATCGCGGTACGGCTAAACGCTTCGCGCAGAGCCTGGCGATCGCCAAGTACCAGCTTGTCGCCACCTTTAGGCAGCACACGCTCGTAGTCCGGGAATTTGCCGTCGACCAGTTTCGAAGTGAAGGTGAACTCACCGGTGGTGGCGCGGATGTGATGCTGACCCAGCACGATGCTGACATTGCCGTCCGGCTCGGTAAGCAGGCGTGCCAGTTCGAGGATACCTTTGCGCGGCACGATGACCTGGTGACGATCCGGCTGACCGATATCGGCCTGCATCGAGCACATGGCCAGACGGTGACCGTCGGTGGCTACGGCGCGGATCACGCCAGCGGAGACTTCCAGCAGCATGCCGTTGAGGTAGTAACGCACGTCCTGCTGGGCCATGGCGAAGCTGGTGCGCTCGATCAGACGGCGCAGCTTGCTTTGCTCCAGACTGCAGGTCAGCGAACCCGGGCCTTCTTCCACGGTAGGGAAATCGTTGGCCGGCAGTGTCGACAGGGTGAAGCGGCTACGGCCGGCCTTGACCACAAGCTTCTGCTCGTCGACCTTGATGTCGATCAGCGCATCGTTCGGCAGGCTTTTGCAGATGTCCATCAGCTTGCGCGCTGGCACGGTGATGGAACCCGGATCCGCCGGCTCTTCGAGTTGAACACGACCAACCAGCTCGACTTCCAGGTCGGTACCGGTCAGCGACAATTGCTGGCCTTCGACAACCAGCAGCACGTTGGAAAGTACCGGCAAGGTCTGTCGGCGTTCGACGACGCCTGCGACCAGTTGCAGGGGTTTCAACAGGGCTTCGCGTTGAATGGTGAAATGCATGGTCTAGTCCCTTGCCTTAATAAGCTGCGCTGGTGTTCATCAAGTGGTCAGCGTACGCAGCAGGTTCTTGTAGTCCTCGCGGATGTCCGCGTCGGATTCCTTAAGTTCGTTGATCTTGCGGCACGCGTGCAAGACCGTTGTATGGTCGCGACCGCCAAACACATCGCCGATTTCCGGCAGGCTGTGGTTGGTCAGTTCCTTGGACAACGCCATGGCGACCTGACGCGGACGAGCGACCGAACGCGAACGGCGTTTGGACAGCAAGTCGGAGATCTTGATCTTGTAGTACTCGGCGACAGTGCGCTGAATGTTATCCACAGAGACCAGTTTATCCTGCAACGCCAACAAGTCCTTAAGGGATTCGCGAATCAGCTCGATGGTGATATCGCGGCCCATGAAGTGCGAGTGGGCGATCACGCGCTTGAGCGCGCCTTCCAGCTCACGGACGTTGGAGCGAATGCGCTGGGCAATGAAGAACGCGGCGTCGTGAGGCAGTTCGACTTTGGCCTGATCGGCCTTTTTCATCAGGATCGCCACGCGGGTTTCCAGCTCCGGCGGCTCGACCGCTACGGTCAGGCCCCAGCCAAAGCGGGATTTGAGGCGCTCTTCAAGGCCTTCGATTTCCTTCGGGTAGCGGTCACTGGTGAGAATGACCTGCTGGCCACCTTCGAGCAGGGCGTTGAACGTGTGGAAAAACTCTTCCTGGGAACGCTCCTTGCGGGCGAAGAACTGAATGTCATCGATCAGCAACGCATCCACCGAACGGTAGAAGCGTTTGAACTCGTTGATCGCGTTCAGTTGCAGGGCCTTGACCATGTCCGCCACGAAACGCTCGGAATGCAGGTATACGACCTTGGCATTCGGGTTCTTCTTTAATAGATGGTTACCCACAGCGTGCATCAAGTGGGTTTTACCCAGGCCGACGCCACCATAAAGGAAGAGCGGGTTGTAACCGTGCTTGGGGTTGTCAGCCACCTGCCAGGCGGCGGCGCGCGCCAGCTGGTTGGATTTACCTTCAACGAAATTCTCAAAGGTAAAGGTGCGGTTCAGATAACTGGTGTGCTTGAGCGCACCTTCGACCTGCACGGTACGTTGTTCGGCACGAACCGGAGCCTGTTGCGAACTGGCACCGGCCATTGGGTCGAAGCTGTCACGGGAAGGTTCTTCCTCGGTGACCTCAGCCACTTTTTGCGTCGCACGCTTGGTCGACGCTGCAGCAGGTGCCGGCGGCGGACTGGCGGGCGCTTGAGCAGCCTGCGCCTGGGAAGCCGCGGCAGCCAGGGGAGCATTGGGCGCGGCACGGGGTGCCGAACTGCGTTTGCTGCCTATTAATAGGGAAAGCGCAGGCGCCATGCCATTGCCGTGTTCATCGAGCAATTCGAGAACACGCCCCAGGTACTTTTCGTTGACCCAGTCCAGAACAAAACGATTGGGCGCATAGACACGCAACTCGTCGCCTTCGGCTTCGACCTGTAGTGGACGGATCCAAGTGTTGAATTGTTGGGCAGGCAGCTCATCGCGCAGAAGCTCCACGCACTGCTGCCAAAGTTCCACTGACACGGATATCCCCTAAGTTGAAAGCCGGTGAGGCAAAAACAAGCGGCCATTGTAGCGACCAGACGCCGACTTATCCACACGAAGGTGGTTCATCCACCAAGAAGAATCACCCTTTCATACGCAAAAAAGGCGACCAGTGGTCTGTGTATAAGCTCTGTGGATAACCGGGGTTAAGGTCATTGCACAAGTGGGGGCGAAACTCGGTGGATAACCGGCCTGTGGATAAGGTGACCTTTCACACACAGGTTATCCGACAGCGCAGCACAGGCTGAACACTGTTTTCCACTGTAGTTGTCATTCTCTGTACATCAGGTAACACAAGGGCTGAATCGACTTATCCACAGAAGGGTGCGGGCCTAGCTTTTATAAGCTTTACAGAAAAGCTTTAAATACTTTCCTTTCTTATTTTTATATCTACGCAAGGAGCAAACGCTGAAAAGCCTTTGAAGATCTATTTATAAGGAAACGTTGGTTGGAAATTGACCTGAAGGCTTGCTTTCTCTAGAATCCCCGGTCTCTTAAAACGGGGGCCATTCCGGCCCGTTGTGGACGAACCAGGTAACACGACAATGAAACGTACTTTCCAACCAAGCACTATCAAACGCGCTCGTACCCACGGTTTCCGTGCTCGCATGGCTACCAAGAACGGTCGTGCCGTCCTGTCGCGTCGTCGCGCCAAAGGTCGTGCGCGTCTGGCAGTTTGATAATCCGGCGCTGGAGGTGAGTCAGGACTTCAGTCGGGAAAAGCGTCTGCTTACCCCCCGGCAATTCAAGGCAGTCTTTGACTCCCCTACCGGCAAAGTTCCGGGGAAAAATCTCCTGCTCCTTGCGCGCAACAACGATCTTGATCACCCCCGTCTCGGGTTGGTTATCGGGAAAAAGAGCGTAAAGCTCTCCGTCGAGCGCAATCGCCTCAAACGTCTGATGCGCGAATCGTTTCGCCTGAACCAGGATTCTCTGGTCGGTTGGGACATTGTTATCGTCGCGCGCAAAGGTTTGGGCGACGTAGAAAACCCCGAATTGATTCAGCATTTCGGCAAACTCTGGAAACGACTGGCTCGCAGTTCGCCGGTACCAGCAGTCAAAACCGAAACTGTAGGGGTAGACAGTCCAGATGCGTAAACTGGCACTCGTTCCGATCCAGTTTTATCGCTATGCCATTAGTCCCCTGATGGCCAGCCACTGTCGTTTCTACCCCAGTTGTTCCTGCTACGCGTTAGAAGCCATCGAAAATCATGGCCTTCTTCGCGGTGGCTGGCTGACCTTTCGTCGTTTAGGTCGCTGTCATCCGTGGAATCCCGGTGGTTATGACCCGGTTCCACCTATCCCTACCTCCCGTTCTTCTTCGATGGCCGAGTAATCATGGATATCAAACGCACGATCCTGATCGTCGCCCTGGCAATCGTGTCCTACGTTATGGTTCTTAAATGGAACCAGGACTATGGCCAGGCTGCCCTGCCGACTCAGAATGTTGCCACCAATACGACTGCATCGGGCCTGCCGGATACGGCATCTGGCTCCAACGCTTCTGCCAGTGACGACATTCCACGTGCTGCAAGCGACACCAGCGCACCTGCCGAAACGCCGGTGGCTGTGAGCAAGGACCTCATCCAGATCAAAACGGATGTACTGGACCTGGCTGTCGACCCACAAGGTGGCGATGTTGCCCAGCTGACCCTGCCGCTGTATCCGCGTCGTCAGGATCACCCGGAAATTCCGTTCCAGCTGTTTGATAACGGCGGCGAACGTACTTATCTGGCGCAAAGTGGTCTGATCGGCACCAACGGTCCGGATGCAAATCCGGCCGGTCGTCCGGTTTATTCCTCGGAGAAGAAGGTTTATCAGCTGGCTGACGGTCAGGACCAATTGGTCGTGGACCTGAAGTTCAGCAAGGACGGCGTCAACTACATCAAGCGTTTCTCCCTGAAACGCGGCCTGTATGACGTAACCGTTTCCTACCTGATCGACAACCAGAGCGCCCAGCCCTGGACCGGTGCGATGTTCGCCCAGTTGAAGCGCGACGCCAGCGCCGATCCTTCGTCGACCACGGCTACCGGCACCGCGACTTACCTGGGCGCCGCCCTGTGGACAAGTTCCGAGCCGTACAAGAAAGTGTCCATGAAGGACATGGACAAGGCGCCGTTGAAAGAAACCGTCACTGGCGGTTGGGTTGCCTGGTTGCAGCACTACTTCGTGACCGCATGGATTCCGGCCAAGGGCGAAAACAACATCGTCCAGACCCGTAAAGACAGCAAAGGCAACTACATCATCGGCTTCACCGGCCCATCGATGAGTGTTGCACCGGGTGCCAAGGCTGAGACCAGCGCTGTTCTGTACGCAGGTCCGAAAAGCCAGGCTGTGCTCAAAGAGTTGTCCCCAGGTCTGGAACTGACGGTCGACTACGGCATTTTGTGGTTCATCGCCCAACCGATCTTCTGGTTGCTGCAACATATCCACGCCATTGTGGGTAACTGGGGCTGGTCGATCATCTTCCTGACCATGCTGATCAAAGGAATCTTCTTCCCGCTGTCGGCTGCCAGCTACAAATCCATGGCGCGCATGCGTGCAGTGGCACCGAAACTGGCTGCGCTGAAAGAGCAACATGGCGATGACCGGCAGAAAATGTCGCAATCCATGATGGAGCTGTACAAGAAAGAGAAGATCAATCCGCTGGGTGGTTGCTTGCCAATCCTCGTGCAGATGCCGGTTTTCCTCTCGCTGTACTGGGTTCTGCTGGAAAGCGTCGAGATGCGTCAGGCTCCATTCATGCTGTGGATTACTGACCTGTCGATCAAGGATCCGTTCTTCATTCTGCCGATCATCATGGGTGCAACCATGTTCATCCAGCAGCAGCTGAACCCGACTCCTCCAGATCCGATGCAGGCCAAGGTGATGAAGCTGATGCCAATCATCTTCACCTTCTTCTTCCTGTGGTTCCCGGCTGGTCTGGTGCTGTACTGGGTAGTGAACAACTGCCTGTCGATCGCCCAACAGTGGTACATCACACGTAAGATCGAAGCGGCTACCAAAGCAGCTGCCTGATTTACACTGTGAATAACCACTCAAAACGCCCCCTAGTGGGGCGTTTTGCTATCTGTCACTTTTGTCTGGATACCGGTTTATGAGCGTTCCTCGTGAAACCATTGCAGCCGTCGCCACCGCTCAAGGTCGTGGCGGTGTAGGCATCGTGCGTATTTCCGGGCCGTTGGCCAGCGTTGCGGCCAAGGCCTTCAGTGGGCGCGAGCTCAAGCCGCGATTTGCTCACTACGGTCCGTTCTTCAGTGAAAACGACGAGGTGCTGGACCAGGGCATTGCCCTGTATTTCCCCGGCCCAAACTCGTTCACTGGCGAAGATGTGCTGGAGCTGCAAGGCCATGGCGGTCCGATTGTTCTGGATATGCTGCTCAAGCGCTGCCTGGAACTGGGTTGCCGTCTCGCCCGACCGGGGGAATTCAGTGAGCGCGCCTTCCTCAACGACAAACTGGACCTCGCCCAGGCCGAAGCCATTGCCGACCTGATTGAAGCCAGTTCCGCCCAGGCTGCGCGAAACGCATTGCGCTCCCTGCAGGGGGCTTTCTCGTCACGTGTGCATAACCTCACCGAACAGCTGATCGGCCTGCGCATCTATGTCGAAGCGGCCATCGATTTTCCGGAAGAGGAAATCGACTTCCTCGCCGATGGCCACGTCTTGAGCATGCTCGACAAAGTGCGCGACGAGTTATCCACCGTCATCCGCGAAGCCGGGCAGGGTGCGTTACTGCGTGATGGCATGACCGTGGTCATTGCCGGTCGTCCGAATGCCGGCAAATCCAGCCTGCTCAACGCCCTGGCCGGGCGTGAAGCGGCGATCGTGACCGAAATTGCCGGCACCACCCGTGACGTGCTTCGTGAACATATCCACATCGATGGCATGCCGCTGCACGTCGTGGATACCGCTGGTCTGCGCGATACCGATGATCATGTGGAAAAGATCGGCGTCGAGCGTGCCTTGAAAGCCATCGGCGAAGCAGATCGGGTATTGCTGGTGGTCGATGCCACGGCACCGGAAGCCCTCGATCCTTTTGCACTCTGGCCGGAGTTTCTCGAAATCCGTCCCGATCCCGCGAAAGTCACCCTGATTCGCAACAAGGCCGACCTTACGGGCGAAGCCATTGCCCTGGAGGTCAGCGAGGACGGCCATGTCACCATCAGCCTGAGCGCCAAGTCTGGTGGTGTCGGGCTGGACCTGCTGCGTGATCACCTCAAGGCCTGCATGGGCTATGAACAAACGTCCGAAAGCAGCTTCAGCGCTCGCCGGCGACACCTTGAGGCGCTACGTCATGCCGGTGCTGCCCTCGAGCATGGCCGTGCCCAATTGACCCTGGCCGGTGCTGGCGAGTTGCTGGCCGAGGATTTGCGCCAGGCTCAGCAGTCGCTGGGTGAAATCACCGGTGCTTTCAGCTCTGACGATCTGCTGGGGCGAATTTTCTCCAGCTTCTGTATCGGTAAGTAGCCCTCCTGTTGTTCACAGACAGGCCATTTGTGCCTGTCTGCTCCCTCCTTTTCTGAAAAATACCTCCAGTGCCGAGCGGACTTCGTCTGCTTGAGCGGAATTCCTGTGCCCGAATTTCGAGCAAACGGCGCTTTTCTGTGGATTAAGCCCTGTGAATAACCGTAGCTAAGGTCAGTTGATAACAGGGCTCGAAAACTGGACATAACCGCCTCTGTGGATAACCACCACTTTCATCCACAGGCTTACACTGGTTATCCAAGGGCCTCATTGGTACATGAACACAGGGTTTTGAGTCTCTGTACACATTGAAAACAAAGGGCTGTGTAAATCTATCCACAGAAATGAAGGTGCATAGAAATAAACATAAAAACAAAGATTTAATAAATTTCTTTCTTTTTAATTTCTATAACTCCGACTTTTCCACAGCTGGTTAAATTTTGTGCAAAGGGTTCTTTAGGAAGGGCGAAGTCCCTATACTTGTCGACCAGGTCCGAAAACCTGAGCTCAAACTATTCCTGAATTACCTACTTAAGCAGGCACGAGGTGCGTGGTGGATTTCCCTTCCCGTTTTGAAGTGATCGTCATCGGCGGCGGTCATGCCGGTACCGAGGCAGCACTGGCCTCAGCACGTATGGGGGTTAAAACCCTGTTGCTGACGCATAACGTGGAAACCCTCGGTGCCATGAGTTGCAACCCGGCCATTGGCGGGATCGGCAAAAGCCACCTGGTCAAGGAAATCGACGCCCTCGGCGGCGCGATGGCCATGGCTACCGATAAAGGCGGTATCCAGTTTCGCGTGTTGAACAGCCGCAAAGGCCCGGCCGTGCGAGCAACCCGCGCACAGGCAGACCGGGTTCTTTACAAGGCAGCTGTCCGCGAAATCCTGGAGAACCAGCCGAACCTGTGGATATTTCAACAGGCCGCTGACGATCTGATCGTCGAGCAGGAACAAGTCCGTGGTGTTGTCACGCAAATGGGTCTGCGTTTCCTCGCCGATTCCGTGGTGTTGACCACCGGCACGTTCCTCGGTGGACTTATCCACATCGGGTTGCAGAATTTTTCCGGCGGTCGCGCCGGTGATCCGCCATCGATCGCGCTGGCTCACCGGCTGCGTGAACTGCCATTGCGTGTGGGTCGTTTGAAAACCGGTACTCCGCCGCGTATCGACGGCCGGTCTGTGGATTTCTCGGTGATGTCCGAGCAACCAGGTGATACACCGATCCCGGTGATGTCGTTCATGGGGTCCAAAGAGCAGCATCCGAAGCAAGTCAGTTGCTGGATTACCCACACGAATGCGCGCACCCACGAAATCATTGCCGCGAACCTCGATCGTTCGCCGATGTATTCCGCTGCCGGTGAGATCGAAGGCATCGGCCCGCGTTATTGCCCGTCGATCGAAGACAAGATCCATCGCTTCGCCGACAAGGAAAGCCATCAGGTGTTCATCGAACCGGAAGGTTTGACCACCCATGAGCTGTATCCGAATGGGATATCCACAAGCTTGCCGTTCGACGTGCAATTGCAGATCGTTCAATCGATCCGCGGCATGGAAAACGCGCACATCGTGCGTCCTGGCTACGCGATCGAGTACGACTACTTCGATCCACGGGATTTGAAATACAGCCTGGAAACCAAAGTCATCGGCGGCTTGTTCTTCGCCGGGCAAATCAACGGCACAACCGGTTACGAAGAAGCCGGTGCCCAGGGTTTGCTCGCCGGGACCAACGCTGCACTGCGTGCGCAAGGCAAAGACGCCTGGTGCCCGCGTCGCGACGAGGCCTATATCGGCGTTTTGGTCGACGACCTGATTACCCTTGGTACCCAGGAGCCGTACCGGATGTTCACATCCCGCGCCGAATATCGCTTGATCCTGCGTGAAGACAACGCCGACCTGCGCCTGACCGAAAAAGGTCGCGAACTGGGCCTGGTGGATGACGCGCGCTGGGCGGCTTTCTGCAAAAAACGCGAAAGCATCGAACTGGAAGAGCAGCGCCTGAAAAGCACCTGGGTACGCCCG
Source organism: Pseudomonas sp. GL-R-26 (assembly GCF_019947365.1). NCBI lineage: Bacteria > Pseudomonadati > Pseudomonadota > Gammaproteobacteria > Pseudomonadales > Pseudomonadaceae > Pseudomonas > Pseudomonas sp. GL-R-26. The sequence continues at coordinate 594,026 of NZ_JAGYGI010000001.1, read as the reverse complement.
GGCACCGAACAGGGCGATGCCATTGCCGAAAAATTCGGTACGCCACTGACCCACGAATACAACCTGCTGAATCTCTTGAGCCGTCCGGAAATCGACTACGCTGGTCTGATCGCCGTGACCGGTGGGGGCGCAGAAGATCCACAGGTTGCCGAGCAGGTCGAAATCAAGACCAAGTACGCCGGTTACATCGATCGTCAACAGGATGAAATCGCCCGCCTGCGAGCCAGCGAAGACACCAAATTGCCTGTGGATATCGATTACACGAATATTTCCGGACTCTCCAAGGAGATCCAGAGCAAGCTCGGCGCGACCCGTCCCGAAACCTTGGGCCAGGCCTCGCGTATCCCGGGCGTTACGCCGGCAGCCATTTCGCTGTTGATGATTCATTTGAAAAAACGCGGCGCGGGCCGTCAGTTGGAGCAAAGCGCTTGAGTTCGTTGGTCACTTCGCAACACGCAGAAGAGTTATCCACAGGTGCTCGCCAACTCGGTGTCACGCTGACAGAAACCCAGCACGCGCAGCTGCTGGGTTACCTGGCCCTGTTGATCAAATGGAACAAGGCTTACAACCTCACCGCCGTGCGTGATCCGGACGAAATGGTTTCCCGTCACTTGCTCGATAGCCTGAGCGTGATGTCGTTCATCGAAAACGGTCGCTGGCTCGACGTCGGCAGTGGCGGCGGCATGCCTGGCATTCCGATGGCGATCCTGTTTCCCGAGTCCCAGGTGACCTGCCTGGACAGCAACGGAAAGAAAACCCGCTTCCTGACCCAGGTCAAACTCGAACTCAAACTGGATAACCTGCAAGTTATCCACAGTCGCGTCGAAGCGTTCCAGCCTGCCCAACCGTTCAACGGGATCATTTCCCGGGCGTTCAGCAGCATGGAAAACTTCAGCAACTGGACTCGCCACCTCGGCGATAGCGAAACACGCTGGCTGGCAATGAAGGGCGTTCATCCGGCCGATGAGCTGGTAGCATTGCCGGCAGACTTCCACCTCGATAGCGAACACGCCCTGGCCGTACCTGGTTGCCAAGGCCAACGCCATCTGCTGATACTGCGCCGCACGGCATGATTGGGAACACAAGCAAGAATGGCTAAGGTATTCGCGATTGCGAACCAAAAGGGTGGAGTGGGCAAAACCACCACCTGCATCAACCTCGCAGCATCCCTGGTCGCGACCAAGCGCCGGGTGCTGTTGATCGACCTTGATCCACAGGGCAACGCCACCATGGGTAGCGGTGTGGATAAACATGGCCTGGAAAACTCGGTCTACGATCTGCTGATCGGCGAATGTGATCTGGCCCAGGCCATGCACTTCTCCGAACACGGTGGCTACCAGCTGTTGCCGGCCAACCGCGACCTCACCGCGGCCGAAGTGGTTCTGCTGGAAATGCAGATGAAGGAAAGCCGTCTGCGCAGCGCGCTGGCGCCGATCCGGGAAAACTACGATTACATTTTGATCGACTGCCCGCCGTCGCTGTCGATGCTGACCTTGAACGCACTGGTTGCCGCCGACGGGGTAATTATCCCCATGCAGTGCGAGTACTTCGCACTCGAAGGCTTGAGCGACCTTGTGGATAACATCAAGCGTATCTCTGAACTGCTGAACCCGAACCTCAAGGTCGAAGGCCTGCTGCGTACGATGTACGATCCGCGCCTGAGCCTGATGAACGATGTCTCGGCGCAGCTCAAGGAACACTTCGGCGAGCAGCTCTACGACACCGTCATCCCGCGTAACATCCGTCTGGCCGAAGCGCCAAGCTACGGCATGCCGGCGCTGGCGTACGACAAAGCATCGCGAGGCGCCGTTGCCTACCTGGCATTGGCGGGCGAAATGGTTCGTCGTCAACGCAAAAACTCACGCATCGCCGCTGCTCAGGCAACTTAAGGAATCCCCATGGCCGTCAAGAAACGAGGTCTCGGACGTGGACTGGATGCTCTGTTGAGTGGTCCGACTGTCAACTCGCTGGAAGAACAAGCGGCGCAAGCCGATCAGCGAGAGCTGCAGCACCTTCCCCTGGATCTGCTCCAGCGCGGCAAGTACCAGCCGCGTCGTGACATGGATCCGCAGGCGCTCGAAGAGCTGGCGCAGTCGATCAGGGCCCAAGGCGTGATGCAGCCCATCGTGGTTCGCCCGATCGGCAGCGGCCGCTTCGAGATCATTGCCGGTGAACGTCGCTGGCGCGCCAGCCAGCAAGCCGGACAGGAAACCATCCCGGCGATGGTTCGCGATGTACCCGATGAAACCGCGATCGCCATCGCGCTGATCGAGAACATCCAGCGCGAAGACCTGAACCCGATTGAAGAAGCGGTGGCCTTGCAGCGTTTGCAGCAGGAGTTTCAGCTGACCCAGCAACAGGTGGCGGAAGCTGTGGGCAAGTCCCGGGTGACCGTGGCCAACCTGTTGCGCCTGATTTCCTTGCCGGAAGTCATCAAGACCATGTTGTCCCACGGCGACCTGGAAATGGGTCATGCCCGTGCTTTGCTCGGTTTACCGGAAATTCAACAGGTTGAAGGGGCGCGACATGTTGTCGCACGCGGGCTGACCGTGCGCCAAACCGAGGCACTGGTTCGCCAGTGGTTGAGTGGTAAACCGGAGCCTGTTGAAGCGGCAAAACCGGACCCGGATATCGCCCGGCTCGAACAGCGCCTGGCCGAGCGCCTAGGCTCTGCGGTGCAGATCCGCCACGGTAAGAAGGGTAAAGGGCAGTTGGTGATTGGCTACAACTCCCTGGATGAGCTTCAAGGCGTACTTGCACATATCCGCTGAAACATTTCCTCATGTAGCGCGCAGTCGGAAATCACTACCTGACAGTTGAATAGGGGCAGAACCGCCCCTATACTCTGCGCGCATTTTGTCGGCACAAATTATGCCAAGTTAGTGAATTTCGGCAGCCGACCATTGGAGAGTAAAAGTGATGGAAACCCGCACGCCAAACCGCCTGCCCTTCCATCGCCTGGCAGTTTTTCCGGTGTTAATGGCTCAATTTGTCGTGTTGCTGATCGCCGCTTTGGCGCTCTGGTACCGATATGGAGTCGTTGCCGGGTACTCGGGACTCTGCGGAGGCCTGATAGCCTTGCTACCCAATGTTTATTTCGCTCACAGGGCATTTCGGTTTTCCGGCGCCCGAGCAGCCCAGTCCATCGTCCGGTCTTTTTATGCCGGCGAGGCAGGCAAACTGATTTTGACGGCAGTGCTGTTTGCACTGGTGTTTGCAGGTGTGAAGCCACTGGCGCCGATTGCAGTATTCGGTGCCTTCGTGCTGACTCAGTCGGTCAGCTGGTTCGCTCCCCTGCTGATGAGAACAAGACTTTCGAGACCTTAGGGCGTTTGAGGCAACCATGGCAGAAACAACCGCTTCGGGCTATATCCAGCACCACTTGCAGAACCTGACCTTCGGTCAGCTCCCTACCGGCGGCTGGGGCTTTGCCCACACCGCAGCAGAAGCCAAGGAAATGGGATTCTGGGCTTTCCACGTCGATACTCTCGGCTGGTCGGTCGCATTGGGTCTGATTTTCGTTCTCCTTTTCCGCATGGCGGCAAAGAAGGCGACTACCGGTGTTCCTGGTGCTTTGCAGAACTTCGTTGAAGTATTGGTCGAATTCGTCGATGGCAGCGTGAAAGACAGCTTCCATGGCCGTAGCCCAGTGGTTGCACCGCTGGCACTGACCATCTTCGTCTGGGTGTTCATGATGAACGCCGTCGACCTGGTACCGGTCGACTGGATTCCTCAACTGGCCATCCTGATCTCCGGCGACCACCACATCCCGTTCCGTGCCGTGTCGACCACCGACCCGAACGCTACTCTGGCCATGGCCTTCTCGGTGTTCGCGCTGATCATTTTCTACAGCATCAAGATCAAGGGCCTCGGCGGCTTCATCGGTGAGCTGACCCTGCACCCGTTCGGCAGCAAGAACATCTTCCTTCAGGCGCTGCTGATCCCGGTGAACTTCCTGCTGGAATTCGTGACCCTGATCGCCAAGCCGATCTCCCTGGCTCTGCGTCTGTTCGGCAACATGTATGCCGGCGAGCTGGTCTTCATTCTGATTGCTGTGATGTTCGGCAGCGGTCTGCTCTGGCTTAGTGGCCTGGGCGTTGTTCTGCAGTGGGCGTGGGCTGTGTTCCACATCCTGATCATCACCCTGCAGGCGTTCATCTTCATGATGTTGACCATCGTTTACCTGTCGATGGCGCACGAAGAAAACCATTAAGACCAGTCTCGACTAGTCTGATGTCCTTCCCGGTAAAACGGGAAGGGGCTCCTTACGGGGCATCTGAAACGATTTGTTTTACCGCTTTAATCTAAAAAACCTAAACCATACGACGTAAAAGTCGGGAGGAAAGATGGAAACTGTAGTTGGTCTAACCGCTATCGCTGTTGCACTGTTGATCGGCCTGGGCGCACTGGGTACCGCAATTGGTTTCGGCCTGCTGGGCGGCAAGTTCCTGGAAGGCGCAGCGCGTCAGCCAGAAATGGTTCCAATGCTGCAAGTTAAAATGTTCATCGTTGCCGGTCTGCTCGACGCCGTAACCATGATCGGTGTTGGTATCGCTCTGTTCTTCACCTTTGCGAACCCGTTCGTTGGTCAAATCGCTGGCTAATTACTCGGATCTTCCGGGTAATTTGGTGTGATGGACAACGTAACTGCGAGGTGTTGGCGTGAACATTAATGCGACCCTGATTGGCCAGTCCGTTGCGTTCCTGATTTTTGTACTGTTCTGCATGAAGTTCGTATGGCCTCCGGTCATTGCGGCACTGCACGAACGTCAAAAGAAGATCGCTGATGGTCTGGACGCTGCCAGCCGTGCAGCTCGCGACCTGGAGTTGGCCCAAGAGAAAGCGGGTCAGCAACTGCGCGAAGCGAAAGCTCAGGCAGCTGAAATCATCGAGCAAGCCAAGAAACGCGGTAACCAGATTGTCGAAGAGGCTGTTGAAAAAGCCCGTATCGACGCTGACCGTGTGAAGGTTCAGGCTCAGGCCGAGATCGAACAGGAACTGAACAGTGTCAAAGACGCGCTGCGTGCCCAAGTGGGCTTGCTGGCAGTCGGCGGCGCCGAGAAGATCCTGGGTGCCACAATCGATCAAAACGCGCACGCAGAGCTGGTTAACCAACTGGCTGCTGAAATCTAAGCGAGGGCGATCATGGCAGAACTGACCACGTTGGCCCGACCTTACGCTAAGGCGGCCTTCGAGCACGCTCAGGCCCACCAGCAACTGGCCAATTGGTCAGCCATGCTCGGCCTGGCTGCAGCGGTGTCGGAAGACGACACCATGCAGCGCGTGCTCAAGGCCCCGCGACTGACGAGCGCAGAAAAGGCCGCCACGTTCATTGACGTGTGCGGCGACAAGTTTGATGCCAAGGCACAGAACTTCATCCACGTCGTTGCCGAAAACGACCGTCTCCCGCTGTTGCCGGAGATCGCCGCTCTGTTCGACCTGTACAAGGCCGAACAAGAGAAGTCGGTAGACGTTGAAGTGACCAGTGCTTTCGCATTGAACCAAGAACAGCAAGACAAACTCGCCAAGGTTCTCAGTGCACGACTCAACCGGGAAGTGCGCCTGCAAGTTGCGGAGGACGCTGCCCTTATTGGTGGTGTCGTCATCCGCGCCGGCGACCTGGTTATCGATGGCTCGATTCGCGGCAAAATCGCGAAACTTGCCGAAGCATTGAAATCTTGAGTTTGAAGGGGCAGCAGAGCAATGCAGCAACTCAATCCTTCCGAAATAAGTGAAATTATCAAGGGCCGCATCGACAAGCTCGATGTGACCTCCCAAGCCCGTAACGAAGGCACTGTCGTCAGCGTATCTGACGGTATCGTGCGGATTCACGGTCTGGCCGACGTAATGTACGGCGAGATGATCGAGTTTCCGGGCGGCGTCTTCGGTATGGCCCTCAACCTGGAGCAAGACTCCGTAGGTGCCGTTGTATTGGGCGCATACCAGTCTCTGGCTGAAGGCATGAGCGCCAAGTGCACTGGCCGCATCCTGGAAGTTCCGGTTGGTAAGGAACTGCTGGGTCGCGTAGTCGACGCACTGGGTAACCCTGTTGACGGCAAAGGTCCACTGGGCAACACCGAGACCGACGCGGTCGAGAAAGTTGCTCCAGGCGTGATCTGGCGTAAGTCGGTAGACCAGCCTGTACAGACTGGCTACAAGGCTGTCGATGCCATGATCCCTGTCGGCCGTGGCCAGCGTGAGCTGATCATCGGTGACCGTCAGATCGGTAAAACCGCTCTGGCGATCGACGCGATCATCAACCAGAAGAACAGCGGCATTTTCTGCGTCTACGTAGCAATCGGTCAGAAACAATCGACCATCGCCAACGTGGTTCGCAAGCTGGAAGAAAACGGCGCCCTGGCCAACACGATCATCGTGGCTGCCAGTGCTTCGGAATCTCCTGCGCTGCAATTCCTGGCACCGTACTCCGGTTGCACCATGGGTGAATTCTTCCGCGACCGCGGTGAAGACGCGCTGATCGTTTATGACGATCTGTCCAAGCAAGCAGTGGCTTACCGCCAGATTTCCCTGCTGCTGCGCCGTCCACCAGGCCGTGAAGCTTACCCAGGCGACGTGTTCTATCTCCACTCCCGTCTGCTGGAGCGCGCATCCCGCGTTTCGGAAGAATACGTAGAGAAGTTCACCAACGGCGCAGTGACCGGCAAAACCGGTTCCCTGACCGCACTGCCGATCATCGAAACCCAGGCTGGCGACGTTTCCGCGTTCGTTCCGACCAACGTGATTTCCATCACCGACGGTCAGATCTTCCTGGAATCGGCCATGTTCAACTCGGGCATCCGCCCTGCAGTGAACGCCGGTGTTTCGGTATCCCGTGTGGGTGGTGCCGCTCAGACCAAGATCATCAAGAAGCTGTCCGGTGGTATCCGTACCGCTCTGGCTCAGTACCGTGAACTGGCGGCATTCGCCCAGTTCGCTTCTGACCTGGACGAAGCGACCCGTAAGCAACTTGAGCATGGTCAGCGCGTTACCGAGCTGATGAAGCAGAAGCAATACGCACCAATGTCGATCGCTGACATGGCGCTGTCGCTGTATGCCGCTGAGCGTGGGTTCCTGACTGACGTTGAAATCGCCAAGATCGGCAGCTTCGAGCAAGCGCTGATTGCTTTCTTCAACCGCGATCACGCCGATTTGATGGCGAAGATCAACGTGAAAGGTGACTTCAATGACGAGATCGACGCTGGCATGAAAGCCGGTATCGAGAAGTTCAAGGCCACCCAAACCTGGTAAGCCGCAGCGGGAGCCGCAAGGCTCCCGCTTGCTAACCTGATAGGTGTTACATGGCAGGCGCAAAAGAGATTCGCAGTAAGATTGCGAGCATCAAAAGCACGCAAAAGATTACCAGCGCCATGGAAAAAGTGGCGGTCAGCAAAATGCGCAAGGCACAAATGCGCATGGCTGCTAGCCGTCCTTATGCGGAGCGTATCCGCCAGGTAATTGGGCATCTGGCCAACGCCAACCCGGAATACCGCCACCCGTTCATGATCGACCGCGAAATCAAGCGTGTTGGTTATGTCGTAGTGAGCAGTGACCGTGGTCTGTGCGGCGGCTTGAACACCAACCTGTTCAAGGCCCTGGTCAAGGACATGGCGGTAAACCGCGAAAACGGCGTCGAGATCGATCTGTGTGTCGTTGGTAGCAAGGGTGCGGCCTTTTTCCGTAACTTCGGCGGTAACGTCGTTGCAGCTATCAGCCACCTGGGTGAAGAGCCGTCGATCAATGATCTGATCGGCAGCGTCAAGGTGATGCTGGATGCCTACCTGGACGGCCGTATTGACCGCCTGTCCGTGGTGTCCAACAAGTTCATCAACACCATGACGCAACAGCCTACCGTGGAGCAGTTGATTCCACTGGTGGCGACCCCGGATCAAGACCTCAAGCACCACTGGGACTATCTCTACGAACCGGATGCCAAGGAGCTGCTGGACGGCTTGATGGTCCGTTACGTGGAGTCGCAGGTCTACCAGGCGGTGGTCGAGAACAACGCGGCTGAACAAGCTGCGCGGATGATCGCGATGAAGAACGCTACCGACAACGCCGGTGATTTGATCAGCGATTTGCAGCTGGTCTACAACAAGGCGCGTCAGGCTGCGATCACCCAAGAGATCTCGGAAATCGTCGGCGGCGCTGCCGCGGTTTAACGGTTCAAATATTCAGAGGATCCAGCTATGAGTAGCGGACGTATCGTTCAAATCATCGGCGCCGTTATCGACGTGGAATTTCCACGCGACAGCGTACCGAGCATCTACAACGCGCTGACTGTACAAAGCGCGGCCGGGACCACCCTGGAAGTTCAGCAGCAGCTGGGCGACGGCGTGGTTCGTACCATTGCGATGGGTTCTACCGAAGGCTTGAAGCGCGGTCTGGACGTTGTCGACTCTGGCGCAGCCATCTCCGTACCGGTCGGTAAAGCGACTCTGGGCCGGATCATGGACGTTCTGGGCAACCCGATCGACGAAGCTGGTCCTATCGCTACTGAAGAGCGTTGGGGCATTCACCGTCCAGCGCCTTCGTTCGCTGAACAAGCAGGCGGCAACGACCTGCTGGAAACCGGCATCAAGGTTATCGACCTGGTTTGCCCGTTCGCCAAAGGCGGTAAAGTCGGTCTGTTCGGTGGTGCCGGTGTAGGCAAGACCGTAAACATGATGGAACTGATCCGTAACATCGCCATCGAGCACAGCGGTTATTCCGTGTTCGCCGGTGTGGGTGAGCGTACCCGTGAGGGTAACGACTTCTACCACGAGATGAAGGACTCCAACGTTCTGGACAAAGTGGCACTGGTTTACGGTCAGATGAACGAGCCGCCGGGAAACCGTCTGCGCGTAGCACTGACCGGCCTGACCATGGCCGAGAAGTTCCGTGACGAAGGTAACGACGTTCTGCTGTTCGTCGACAACATCTATCGTTACACCTTGGCCGGTACTGAAGTATCCGCACTGCTGGGCCGTATGCCTTCCGCAGTAGGCTACCAGCCGACCCTGGCTGAAGAGATGGGCGTTCTGCAAGAACGTATCACTTCGACCAAGGAAGGTTCGATCACTTCGATCCAAGCGGTATACGTACCTGCGGATGACTTGACCGACCCGTCGCCAGCGACCACCTTCGCCCACTTGGACGCTACCGTCGTTCTGTCCCGTGACATCGCTTCCCTGGGTATCTACCCAGCGGTCGATCCACTCGACTCGACTTCGCGCCAGCTGGACCCGAACGTGATCGGCCAGGACCACTACGACACCGCTCGCGGCGTTCAGTACGTTCTGCAGCGTTACAAAGAACTGAAGGACATCATTGCGATCCTGGGTATGGACGAGCTGTCGGAAGCCGACAAGCAGTTGGTAAACCGTGCTCGTAAGATCCAGCGCTTCTTGTCGCAGCCGTTCTTCGTGGCTGAAGTCTTCACCGGTGCATCGGGTAAATACGTTTCCCTGAAAGACACCATTGCTGGCTTCAAAGGCATCCTCAACGGTGACTACGACCACCTGCCAGAACAAGCGTTCTACATGGTTGGCGGCATCGAAGAAGCGATCGAAAAAGCCAAGAAACTGTAATCCCGGCGCCCGGCAACGGGCGCTAATTTAGGTTGAGGCAATCAGATGGCTATGACAGTCCATTGCGATATCGTCAGCGCGGAAGGAGAAATCTTTTCCGGTCTGGTCGAGATGGTGATTGCGCACGGTGCACTGGGTGATCTTGGTATCGCCCTGGGTCACGCGCCGCTGATCACTAATCTGAAGCCAGGTCCGATCCGCCTGGTCAAGCAGGGCGGGGAAGAGGAGGTGTATTACATCTCCGGTGGTTTCCTCGAGGTTCAGCCGAACATGGTCAAGGTTCTTGCCGACACCGTGCAACGTGCTGCCGACCTGGATGAAGCCTCCGCTCAGGAAGCCGTCAAGGCTGCCGAGAAGGCCCTGCATGAGCGGGGCGCGGAATTCGATTACGGTTCTGCTGCCGCACGTCTGGCCGAGGCTGCAGCTCAGCTGCGCACCGTCCAGCAGATCCGCAAGAAGTTCGGCCACTAAGGCCGTACTTGTTGTGTGATTGATTAAAAAGGGTAGCCTCGGCTACCCTTTTTTCTTTTCCGATGTTTACAACCTGGTCGCAGCCGCTGACCACCCAGGATTGGTAGCCAGTCATGTCTCTTGAAATCGTTATTCTCGCTGCTGGCCAAGGCACGCGCATGCGTTCCGCTTTGCCGAAAGTCTTGCACCCGATTGCCGGCAACTCCATGCTCGGCCATGTTATCCACAGCGCCCGGCAACTTGATCCACAGCGCATCCACGTCGTGATCGGTCACGGTGCCGATGCTGTTCGCGAACGCCTGGCGGCGGATGATCTGAATTTCGTCCTGCAGGATAAACAGTTGGGTACCGGTCACGCCGTTGCTCAAGCCGTGCCGTTCATTCAGGCCGACACCGTACTGGTGCTCTACGGCGATGTGCCGTTGATCGAGGTCGACACCCTGCAGCGCCTGCTTAAAAAGGTGGGACCACAGCAGTTGGGCTTGCTGACCGTCGAACTGGATGATCCGACCGGTTACGGCCGCATCGTTCGTGATGACGCTGGTAAAGTGACGGCCATCGTCGAACAGAAAGATGCCAACGAAGCCGAACGCAAAATCACCGAAGGCAATACCGGCATTCTGGCGCTGCCTTTTGCCCGTCTTGGCGACTGGATGAGTCGACTCTCCAATAACAATGCCCAGGGCGAGTACTACCTGACCGACATCATTGCCATGGCCGTGAGCGACGGTCTGGTGGTGGACACCGAGCAACCGCACGACGCCATGGAAGTGCAGGGTGCCAATGATCGCAAGCAGCTTTCGGAACTGGAAAGGCATTATCAATTGCGCGCCGGTCGCCGTTTGATGGCTCAAGGTGTGACGCTGCGCGACCCGGCACGATTCGATGTACGCGGAGACGTGACCGTAGGCCGTGATGTGCTGATCGATATCAACGTCATCCTCGAAGGCAAAGTGGTCATCGAAGACGACGTGGTGATCGGTCCGAACTGCGTGATCAAGGACAGCACCCTGCGCAAAGGCGTGGTCATCAAGGCCAACAGCCATATCGAAGGTGCCGTTCTGGGTGAAGGCAGCGATGCCGGCCCGTTTGCGCGTCTGCGTCCAGGTACTGTTCTGGAAGCCCGGGCGCATGTGGGTAACTTCGTCGAGTTGAAAAACGCTCACCTTGGCGAAGGCGCCAAGGCCGGTCACCTGACTTATCTGGGCGATGCCGAAGTGGGCGCGCGCACCAACATTGGTGCCGGTACCATTACCTGCAACTATGACGGTGCCAACAAGTGGAAAACCGTGCTGGGTGAAGACGTGTTCATCGGTTCCAACAACTCCTTGGTAGCGCCTGTGGATATCCTGGACGGTGCGACCACGGCGGCCGGTTCGACCATTACCTCGACTGTGGATAAATCCCAGTTGGCTATCGGACGTGGGCGTCAGAAGAACATTGATGGCTGGAAGCGTCCAGAGAAGGTCAAGAAGAGCTGAGTTATCCACATGTGGATGATCGTCTGAAGTTATTCACAGGCTGATCCATTGCATTCGCGGGCAAGCCCGCTCCTACAGGAGTATTCGCCATCCTGTGGGAGCGGGCTTGCCCGCGATGCTTTTATCCACAGCTCTTTTTATCGCATGGCGCTTGACGAAGTTTCGTTGATAGGTTTTGATTGCTTCCGTTATCTTTCGAAACGAAACTTGTCAGCTCATGTCGAAGCGCAACACACCTCAGCGTCGTCACAACATCCTCGCCTTGCTCAATGAGCAGGGCGAAGTCAGTGTGGATGAGTTGGCCAAGCGCTTCGAAACGTCGGAAGTTACGATTCGCAAGGATCTGGCGGCGCTTGAAAGCAATGGCCTGTTGCTGCGTCGTTACGGCGGGGCGATCACCATGCCTCAGGAACTGGTCGCGGACCTTGGTCAGCCGGTTTCCAAGTATAAGCAAGCCATTGCTCGTGCCGCTGTCGGGCGGATTCGCGAGCATGCGCGCATCATTATCGACAGTGGCAGTACCACCGCTTCCATGATCCCGGAACTTGGACAGCAACCCGGCCTGGTGGTGATGACCAACTCGCTACATGTCGCCAATGCCCTGAGCGAACTTGAACACGAACCGGTGCTGTTGATGACCGGTGGTACCTGGGACCCGCATTCCGAGTCCTTTCAGGGGCAGGTTGCCGAGCAGGTACTACGCTCCTACGACTTCGACCAGCTGTTTATCGGCGCCGATGGCATCGATCTGGTTCGAGGTACAACCACCTTCAACGAACTGCTCGGGCTGAGCCGGGTCATGGCCGAAGTCGCCCGCGAAGTAGTCGTGATGGTGGAGGCCGACAAGATCGGCCGCAAGATTCCCAACCTGGAGCTGCCCTGGAGCAGTGTCCATACCCTTATTACCGATGAACGCCTGCCACTTGAGGCTCGCGATCAGATTCAGGCCCGCGGCATCACTTTGATTTGCGCGGCTGTCAGTCAGGAGAAATAGCATGTGTGGAATTGTCGGCGCAGTCGCAGAACGTAACATCACCGCCATCCTCGTCGAAGGCCTGAAGCGCCTCGAATACCGTGGGTATGACAGCGCTGGTGTGGCGGTCTACACCAACGATGAAAAACTCGAGCGCCTGCGTCGTCCGGGCAAGGTCAGTGAGCTGGAGCAGGCACTGACCACCGAGCCGCTGGTCGGTCGTCTGGGCATCGCCCACACGCGCTGGGCCACCCATGGCGCACCGTGCGAGCGCAATGCTCACCCGCATTTCTCCGGTGACTTGGCAGTAGTGCACAACGGCATCATCGAAAACCACGAAGCCCTGCGTGAACAACTCAAGGCTTTGGGCTACGTGTTCACTTCGGACACCGACACTGAAGTCATCGCCCACCTGCTGAACCACAAACTCAAGGATCTGCGCGACCTGACCGTAGCCCTCAAGGCGACCGTTAAAGAGTTGCACGGTGCTTACGGCCTGGCAGTGATCAGCTCGAAGCAACCTGATCGTCTGGTCGCAGCCCGCAGCGGCAGTCCGCTGGTGATCGGCCTGGGCCTGGGGGAAAACTTCCTGGCATCCGACCAGTTGGCCCTGCGTCAGGTCACCGACCGCTTCATGTACCTGGAAGAAGGCGATATCGCCGAAATCCGCCGCGACAGCGTGCAGATCTGGGACGTTGACGGCAAGGCTGTCGAGCGCGAAGCCGTGCAGTATCGCGACGGTGCCGAAGCCGCTGAAAAGGGCGAGTTCCGCCATTTCATGCTCAAGGAAATCCACGAGCAACCATCCGTGGTGCAGCGCACGCTGGAAGGTCGCCTGAGCCAGAACCAGGTCCTGGTACAGGCATTCGGCCCACAGGCGGCCGAACTGTTCGCCAAAGTGCGTAACGTACAGATCGTCGCGTGTGGCACCAGCTACCACGCCGGCATGGTCGCGCGTTACTGGCTCGAAGAGCTGGCCGGCATTCCTTGCCAGGTCGAAGTCGCCAGCGAATTCCGCTACCGCAAGGTGGTGGTGCAGCCGGACACCTTGTTCGTGACCATTTCCCAGTCCGGTGAAACCGCCGACACCCTGGCCGCGTTGCGCAACGCCAAGGAACTGGGCTACCTCGCCAGCCTGGCGATCTGCAACGTTGGCATCAGCTCGCTGGTGCGTGAGTCCGATCTGACCCTGTTGACCCAGGCCGGTCGAGAAATCGGTGTGGCATCGACCAAAGCCTTCACCACGCAATTGGTTGGCCTGTTGTTGCTGACGCTTTCCCTGGGCCAGGTTCGTGGCACCTTGGCCAAAGGTGTCGAAGCGACGCTGGTCGAAGAACTGCGTCGTTTGCCGACCCGTCTGGGCGAAGCGCTGGCCATGGACAGCACCGTGGAAAAAATCTCCGAGCTGTTCGCCGAGAAACACCACACGCTGTTCCTCGGCCGTGGCGCGCAGTTCCCGGTGGCGATGGAAGGGGCGCTCAAGCTCAAGGAAATCTCCTATATCCACGCCGAAGCCTACCCGGCCGGTGAGCTGAAACACGGCCCGTTGGCGCTTGTGGATAACGACATGCCAGTGGTGACCGTGGCGCCGAACAACGAACTGCTGGAGAAGCTGAAGTCCAACCTCCAGGAAGTCCGCGCCCGCGGTGGCCAGTTGATCGTCTTCGCTGACGAGAAGGCCGGCATGACCAACGGTGAAGGCACCCACGTGGTGCACATGCCGCACATCCACGACATCCTGTCGCCGATTCTCTACACCATCCCGCTGCAACTGCTGTCGTACTACGTCGCCGTGCTCAAAGGCACCGACGTTGACCAGCCTCGCAACCTGGCGAAGTCGGTCACTGTGGAATAAGTTATCCACAGATGAAAAACCCCCTTTTCAGGGGGTTTTTCTGTTTCTAGGCGGTCGTAATTCGACGCTGGCGCCGCGTGTCCAGCAGATGGACCATGACGCAGGCGTACAAGGTCACCAGGATGAACAGGCCCATGCGGATGGCGAAGGCGGTGTAGACATCCTTGCCCGCTGCACTGTCCTGCACCGATTGGCCCAGCAGAATGATCAGGGTCGCCAGGCTGTTGAGCCAGAAACTCGGTGGTTGTCGGGTCCGGGCCAGTCCATAGAGTTTTCTGGACGCCAGCAAACCGAACAGCAACATCCACAGAAAGAACATCCACAGGTTGACGAACAGGCTCAGCGCGCACCAGAAAAGAATCGCCATCAGGCCACCGAGCAGAGTCGAGCCGAGCAATTCCTGGCCGGCGGTGCGGGCGCTGGTCGCGCAGCTTTGTTGGCCGAGGCTGACGGCTTTCATGATGATCGGCAGGTAACTGGCCGGGTCGATCATGGCCAGCAGGAACGTCGGCAGCACCACCAGCGTGGCCCGTAGCGCCAGCCAACCGCTTTCGGTTGGAGTAAGGCTCGGGTCGGGTTTGGCCGCGGGGGCACTGGCGGGGTCGGGAAACAGCCAATGGCTGATGGTCAGCGTGGTGACGGCCAGGAACAAGCCTTTGACCAGGGCCACGATCACCTCAAGCGCCAGGTCGAATTCGGCGGTTCCGGCCGAACTGATCAAGGTCAGGCCCACCACCAGGAAAGTCGCTACCAGAGGGTTGCCGCCGCGCAGGCCATAACCGAAGGCCAGGAACAGGCACAGTCCGACCAGCAACACGCCACTGAACGGGTAGTAACGCAGCAGAGGAATGAGCAGCAGGCCGGTCCCGGTGGTCAGCATCAGGATCAGGATCAGACCCAGGCTGGCCTTGAACGGCAAAGGCCGGTTCATCGCTGCCAGCATCATCAGCGCCAGCATCGGCGAGAGGAACGGGATGGGCAGGGCCAGACCAAAGCTCGCCGCCAGGCACAGCGCCGTGCCGAAGCTCAGGCGCAGGGCGCGCTGAACCCGGGGCGGGCGCTCAATACGCATAGGACAGCCAGCTCATCACGCGCAGGAACAGGCGACCCAGGATATTCAGCGGGTTACTTTCACTCGGGAACGCCATGACTTCGGCCTGCCCGCCGGACCGAATGCCTTGCGGGCCGGTCAACTCACCGGGCTCGAATTCGATGATGACCGGAAAGCGCTGGGCAGGGCGTAGCCAATCGCGGCTGTTCTCCACTTTCGGCAGGCTGCCCGGCTGGGTGGTCTGGCCGATATCAACGCCATAGCCAACGCTGCGCACATGGCCTTTGAAAATCTCCCCCGGCAGGGCGTCGAGGACGATGGATACCGGCGTCCCGGGCTGGACACTGCCCAGATTGTTTTCGGTCATGTCGGCGCTGATCCACACATCGTGGATGGCGATCAGAGTCATCACCGGAGCACCAGCGGCGGCGAACTGGCCGACATCGGTGCGCAGATCGGTGATCAGGCCGGCCGAGCGCGCGTGGACCTTCGTATTGCTCAAGTCCAGCTCGGCTTTTTCAAGGTTACTGGCGGCACTGAGCAACTGGGCGTTTTCGCCTTCGTTACCGCCCTGTTGTTCGCGCGCACGTTGCACTTCGGCCTTGGCCGCGGCAACCTGGCTGATGGATTCTGACAGGGTGGCGCGGGATATCTCCAGGCGGCGCAGCGAGATGGTGCCCGGGTCTTCGCTGTACAGGCGTTCAAGCCGCTGGATGTCCTGGCGTGCCTTGAGCTCGTTGGCCTGGGACGCGCGCAGGGACGCTTGTTTGGAATCGACGCCGGCTGTGTTGGCGCCCACCTGGCGACGGGTCGACTCAAGGTCGGCGCGAGCGCGATCGACGGCAATCTGGTACTGCTCCGGATTGACTTCAAACAGCAATTCGCCGGTCTTGACGTCCTGGTTGTTGCGCACATGCACCTTGGTCACCCGACCGGATACCTCGGCGGCCACCGGTACAATGAAGGCCTGCACCCGTGCCTGTTGCGTGTAGGGCGTGTAACGGTCGGCCATCAGGTACCAGACCAGACTCAGGATGATCAGCAGCACCACCCAATTGATCGCTTTTTTCGCAGGGTCGGCGGCGGGTGCCGGGGCTTTCTCGTCGGCCGGTAGTTGGCTGTCAGTCATGGGCACTTTCCTTCGGTTCGTCGAGCAGATCGCCCCAATCGGTCCGTTCTTGCATTTGTTTGCGGGTGGCCGGGTCGACCATCGGCTGGTCGCTGTACCAACCTCCGCCCAAAGCCTTGTAGAGGGCGATCAGGCTGTTGACGGCGGTGCCACGGTTGACCAGGTAGATATCCTGCTGGGCAAACAGGGCCCGCTGGGCATCCAGCACGCGCTGGAAATCCGAATAGCCTTCCCGGTATTGGGCGTTGGCCAGGGTCACCGAACGTTCGGCTGCCACCGATGCATCGCTGAGGATAAGGTCGCGCTCCAGCGCCTTGATCAAGCCGGTCGCGGCATCGTCGGCCTCACGGGCCGCCTGGCGCACACTGTCCTGGTAGATAACGATCAATTGCTGCAAGCGAGCGTCCTGCACGCGAACGTTGTTGGTGATTCGGCCGTGGTCGAAGATGTCCCAGCGCAGACTGGGGCCGGCCACGAAGTCGAGGGTATTGGGCGCAGCGTTGAGCGAGCTGGCGGACCAGACGATGCTGCCCAGCAGGCTGATGGAGGGGTACAGGTCGGACTCGGCCACACCGATCAATGCCGACTGCGCCGCCACTTGCAGTTCGGCAGCACGAACATCGGGGCGCCGTACCAGCAGGTTGGCCGGCACATCCTGCAAGACCGCAGTATCGAGCAGCGGCACTAAGCCGGTGTTGCGATTGAGGTCAGGGATCGAGCCGGGTGGCTGGCCGATCAGGGTGGACAACGCATTGCGCAGGCTCGCCACCTGGCTCTCGAACTCCGGGATGGTGCTCAGGGTACCCAGGTACTGGGTCTTGGCTTGTTGCAGGTCGAGTTCGGCTTCGGCCCCACTGTTGAACAGGCGCTCGGTGATCTCGTAGCTGCGTTTTTGCAATTTTGCGTTACTGCGGGCGATGGCCAGGCGCGCCTCGGCGGTGCGCAAGGCGTAGTAGTTTTGCGCCAGTTGCGCGTGCAACAGCACCAAGGCATTTTCATAGTTGGCCTGGGCGGCAAACCAGGAGGCGTCGGCCGACTCGATGGCACGACTGAAACGCCCCCAGAAATCCAGCTCCCAGCCGATATCGAAGCCGACGCTGTGTTGCCAGAAATGCGTGTCCTGAGGGTTGGCGCCGCCCGACTGCCGACGGTTCAGGTACAGGCTGTCGGCGCTGGCCTGCTGCAATTGCGGGTAGCGGCCGGCCAGTGCGATGCCCAATTGTGCGCGGGATTCCATGACCCGCAGGCCTGCGACGTGCAGGTCGGGGTTGTGGGCATCGGCTTCGGCCATCAAATGGTCCAGCACCGGGTCGTTGAACACGCGCCACCATTGGCGGCTGTCAGGTTGCGCGTGTTGTTGGCCGGCGATCTCCAGGGCCGGGCTGTTCCAGTGGTCGACCCAGGGCTGGGCCGGCGACTGGAAATCCGGGCCCAATTGCACGCAGCCCCCCAGGACGACGGTGCCACAGAGCAGAAGCCGGCTGATGCGAGCAGGGCGTGGCATCAAGCGCAAACTCCTCAAACAGGACGCTGGTCGTTCATTGCCTCTGTCTTCGGTGTCTCGTTCAACGCCTCGATCTCGGGTGTCTCGTTCATTGCCTCGACAGTCGGTTGGTCCTGGACCCACTGCCAGAACAGCTGGTAGCCCACCGCCAGCGCAACCGGCCCGATGAACAAACCGATGAAGCCGCCGCTTACCATGCCGCCGAGGGCGCCAATCAGAATCACCGGCATGGGTACATCGACGCCACGACCCAGCATCAACGGCTTGAGGACGTTGTCGGCCATCCCGGCGATCAGGCTGTAGATGCCAAACACGACAGTGCCCAAGGTGGTGCCGTCGGTGGCGAAGACATAGGCGATCACCGGGATGGTCACCAGAAGTACCGGCAATTGCATGATCCCCATCAGCAGCGCCACCATGGCCAGCAGCCCGGCACCGGGGACGCCCATGAGCACGAAGCCCACGCCAACCAGCAACATCTGAATGAACGCGATGCCCACCACGCCCTGGGCGACCGCGCGGATGGTTGCAGTGCAGAGTTCGGTAATGCGAGGGCCACGCTCTGGACCGGAAAGGCGTGAGGTGATGGCCATGGCGCTTCTTTCGCCGTTTTCGCCATAGGCCATGAGCACGCCGGCAATGATCAGGGCGCCGATGAACAACAGAAAGCCCACGCCAACGTCGGCCATTTTGCCCAACAAGGTCAGGCCGACAGACTTGATATAGGGCATCACCTTCATCACCACGCTGCTCATGTCGGTGGCAGCCTGCATCCAGTAGCCGTAGAGCGGTTTGCCAATGAGCGGCAGGGAAGCGATTTTTTCGCTGGGGAGCGGAATCTGCATCGTATCGGACTTGAGGATCGCCAGGGTGCCCTGGACCGATTCACTGATCGAGGTGCCCAGCAGGTAGATCGGCACCATCAGCAAAGCCAGGGCGACCACCACGATCAGGGTGGCGGCACGACCGTCCTTGTTGACCAGTTTGCGCTTGATGAGCCCATGCAGCGGATACAGGGTGATGGCCAGAATCATTGCCCAGAGCATGAGGTTGAGGAACGGGTGGAAGATCTGGAAGCAGAACAGTACCAGCACCGTAATCAACCCGGCACGAATCAGCACGTCGAGCAAACCACCGGACAGTGCTCTAGCAGAAATGTTAGTGCGCAACATTGTCGAACTCCTTGCTGTGTCACACAGGTTAGCCAGGCCGTTGAAGTTCAACTCTCCCCTACTTAGTGAATCCATAAAGCAAATCGACGGACAGCCGTCAAAGCGTTAAAAACCCATAACGCCTTACTTTAAGTAGAGAAAACTTCAACGAGGTACCTACCAAAAACCCAATAGGTAACAGGGTGGTTTGTAGTATAGGAGCAGTCGTATATTCCGCCTGTTTATACCGGCTGGAATTCTGCTGCAGTTGATGGAGTCCGCTGCAAGCCATTGCCTGAAGCGGTTTGGAATCTGAACCAATGGCTCTCTTTTCTCTACCGGGCATTAGCCGTTGCAGCGGGCTGATCAGGATAATTGCCAACTGTCGCACCCGTCGCAAGAAAATAATCCTCATTAATTATCAATAATTAAGGTTTGTGACACGCTTGGTTTTTACGGTGCAGACGCTAGAGTGCAGTAGCCCATTGATCTACCTGATGGTCGCGCGCCCAACTATGGTGTTTAACATTTGCGATTAAATTTTCGCTCTTCGGTTGCGATTTATCTATCTGAAATGAGGACAGTCCCATGGACCGCTTCCAGGAAATGCAGGTCTTCGCTGCTGTCGCCAAGGAGCAGGGTTTTTCGGCGGCGGCGCGAGGTTTGGGTCTGTCGGCGGCCAGCGTTACCCGGGCGGTAGCGGCGCTTGAGAAGCGAATTGGCACACAACTGCTAACGCGTACCACGCGCAGCGTGTATTTGAGTGAGGCCGGCCAGCGATATCTGGAGGACTGTCGGAGAATTCTCGCCGAGGTGCAGGAAGCCGAGGACTCTGCTGCGGGCAGCCATATCTATCCCCGTGGGCAACTGACCATCACCGCACCGGTCTTGTTTGGCGAGCTGTTTGTCACGCCGTTGATGGTGAATTATCTGACGCAATTCCCCGAGGTCTGCATCAATGCGCTGCTGGTGGACCGGGTGGTGAGCGTGGTCGAGGAGGGCGTCGATGTGGCCATCCGCATCGGCGAACTCCCCGACAGCAACCAGCATGCGATCCGCGTGGGCGAGGTGCGGCGGGTGATCTGCGCCTCGCCACAGTTTCTGGCCAGCCATGGTCGGCCCAGGCATCCCCGGGAACTGGCCCAGGCGCCGATTATCGCGACCTCGGCTATCGGCCAACTCAGGAGTTGGCCATTCATTGAAGACGGCGAAACCCTGAGTGTCCGGGCTGAACCGCGACTGGTGGTGACGGCCAATCAGGCGGCCATCACGGCAGCCAGTCTGGGGTTGGGATTCACGCGAGTACTGTCTTATCAAGTGGCGAGCAAGGTGGCCGCCGGCGAGCTGGAAATCATTCTGGCCGACTTCGAGCTGCCGCCGTTGCCTATCCATGTGGTCTATCAGGGCGGGCGCAAAGCGCCGGCTCGGGTGCGCAGTTTTGTCGATTTCGCGGTGAAGACCCTGCGCGAGCATCCGGCGCTCAAGCGTTGAATTATTTCAGTCACTGAAATAATGGATTGCGTTGGCTGGTGATTCTGTTGGTTTTGATGTGAGTAGAAGATACGACCACCTTTCTCCTGAACAGCAGCACTCACCCGAGGTCTCGACCATGCACGCGATCAAACTCTACAACTTCCCACGTTCCGGCCACGCCCATCGTGTCGAGTTGATGCTGGCCCTGCTGAAACTGCCGACCGAATTGATCTTCGTTGACCTCGCCAAGGGCGAACACAAGCAACCGGCGTTCCTCGCGCTCAATGCGTTCGGTCAGGTGCCGGTGATTGATGACCAGAGCGTGGTGTTGGCCGACTCCAACGCGATTCTGGTTTACCTGGCGCAAAAGTACGGCAACGGTCGCTGGCTGCCGGCTGATCCGGTAGGGGCCGCCAAGGTCCAGCGCTGGTTGTCGGCGGCTGCCGGTCCGATTGCCTTCGGCCCTGCCCGGGCAAGATTGATCACCGTGTTTGGCGCGTCTTACAACGCTGCGGAAGTGATTGCCTATGCCCATACCGTGCTCAAAGTGATCGATCACGAACTGGCCGATACGCCGTATCTGGCCGGCACTGAACCGACGATTGCCGACGTCGCCGCCTACAGCTACATCGCCCATGCGCCTGAGGGCAATGTGTCGCTGGACGAGTACGCCAACATTCGCGCCTGGCTGGCCCGCATCGAAGCCTTGCCAGGTTTTGTCGGCATGCCGCGCACCGTCGCCGGTCTGCAAAAAACTGCCTGATGCTGGTGGCCCGGTGTTGTCGGGCCACCCCGTACTGCGCCAGTGGCGCAAGGGAGAAACCGTATGGACCGTTCACCCTGGCATGCCGGCGAGAAACAACTGCAGGCACATGTGGGCGTTGCCGAACGAATGGAGGCGTTCGGTCGTAAGGTGATTCGCAGCGAGATGCCGGACCAGCACCGCACCTTCTATCAGCAATTGCCGTTCATGCTGTACGCAGCGGTGGATGCCGACGATCATCCCTGGGCCAGCATCCTTGAAGGTCAGCCCGGTTTCGCACACTCGCCAGAACCTGGCTTGCTGCAATTTCGCAGCCTGCCGGCCTTTGATGATCCCGCGCAGTTGAGCGATGGCTCGGCCATTGGCCTGTTGGGCATCGAGTTGCATACCCGCCGCCGCAACCGCATCAATGGGCATGTCCGTGCCATGACCGCGGGCGGTTTCGCGGTGACGGTGGACCAGTCCTTCGGCAATTGCCCGCAGTACATTCAGTTGCGCCAGTTTCGCTCGGTGCCGCTGGCCGATCCCTCGACGCGTGTCTCCCAGCATTTCAACGAACTGGATGACGCGGCCAAAGCCATGATCGCCGAGTCGGACACGTTCTTCGTTGCCAGTTATGTGGATGTCGATGGCAAGCGTTCGGTGGATGTTTCTCACCGTGGCGGTCAGGCCGGTTTCGTACAGGTGGAAGGCAATCGCCTGACCATTCCGGATTTCGCCGGCAACCTGCATTTCAACACCCTAGGCAACCTGCTGCTCAATCCCCGGGCCGGGTTGTTGTTCATCGATTTCAATACCGGTGATTTGCTGCAGCTCCGTGGGCGCACCGAAATCATCCTTGATGGTCCTCAGGTCGAGGCGTTCCAGGGAGCCGAGCGCCTGTGGACAATCGATGTCGAGCAGGTGGTCCGTCGCCCGGCTGCCCTGTCGTTGCGCTGGCGCTTCGACGGTGTTTCACCTACCAGCTTGCTCACCGGCACATGGGAGCAGGCCAAGGCGCGTTTGCAGGCCAAGGCCTTGGGCGATCAATGGCGGCCGTTGCGGGTGACGCGGATTGAAGCGCAAAGCCACAGCATTCGCTCGATTTACCTGGAGCCTGCCGATGAAGCAGGGTTGCCACTGTTCCAGGCCGGGCAGCATCTACCCCTGCGCTTCAACATTGACGGCGATGTGCACATCCGCACGTACAGTTTGTCGAGTGCACCGTCCGATGATTTTTTCCGCATCAGCGTGAAGCGTGACGGAAGGGTGTCTACGCATTTGCATGAGCAGATTCGTGTCGGCGACTTATTGGAAGCGCGGGCGCCGCAAGGGCATTTCACCGTGGCGCCCCATGAGCGTCGGCCATTGGTGTTGCTGGCGGCCGGAGTCGGCATCACGCCGTTGTTGTCGATGCTGCGGGAGGTGGTTTACCAGGGATTGCGCACCCGCCGTATCCGGCCGACATGGTTCATCCAGAGTTCGCGCACGCTGGCCGAGCAGCCGTTTCACCGGGAGCTGGATCGCTTGCTTGAGGATGCCGGGGACGCGGTGCGGGTGGTGCGTTTGCTCAGTCAACCGGAAGCCGAGGCGATACAAGGAGAGGACTTCGACCTCAGTGGACGGATCGACGTCGCGCTGCTCAAGAATCTGCTGACAGTCGAGGACTACGATCAGCTGGATTTTGTCGTCTGTGGTCCCGGGAGTTTTACCCAGGCGCTGTACGACGGCTTGCGCGAGTTGGACATTCGCGATTCGCGGATTCACGCCGAAACCTTCGGCCCGTCCACCTTGCGCCGGCGACCGGACCCCGATGCGGTGGTGATCGAGCAACCGCCAGCCGCAACCACGTCCGTGCCCGTAGTGTTCCAGCGTTCGGCCAAGGAAGCGCGCTGGCAGCCAGACGGCGGCAGCTTGCTGGAGTTGGCGGAAAGCCGTGGCCTGCGCCCGGAATTCAGTTGTCGTGGCGGCTCCTGCGGCACCTGCA
The DNA here is from genome assembly GCF_019947365.1 of Pseudomonas sp. GL-R-26. Taxonomy (NCBI): domain Bacteria; kingdom Pseudomonadati; phylum Pseudomonadota; class Gammaproteobacteria; order Pseudomonadales; family Pseudomonadaceae; genus Pseudomonas; species Pseudomonas sp. GL-R-26. Next base: position 570,643 of record NZ_JAGYGI010000001.1, on the reverse strand, counting down.
AGACGCGCTTGATCAGCGGTCAGGTGCATTACCCACTGCCGCCAGCCGAGGTGCCGGATGACGGACAGGTGCTGATTTGCTGTGCGATTCCGGCGCAGGGGGCACAGCCGTTGGTACTCGATATCTGAAGATCATTGCAGGCGAACATTGCCCGTCGGTCGATGGCTGGGTAGGGTAGTGAGCAGAACGAAAAAGGGCCGCAGAGGCCCTTTCTGCATTTCAGGAACAGGCGTTTCAATGGTTTTTTTCACTCGCTCGATGGTCTTGCTGATGGCGCTGGTGCTCACCACCGGTTGCGAAAGACAGGATGCACCGCCGCTGGATCAACAGCTTTACGTCTGGCAGCGGCAGTGGACGCCGGCCCACGACGCAGCCCTCCGGGACAGCCGCACCGATTTTTCGACGTTGCGGGTGCTGGCCTTGCAGGCTTTCCCCAACGCCGGCTGGAGTCGGGCGCGGATTGACCCGGCACTGCTCAAGCGTGATGGCCGGCCGGTGATTGCGGTGATTCGCCTGGATGGGCAGCTCAAGGCGCTGGATCAGGATGAGGTTACGGCGCAAATCCGGCAGGTGATCAGCGATTGGCAGGGAAAGGAGGTGAACCTCGCCGGTGTGGAAATCGACCACGACGCCGGTAACGCCCGGCTACCGGCGTATCGCCAATTTCTCGCGCATTTGCGTAAAGCACTACCGGCTTCGCTGCCCCTGAGTATTACCGCATTGCCGTCCTGGCTCGACAGTCGTGAACTGCCGGCGCTGTTATCAACAGTCGACAGCAGTGTGTTGCAGGTGCACGCGGTGAGCGATCCGCGTCGCGGCTTGTTTGATGCCGATCAGGCTCGGCAATGGGCGAAGGCCTGGAGCCGCGTCACGACTAAACCTTTCTATCTGGCGCTGCCGGCTTATGGCGTGGCGTTGCTGCCGTCGGCGGGCGGCGCGCCTGTTGTGGAAAGCGAAGTGACGCTGGAGCGCGAAGGCTTGCGCCGGGAATTACTTGCCGATCCGTCGTCGTTGCGCACCCTCGGCACCGAGTTGCGGGCCGATCCACCGAAACATCTGGCGGGCCTGATCTGGTTTCGCCTGCCATTGGCCAACGACCGTCGGGCCTGGAGCTTGACCACCTTGCGCGCCGTGGCGCGTGGTGATGTCCTCGACAGTCAATTGAAACTGAAACTCTCGGCCGACAATGGCCTCTATGACATCGGCATCAGCAACCAGGGCAACCTCGACCGCGCCTGGCCCGAACACCTGACACTGGCGGTCAGCGGTTGTGAGGGGGCTGATGCCTTGGCCGGTTATGCGTTGCAACAGCGTCCGGATCTGCTTACCTTCACCCGCCTGCGCGATGGCCGAATACCGGCCGGCGGACAGCGTGCCATTGGTTGGGCTCGCTGCGCACACATTGATCAAGGAGGTTCGAATGTTCACCCGTAACTGGCCGCGTCATTTGCTTTGCCTGAGCCTCAGCCTGCCGCTGGGTTCGGCGCTGGCCTGCGGCCCGGACTTCCCCATGCGCCTGCTGGATAACCGAGGCCAGTCGCTGGCGGAACTGCCGGAAGGCAACTTCAGCTTTGAAATCAGCCGCCTCGGCCACGCCATCAACGGGTTGAAGAACGTTACTGCTGGCGCCGACAACAGCGATGAACCTGACCTTGTAGCGCTGCGCGATCAAGCCGAGCAGGTGGGGCTTTCCGCCGAGCAACAGCTGTTGGTGAAACACCTGCGCAGCCTGACGGATCCCCGTCAGGTTGAAACCGAAGGGGCGCAACTGCCGCTTGAGCACAGGCTGTATCTGGCGGGTGCCGTGGCATTTGGCGCGGGTGATCCTGCCTTGGCCGCCGGGTATTTCAAGAAAGTGCTGGCCCTACCCGCCGAGCAACGGGCTTCGCGCAGCACCTGGGCGGCTTACTCGTTGGGTCGCGCATTGTTCGCCATGAGCGCCGAAGCCGATGCGGCTCCGGATCTGCTCGAACAATCCGCCAAGGCCTTCGAGCAAGCCCGGCAACTGAGCATCGACGGCTTCAGCGATCCACTGGAACTGGGTGTCGCCAGCCTCGGTGAAGAAGCCCGGGTGGTGCGCACCGCCGGCGACTGGAACCGCGCCATCGAGTTGTACGCCACGCAAAATCTGCACGGCTCCGCGGTGGGGTACGAATCGCTGAAGCTGTTGATGGCGGACCTGATGACGCTGCCGGATGATCAAGTGGCCGAGTTGCTCAAGGGCCAGCCAGTGCAGCAACTGGTGACCGCATCGCTGATCAGCCGGTTGGGTTGGTCGTTCGGCGATCAACCGCCCAACGAACAAAAAATGATCAAGCTGCTGCAAAACAGTACCCGTGGCAGTCTCGAAAACGCCGACCGCCTGGCGGCGATGAATTATCAACAGGGTGATTACGCCAGCGCCAAGGCTTTCCTCGAGCATGCTGGCGATGGCGGTTTGGCCTGGTGGTTGCGGGCAAAACTGGCGGTGCGCGAGGGCGATAAGAGTGCGGCCGCCGCAGCCTATGCCAAAGCGGCCCAGGCCTTCCCGCAGAATGAGTCCTGGGGCGAGCGCCGAACCCCGGACTATGATTACGAAACGCTCCAGCCCAAATGCCGGGTCGAGGGTGAAAGCGCGATCCTGGCCCTGCAACGCGGGGATTACCTGCAAGCCTTCGATCAGCTGTATCGCAGCCAAAGCATTTACTGGTTCGACGCCGCCACCGTTGCCGAGCGCGTGTTGACCCTCGAAGAACTCAAGCACTACGTCGACACTCAAGTACCGGCACCGCCGCCGCTCAGTCAGCTGGACCGCGACAACTACGTGCCCTTGCCGGTGGCGGCGAGCCTGCGCAATCTGCTGGGTCGGCGTTTGTTGCGCGAGGGGCATTACGAGCAAGCGCCGGCATACTTCGACAATGACGGCTTGCGGCACAAGGCGAGATTGTATGGCGAGCAACGTCTGGCGGCTGATTCAGCCTGGTGGCCGACCCGTCGCGCCGCTGCGCTGTTCAATGCGGCCTGGACGGCCCGCGAGTGGGGTATGGACATTCTGGGCTACGAGATGGCGCCGGACTACGCCACCTTCGGCGGTAACTTCACCCTGGCAAACGACGAACTCAAGGTCGGTCCATTGGTGGCCGAGGACGAAGTGAAGCGCCAGCAGGCCAGCGCTGCCCAGCCAGATCAGCGTTATCACTATCGTTTTGTGGCCACGGCGCTGGCGAGCAAGGCGGCGGATAACTTGCCTCACACCAGTCAGGCGTTTGCGGCGGTGCTGTGCGAGGCCTCGGGGTGGAACAGCAGCCTCGAGGAGCAAAGTGCGATTTATCAGCGTTATGTCAAAGAAGGGCCTTACGTGGAATGGGCCGCCGATTTCGGCCACCAGTGCCCGTACCCCGACTTCGAGAACGCCGACAAACGCTACGTGACCCAAGTCACCGATGCTGCGCGTTCGGCTTTGCGACCGTACAAGACGCCGTTACAGATCGGTAGCGTAGTGGTGTTCGCGGCAGCCGCGCTATTGATGTTCAAACGTCGCAGCCGCAAGGCGCAGTGAGGTTCAAGCCTGTTGCACAAAGGTCAGCCGCACGGCGAAACCGATCAACAGGCTGCCGAACAACCATTGTTGCAGGCGCTGGGCTGAGGGGCTGCGTTGCAGCCAACGGCCGAGTGCCGCGCCGATCAAAGCGTAGGCGCTGTCGAACAGCAAACCGACGCCGACCAGCACCACGCCCAACGTCGCAAATTGCCCGAGCACCGGCCCGGCCTGTGGGTTGATGAATTGCGGCAGCAGCACCGAGCAGAACAGCAGTGCCTTGGGGTTGAGCAGGTTGGTCAGCAGTCCGCGTCGGATGGCTGTACCCCAGCGCGTTTTTTCGCCGGTTGCGTCGGCGCTGGTGAGGCTTGGCAGCATCGTAGTTCGCAGGCACTGAATGCCGATCCACAGCAGATACGCGGCGCCGGCCAGGCGCACCACGTCGAAGGTCCAGGGCGCCGCCTTGAACAGTGCCGCCAGCCCCAGCGCCGCCAATGCCACATGACAACCCCGGGCGATGCCCAGGCCCACGGCCGTGGCCAGCGCGGCGCTTTTGCCTTGGCGGGCACCGGTCTGCAACAGCAGGATCATGTCGGGCCCCGGCAACAGGTAGACCACTGCCAGTGCCATGAAAAACAGCCAGAGACCTTGCATGTTGCACCCCGTTCGTTGTCGATTTGGTCGTACCAGTCTAGGGCTGGAGGGCGGGGCAGGTGCTTGCGTTGTCAGCTTCTATCGGGTCGTGTATTGGCATAATCTGCCACTTAATCAAGATTGAACCATCAGGATCTGCCAAACCATGAAACTCGACGCCTACGACCGCAAGATTCTCGCCGCGCTGCAACGGGATGGCCGCCTGAGCAACGTGCAACTGGCAGACGAGATCGGCCTGTCGGCATCGCCATGCTTGCGTCGGGTTCGGATGCTTGAAGAGGCGGGGGTGATTCGCGGCTACCAGGCCAATCTTGATCGCGATGAAGTGGGATTGGGGCTGACGGTGTTTGTCGGGGTCAAGGTCGAGCGTCATAACGATGAACAAGCCGAAGCCTTTCGCCTGGCGGTAACGGCATTGCCCGAGGTGATTTCGGCGTTTCTGGTGTCAGGGGAGTCGGATTTTCTGCTGCAGGTGGTGGTGCCGGACTTGCGCGCCTATGACCGGTTTCTCACCGGGCGATTGCTGAAGCTGCCGGGGGTGAGTGACATCCGCAGCAACTTTGCGATTCACACGGTGAAGGCCCCGGGGGTGTTGCCGCTGGAGCATTTACCGCTCTAGACCGAGTCGTCTGCATCGCGAGCAGGCTCGCTCCCACAGGTACAGCGCAAACCTTGTGGGAGCGAGCCTGCTCGCGAATGCGATAGATCTGTCACTCCAAGTCCTTCGGGTCTTACATCTGCGTCGCCATCCCCTCCACATTCATCGCCGCCTGGCGCAAGGCCTCGGAGCGGGTCGGGTGTGGGTGGCAGGTCAGGGCGATGTCTTCGGCCGAGGCGCTGAACTCCATGGCCACGCAGTATTCGCCAATCATTTCACTGACGCTCGGGCCGACCAGATGCACGCCGAGGACTTCGTCCGTGCGCTCATCGGCCAGCACTTTGGCGAAGCCTTCGGTTTCGTGGTTGATCTTCGCCCGGCTGTTGGCGGTGAAGGGAAACTTGCCGACCTTGTACGCCCGGCCTTCCGCCTTGAGTTGCTCTTCGGTCTTGCCGACGCTGGCCAGTTCCGGTTTGGTGTAGACGACACTGGGAATCAGGTTGTAATTGACCTCGCCCGCCTTGCCGACGATCTGCTCGACGCAGGCCATGGCTTCGTCCTCGGCCTTGTGGGCGAGCATGGGACCTGAGGTTACGTCTCCAATCACCCAGACCCCGGCGGCTTCGGTGCGATGTCCTTTATTGGCGAGCATGCCGCGCTTGTCGGTGGCGAGGCCGACGTTCTCCAGGCCCAGGCCCTGTGTATAAGGTCGGCGCCCGATGGCCACCAGCACATAATCGGCTTCCAGCAACTCTGCGGCACCACCAGCGGCAGGCTCGATGCTGAGCTGAACGCCATTGGCGGAGCTGGTGGCGCTGGTCACTTTGGAACTCAATTTGAAACTCAAGCCTTGCTTGCTCAGTGACCGTTGCAGGGTTTTGCCGGCTTCGATGTCCACGCCGGGGCAGATCCGGTCGAGAAACTCGACCACCGTGACCTGCGCCCCAAGGCGTCGCCAGACCGAACCCAGTTCCAAGCCGATCACGCCAGCGCCGATCACCACCAGATGCTTGGGCACCTCGGTCAGTGCCAGGGCGCCGGTGGAGTCGAGGATGCGTTTGTTATCGATGTCTACACCGGGCAGGGGCGTGGGCTCGGAACCGGTGGCGATGATGATGTCCCTGGCGCTCAACTCGGTCATGCCGCCGGCGCTATCGGTCACCGTGACTTTGCCCGGCCCGTCGATATGGCCCCAGCCTTTGATCCAGTCGACCTTGTTCTTGCGGAAAAGAAACTCGATGCCTTTGGTCAGCCCGGTAACGCTTTCATTCTTTTGCTTCATCATCTGGGCGAGGTTGAGGCTGGGTTTGACGTCGATCCCCAGGTTGGCGAATTCCGCACCCATGGCGGCGTCGTACAGTTCGGAGGCATGCAGCAACGCCTTGGAAGGCATGCAGCCAACGTTCAGGCAGGTGCCGCCGAGTGTGGCGCGTCCTTCTACGCAGGCAGCTTTCAGACCCAGTTGTCCGGCGCGGATCGCCGCGTTGTAACCACCGGGGCCTCCGCCGAGTATCACGACGTCATAAGTGCTCATGGATGTACTCCTGGATCGAAAGGGGAAAGGATGGGTAAAAGTAGTTCCTGGATAAAATTACGAACGTAATATGTGCATTGTGCCTCATTTCGGTCAAGGCTTCAGGTAAGCGACAGGATGGGCATCTTTAGATAGCGCGCTTGAATACGGAAATTTCACCATTTTCGTTATATCGTAACGAATTGTCCTGTAAGCGAAGACACTCTGGGGTGGTATGCAAGTCGATCTCGATGTTGATGAAACGCCGTTAGCCGGGTTGCCGCGCTTTCAGCAGGCGTTCATTCAAGGGCGGCGTTTGCGCCAGTTCGCCATCGGCGCGGGCGTATTCGCGACGGTGGGTGTGCTGCTGGCGTTTTTTGCCGGACTGTTTTCGTCGCAAACACTGTGGCCAGCGTTGTTGCTGAACCTGAGCGCGGCGTCTGTGGTGTTGATGGCGGGTTCGCAATCGGCCTGGTGGGTAGCCCAGTGGCGTGCCCGCGCCATGAATCCCGAAGTCCCGGTGGTTGTTGTCGACGAATCTGTCGTGCCTTCGGGGTGGTATGAACGCTTGCTGGACCGGATCGGCCGGCAATCGCAGCACTTGCTCGGGCAAATCGGCGCGCCGACGTTGTGGCTTGGCGGCTGGGCATTATTGGCGGTATTGGGCGTGGAACAGGCCTGGAACCTCACGTTGCCCCCGGCAGCGTTGGGCCTGTCGGCCACTGTCGGGGCAGCGTGCTTCTTGCTGCTGGCGTTCGGCCTGTTGGTGATGGAGCGCCATCTGGCGCAGGAGAACACCACGCAATGGCCCGAAGCCGCTACGTTGGCGCAATTGATCCGTGTGGCGATCATCAGCTTGGTGCTCGGTGCTTTTTGTCTGTTGTTTGCCGATGAAACCTCGGTATGGCCCGTACGCCTGGCGGTGTTGATCGGACTGCTGCCGGGGCTGGTGGCGGCAGAACTGTTACTACGCGCGGTGTTGTCATTGTTCAGCCCGCGCCGCGACCGCCTTGAGCCAGAGCTGTTGGCGCGCAGCTTTATTGCTGACATGCTGCGCTGGCCACCACAGCCATTGCTGGCGTTGCAGCACGAATTGCATAACCGCTTCGGCATCGATCTGCGGCAGATCTGGGCTTTCACTTACATGCGTCGGGCGTTCCTGCCGGTGCTGGCGGTGGTGTCGCTCGTTGGCTGGTCGCTGACCGGCATTCACGAAATTGCCCTGCAAGGGCGTGGCATCTACGAACGATTCGGTAAGCCAGTGGAGGTGTTCGGCCCAGGTTTGCATATGGGTTTGCCTTGGCCTTTGGGCCGGGTGTTGAGTGTCGAGAATGGCGTGGTTCACGAGTTGGCCACCAGTGTTGGCGAAACCACAGCCCCCATTCAGGCCGACCCCGCCGAAGGCCCGGCCCCGGCAATTGCCAATCGCCTGTGGGACGCCAGCCATGTGAACGACAAATCCCAGGTGATCGCCAGCAGCCGAGCCGACAGGCAGAGCTTTCAGATCGTCAACATGGACGTGCGCTTCGTCTATCGCATCGGCCTGAGCGATGAGGCAGCGTTGGCTGCGACCTATAACAGTGCCGATGTGCCGATGTTGATTCGCAGCACCGCCAGCCGAATCCTGGTTCACGACTTCGCCTCGCGTACCCTCGACGGATTGCTTGGCGAGGACAGGGTAGGGCTGGCCGAAGAAATCGGCCGCGCCGTCCAGGCTGACTTGAAAAAACTCGACAGCGGCGTAGAGATTCTCGCCACGGTGGTCGAGGCGATTCACCCGCCGGCTGGTGCAGCCAATGCCTATCACGGCGTGCAAGCGGCGCAGATTGGCGCGCAAGCCTTGATCGCCCGTGAACGCGGCGCCGCCGCCGAGGCCACCAACCAGGCGCAGTTGCAGGCCAGCATCGCCCGCGATCAGGCGACGGCCAGTGCCCGTGAAATAAACGCTGGCGCCCAGGCCGCAGACCTGAAATTCAACGCCGAGCGGAAAGCCTATGCCAGCGCTGGCCAGGCCTTCGTGCTGGAGCAGTATTTCAGTCAGTTGTCCCAGGGTTTGGCCAACGCCAGATTGCTGGTGCTCGATCATCGTCTGGGCGGCAGCAGCAATGCGCCGACCATCGACCTCCGTACTTTCACGCTGCCGGTTGACCCTGCGCCGTCGCGTAAAACCGCTCAGCCAGGAGCTGCCAATTGAGCCAGTCCCATTCCCACGATCACGATGACCACGCCGGCCACGATCACGGCCATGGCGGGCATCACCACCACGGCCATCACCATCATCACGGCGATCCGCAGGAGGCCGGTCCATTCCCATGGCGTCGGATGGGGTGGGCGGCATTGCTGGTGGCATTTGCGGTCGCTGCCGCAAGCCTGGTGCAGGTGCGCTCAGGTGAAGCCACAGTGATCACGCGCTTCGGCAATCCATCGCGAGTCTTGCTGGAGCCGGGACTGGGTTGGCGCTGGCCGGCACCGTTCGAGGCGGCGATCCCGGTGGACCTGCGACTGCGCACCACGTCCAGCGGTTTGCAGGATGTGGGCACGCGGGACGGTTTGCGCATCATCGTTCAGGCCTACGTGGCGTGGCAGGTGCAGGGCGATCCGGACAATGTGCAACGTTTCATGCGCGCGGTGCAGAACCAGCCCGATGAAGCCGCGCGGCAGATTCGCACCTTTGTCGGCTCCGCACTGGAAACCACCGCCAGCAGTTTTGATCTGGCGAGCCTGGTCAATACCGATGCCAGCCAGGTGCGCATTGCCGATTTCGAAGCACAACTGCGCAAGCAAATCGATCAGCAGCTGCTCACCACTTATGGCGTGCGCGTGTTGCAAGTCGGTATCGAACGATTGACGCTGCCTTCGGTGACGCTCACGGCGACGGTCGACCGGATGCGCGCCGAGCGTGAAACCATCGCCACTGAGCGCACGGCCATCGGCAAGCGTGAAGCCGCGCAAATTCGTTCCGCCGCCGAGCGTGATGCGCGAATTGTGCAGGCCGATGCCACGGTGAAAGCGGCGGATATCGAAGCGCAATCGCGCGTGGAAGCAGCGCAGATTTACGGTCGCGCCTACGCGGGATCGCCGCAGCTTTACAACCTGCTGCGCTCGCTCGACACCTTGGGCACGGTGGTAACGCCAGGGACCAAGCTGATTCTGCGCACCGATGCCGCACCGTTCCGGGTGTTGGTTGACGGTCCGCCGAGCCTCGACAACAAATCCGGATCGCAGCCATGAGTTTGGTTCCACGTGGAACAAATGAGTTGAGCAGCCCCTGGATTCAGGCCGGGCGCTTGGCATTTCTGGCCTTGTACGCGGTGACGGTGTTGGCGGCATTGGCGTGGGCGTTTTCCAATGTGCGGCAGATCGATCCGCAGAATCGTGCGGTGGTTTTGCATTTCGGTGCGCTGGATCGCATTCAGAATGCCGGGCTGTTATTGGCCTGGCCGCAACCGTTCGAACAGGTGATTTTGTTGCCGGCGGCGGATCGGGTGATCGAGCGACGAGTGGAAGGTTTGTTGCGCAGTGGTGCCGCAATCCAGGCAGATCGCGTGGCCAGTTTTGCGACACCAATCAGTGATGCATTGGCAGGCTCAGGGTATCTGCTGACCGGTGATGCCGGTGTGGTGCAACTGGATGTGCGGGTTTTCTACAAAGTCACCGAGCCCTATGCGTTCGTGCTTCAAGGCGAACATGTGTTGCCGGCACTGGATCGATTGGTCACCCGCAGCGCTGTGGCACTCACCGCCGCACGGGATTTGGACACCATCCTGGTCGCCCGGCCAGAGCTGATCGGCGCTGACAGTCAGGCGGCTGAAAGACGCGAACGCTTGCGTGGCGATCTGGTGCAGGGCATCAACCAGCGTCTTGCCGAACTCACGGCGACGGGGCAGGGATTGGGGATCGAGGTGGCGCGGGTCGATGTGCAATCAAGTCTGCCAAGCCCGGCGGTCAATGCCTTCAATGCGGTCCTGACAGCCAGTCAGCAGGCCGACAAAGCCGTGGCCAATGCGCGTACCGAAGCCGAAAAGCTGACGCAAACTGCCAACGAGCAAGCCGACAGAACACTACAAGTTGCCCATGCTCAGGCCAGTGAACGACTGGCCAAAGCATCCACCGACACGGCCACTGTGTTGAGCCTGGCCAAGGCACAGCAGCAAGGTACTGACCCGCAAATGCTGCTGCGCATTTATCGCGAGCGGATACCGAAAATCCTCGGCCAGGCCGGCTCCGTCACGACGGTCGACCCCAAAGACGATTCCCGCCTGATCATTCAGGGAGCTGCACAATGACCGCTCAAACCGCCGTCGCACCGAGCCTGTTGTCTTCGGCCGAACAGCTCCGCGCCGCGCGCCAGTTGACCCTGGCCATGCTCGCATTGGGCCTGCTCGCGCTGGGACTGATCTGGCGTTGGCTGGCGCCAGAGCAAACCGGTGTCAGTCAGCTACTGCTGGGCTTTGCCTCGCTGCTGGTTGCCATACCGGTCATGCGCTCGGCCTGGTACAGCCTGCGCTATCCAAGCCTGCACGGCATCACCGATCAATTGATTGCCCTGGCCATGCTGGGTGCCTGGGCCACCGGGGATCTGCTGACGGCGGCCCTGTTGCCGATCATCATGATCTTCGGTCACGTGCTGGAGGAGCGCAGCGTGATCGGTTCCCAGGAGGCGATTCATGCCCTCGGCAAACTGACCCGCAGCCATGCACGCAAGGTTCAGGCGGACGGCTCGATCATCGAAGTCGACAACGGCACGCTCAAGGCTGGCGACTTTGTCGAGGTGCGGGCGGGGGACCGGGTGCCGGCGGATGGTCGGGTGTTATCCGGCCAGGCCAGCCTGGACACCGCCTCCATTACCGGCGAATCGGTACCGATGGAGGCGGGCGTCGGTATGTCGGTGTTTGGTGGCGCGATCAACCTCGACGGTCTGCTGCGAATCGAAGTGACCCGCACCGGCCAGGAATCGACCCTCGGCAAAGTCATCGCCCTGATGCAAAACGCCGAGCGCTCGAAACCGCCGATCACTCGTTTGCTTGAGCGTTACGCGGGCAGCTATATGGTGCTGGTGTTGCTGCTGGCCGCCGTGACCTGGTTCATCACCAACAACGCTCAAGCGATGCTCGCGGTGTTGGTGGCGGCCTGTCCTTGTGCGTTGGTGTTGTCGGCACCGGCCACGGCGATTGCCGGGGTAGCGGTAGCGGCACGCCACGGGATATTGATCCGCAGTTCTGCGTTCCTTGAAGAGTTGGCGGACCTTACTTCGCTGGTGGTCGACAAGACCGGGACGCTGACCTTCGGCACCTTGCGCCTGCAATCCATCGACAGTCCGTTGGAGGATCGCAGCCATGTCCTGAAGCTCGCCGCCAGCCTCGGCTCGGCCAGCAGTCACCCGGTCAGCCGTGCGCTTGCGGGGTTGGTGACCCAGGAGCATTTCCTGCTGCTTTCTGACATTCATGAGCGCCAGGGTTTGGGCGTGGTGGCAATGACCGAGCAGGGCGAAGCGGCGCTCGGCCGGCCGGAGTTGTTTGCGCAACTGGGCATCAGTACAACGGAGGTTCCCGATCATGACGGCCCTATTGCAGGGCTGGCGCTCAACGGTGAATTCCTCGCCTGGTTGTTGTTGGCCGACAGCGTCAAACCCGAGGCGCAATTTGCCTTGGGTGAGTTGCGCGACCTCGGATTGGGTCGCCAGTTGTTGCTCACCGGTGACCGGCACAGCGTTGCGCAAACGCTCGCTCGGGATGTCGGAATCAGTTACGTCGAAGCGCAAGCCCTGCCCGAAGACAAGCTGAACCGTGTGCTCAAGGAAATCGACAGCGGCTTCCGGCCAATGGTGGTCGGCGATGGCATCAACGACTCCCTGGCCCTCAAGGCTGGCGTGGTCGGTGTGGCCATGGGCGCGGGCGGTGCGGACATCGCCCTGGCATCTGCAGACATCGTGCTGATCGGCAGTGATCTGCGCCGCCTCGGCACCTGCGTGCGCCTGAGTCGTCAGTGCCGCCAGACGTTGCAGGTCAATGTGATTATCGGATTGGGCTGGACCTTGGCGATCGTGGCCTTCGCCGCGTTCGGCTGGCTTGGCGCTGCCGGGGCGATGATTGCGGCGCTGCTGCATAATCTCAGCACCTTGTTGGTGTTGGGCAATGCCGGTCGTTTGCTGCGGTTCCAGGAACCGTTGCTCAAGCTCAAGGACGAAACCTGAAGGCGAATGCTCTAAATCGGGTAATCACGGGGCTTAAACTTTTTAGAACTGTGCGCCCGGTTCGTAGTCATTGGAGATGAGGGCACATCATTTTGTGCGTTCGCGGCGGCAGGTGTAGGCGTCGCGAATCATTGAAATCGGCTATTAATTCGATAGCCAGCTATTTTTCAAAGATGGTCTACCCTCTGTTTAGACGTCTGAAACAAGGGGGCTTCTCCATGCTCGCGCATCTTCCACCGGCCTTACAGAATCTGCAATTACCGCTTCGCCTGAGGCTCTGGGATGGTCATGAGCTCAATCTGGGACCGGCGCCCAGCGTCACTATTGTGGTCAAGGACCCACAAATGGTCACCCAGTTTACCCATCCAAGCCTGGACGCCCTCGGTGCTGCTTTTGTCGAAGGCAAACTGGAACTCGAAGGCTCCATCAGCGAAGTGATCCGTGTCTGCGATGAATGGAGCCAGGCGTTGCTGGACGAAAACGACGACAATCAGCCGGTTCGTAGCGCCCACGACAAAGAGACAGACGCCAAGGCGATTTCCTACCACTACGACCTTTCCAACGCTTTCTATCAACTGTGGCTCGACAGCGACATGGCGTATTCCTGCGCTTACTTCGAGACCGGCAGCGAAAGCCTCGAGCAGGCCCAGCAAGCCAAGTTCCGTCATCTGTGCCGCAAGCTGCGCCTGCAGCCCGGCGAATATTTGCTGGATGTGGGTTGCGGGTGGGGCGGATTGGCGCGTTTTGCGGCGCGGGAATTTGGCGCGAGAGTGTTCGGTATCACCCTCAGCAAGGAGCAGTTGGCCCTGGCCCGGGAACGCGTGAAAGCGGAGGGCCTGGAGGACCTGGTAGAACTGCAACTGCTCGACTATCGCGATCTGCCGCAGGATGGCCGTTTCGACAAAGTGGTCAGCGTCGGCATGTTTGAACACGTTGGCCACGCCAACCTGGCCGAATACTGCAATACCTTGTTCGGCGCGGTGAAAGAGGGTGGCCTGGTGATGAACCACGGGATCACCGCCAAATACACTGATGGCCGTCCGGTAGGACGTGGTGCCGGAGATTTCATCGGGAAATATGTGTTCCCCAATGGCGAGCTGCCGCACCTGTCGATGATCTCTGCCGAGATCAGTGAGGCGGGGCTTGAAATCGTCGACGTGGAGAGCTTGCGCCTGCACTACGCTCGCACGCTCGATCACTGGAGCGAACGCCTGGAAGACAACCTCGAAGCGGCCTCCAGACTCGTACCGGAACAAGTCCTGCGCATCTGGCGGCTGTACCTGGCCGGTTGCGCCTACGCGTTCGCCCGGGGCTGGATCAACCTGCACCAGATTCTCGCGGTGAAGGCCCACGCCGATGGCAGTCATGAACTGCCATGGACTCGTGACGATATCTACCTCTAGAGAATCGGCGAAATAAGCCGTGCGACCCGCATGCCGACCTGCTGCAGGCGGTGGGTCTCCCGGCCTTCTCCTTTGGCGATTTCGTGGGCGTTGGCGAAGTCATCGTTGAGCATCTGTTCCACCTCGGTGGCAAAGGCGCTGTCGACGGTCAGCAACATCACTTCGAAATTCAGCCGGAACGAACGGTTGTCCAGGTTGGCGCTGCCGATGGCGCTGATTTCACGGTCGATCAACACCACTTTCTGGTGCAGGAATCCGGGCTCGTAACGGAACACCCGCACACCGGCGCGCACGGCTTCGAAAGCGTAGAGGCTGGAGGCGGCGTAGACGATTCGATGGTCGGGCCGAGACGGCAACAGCAGGCGCACATCCACACCGCGCAGTACCGCCAGGCGCAACGCTGCGAACACGGCTTCATCGGGGATGAAGTACGGGCTGGTGATCCAGACCCGTTCCGTTGCCGCATGGATCGCTTCGACAAAGAACAGAGAACAGGTTTCGTAGGGGTCTGCCGGCCCGCTGGCGAGCAACTGGCACAGCACGCCGTCTTCCGGATAAACCTCGGGCAGGATCAGTGGCGGCAGGGCATGAGCCACCCAGAACCAGTCTTCAGCGAAAGATTCCTGCATGCACGCCACCACTGGTCCGCGCACTTGCACGTGGGTATCGCGCCAAGGGGCCAGGGGCGGTTTCTCGCCCATGTATTCATCACCGACGTTGTGCCCGCCGACGAAGCCGAGAATGCCGTCCACCACCACTATCTTGCGATGGTTGCGGAAGTTCACCTGAAAGCGATTGAACCAGCCACTACGGGGGCCAAAAGCCTTGACCTCGACCCCGCCATCACGCAAGGACTGCACATAGCCGTTGGGCAGGGAGTGGCTGCCGATGCGGTCATACAACAGGTAGATCGCCACGCCTTCGGCGGCTTTCTTCAACAGCAAAGTCTGCAGCCGTTGGCCGAGGCGGTCGTCGTGGACGATGAAAAACTGGATCAGCACGGCTTCTTTCGCCTGGCTGATGGCATCGAAAATGGCGTCGAATGTCGATTGGCCGTTGATCAACAGCCGCGTCTGGTTATTGGCCAGGCAGGGCATGTGTCCAAGCTTGGGCATCGCTCTGAGTGAGGCGTAGGCAGAAGAAGCGCGGGCGGTGAGGGCTTCTTCTACCCAGGGTCGCCAGTTGAGTTCGGAAACAGCCTTGCGCATCTCCTCGTTGGCCTGCCGCCGGGCCTTGATGTAGCCATCAAAGGTGCTGCGGCCGAACATCAAGTACGGAATCAGCGTGAAGTAAGGGATAAAAAACAGCGACAGGGCCCAGGCGATCGAGCCTTGGGCGGTACGGACGGTCAACACGGCGTGTATGGCCGCGATCAAGCCCAGCGAGTGCAACAGGGCGATGGTATAACCGAAAATATGCGGTCCGAAATAATCCATGGGGGCTGCCTTGCTCCTGAAGATTCAGTGCTTAACAGACCATGTTCCGTGCAGAATGTCGCTAATTAATTCGCCCATGAACCGAAGCCAGCGGCTGACGTCTAACGGCCACTACTGATCAGGAGTTACTCGATGAACGTTCGTCTGCTGGGTTTGGCCATGGCACTGGGTTTGGCGCTTCCTGTGGCGGCTCACGCGCAAATGCTGCAACCAGGATTGTGGGAGCTGACCACGAGCAACATGAAGGTCGACGAGCAGAATATGCCGGACCTGCAATTGATCCTCGGTCAACTCCAGAGCCAGATGACCCCTGAGCAGCGTGCATTGCTGGAAAAACAGGGCATCACCGTGGGGGGTAAAGGGATCCGGGCGTGCCTGACCCCGGAACAGGTCAAGACCGACAACATTCCGCTGACCGATCCGCAGTCGGGCTGCAAACAGGAAATTACCGACCGCTCCGGCAATCAGTGGAAATTCCGCTTCAGTTGCCCGAGAGCCCAGGGTGCCGGCGTGGCGACGTTCCTCAGTGATCGCGAGTTCACCACCAAGGTCAACGGGACGTTCAACGCCACCGGCCTTCAGCAGAAGGGCAGCCTTGAATCCCGCGCCGTCTGGCTGGGGCAGGATTGCGGCACTGTGAAGCCAAGAGCTTAAAAAAGCTTCGCGAGCAGGCTCGCTCCCACATTGGTTTTGTGAACACCACAGATCCAGTGTGGGAGCGGGCTTGTTCGCGAAGGCGTCCTTCCAGCCTCCCTAGATCATCCCCGGCCGACTCAACCACTCACACGCAGCCTCGACAGCCATCCGGCCAAAATCCTCCCCCGTGCGACTGCGCACACTGACGAACCCCCCAGCCTGTTCTTTTTCACCAACCACAACCAGGTACGGCACGGTCTGGCTGTGCTGGCGAATCTTGTAGCGGACTTTTTCGTTTCGCAGGTCGGCCTTGGCGCGCACGCCTTTTTGGCGCAAGGATTCGGTCACCGCTTGTGCATAAGTCGCCTGGCGGTCATCCATGCTCACGACAACCACGTGAGGTGGAACGCGCCAGTGTTGCAGTTCCTGATGGCTGGACCAGCAGGTGCCATAGATCCGTTGTTGCACCGTGCCGCTGATGTGATCAAGGGCAAACGCCTGCAAGACTTTTGTGGTGGGGACGTGCGGTCCATGGCTCTGGTACTCGGTGTCCCCCAGACGGTACAGCGGCACTGCTTCGCGCACCGGCCGTCGACGGATCGAGTGATTGGTCGCTGCCAGTGACTGCATGCGCGCTTCGATGAGAGGCAGGTCTGCCGGGGTCAGCGGTTGCTCGACTGTAAACTCGTAAAAGAAACCGTCACCCAATTCCTTTCCCGCACGCATTTGTGCATGAGGGTGGAGTTGCTTGACCGCCATGGCCAGCATCAATGCACAGGAGCGGCGCAGGATCTCCAGGCCGTCCGGCTCCCGGGGGGTGACAATGCTGACCCGGGAATCCGCCTCGATCATGTATTCGCAGTCCACCAGTACACCATTGACTCGGCCCGCTACGGCCGCACTGGCCAGTTCGGCGCCGATACTGGCGGCCACCTCGTGCACGGACAGTGGCTGATCGTATTCACGCAATGAACCATCGGGCAGGGTGATCTGGATCATGGTCGGCGTACTCACGTGCTTCTAACGAGCGTTATCGCATAAACCGTAGGGGCAAACATTAAGACGTTTGTCGTGCCAGGCAATTTGTCCTGACACGATGGCTGTTTTTGGCCACCCGCTTCAGAACTCGTTTTGCAGGGCTTTGTAGCCGCGCACCAGGTCGACGTTGGTGCGCGCCACGTCTTCGGAAAACTCCGAGGCACTGACGCTCACCGGCGGGTATTGCGAGAGGTCGGTGTTGGGGCCGATCCGCGTGGTGGAGGGCACGTAGAAGGCCTCAGGCAGGTCACGACCGTCGACCACAGAGTTGTGCCGCACCACGCAACCGTCACCGACCGCGCAGTTGAACAGCACGCTGTTGAAGCCAATGAACACTCGATTGCCCACGGTGCAGGGGCCATGCACGATCGAGCGGTGGGCGATGGAACTGAACTCGCCAATGGTCACCGCCGCACCGGATTTGGAGTGGATCACCACGCCGTCCTGGATGTTCGAGTTGGCGCCGATGGTGATCGGCTGCATGTCGCCCGAGTCATCGACTTCGTCAGCACGGATCACGGCATAGGGCCCGATGAACACGTTCTCGCCGATCACCACTTTGCCGCAAATGATCGCCGTCTTGTCGACGTAGGCCGACTCGGCAATCAGCGGTAAATCTCCGGAAGGATTCTTGCGGATCATGGCTTGCTCAACGCGTTGTACAGGGTGTTGAGGTTGTACTCGAACAACCCGGTGAAGGTACTGGCCGGACCACTCGCCGCCAAGGCATCGGAGTACAGGGTGCCGCCAATCTGCGCGCCGCTTTCATCCGCGATCTGCTTGAGCAGGCGGGCGTCCTTGATGTTTTCCATGAACACCGCCTTGACCTTGGCCTGACGAATCTGGGTGATCAGTGCAGCCACTTCGGCGGCTGAAGGTTCGCGCTCGGTGGACAGGCCTTGAGGCGCCATGAACTCGATGCCGTAGGCTTGGCCGAGATAACCGAAGGCGTCATGGGAGGTCACGATCTTGCGGTTGCCCGGTGGCAGTGAACCGAGTTTGGCCTTGGCTTCGGCGAGCAAGGCATAGACCTGTTTCAGATACGCCTGGCTGTTGCGCTTATAGTCGGCGGTATTCGCCGGGTCAGCGGCGATCAGCGCCTTGGTGATGTTGGCGATGTACAGCTCGGTGTTCGCCAGGTTATGCCAGGCATGCGGGTCGGGAACGGTTTCGCCGTCTTCATCCAGGCTGCGCGGGATGACGCCGTGGCTCGCGCTGATGACCGGCGCCTTGGTCTCGGTACTCGTCACCAGGCGATCCAGCCAGGGCTCGAAACCCAGGCCGTTCTTAATGATGAGCCTGGCCTTGAGCAGCGCTTTAGCGTCGTCCGGTGTCGGCTCGTAGGTATGGGCATCCGCGTCCGGGCCGACCATGTTGGTGATCTGGATATGATCCTTGCCGACCTGTCGGGTCATGTCGGCAAGGATGCTGAAGCTGGTGACCACCTGAAGTTTTTCGGCGGCAGACAGTGACATCGACACCATCAAGCTGAACAGTACGAGTAAAGCGCGCATCGGGTAACACCTCATTAGGATGTGAGCAAAGGCGGGCGGCGCAGCAAGCCGTGCACCGGCCCGAACACCACGGACAGCAGATACCCACCGCCGGCCACCAGCACGATTGCCGGGCCACTGGGCAGCGAGTAATAGAACGAGATGAGTAAACCGAGCCACACCGAGAGGCTGCCGAGCAGGGCGGCGACGACGATCAGCACCGGCAGGCGGCGACTCCAGAAACGCGCCGCGGCGGCAGGCAACATCATCAGGCCGACCACCATCAACGCGCCGATCGCCTGGAAACCGATGACCAGATTCAACACCACCAGCGTCAGGAACACGCCGTGGGCCAGTGGGCCGAGTCGGCTGACGGTTTGCAGAAAAAGCGGGTCGAGGGTGTCGAGCAGCAGTGGCTTGTAGATCAGCACCATGGCAATCAGGCTCAGGCCCGAGACCCAAAGCATGCCGGTCAAGGTCGGTCCGTCGACCGCCAGCGCCGAGCCAAACAGCAGGTGCAACAGGTCCAGGCGTTTGCCGGCGATGCCGAGAATCAGCACGCCACCGGCCAGGGAAATCGGGTAGATCGCCGCGAGGCTGGCGTCCTCTCGCAGACCGGTGCGTCGCGTAACCCAGGCTGCAAGGCCGGCCATGCTCAGGCCGGCACCGAGGCCACCGATGGTCAGCGCAGGGAGGCTCAACCCGGCAAACCAGAAACCCAGGGCCGCACCGGGAAGGATGCCGTGCGCGACCGCATCGCCGATCAGGCTCATGCGTCTGAGGATCAGAAACACCCCAAGGGGCGCCGTACTGCACGCCAGGAGCAAACCACCGAGCAGCGCCCGACGCATGAAGACGAACTCGTGGAACGGTTGCCAAAGATGCGCGGCAGCGATCATTAGGCCACCTGCGCTTGTGGTGGTTGGCCGATCAGTTCGGCGCTAGGGCCGAATGCGCAACCACTGCTTTTGATCAGCAACGTGTGTGGGATGTGCTCGCGGACAGCGGCGAGGTCATGGCACACGACCACCTGTGTCCGGCCTTCGAGGTGCCAATCGTGTATGTGCTTCCAGAGCAATGCCTGGCCGAGTTCATCGAGGGCCGCGTGGGGTTCGTCGAGCAACAGCAAGGGGGCATCGGTCAGGCTCAATCGGGCGAGCAGGGCGCGTTGCAATTCGCCGCCGGAGAGGGCCATCAAGGGTCGATCTTCCAGGCCGTTCAGGCACCAGTTTTCGAGGACGGTGTTCAGTCGTTGGCTACGGATCTGCGGTGACTGTTTGTTGCCCCAGAAGCCGGCGGCCACCAATGCCTGAAGGCTGATCGGAAATTGCCTGTCCAGGTGTTGTTGCTGGGGCAGGAACGACACACCGCCCTTGAGAGGAACACCCAGTCGCACCTTTCCGGCCAACGGTTTTTGCAAGCCGGCGATGACCTTCAACAAGCTGCTTTTCCCGGAACCGTTCGCACCGATGATGGCGGTCAGGCTGCCCTTCGACAGTTCGAAGTCCAGCGCGGGCGTGAGTGGCTGCCCCGGTGCGCCCCAGCGCAAAGCGTGGCAAGCAATCATGCGGCCTCCCAGTTGAAACGGCTTTCGGCTACGGCGTCGTGGGCGTGCAGGCTTTCGGCGTGAGTGACTCGAATGTGGAAGGCGTTGATGCCTGTGGAGCGCTTGAGGGCCAAATTCAAACGGCGTGCGGCGTCTTCGCAGAACATCAGGTTCTGACCATTGGCCAGGGCGAAGGCCTGTTCGTCGGCGCGTTTTACCGCTGTTTGTACGGCGGTGCCGAGTGCGGCTTCGGCGTCGTTTATGACGGCGATCAGAGGTAACTCGTCCAAAAAATCAGCCAGCCGTACACGCAACTTTGCACTGCTGCGTTGGCTGTGAGGTGTAGCGACTATGCCGTTCGTGGAGCCGAGCCAGGCTAAAACGTCGGCGTGTTGCAGGGGCTTGTTGGCGAAGTCATCGACGAACTGCTGCTGAATCAACTGTCGAGAAAGGGCCGCGGAACACGGGCAAGTTGAGGAATAAGGCACGTCTATTTTTAGTTCCACGTGGAACATTGCGTTTTTCAAACGCGCTTCGATGCGGACTGGATAGCTTTTCCAGCCGGCCAGTGGACTGATCAGCGCCGGCCTTTTCAGCAACAAATCGGCATGAATGGTTAGGTGTGCGCTGCTGGATAGCCCTTCATGACTCTCAAGAAAGCGCTGCAAAACCCGCCGCAATAAAACCGGTGAAAGGCTTTCCTGCTCCAGCAATTCAAGCGCCAGATAGAGCCGTGACATGTGAATGCCGCGCGCGTTGCCATCGTCGAGGCTCACGCCGGCATCGGCCTTTGCATTCAGTCGTTGGCCATCAAACAAAACGGGAAGAGCAATGCCGCACATGCCCACCCACTCCAGTGGCAGGGCTTGGCGTGAGGCCTGCGCGGCGATATCCGGCAGAGTCAGCGCATTCATGAGCAGGTCCATCGTGGGAGTTAATTTGTCATGTTATAGTATAACAACAAACTCGACGATGCCTTTTTCATGAACAGGCCTTCATCATGCACAGACGCCAATTGCTCAACCTGATTCTGGCCAGCGCGGCCTTCGCTTTACCCTTCGGCGCGGCGGCTACGCAAATTCGTAATGCACGGCTCTGGCGCTCGGACGGGAAGCTCAGGCTGGTGTTCGATCTGAGCGGACCCGTGCAGTACAAGACCTTCTCATTGAGTGCCCCGGAGCGGCTGATCATCGACCTCAGTGGCGCCGGCCTCGGCGGCGATTTCAGTCAGCTGGCCCTGGGCGATGGCGTGATCCGTTCGATTCGATCCGGGCATTTCGGCAGGGGCGATACGCGGATCGTCCTCGACCTCCGTGAGCCGGTACTGCTCAACAGCTTCCTGTTGCCGCCCCAGGATGGGCAGGGACACCGGCTGGTGCTAGATCTGAAAACCAGCGCGCCGTTGCCATCGCCGTCTCCTGTAGCGCCAGCAGTGGCCACGGCCAAGGCCCATCCCATGCGCGACATCATCGTGGTGGTCGATCCCGGCCATGGTGGCAAGGATCCAGGGGCGATCGGGGCCAAGGGCGAGCGTGAGAAAGACGTGGTGCTGTCCATCGCTCAGTTGCTGGCCAAACGTCTGAAACGCGAAAAAGGCTTCGACGTGAAACTGGTGCGCAATGACGATTTCTTCGTGCCGTTGCGCAAGCGCGTGGACATCGCCCGCAAGCACAATGCCGACATGTTCATCTCGGTGCATGCCGATGCGGCACCGCGTCTCACGGCATCAGGCGCGTCGGTGTACTGCCTGTCCGAAGGTGGGGCGACCTCCGCCACTGCGCGCTTCATGGCGCAACGAGAGAACGGCGCGGACTTGCTGGGCGCGACGAGCCTGCTCAATCTCAAGGACAAGGATCCGATGCTCGCCGGTGTCATTCTCGATATGTCGATGAACGCCACCCTCGCCGCCAGCCTGGCGCTGGGCAATACCGTGCTCGGTAGCCTAGCGGGCATCACCACCTTGCATCAGAAGCGTGTAGAGCAGGCCGGATTCGCGGTGTTGAAGTCGCCGGATGTGCCGTCGATCCTGGTGGAAACCGGCTTCATCTCCAATGCCCGCGACAGTCAGCGGCTGGTGACCGCACGCCATCAGCAGGCGGTGGCTGACGGCTTGTTCGAAGGGTTACAGCGCTACTTTCAGAAAAATCCGCCAATCAACAGCTACCTCGCCTGGCAGCAGGAGCAGAAAAACAAGCCGGCCTAACAGCCAGCGATCCGGCTGCAGGTGAACCTGGCGCTGCTTCCGCCGGAGCTGGAAAACCGGTTGATCGTGGTCCAGCCGACGCGCCGGTTGTAGCCGACCCAGGCCTCGCCATCGGAAGCGATACCGGTGAAAAACGTTAGCTGGCCGTAGCGACTGTTGGTCTGCGCCCAATAGCGTTTTCCGGCCGTTTCGAAACCCCGCAGATAGAGGGTGCTACCGGCGGTGTTGACGCTGTAGGCGTTGCCATCTGCATCCACGCAGGCCAGCAGATTGGCGCTGCGGGTGCATTTGGCCAGGCTCGGGATCTGGGCCGCCGCGTTGGCCGCCATCAGCAGGGAAAGCATGATCAATGCAGGTTTAAGGGCGTTGCGCATGGGCTTTCTCACGAGGGGAGCGGTGTTCAGCATCCTGTCCTTTTCCCTGCCGGGCAAGAGGGGATGGTTTATTTGTGTTGTTACAGTATAACATTGTGTAGGCCCGACACAGCGACCGGGCATCCCTGTGAGGAATATGCAGATGTCCAATCGACTCCCCGTGACCGTTCTCTCCGGCTTTCTAGGCGCCGGAAAGAGTACACTTCTTAATTACATACTACGTAATCGTGATGGGTTGCGAGTTGCAGTCATCGTCAACGATATGAGCGAAATCAACGTCGATGGCACCGAAGTCCAGCGTGATGTCAGCCTTAATCGCGCTGAAGAACGGTTGGTGGAGATGAGTAACGGGTGTATTTGCTGTACGTTACGTGAAGACTTGCTGGAGGAGGTGAGTCAACTCGCCAGGGACGGTCGCTTCGACTATCTGCTGATCGAGTCCACCGGTATTTCCGAACCGCTGCCGGTGGCGGAAACCTTCACTTTCCGCGATGAAGACGGCCAGAGCCTCAACGACATCGCCCGTCTCGACACCATGGTCACGGTGGTCGATGGCATGAACTTCCTGCTCGATTACCAGGCTGCCGAAAGCCTGGCTTCCCGAGGAGAAACCCTTGGGGAGGAAGACGAACGTTCGATTACCGATCTGTTGATCGAGCAGGTCGAGTTCGCCGATGTGATTTTGCTCAGCAAGATCGACTTGATCAGCAAACACCAGCGCGAAGAATTGATCGCCATTCTTGAGCGGCTCAACGCCCGGGCGGAAATCATTCCGATGGCGATGGGAGAAATCCCCTTGAACAAGATTCTCAACACCGGTCGTTTTGACTTCGAAAAGGCTGCCCAGGCGCCGGGATGGTTGCAGGAGTTGCGCGGCGAACACGTGCCGGAAACCGAAGAATACGGAATCGCTTCCAGTGCTTACCGGGCTCGCCGGCCGTTCCATCCACAGCGTTTCTTCAACTTCATCGACGGTCCTTGGGACAACGGCAAGCTGCTGCGCTCCAAGGGCTTCTTCTGGCTGGCGAGCAAGCACATGGACGCCGGCAGCTGGTCTCAGGCCGGTGGATTGATGCGCTATGGCTTTGCCGGGCGCTGGTGGCGTTTCGTACCGAAAAACCAATGGCCCCAGGACGAAGAAAGTACCACCGGGATCATGAAAAACTGGACCGCTGACAGCGGGGACTGTCGCCAGGAACTGGTGTTCATCGGCCAGAACATCGACTTCACGCAACTCACGGCCGAGCTGGACGCATGCCTGCTGACCGATGAGGAAATGGCGCTGGGGGTAGAGGGCTGGCGTTTGCTGCCTGATCCATTCGGCCCTTGGTATGAAGAGGCTGCCTGATCCACTATTGGCGCTTCAAGGCTTGAGCCAGGTGCCCTGGCTCTGGGCCTCGCAGTACGGCTGCAAATACGCCGCGTCGGTGGCAACGCCGTAATAGTGAATATCCTGTCGGTAGGGCATATTGGCAACTTGGGCGTTGCTGCAGATACCAAATGCGCCGCCGGGACATTGATCGACATACTGCACATCGACTTTCTGCCCCGCCAGTTTCGGTTGGCAGAAACCATCGGCGAAGAGTTTTGGCGGGATGTTGCGGTTCTGCTGGCAAACCTGGACATCAAGTCGCTCGCCCTGGCTGTGAACCACACAAGCCTGGGCCAGCGCCTCGCCTGAAACGAGTGCCAGGAGCAACGACAAGCCGATCAACCGCATCCACCACCTCCTCAGAAATCATCAACCATGCTGCAGAATATCCCCACTCATGTCATTGCCGGCCCCTTGGGCGCCGGCAAGACCAGCCTGATCAAGCACCTGCTGGCCCAGCGCCCGGCTGGCGAGCGGTGGGCGGTGTTGATCAACGAGTTTGGCCAGATCGGTCTCGACGCTGCACTACTGACCCGGGACGCCGATGGTATCGCACTGGGGGAAGTGGCCGGGGGCTGCTTGTGTTGCGTCAACGGTGCGCCGTTTCAGATTGGTCTTGGGCGCTTATTGCGCAAGGCGCAACCGGATCGATTGTTCATCGAGCCCTCCGGGTTGGGGCATCCGGCGCAGTTGCTCAGACAATTGAGCGAAGCACCGTGGCAAGGTGTGTTGGCTGTCCAGCCTTGTGTGCTGGTGTTGGATGCCCAGTCGCTCGCCGCTGGCAAACCGCTGCCGGATGTTCAACAGCAAGCGCTGGGCCATGCGGGACTGCTGCTGTTGAACAAGTCTGAAGGTCTCGACGAAGACAGTCGCCAGCGGATCGCCGGGCAATTGCCGCCGCTCCCCCTGTGCTGGACGCAACAGGCGGCTTTACCCTTGAGCGAGCTGCCGGGGCTGAATGCCAAAGCGCGGGCAGGTGTGGATAACTTCATCTTGCCCAAGGGATTGGCGCAGCTGCCGGCGGTCTGGAGCGATCCCGCATTGCCCATTTGCTTGAGTCAGGAACAGGACGGAGGCTGGAGCATCGGATGGCGTTGGCACCCAAGCCAGGTGTTTGATGCCACTCTGGTTGGCCGGTGGCTTGAATGCCTTGCCTGGAGGCGGGCAAAGCTGGTTATCCACAGTACCCACGGCTGGATCTCGGCGAACGCGGTGGATAACTCGGCGCTGGACTGGCAGCCCAGTGAATGGCGGCAGGATTCGCGTATCGAGCTGATTTTCAGTGAGGCGCAGAATGCAGAACGGCTGCAGCGTGAGCTGGCAGCGTGCCGATCCGGATCGGGTTAACGGCTCAAGGCCGCCACTTGGTATGGTCCTGACGCCACTGGCTCAGCTCGATCACTTCCGCACGAGGCTTCGCCACGTCGACCACCGGTTCGGTTTCGTCGAACGGGACCGGGTAGGGCGCCAGCTCAATCTGTGCGCTGTGAGCGCCGAACTGGGTGATGGTGCCGTTGTGGCGGGTTTCGCCGGTCACGGTGAATTCGAAGTTATACACACGGGCCAGGCGTCGCCGACCACTGGCATCCTTGATGAACGCGATTCTTTTCAAGGCCACGTTGCCGTCGAGCAATTCGATCCCGAGCTTGCCGCAATGCTGTTTTACCCGCTCCAGCGCGCGCTCGCGCAAGCCGTGGTTGTGCCATAGCCATGCGCCGGCAGTGGCGAACAGCATCAGCACGAATATATTTCCAAGGGTCAGCATCAACAGGGTGCTCCAACAAGATAGTGTCAGCTTAACTGCGTCGCTGGTCTGTCGTACAGGCTGTGTTTAGTCGCATACTGCGCGGCTAGAATTTCAATCGTTTTACGGAAATCCACCGCATGAAACGTACACCGCATTTGCTCGCTATCCAGTCCCACGTGGTATTCGGTCACGCCGGCAACAGTGCCGCGGTTTTCCCGATGCAACGGGTCGGGGTGAATGTCTGGCCGCTCAACACTGTGCAGTTCTCCAATCACACCCAGTACGGCCAGTGGGCCGGTGAAGTGCTGGCGCCGCACCAGATCCCCGACCTGGTCGAAGGCATTGCGGCGATTGGCGAACTGGGCAACTGCGATGCGGTGCTCTCCGGTTACCTCGGCAGTGCGGCCCAGGGCCGGGCGATCCTGACGGGTGTGGCGCGGATCAAGTCGATGAATCCCAAGGCGCTGTACCTGTGTGACCCGGTCATGGGGCATCCGGAGAAGGGCTGCAGTGTTCCGGCGGAAGTCAGTGATTTTCTGTTGGAAGAGGCCGCCGCCGTGGCGGACTTCATGTGCCCGAACCAGCTGGAGCTGGACAGCTTCTCCGGGCGCAAGCCGCAATCGCTGTTCGATTGCCTGGCAATGGCGCGTGCATTGCTGGTGCGTGGCCCGAAAGCAGTACTGGTCAAGCACCTGGACTACCCAGGCAAGTCGGCAGAGGTCTTCGAGATGCTGCTGGTGACGGCCGAAGGCAGCTGGCATTTGCAGCGCCCGTTGCTGGCGTTCCCGCGTCAGCCGGTAGGCGTGGGCGATCTGACGTCCGGCCTGTTCCTGGCCCGTGTGCTGTTGGGCGACAGCCTGGTGGCCGCGTTCGAGTTCACGGCGTCGGCGGTGCATGAGGTGCTGCTGGAAACCCAGGCCTGTGCCAGCTACGAGTTGGAACTGGTACGGGCTCAGGACCGGATTGCTCATCCGCGGGTGCGGTTCGAAGCGACCTCGATCAGTCTCTGATTGAGCGTTGAACCCATTCGCGAGCAAGCCCGCTCCCACACTGGATCTATGCAACACCAAAGATCAAATGTGGGAGCGGGCTTGCTCCGGGCGGTGATCCGACGAAGGCTATCTAGAGAACACCATCAACCTGCCTGAACGACTCAGACGTCGCCCTTGATCTCCTGATAGCGCTTTTCCGACTCCTGACGAATCTGCCGGCGCTGCTGGGCCTGCATGTAACGACGCTTGTCTTCGCTATTCTGCGGTTGCAGCGGTGGTACGGAGGCAGGTTTGCGCTGGTCATCCACCGCGACCATGGTGAAGAAACAACTGTTGGTGTGACGCACCGAGCGTTCGCGGATGTTCTCGGTCACTACTTTGATGCCCACCTCCATGGAGGTATTGCCGGTGTAGTTGACCGAGGCGAGAAAGGTCACCAGTTCGCCGACATGGATCGGCTCACGGAAAATGACCTGGTCCACCGACAGGGTCACCACATAGCGGCCGGCATAACGGCTGGCGCAGGCGTAGGCCACTTCGTCGAGGTATTTGAGCAGGGTGCCACCGTGGACATTGCCAGAGAAGTTGGCCATGTCGGGGGTCATCAATACCGTCATCGACAGCTGGGCGTTTCCGGGTTCCATAGCATTCTCACGGGTCAAGGCCAGGTTTGAGGGATGCACCTCTGCGGGTGCCTCGGCGGTTTTTTCAAACCAACAGTTATCGGGACGCCGGGTATAGGGTCGCCGTCACGCCGGATCGATCTGTTTCCATATATTGCACCGCCTTTCTGCCAGAAGTCGCGGTGTTACCCTGCAAAAAGCCCTGCCTCAAGGGCATTTCCTACGTGCAATTCCGATTTTTGTTCTGCTCGATCTGACTTTTCCTGCGTTCGGGGATCGAGCAATGCCACAAAGGGAGTCTCACGCCATGCATGCCATCAGTTTCATTCAGGATCTGGCAGTGATCATGTTGATCGCAGGTGTGGTCACCGTGGTTTTCCATCGCCTGAAACAACCGGTGGTGCTGGGGTACATCGTCGCCGGATTCATCATTGGTCCGCACACCCCGCCATTCGGCCTGATCCATGACGAAGAAACCATCAAGACCCTGGCCGAACTCGGTGTGATATTCCTGATGTTCTGCCTGGGCCTGGAATTCAGCCTGCGCAAGTTGTTCAAGGTCGGTGCCACGGCATTCATCGCGGCATTCCTGGAAATCGTGCTGATGATTTGGATCGGCTACGAGATTGGTCGCTGGTTCGACTGGAACACCATGGATTCTCTGTTCCTCGGCGCGATCCTGGCGATTTCCTCGACCACCATCATCGTCAAGGCGCTCAATGATCTGAAGCTGAAGAACGAGCGATTTGCCCAGTTGATTTTCGGAGTGCTGATCGTCGAGGACATTCTGGGCATCGGCATCATCGCGCTGCTGTCCAGCATCGCGGTCAGCGGTACGGTCAGCTCCGGCGAAGTGTTTTCCACGGTCGGCAAACTGTCGCTGTTCATGATCGTCGCGTTGGTCATCGGCATCCTGATGGTGCCGCGGCTGCTGGCCTACGTCGCCAGATTCGAAAGCAACGAAATGCTGCTGATCACGGTGCTGGGCCTGTGTTTTGGTTTCTGCCTGCTGGTAGTCAAGCTTGAATACAGCATGGTCCTCGGGGCATTCCTGATCGGCGCGATCATGGCTGAATCCCGGCAACTGCTGAAAATTGAACGACTGATTGAACCGGTTCGCGATCTTTTCAGCGCGATTTTCTTTGTGGCCATCGGGCTGATGCTCGATCCGGCGATCCTGCTTCAGTACGCCTGGCCAATCGCCGTAATCACCGTAGCCGTGGTGCTCGGCAAGATGTTGTCCTGCGGCCTTGGTGCATTTATCGCCGGCAATGACGGACGCACCTCGCTGCGGGTCGGGATGGGTCTTTCACAGATTGGCGAATTCTCTTTCATCATCGCGGCACTGGGAATGACGTTGCAGGTCACCAGCAACTTTCTGTACCCCGTGGCTGTGGCGGTTTCGGTGATCACGACCTTGCTGACGCCGTATCTGATTCGCGCGGCCGATCCATTGTCGATCAAGCTCGCCGGCGCCATGCCAGAACGCTTGGGACGGGTGTTGGGGATGTACGGCGAATGGTTGCGCAGCATCCAGCCTCAGGGTGAAGGCGCGTTGCTGGCATCCATGATTCGGCGGATCTTGCTGCAGGTGGGAGTCAATCTGGCGCTCGTGATCGCGATCTTCTTCTTGGGCGCGTACTTCGCCGAACGCATGTCGACTTACCTGCAAGGCTGGATCAGCGATCCGAGTTGGCAAAAGGCGTTGATCTGGGGTGGGGCGCTGTTGTTGTCGCTGCCTTTTTTGATTGCGGCGTACCGCAAGCTAAAGGCACTGTCGATGTTGCTGGCGGAAATGGGTGTGAAGCCGGAGATGGCTGGGCGCCACACGCAGCGAGTGCGCCGGGTGATCGCCGAAGTGATCCCGATCCTGTCACTGCTGGTGATCTTTTTGCTGTTGGCAGCCTTGTCGGCCAGTATTCTGCCGACCAACAAGTTGCTGGTGCTGATCGCCGTGGTCGCGGCCGCCGTGGCGGCGCTGCTGTGGCGTTGGTTCATTCGTGTGCATACGCGGATGCAGGTGGCGTTGCTGGAAACCCTCGACAATCACAAGGAGTCGTCCGGGCATTGACCACCCAGCGGCGTTGACTGGATCAGCTTTCCAGCCAGACGTCCCGCGCCCAGTGCCACACCGACTCCCAGGTCTCTTCGGCGATCAGTTCTTCTTCGGCCTGCCAAAGCACCACGGTGCCGTCTTCTTCGACGCAATAGTAGTCATCACCGTCCTGGCAGATCGGGATCAGGCTGCGATCGACGCCGGCGTCCCAGGCGTTGGCGGCAACGTCGGGCAGGTAGGTGTGGGATTGCGGGTCGGTCACGGTGACCGGTTCCAGGCTGCCGTAGACCACGTCGCTGACGGTCAGCAGAAACTCTCTGAATACGAATGGAATGTCGATGAACAGTTGTTCTTCGATTTCGACCAGAAGGTCTTCGTCGGGCAGTTCCAAGGGGACCGGTACCGGTTCGTTGGCTTCACGCAGTTGTTCGATGATTTCTTCCACGTCCGGGATCCTCTTGCTTGTATGGCGCGGTTTATATGGGGCGGTTTATACAGTAGCTTGCTATAGATGCAACCGCGAAATAGAAAACCCCGGCCGAAGCCGGGGTTTTGTTTACTGCAAGTGAAGTTCTGTCCGGAACGTGCCTGCGCGTCGATCATACGGCGTTAAAAACAGGCTCGGCACCTTCCGAATAGAACTACGCGGGATCAGCCGTTCTGGCGGATACCAGCTACCAGCCAAGGCTGGTTTTCGCCCTGTGCACGTTCCATGTTCCAGCTTTCGCTGAAGACTTCGCCCTGGTCGAAACGCGAGGTTTTCGACACGCCAGTGAACGTCAGGGTGGCGATGGTCTTGTCGGCGCGATCGTCCACACCGTCCAGCTGTACATTGAGGTTATCAATGTAGGTGGACTGGAAACCGTCGCCCAGGTCAGCACGCTCACGCTTGAGGAACTCCAGCATTTGCGGGGTCACGAACTCGGCGATCTTGTCCATTTCGTTGGCGTCCCAGTGCTGTTGCAGGGACTGGAAGTGATTGCGCGCCGCTTCGACGAAGTTTGTTTCGTTGAACCAGGCTGGCGCGTTGATCACCGGGCGAGCGGCAACAGGCGCTGCCGAGCCACCGAAGATCGAACCGCCGGCAGGCTTTTGTTCGAACCCCTCACGTTGCATCGGCGCGTGGCCGGCCGGAGCGTAATGCTCCTGCTGTTTGCGACGACGGGCGGCGATAAAGCGGAAGACCAGGAACGCAATGACGGCCATGATCAGGATGTCGAAGAACTGCATGCCCTGGAAGCCATCACCCATGAACATGGAGGCAAGCAGGCCACCGGCCGCGATACCGGCCAGAGGGCCGAGCCAGCGCGAAGCGCCACCGGCCTTGGCAGCGGCGCCAGCGGCACCGGCAGCACCAGCGGTCGCCGCAGCGCCGCCCATGCCTGGAGAAGAGGGAGCCATCTGGCTGGTCTGGTGAGTCGGCGCAGCGCCTGCGCTTTTGCCACCACCGAAGCGCTTGGCGGCATTGACATCGAGACTCATCGTCAGGCCGATGCACAACGCCATGGCGATGCTAAGAAAACGTTTCATAAAGGGAATTCCCATTTGTGGAAGGCACGCGCGCCATGTTGCACAGCTGAAGTGTTACTGGCTAGCGGCAGAGTGTTTCGGGCTTTTGCCTGACAGGTCATGTTCAGCTCCAGTCAGTGCAAGAGGGCCTTTTGACTTTGATCTGTCAGATGAGTGGACAGGGCTTGTAGGATGCTTGCCTAGCGTCGGAGGGCAAGCATGACCACCCCGGCCGTGATCAGGCCGATTCCGCCCCATTGGCGCAGGTCGAGTTTTTCGCCCAGCAGGACAACGCCAAGAACAGCCACCAGCACCACGCTGAGTTTGTCCACTGGGGCAACCAGTGACGCCGGGCCGACCTTGAGTGCGCGGAAATAGCAGATCCACGATGCACCGGTGGCAAGGCCCGATAACAGCAGGAACAGGTAGCTCTTCGCAGAGATCGATCCCAATGACTGATATTGGCCCGTGGCGTACAAAATCAAGGCCAGGCTGACCAACACCACTATCGTACGTAGCAGGGTGGCGAAGTCGGAATTGACGTTTTCGATGCCGACTTTCGCGAAAATGGCGGTCATTGCCGCGAATGCCGCCGATAACAGGGCCCAGAATGTCCAGGAGGAAAAGAAGCCTGAGCCCATCACATCGCACCTTTATATTCAGATATCGGCCTGGGGCCTGTGGGAGTGAGCTTGCTCCGGGCGGCGCTCCGACGATGACGGACTGACAGCCAGAAACAATGTCGACTGATTTACCGCTATCGCGAGCAAGCTCGCTCCCACAGAAAAGCTAGATTGCTTCCAGCTTCGCATACCCCAGCATCAGCCACTTACTGCCTTCGCTGAAGTTCACCTGCACCCGGGCCTGAGCCCCGGCACCTTCGAAGTTGAGGATCACGCCGTCACCGAAGATCGAGTGGCGCACAGTCTGGCCCAGGCTGAAGCCGGTTTCCGGAATCTCGCTGCCGCTGAACAGGTTGCTGCCACTCATCGACTGGTTGCCACCGAACGGACGGCTGACGCTATTGGATAGCCGAACCTCCTGAATCAGGCCTTTCGGAACTTCGCGTACGAAGCGCGAGACCTTATTGTAGGTCTCGCTGCCATAAAGGCGTCGGGTTTCAGCGTAGGTCATCACCAGGTTCTGCATGGCCCGGGTGATGCCTACGTAGGCCAGACGACGTTCTTCCTCAAGGCGACCGGGTTCTTCCAGGCTCATCTTGTGCGGGAACAGGCCTTCTTCCATGCCCACCAGGAACACGTAAGGGAATTCCAGGCCCTTGGCGCTGTGCAGGGTCATCAGTTGAATGCTGTCTTCGTGCTCGTCGGCCTGAGTGTCGCCGGCTTCCAGCGATGCGTGACCGAGGAACGCTGCCAATGGCGTCAGGTCTTCGTCCTCTTCGCTGTTTTCGAAGTTGCGCGCGGCGCTGACCAGTTCCTCAAGGTTTTCTACCCGGGCCTGGCCTTTCTCGCCTTTTTCCGCTTCGTGATAGGCGATCAGCCCCGACTGCTCGATGACAGTCTGGGTCATCAGGTGCAGTGGCATTTCCATGCACTTGGCGGCGAGGTTCTCGATCAGCTCGATAAATGCGCCAAGGGCGCCGGCCGCACGACCGGTCAGGCCTTTGTTGGCCACCAGTTGGCGCATCGCTTCCCACATCGACACATCGCTGTGGCGCGCGTGGTCGCGGATCGCTTCGACGGTTTTCTCGCCGATGCCACGGGCCGGCACGTTGATCACCCGCTCGAGCGCGGCATCGTTACCGCGGCCTTCGAGCAAGCGCAGGTAAGCCATGGCGTTCTTGATTTCAGCACGTTCGAAGAAGCGCTGACCGCCATAGATGCGGTAGGGAATGCGCTCGCGCAGCAAGGCTTCTTCCAAAACCCGCGATTGGGCGTTGGAGCGGTACAGAATCGCGATATCGCTACGTGACAAGCCGGTTTTCAGCGCACTTTCGATGGTTTCGACAACGTAGCGTGCTTCGTCGTGCTCGTTGAAGGCGGCGTACAGGTTGATCGCTTCGCCTTCGCCGCCGTCTGTCCACAGCTCTTTGCCCAGGCGCCCGGTGTTATTGGCGATCAAGGCGTTGGCAGCCTTCAGGATGCCGGCGGTGGAGCGATAGTTTTGCTCCAGGCGAATGGTTTCGGCGTCCGGGAAGTCTTCGGAATACTGGTAGATGTTCTCGATTTTCGCGCCGCGCCAGCCGTAGATCGACTGGTCATCGTCGCCTACGACCATCAGGCTGTCGCCACCCTTGGCCAGCAGGCGCAACCAGGCGTATTGCACGGCGTTGGTGTCCTGGAACTCGTCCACCAGGATGTGCCGGAAGCGCTTTTGATAGTGAGCGAGCAGGCCTGGGTGATCGCGCCACAGATCGAGGGCGCGCAGCAGCAATTCGGAGAAATCGATGACGCCCGCACGCAGGCAGGCAGCCTCGTAGGCTTCATAGATGCCGCGCATGGTCGCCAGGAACAGGTCGCCGCTGGCCTGGATGTGTTGCGGGCGCAGGCCTTCGTCTTTCTGGCCGTTGATGAACCATTGGGCCTGACGGGCCGGCCAGCGCTGTTCGTCCAGGCCGAGCTCGCGGATCACCCGCTTGACCAACCGCTGCTGGTCATCGCTGTCGAGAATCTGGAAGGTCTGGCTCAGGCCCGCTTCCTGCCAGTGTGCCCGCAACAAGCGGTGCGCCAGGCCGTGGAAGGTGCCGACCCACATGCCGGCCGGGTTGATACCCATCAACTGCTCGATGCGCTGGCGCATCTCGGCAGCAGCCTTGTTGGTGAAGGTCACCGACAGGATGGAGTGGGGAGACGCGTTTTCGACCTGGATCAACCAGGCGATACGGTGCACCAGCACTCGGGTTTTACCGGAACCAGCACCGGCCAGGACCAACTGACGACCCACGGGGGCTGCTACGGCCTGGCGTTGGGCATCGTTGAGGGAGTTCAGCAGAAGGGAGAGATCATCGCGCATCGGGGCATTCTAGGGGGCCGCGACACACCGGGCAAACCCCGCTTCGCTTTAACCGATGAAAGTTATGCGAAGGACGACCGGTCAGTCATCGGCTGCAGGCGTTGGCGGAGCGTGACTTCAGCATTTTCAGTGGCGTCGGCGGCCGAAAAATTTGGCGATTTATTGATCAGCAACAGTTTGGTCCGGGCAATTGCTTGTGTATGCTCCGAGCAGTTTCGGGCACATGCTCATCATTATAAGAACAAGAACATCGCCTATGACCCTCAGCTTCGACCTGTCGGGCCCCACTGTGGAGCCCCGGGTGATCCGTAAACAGTACGCCATGGAAATGGCGGTCGAACGCACTCGCCTGTTGTATCAAGGCTCGCTGCTGCCCACGTTATTCATGCTGATCAATGGCCTGGTCTGTGCCGGTTTGCTCTGGAGCCCGCAGCGCTATTTCCTGGTCAGTGTCTGGCTGGTGTGGTTGTTGTCTTTGGTGGCATTGCGGGTGATTCAGGTCGCAGCCTTCGATTCGGCCATTCCCAACCGTCAGGCCCATCCCATTTGGCGACGGATGTTTTTGCTGGGCTCCGGTCTCACCGGTCTGACCCTGGCCGGTGCCGGCATCGCCCTGGTTCCCGCCGATAACTTCATTCAGCAAGCCTGGGTTTTCGGTCTCATCGGTGCTGCGGCGCTCTCGGCCAGCGTGGCTTATGCGGTCAGCTTGCCGGCCTTTCTGTCATTCACCTTGCCCTGCCTGTTGCCAGCCATCGCCTATATGTTTTGGGGAGCTGACGAACAGCAGCACGGTTGGGGCTGGTTCGGGTTGATTCTGCTCGGTGCATTGAGCGTGGTTGCCTGGCAGGTCAATCGATTGATCGATCGGGGCTTGATGCGGCGCTTTCAGAACCAGGCACTGATCGAGCATCTGCAGCAGGCGCAAAGCTGCAGTGATCAGCTCAATCAGAAACTGGCCAAGGAGATAGAACAGCGTCGACGTGCCGAGGACGAGTTGCGAGAGATCCAGGTCGACCTGGAAAACCGTGTCGCTCAGCGCAGCCTGGAGCTGGACGCCGCCAACCAGGCGTTGAGCAAGAGTGAGGCGCGTCTGGCGCTGGCATTGAAGGCCAGCGAGTTGGGGTTGTGGGACTGGAACCTGCAAACCGACGAAGTCCATCACACGCAGATTCAGGAACTGTTCGGCCTGGAACCGGAGCAGGTCACGGCAATACTGCGTCACCTCAAGCCGCGCCTTCATCCCGAGGATCTTCCTGCGCTGAAAAGGGCGCTGGTCGAGCATTTGAAGGGCCGCACCGAGGACTATCAAATCGAGTATCGCGTACGGCATGGCGACGGCCACTGGGTCTGGATCGAAGACCGCGGGCGGGCGGTCGAGCGTACCGAAAACGGCCGGGTGATTCGCATGGTCGGCACTCGCCGCGACATCAGCGTCAGCAAAGGCCTGGAAGAGCAGCAACAACTGGCGGCGACCGTGTTCGAGGCGGCCAGCGAAGGGATCGTGATTTTCGATCCGAACTATGCCCTGATCGCGATCAATCAAGCCTTCAGTCGGGTGACCGGCTATGACATCGAGGACATGATCGGGCGCAATGTCATTGAGTTGCCATGCAGTCGCGATGCGCGTCGGCATTACGCCGCAATACATCAGGCGCTGGAGCAGCAAGGAAGCTGGCAGGGCGAATTGGTGGAAACCCGCAAGAACGGCGAGATGTATCCGCAATGGCTGCAACTGAATGCTGTGCGCGATACCCGGGGAAATGTGAGCCATATTGTGGGCTTCTTCGCCGATCTCTCAGCCCGTCGAGAATCCGAAGAGCGCATGCGCTATCTGACCCATTACGACGAACTTACCGGTCTGGCCAACCGCGCGATGTTCCGCGAACGACTCAGCGAGGCTCATCAACGAGTGCGACAGGGCGGTTATCGCAGCCTGGCGTTGCTGCACATCAATCTCGATCGGTTCAAGCAACTCAACGACAGCCTGGGACATGAAGTCGCCGACCAGTTGTTGCAGAAAATGGCCCGGCGACTGGTGAATGCGTTACCTGAAGCAGACACCATCGCGCGCCTTTCTGGTGATGAGTTTGCCGTGCTGTTCAATTCCTACGGCAACCTTTCGAGCCTGGCCCGGGTGGCGACTCGTCTGGCGAACAAATTACGTTTGCCGGTGACCATTGACGGGCATGAGCTGGTGGTCAGCGCGTCGATGGGCATCAGCCTGTTGCCGGACAGCGCGCGGGAAATATCGGCATTGGTCAATCAGTCGAACATGGCGATGCAGCACGCCAAACACCTGGGTGGCGATAATTTCCAGTTTTACACCGACAGTTTGCAAGCCAGCACGCTGGAGCGTTTGCAACTGGAAAACCACCTGCGCAAAGCCATCGAAGACAAACAGTTGAAGGTGTTTTACCAACCGAAACTGTGCCTTGCCACTGGCAGGTTGAATGCCGCCGAAGCCTTGGTGCGTTGGGATCATCCGACCATGGGCCGCGTGCCGCCGGGGGATTTCATCGGCCTGGCCGAAGAAACCGGATTGATCGGCCCGATCGGTGAGTTCGTGTTGCGGCAGGCCTGCTGGCAAGCCTGTGAGTGGCAACGGCAGGGGCTCGAAGCGATTCGGGTGTCGGTCAATCTCTCGGTGCATCAATTGCGCCAGGGCAAGCTGGTCAGTCTAGTGCGCCAAGTCCTGGAGGAAACCGGGCTGGCACCGCACTATCTGGAGTTGGAGCTCACCGAAAGCCAGTTGTTGGACAGCGTCGAGCACATCATCGCGACGTTCCAGCAGTTGCGTGATCTCGGGGTGAAACTGGCCATTGACGATTTTGGCACCGGTTATTCATCGCTGAGCTATCTCAAGCGGATCCCGGTGGATTACGTGAAGATTGATCAGGCGTTTATCCGTGGCTTGGGTGAAGGCAGTGAAGACGCGGCGATTACCCGGGCAATCATTGCCATGGCTCACGGCTTGAAGCTGAAGGTCGTGGCGGAAGGAGTGGAGCGCGCAGAACAGCTTGAGTTCCTGAAAACCGAGCGCTGCGATGAAGTACAGGGCTATTTGATCAGCCGCCCGGTCGAGGCCGAGACGTTGGCCGGCTTGCTGCACGCGCAAGCCGCAAGCTGACGAGGATACATAAGGCGCTTTTGTCCATTAAAACGCGCACTCGGCGCACCAGGACGGGCGCCATGGCTGCTACATGAAGCGCGGGCACCTGAAATCGAGGGATTCGGTAACGCATTGAGCAGGCAAAAAGCCAATTCATGTAGTATAACTACAAGCGTGCTACATCCCCGGCACCTGCCAATAACAAAGAGTCCAGCCCTTTGAACCTGCTGCAACACATCGCCCAGTCTCGCCACCTGTTACGCAAGTCGGAGCTCAAGGTCGCCGACCATGTGCTGCTTGATCCTGCGGCCGTGATGCACAGCTCCATGGCCGACCTGGCCCACAGCGTGGGCATCAGTGAACCGACCATCGTGCGTTTTTGCCGTGCCATCGGTTGTTCCGGCTTTCAGGACCTGAAGCTGAAGCTGGCCCAGAGCCTGGCGGCAGGTGCGAGTTTTGGTCAGTTTGCGATCCATGAGGATGACTCGGTCGCCGACTACAGCCTGAAAATTTTCGACACCACCCTGCACACGCTGATGGAGGTTCGCGAGAAGCTCGATCCGCTGGAACTGCAGCGGGCGGTGACGCTGATGTCCCAAGCCCAGCGTGTCGAGTTCTACGGCTTCGGCGCCTCCGGTGCGGTAGCGGCGGACGCCCAGCACAAGTTCTTCCGCTTGCTGCTCACCGCTGCGGCGTATTCCGACCCGCACATGCAGGCGATGTCGGCCGTGACACTCAAGCCAACCGACGTGGCGATCTGCATTTCCCAGTCCGGGCGTTCCAAGGACCTGCTGATCACCGCCAACCTGGTGCGCGAAAGTGGTGCCTCGTTGATCACCCTGTGCCCGAGCCAGACGCCGTTGGCCGAGTTGTCTACGGTCAATCTGGCGATCGATGTGCATGAAGACACTGAAATATATACGCCGCTGACTTCGCGTATCGCCCACCTGGTGGTGATCGACGTGCTGGCGATGGGCGTGGCCATGGCCCGTGGCCCGAGCCTGGTCAACCACCTCAAGAGCGTCAAGCGCAGCCTGCGCAGCTTGCGCTTGTCGCCCAAGTCGGTGAAGGCGTTGGACGATTGATTTCAAGGCTGGCACCGACCCTGTGGCGAGGGAGCTTGCTCCCGCTCGGCTGCGCAGCAGTCGCAAAATCCTAGGGTCGCTTCGCAACCCAGCGGGAGCAAGCTCCCTCGCCACGGCACCCAACAAACTTTCATCAGTCTGTAACGCCCAAGCCGCCAAACCGTCATCCCCCGCGCCTAGATTGAAACTCCCGTACTCGCCTTGGGAGACTCGAAATGGCCATGCCCTACGAAGAACGCAACAGCGCTGTCAAAACCCGCCGTCAGCAAGAAGATCAGCGCCGCATGGAATTCCGCCGCGCCATCGAAGATCGCTGCGAACGCCGTCAGCTACTGGCCGAAATTGGCGATTTTCCGGAGTTGGAACTCAATTTCTGGCAGGCATCTCCCTCGGCGTCCCGTCGAAACGCTCAACCAGCGCGCTGATCTGAATCCGTTCGCTGCGGATAAACGCCAGGAAGGCGTGAGCCACCGGTGACAGGCGTTTCGCCTTGGCCTGCACCAGGCACCAACTGCGAAACAGTGGAAGCTCTTCGACCGGTAGCTCGATCAGTCCACCGGTAGCCAGCTCAAGGCTCAGGGCGTGGCGCGTCAACAGCGCAACGCCCAGGCCTGCCAGCACACATTCACGCTGTGCTTCGGCAGACGAGACCTCCTGGGTCTGGTTGAAGTGCACGCGCTTCTCTTTGAAGTATTCTTCGCACGCCAGCCGCGTCCCGGAGCCCTGCTCACGCAGCAGCAGTGTGTAGGGCTCGAGATCCTGCAGGCGCAGCGGCCCCATATGACACAACGGGTGATCCGGTGGCGCCACGGCGACGATCGGGTTGTTCAGGAACGGCAGGAATTCCAGGCCCATGTCCTGAGGCACCATGGACATGATCACCAGGTCATCGCGGTTGTCCGACAGACGCCGAATGACCTGACCGCGATTGACCACCGTCAGTTGCAGGTTCACTTCCGGGTGCTGGCGTTTGAATGCGGCAAACAGATGCGGCACGAAATATTTGGCGCTGGATTCAATCGCCAGTTTCAGTTGCCCCTGCAACGAGCCCTGCATGTCCGACAGCTGCATGTCGAGGTTTTCCAGGCGCCCGAAAATATCCCGACTGGCCCGCTGTAACGCTTCAGCGGCTTCGGTCATGTAGAGTTTCTTGCCGACGTAATCGAACAAAGGCTGGCCAATCAGCTCTTCAAGTTGACGAATCTGTAGGCTGACGGCAGGTTGTGTGAGCGACATTTCCTCGGCCGCGCGGCTGTAGGACCGCAAATCACAGACCTCGTTGAAGATCTGCAATTGCCGCAAAGTCATACGCATCAATGACTTACGCATTATCTGGTCGCTCTCGTCGCTGGCTGGTGAATCAACTATAAGTCTTTACTTATGCACGACCCAATTTTTATTCATTTTTGTTAATCCCTTGTGGGCGCTAGTGTGGACCTGCGACCAAATTGAAACATTTGGTCACGCGTCGACCTGGGTCTAGCAGGTCGTGGGTACCACCGGCTCAAGGGAAACTCCAAGTGATAACAAAGATCCTGATCGCCAACCGTGGTGAGATTGCCGTACGAATCGTACGTGCCTGCGCCGAAATGGGCATTCGCTCGGTCGCGATCTACTCCGATGCCGACCGTCATGCCTTGCACGTCAAGCGTGCGGACGAGGCCCACAGCATTGGTGCCGAACCGCTGGCCGGTTACCTGAACCCGCGCAAGCTGGTGAACCTGGCGGTGGAAACCGGTTGCGATGCACTGCACCCCGGCTATGGCTTCCTTTCGGAAAACGCCGAGCTGGCGGAGATCTGCGCCGAACGCGGGATCAAATTCATTGGCCCGTCGGCTGAAGTCATTCGCCGCATGGGCGACAAGACCGAAGCCCGCCGCAGCATGATCAAGGCCGGCGTACCGGTGACCCCAGGCACCGAAGGCAACGTGTCGGGCATCGAAGAAGCCCTGACCGAAGGCGATCGCATCGGTTACCCGGTGATGCTCAAGGCTACTTCCGGTGGTGGCGGCCGCGGCATTCGTCGCTGCAACAGTCGTGAAGAACTCGAACAGGCTTTCCCGCGGGTCATTTCCGAAGCCACCAAGGCGTTCGGTTCGGCGGAAGTGTTCCTGGAAAAATGCATCGTCAATCCAAAGCACATCGAAGCACAGATTCTTGGCGACAGCTTCGGCAACGTGGTGCACCTGTTCGAGCGTGACTGCTCGATCCAGCGCCGTAACCAGAAGCTGATCGAGATTGCCCCGAGCCCGCAACTGACCCCTGAACAGCGCGCCTATATCGGCGACCTGTCGGTGCGCGCAGCCAAGGCCGTGGGCTACGAGAACGCCGGCACCGTGGAGTTCCTGCTCGCCGAGGGCGAGGTGTACTTCATGGAGATGAACACCCGGGTGCAGGTGGAACACACCATCACCGAAGAAATCACGGGCATCGACATTGTCCGCGAGCAGATTCGCATTGCGTCCGGCCTGCCGCTTTCGGTGAAACAGGAAGACATCCAGCACCGTGGTTTCGCCCTGCAATTCCGGATCAACGCCGAAGACCCGAAGAACAACTTCCTGCCGAGCTTCGGCAAGATCACCCGTTATTACGCACCCGGCGGTCCCGGCGTACGTACCGACACGGCGATCTATACCGGCTACACCATCCCGCCGTACTACGACTCCATGTGCCTGAAACTGGTGGTGTGGGCGCTGACCTGGGAAGAGGCGATGGACCGTGGCTTGCGCGCCCTCGACGACATGCGTCTGCAAGGGGTCAAGACCACCGCCGCGTACTACCAGGAAATCCTGCGTAACCCGGAATTCCGTAGCGGCCAGTTCAACACCAGCTTCGTTGAAAGCCACCCTGAACTGACCAACTACTCGATCAAGCGCAAACCCGAAGAGCTGGCCCTGGCCATCGCCGCCGCCATCGCCGCCCACGCAGGCCTGTGAGGAATAGAACAATGAGCAAGCAAATCCACGTTACCGA
The DNA here is from genome assembly GCF_019947365.1 of Pseudomonas sp. GL-R-26. Lineage (NCBI taxonomy): Bacteria > Pseudomonadati > Pseudomonadota > Gammaproteobacteria > Pseudomonadales > Pseudomonadaceae > Pseudomonas > Pseudomonas sp. GL-R-26. Next base: position 529,600 of record NZ_JAGYGI010000001.1, on the reverse strand, counting down.
CACGATCCTGCGCGACGCCCACCAATCGCTGCTCGCGACCCGCATGCGCACCGAAGACATGCTGCCGATCTGCGACAAGCTCGACAAAGTCGGCTACTGGTCGCTGGAGTGCTGGGGCGGCGCGACGTTCGACGCCTGCGTACGCTTCCTGAAAGAAGATCCGTGGGAGCGTCTGCGCCAACTGCGTGCCGCGCTGCCTAACACTCGCCTGCAAATGCTGTTGCGCGGTCAGAACCTGCTGGGCTACCGCCACTACAGCGACGACGTGGTCAAGGCCTTCGTCGCCAAGGCAGCGGTCAACGGCATCGACGTGTTCCGCATCTTCGACGCCATGAACGACGTGCGTAACCTGCGCGTGGCCATCGAAGCGGTGAAAGCCGCCGGCAAACATGCCCAGGGCACCATCGCCTACACCACCAGCCCGGTGCACACCATTGAGGCCTTCGTGAACCAGGCCAAGCAAATGGAAGCCATGGGTTGCGACTCGGTGGCGATCAAGGACATGGCTGGCCTGCTGACCCCGTACGCCACCGGCGAACTGGTCAAGGCTCTGAAAGCCGAGCAATCGCTGCCAGTGTTCATTCACTCCCACGACACCGCTGGCCTGGCTGCGATGTGCCAAATGAAGGCCATCGAAAACGGTGCCGATCACATCGACACCGCGATCTCCAGCTTCGCCTGGGGCACCAGCCACCCGGGCACCGAGTCGATGGTCGCCGCCCTTAAAGGCAGCGAGTTCGACACCGGCCTGAACCTGGAACTGCTGCAAGAGATCGGTCTGTACTTCTACGCCGTGCGCAAGAAGTACCATCAGTTCGAAAGCGAATTCACCGCCGTCGACACCCGTGTTCAAGTCAACCAGGTACCGGGCGGGATGATTTCCAACCTGGCCAACCAATTGAAAGAGCAGGGCGCACTCAATCGCATGAGCGAAGTGCTGGCCGAAATCCCGCGGGTTCGTGAAGACCTCGGCTTCCCGCCGCTGGTGACCCCGACTTCGCAGATCGTCGGCACCCAGGCGTTCTTCAACGTGCTGGCCGGCGAGCGCTACAAGACCATCACCAATGAAGTGAAGCTGTACCTGCAAGGTGGCTACGGCAAGGCGCCGGGCACCGTGAATGAACAACTGCGCCGCCAGGCCATCGGCAGCGAAGAAGTGATCGACGTTCGCCCGGCCGATCTGCTCAAGCCGGAAATGGCCAAGCTGCGTGCCGACATCGGCGCATTGGCCAAGTCTGAAGAAGACGTGCTGACCTTCGCCATGTTCCCGGACATCGGTCGCAAGTTCCTCGAAGAGCGTGCTGCGGGCACCCTGACGCCGGAAGTGCTGTTGCCGATTCCTGACGCCGGCGGCGTCGCCTCGGCTGGCGGCGAAGGCGTGCCAACCGAATTCGTCATCGACGTTCACGGCGAAACCTACCGCGTCGACATCACCGGTGTCGGCGTCAAGGCCGAAGGCAAGCGTCACTTCTACCTGTCCATCGACGGCATGCCGGAAGAGGTGGTGTTCGAGCCGCTCAACGAATTCGTCGGCGGCGGCGGCAGCAAGCGCAAGCAAGCCACTGCACCGGGTCACGTCAGCACCACCATGCCGGGCAACATCGTCGACGTGCTGGTCAAGGAAGGCGACACCGTAAAGGCCGGCCAGGCCGTGTTGATCACCGAAGCGATGAAGATGGAAACCGAAGTCCAGGCAGCCATCGCCGGTAAAGTCACCGCCATTCATGTGGCCAAGGGCGACCGGGTGAACCCGGGCGAGATCCTGATCGAGATCGAAGGCTGAGTTAACAGCCTCGATACAACGCTTTATACCTCGGGGGAGCATGTGCTCCCCTTTTTTTCGCCCGAAATTCAAATCGCAGTCTTCGCCGAAGGCTGCGGTTTTCTGGATTCAGGACTGTTGCGTTCTGCACTCCACCAACCCTTTAACCTGACCCGAGACGGTCTGGTTCTCATCGCTCAGCCACTTCTCGAACCCGGCGCCAATCACCGGCCATTCCGAGTCCAGGATCGAGTACCACGCGGTGTCCCGATTTTGCCCTTTGACCACCATGTGCTGGCGGAACACTCCCTCAAAACTGAAGCCCAGGCGCTCGGCCGCGTATTTGGAGCGGGCGTTGGCGTTGTTGCATTTCCATTCCAGGCGGCGGTAGCCCAGGGCAAAGGATTCCTTGGCCAACAGGTAAACCGCCTCGGTGCTTTTCGGCGAGCGCTGCATCGGCGCGCCGAAGGTGACGTGGCCGATTTCGATGCGGCCCTGGGCCGGGACGATGGACATCAGGCTGAGAAGGCCCTGGACCTCGCCGCTGGCGCGGTCGATCACGCTGAAGAAATACGGGTCGCTGCTGGCCGCGTGGTTGTTCAGCCAGTCGTTGAAGACGCTGCGCTCCGGGAAGGGGCCGTAAGGCAGGTAGTCCCAGAGTTTCGGGTCGGCACCGGGGCCTTGCAGGGCGTTGAACAGGTCGTCGCCGTGGCGCGCCGGGTCGAGTTTTTCCAGGCGGATGTAACGCCCTTCGATCAGTTGGGTCGTGGGGGCCGGGACGCCTTTCCAGTCGGCGAGTGAAATCGACATGCTGTTCTCCTTGAACCTAGATGGCTTTGCGAAACTGGATGAAACCCGGGCGTTCAGCGATGCGCTCGTAGAGCTGGATCGCGGTGGCGTTGGTTTCGTGGGTCAGCCAGTGGACCTTGTTGCAACCGTCGGCCTTGGCCGTGGCGTAGACGAACTCGATCAACTGGCGGCCGACGCCGGTGCCACGGGTTTCCGGGACCACCAGCAAGTCTTGCAGATAGCAGGAGTTTTCGATGGCCCAGTTCGAACGATGGTAGATGAAATGCACCATACCCACCGCTTTGCCGTCGGCCCAGGCGAGGGCGGCGTGGGTTGGCTCGCTCGGGTCAAGCATGCGCTGCCAGGTGTTATGGGTAACGGCCTCCGGCAATTCGGTTTTGTAGAAGCGCAGGTAGGCCTGCCACAGCGGCAACCAGGCCGCGTGATCACCGGCGGTGACTTGGCGAATGTCGATTTGACTCATGGTGACTTCCTTAGCGCATCAATTGGGCGAGGGTTTGGTCGTTGAAGTCGGGGCTGGCGGCCAGGCCTTCGCGCACGCCGGCGATATCGGCGGGGCTGCGGTTCTGGCTGAGCTTGCGCTTGCCTTCCAGTCGGTCGATGGGAATGGCGAAACCGACAATGGCCTTGAGCATGCCGTCGATGTAATCGGCGGGGGCATCGGCCACTGACCACGGTTGGGCGCGGCCAGCTTCATGGCGATCGGTGAGGGTGCTGACGATGTCGAGCAGCCGCCCGCCATCGCTGAAGGTTTCGGCTCGGCCATAGGCGTGTACGGCGACGTAGTTCCAGGTTGGCACGACTTTGCCGTGTTCGGCCTTGCTCGGGTAGAAACCAGGGCTGACGTAGGCGTCGGCACCGGCAAAAATCAGCAGGGCTTCGGCGCCGTCGCGCAGGTCTTTCCACTGTGGATTGGCTTTGGCCAGATGCCCGTACAACGTGCCGTTCGAGCCTTGTTCGCAATGCAGCAGCACCGGTACATGGCTGGCTTGCAGGCCGCTTTCACCGTGGGTCACCAATATGGCGAGACGGGTGGCGAGGATCAGTTCATGCAGTTGGGACAACTCGTCGATGGCAAAAGCACGTGGCGTGTACATGGAGATATTTTCCTTGGCGAATGCCTGCATCCTAGGCAGGCTATTGGTCTGTTGTAAGAGCCATTAATGACAAATTTCATGGGTCCATTGCGATGACTAGCGAACCACTGTCCCTGACCTTCAACCCCGCAGGTATCGAACTTGATCGTCGCCAGGGGCTGAGTCGTCAGCTCTACCAGGCATTGCGCACGCGTGTGTTGGACGGGCGACTGACCAGCGGTACGCGTCTGCCTGCCAGTCGTGATCTGGCAGCAGCGTTGGCAATTTCCCGTAACAGCGTGGTGCGCGCCTACGATCAGTTGTACGCCGAAGGGTTTATCGAAGGGCGAGTAGGCGACGGGACTTATGTCGCGCAATTGCCCCAGGCAACCGTGCCGGCAAAAAAACTATCCACAAAAGTGTCCACAGGGTTTTCAACAGGGTTACCCACAGCCTTATCCACAAATTGGCTCGATTTACCTGTGGATTCATCCAGTAAAGTTATCCACAACGACCCGTTGACCCGGGTCAAAAACAACCATTTGGCCACACCGCCGAGCGGTCCGCCCCGGGCATTTCGGGTCGGTGTTCCGGCGTTCGATCTGTTTCCATTCGAGGTCTGGGCCAAGCTGAATGCGGCTTTCTGGCGCAAACCGGATTTTCAACAGTTGTGCTACGGCGACCCGGCCGGCGATGCACGCTTGCGCGGGATGATCGCCGCGTATTTGCGCAGCTCCCGTGGCATGCAGTGCACAGCTGAACAAATTCTGATCACCAGTGGCGCGCAGCAGGGAATCAGCCTTTGTGCACAGTTGCTGGTGGAGCCCGGTGACGGGGTGGCGATTGAAAATCCGGGGTATCGGGCGGCCGGCCATGCCTTCGCCGTGGCGGGCGCTCGGCTGCACGGGGTAACGGTGGACAGCGAGGGCATCAATTGCAGCGAACTGTCAGCACTCGATGATTGTCGGCTGGCCTACGTCACGCCGTCCCACCAGTATCCCACCGGCGTGGTCATGAGCCTGGCGCGACGCTTGGAGCTGCTGGCCTGGGCCGAGCGCACCCAAGGCTGGATCGTCGAGGATGACTACGATGGCGAGTACCGCTACAGCGGCGCGCCACTGGCGCCTTTGGCTGCGCTCGATCGTCACGGGCGGGTGTTGTATGTCGGCACGTTCGGCAAGGTCGCGTTTCCGGCGTTGCGTCTTGGTTATCTGGTGCTGCCGCCGGGGCTGGTGCAGGCCTTTGCGCAGCGACGTGCGGTGGACGTGCGGCACTCCGAAGTCAGCACCCAAGCGGTGATGGCCGAGTTCATGGCGGCTGGGCATTTTCAGCGGCACATAAGGCGCATGCGGCGTGCGGCGCTGAGTCGGCGCAACACCTTGCTCAATGGTTGGCCGCAGGATATTCCAGGCGTCGGCAAGCTGCCCACCGTTGCCGCGGGACTGCACATGACCGTGCCGGTCGACAGCGTGGCCCGTGAACGCGAGCTGATCGAGTTGGCGAGCAGTGTCGATGTCGAGGTCAACGGCTTGAGCAGTTATTGGCTGCCGGAGTCCGCAACCCCGATGGATCAACGCGCCGGTCTGGTGCTGGGTTTTGCCGCAGTGCCCGAAAAGGCCATTGAGGCGGCGCTGCAACGGTTGCGGGCGGTGTGGCGTGCCGGCTGAAGCGCGCGGATTGGCGGTCCACGCGCTTATGGGCTTCCCGGTGTTGAACCAGGAGGCCAATTGGCGCTCCCGGGTTTACGAGAAGAACAGCGCACGAGCCAGTTGCGGGCTGATCTGGCTGCGATAGATGGCGATCACTTGTGGGTTGGTGGTGGCCGAGCGAGGGTCGTATGTGCCGGTCAGCAGTCGCTGATCCCGCAGTTTCAGATGTGCAGCGGTGAAGGCGTCGACCGGTGCGTCATGGCTGGCATAGTGGAAATGCGCATACCACAGCACTTGCTGGTTTCGACGCTCGCGAATTTCATATTCCTGCATGTAATCCTTGCGTAGGCCTTTGAGTCGGCGTCGATCACCGCTGCGCACAATGTAGACTTCATTTTTGCTTCGCAGCCACTGGACGCGGGTGGCCGTGGGTGGTTGCTGTTTGGTCATATCGATGCGTATCCGTTGACCCTCGGCGTACAGTCGATCATGTGCCTGGTTCAACTCCGCAGCCAGCTCTGTCGCGGCAACTTCGGGTTCATCGGTGCTGTTGGAGCTGATCAGGGATTGCTCCAGGGTCCTGGCACTCTGGTCGAAATGGTCGGCTTTTTGCTGGAACAGTTCCTCGACTTCAACCGGGATGCGACCGGGCTTTTTGGCACTCGCTTCGTTTTGCTGGATAAAGCTTTCCAGACCATCGAGCAGTGTCCGGCCATGGGCAATTTGAGTGTCGAGTGCCGGTGCTGGAATCGTCGGACGGCGACGTCTGGCCGGAACCCGTTCAAGCCAGACCCCGGGTGTTTTTTCGTGAAAGGTGGCGATGACTTTGCCGGTCATGGGCGCGCGCACATCAAGCAGAATCGGCTCTCCCGGTGCAGCGGAACGTACTTCGCCCACGACTGTGCCATTGAAGCGTGTTTTCACCACTCGTTTGCGCGATGCAGGTACAGGCCTGGAGGGTCCGGGGCGGGGTTCCTTGGGTGGTTCCTCTCGTAGCAACTGTGCCAGGTAGCCCTCGGTGTCCTGCTGGAATTCGCTGACCCGTTTGCGCAAGTGCTTGAGCGGTTGTTCCTGTACTGCATCCTTGTGGTTGACGGTGAAGTCTTCGAAGGACTGATCGATGGCCTCGAACTGTTCAAGCATGCCGCTGAGGGCCTCGATGCGTTCACCTGCCACCCAGGTGCTTTCTTGCAGCATCAGCTCTTGCGAGGTCTGGATAACCAGATTGGTCGTGTCGAGCAGGCGTGCGAATTCGTTTCGGGCTTCGGTCAACGCAACGCTGTCACCTTCTTTGAGGCATACCTCGCGGGCTAGCGAAACCTGAAGCGCCTTGAGATCGTTCAAGCTGTAAGTCGGCAGTTTGGCTCTGTAGGTGCTGACCATTTCCGCAGCACTTCTACCCAGTCGACCCATCTCTTGGAATCGTGATTGAGCAAACTCGATTTTGCCGATCATGCCCTCGGTCAGGTCGATCATTTTTTGATAGGTCGCATGGTCGCCAGCCCCGCCTGCCGTTTCTTCAGCTTCCAGCAGCGCCAGGGTCTCCTGCAGGGTTTGGGTGAAGACTGGACTTTTTTGATCGAGCCATGTCTGGTTGAAATACAGCTGGGTGCCGAGCATCTCGACCATATCGGTGCGGAAACTGGAAACCGTATCGAGCAGGTTCAGCGATTTCAATTGTTCAATGGGGGCCGCGTATTGGTCGGTGCGCCGATCGAGTTTCTCGAGGAACTGCTGTTGAATGGCAGGCCGCGTCTCGTCGCTGGCGGCCTTCATTTGGTTGTAGGCATCCGTCAGTTCTGTGCGTGCGCTTTCGCGCTCGTTTTTGAATTCTGCCAACTGTTGTTTGAGCTCGGTGACGCGCTGGCGATTCTGTTGTTTCAATGCCTTGCGTCGACTCGACAAACCACCGCCCCGCAGACGCAGGCGTGTATCGACGAACCAATCACCCCGCTGATTGCTGATCAATGCAGGGCCGCTGCGTAGAGGCTGTTGCCGTGAGTCGATAATCGATACCTCACCGGTTTCCTCAACCGCCACTTCGAACCAGCGCTCACCGACCGGGGCGTAGTACCTGGTCCCGTGGCGATAGAGGTGGCGGTAGACACCGTTGTTGCTGTCGGGTGGGGTGAGTGGTTCGGGTCTGGTGATGTTGAAGCGGTCCAGGGTTTTCGCCAGGCTCAGGGCGGCACCTGTCAGCACGGATATTCGATGCTGTGAAGAAGCAGCTTCGCCGACGATATCGGGCACCTGAACAACGACAACAGGGGGGGATGCCGGTTTTTCCTCAACCTCGGTCGCTACCGTTGGCGAGGGCCTTTCCTCGATTCTGCGGGCAGTCGCATGGTGCGTACTGGCGTGATGGGCGAGCACCATGGCCAGGGTCAACAGCAGGTCGGTCATCGCTGTTTTCTGCTGTTGTCGGTCACCGTTCTCGCCGGTGTCCACGGTTTGTTGCAGGTCATCCAGTACCTGCCAGATCCAGGCGGCCGTGCCGACGGTGCGGCCGAGAAAGGGCAGCGCCGCGTTTAGAATCATCCACGCCGCTTGCTTGAAAGTCGCCCAGCGATTCTGCGCATTGGACACCGATTGCCGTTGCGCCAGTTCGACCAGCGCGTTGACGTTGGCCTTGAACAAGTTGGCCAGGTAATCAGACGCGACGACTCCGGTCCCCAGGGAAAGCGTGCCGCCCATCTGCAGCGGGGTCAGTGGGTCAGCCAGGAGTTGCGAGAGGGACCAGACCGAAGGCCGGTCACCGGTGAACACATAGTTCGCGTAGTTGGCGCGTACGCCATCCGGCAACCAGGCGAGCACCGATTGACGCAGTGTCGGCGTGTGTTTGATGGCATAGATCAGGTTGGCCGCTGTCGGGTACTGGCTCAATGGCTGGTCGAGCAGTGGTCGGTAGAGCAGGCAAGGGCCTTTGTCCATCTGCCGTGGGCCGATCACGAACATGTTGGTCACTTCGTCTGCAGAGGCATTGAGGCGCCAGCCGGGATTGAACGCCAGTGGGCGAATGACAACTTCCTGGCCATCCACCCAGCGGTTGGCATCAAGCACTTGGACCACGGCCGCGACATAACGGTAACCCCGTTCATCAATCCCGCCCTGTGCGCGAATCTTTTGCTGCAATGCCAGAAGCGGTAGCTCGACTCGTAAGTGGCTGGTGAACAGATTCTGGCGCCGCAGGCTCTCAAGTTGGTCGTCGAGCAGCTTGTTTTTGATCAGAGTCGGGTAGGTCTGGCCGATGTCGACGCTGGTGATCAACGCCTCCAGGTAACTCACCGTCAACCATGCCGGCAGTGCTGTGGCGCTGGTGCTGCGCACGGTTTTGTTGCCCAGCGGCAGGGCAATCAGGTTTTGCAGTGCCAGGTCGACCAGGCTCAGCGTGGTGCGCTCGGGCTCGACCAGCGGCACGAAGGCGCCCCAGACCACCACGCTATCGACCACGATCTCGATGTCCGCCAGATTCAGCTGTGCGGCATCGGCGTGCTCTTTGAGCATGGCATCGCGCAGCTGATCCAGGGCGAACTCGCGGATTGGCTTGATCCCGTCCTGAAACGACTGACCAGCGTTCTGATTCTGTACTTGTGCCAGATCCATCAGGTGACGGCTGTAAGCGGTGAGATCGCTGGACGAAGCGCTGGCCATCCAGTCCGGCAATGCTTGCTCAACCCGATTGAATCGAGAGGGTTTTTGTTTGTCCTTTGGGTCGAGTTCGTTCGTTGAGCGACTGATGTGCGGTGCCAGGTCGGGATTCACTGCAGCGGTATCGTTCGCCAGGGCGCCAATCGAGTCCGCCTGCAGGGCAATCAGGTTGCACGCCAGATGGTCAAAGTAATTGCCCTCCGGCTCGATCAGGCGCCATTGCAGGGCGCTTCGGGGTGCCGGTCCATCGGTGTACGTCAGCAAGGATTCGCCCAGTTCCTGCAACGAGTCGTATGTCTGAAATCCGTGGGTAATGGTGTGAGTAATGATGAGGTTGTGGGTGCTTTGGGTTCCGATCAGTACCGCCATGTCGAGGATGTTGAGGTGAGTCGAGACGCCGCCGCTCAAGCCGTCGAGGTCTATCAGGCATGCCCGCGAATGATAGGGGTCGTGAGGCCCGCGCGTGCTTTTGTCCGGGTCAGCGAACAGGTTGCGGGCCATAGCGTAACGGTCAGTGTCCCAGTTCGTGTTCGATTCGATGTTCCACAGTTCGCGCAGTGAGTTGGACAAGCTTTTCCACCGTGGCGCGGACGCTCGGGTGTACTGGTTCCAGTAGTCGACCTGTTGCTCTTGAAACGCGACAAACAGCAGCGGCGCCAACTCGTTGAGCAGCCGTCCGATGGCATCGATTCTGACGGGCAGTTGCGCCGGAGTCGGTTTCAGCGGTTGCAGCGTCAGGTAGTGCTCGCCATCGAGGTAGACCACGGGGGTGGCCTCTACACCATGGCGTACCAGCGCGTCGGTCAACGATTCAAAGCGGCGTGGTCCTGGGACGACACGCTGGTCATGAAAGCTCCAGGTCGGGGTAACCACCATGGCCAGGCGCGGGTCGATGTGCAGGTCCGGGTAGAGCGCTCTCAGGGCCGGTTGCAATGCATGGGTGGCGACCTCCCTGATCGAGGGGCCTGCCACCAATTGGGTAAGCAAGGCGTCCTGATCGGCTGAGAGATCGGGTGCGGAAGGAGAGGTGGAAGTATCGGGCATGGGTCACATCCTTTGTGGGGGCTGGCACTGTTGAGCGTTCGGTGTGCGATCCCCTGCAAGGTAGTGACGGGCAGGACGGCGTTGGCGGTAAATAAATATTGTGGGCAAAAAAAGACGTGCGCAAACGCAGGTCTTGATAACGACGGGGGCCGCGGATCGCCAGGTCGATCAATTCCGTGGCGTCCTTGTTCGGGTTCGGGTTCGGGTAACCCACTACGTCGTGGCCAGACGTACATAGTTAAACGTCGAAGTTGTGGTTGTGGTTGTGGTTGTGGTTGTAGTTGTAACAAAGTTATATGAAACACTTTCAGGATTGACCGGGCGCATCAATGCGCATAAATAATTATTGCGTAACGGAGGAAGTACTTGCGCTAGCGAAATCGATAATTGCTGTCGTATCTCCTTGTTGCCGTTTTTTAAGTTTATTTATCATTCGACCCTATGAAGTCATGACCTGAATTCTGGCGTTTTTTTGCTTGGGCTCATCAAGGAATATTTCTATGAAACATTTACACGCAAAGTGCCTGAAAGCAGCACTGGAAGCAACGAGGTGCCAGGGCCTGCGGCAGGTAACGGGCGACCACTTTACTGCAACGATTGATGGTGCTGCCTTTAACGCCGACGACGTTCAAGGTTTTATCAGTTTTGGTGTAAAGATTGTGGTGGGAGTCATTAATGAGGGAAATAATCGGCGATATATATCCGTGGCGGCGGATGAAGATCTTGGTGACGGAGAGCATGATGTAAGTCTCGATGGAAAAGTCACCATCGGCTATATGATAGAAAATGCCGGGGAGCCGACTCTGGAATATCCTGCGGAGTCTGGTCGAGCTCATATTTGTTGTGAAGGTAATCGGCAGGAATTCTCTGGCTCTTTCAATGTAACATTGATTGACGAATCGCCTTACAAAGAAATTGAAGCAACTTTCAAAGTGACCAATTTGCATCGCCTGGCCTGAGTTTGAACAATAAAACCTCCTGCCAGCAACGGCAGGAGGTTTTTCTGATCTCAAGTCCCGGACTTGATCTTGGTCCAGGCCCGGGTCCGCGCACGTTCGGCATCGCGCGGCAGCGGTTGCAGGGTGTAGAGCGTGCCCATCGCCGCATCGGTCGGGTACAGGTTGGGATTGTTGCGAATCGCCGGGTCGACCAGTTCCGTGGCGTCCTTGTTCGGGTTCGGGTAGCCGACGAAGTCACTGACCGGCGCAATCACCTGCGGCTGCAGCAGGTAGTTGATGAAGGTGTAGGCGTCTTCGGGATTTTTCGCCCCCTTCGGAATCGCCAGCATGTCGAACCAGATCGGCGCGCCTTCCTTCGGCAAACGCATGTCGACGACTACACCGTTCTTGGCTTCCTTGGCGCGGTTGGCGGCTTGCGAGAAGCTGCCGGAATAACCGACTGCGACACAGATGTCGCCGTTGGCAATGTCGGCCATGTACTTGGACGAGTGGAAGTAGGTGATATACGGACGAATCTTCATCAGCAGTGCTTCAGCCTTGTCGTAGTCCGCAGGCTTCTTGCTGTTGGGGTCCAGGCCGAGGTGTTGCAGGGCCAGCGGCAAGATCTCCGAGGGAGAGTCGAGCAGGGCGACGCCGCACTGCTTGAGCTTGCTGATGTTCTCTTCCTTGAAGATCAGGTCCCAGCTGTCTACGGGGGCGTCGGCGCCCAAGGCGGCCTTGACCTTGTCCGGGTTGAAGCCGATGAGGATGGTCCCGTACATGTACGGCACGGCGAACTTGTTGCCCGGGTCGTTGGCCTCGATCAGCTTCATCAGCTTGGGATCGAGGTGGTTCCAGTTCGGCAGCTTGCTGCGGTCCAGGGGCTGGAATACCCCGGCTTCGATTTGCTTGGCGAGGAACACGTTGGACGGCACCACCACGTCGTAGCCGGAGTTGCCGGTCAGCAGCTTGGCCTCCAGCGCTTCGTTGGTGTCGAAGATGTCGTAGACCAGTTTGGACTGGGCGTTCTGGGCCTTGAAGTCTTCCAGGGCCTTGGGCGTGATGTAGTCGAACCAGTTGTAGACGCGCAAGGTTCGCTCTTCAGCGTGTGCAGTGCCACTGATTAGCGTGGCGCACAGGGCTGGAAAAATAAAACGCTTAAGATTTTTCATTCTTCTACTTCCTCATTAAGCGCTTTCAAAACCTTCGAGAACGTTCACGGCATTGATGCCGATTTCTTCCACGGCATAGCCGCCTTCCATGACGAACAGCGTGGGTTTGCCGAGCGCCGCGATGCGCTTGCCCATGGCCAGGTAATCCGGGCTGTCGAGTTTGAATTGCGAGATCGGATCGTCCTTGAAGGTATCGACGCCCAGGGACACCACGATGATGTCGGCGCCGTAGCTTTCGATCTCTTTGCAGGCTTGTTCCAGCGCTGCGCTCCAGGTGTCCCAGCCTGAACCGGCGGCCAGCGGATAGTTGAAGTTGAACCCTTCGCCAGCGCCTTCGCCGCGTTCATCTTCATAGCCGAGGAAGAACGGGAACTCGGCTTCCGGGTGACCGTGGATCGAGGTGAACAGCACGTCGCCGCGCTCGTAGAAAATCGACTGGGTGCCGTTGCCGTGGTGGTAGTCGACGTCGAGGATCGCGACTTTTTTGTGGCCCTGATCGAGGAACGCCTGGGCGGCGATGGCGGCGTTGTTGAGGTAGCAATAACCACCCATCAAATCGCTGGCGGCGTGGTGTCCCGGTGGACGGCACAGGGCGAAAGCAGAACGGGCGCCGCGCTGGATTTCCGCTTGGGCGGTGAGGGCAACTTGTGCTGCGCTGTACGCCGCTTGCCAGGTGCCGGCAGTGATCGGGGCGCCGCCGTCGAAGCTGTAATAACCGAGCTGGCCGTGCAGGCTGGTGGGTTTGACCTGGCGTAAGGTGCGGGACGGCCAGGTGTAGGGCAGCAGGTCACCGTCGGTGTTGAATTCGGTCCAGCGTGTCCAGGCACCCTTGAAGAAATCGAGGTAGTCGCGACTGTGAATGCGCGCGATGGGCTCCAGGCCGAAATTCTTTGGCGCTTCGACTGGACCAAGGTTCTGGTTCTGCACGCGTTGCAGCACATGATCGGCGCGCGATGGCATCTCGAAGCACGGCTTGAGCTGGCCGTCGATGAGTTCGCAGCGGCCATGGTGCAGGTGGTGATCGTCAGAGTAGATCGTCAGCATTTCTTGTTCTCCGCAGGGCTGATTCGGTTGCCCCCAGTGTTGCGGCGCACGGCGAATCGGAGAACGGCAGGAAAGGCCAAAAGGGGATCGATATGGCCAAAACATTTGACCGAAATTCGCCCCTTGCTCCCGCAGGATTATCCGTGTGGCCGAAACTGGCTGGGCGCCACACCACTCCAGCGCACAAACGCATGGCGAAAACTCGCGGTCTCGCTGAAGCCCAACGCCTCGGCAATCTGATAGATCGGCAATTGATCTTCGCAAAGCATTTGCTTGGCCTGCTCGAAGCGCAGTTCGTCGAGCAGTTCCTGATAGCTGCAACCCATGTCCTTGAGATGCCGGCGCAAGGTCCGCGCCGAACAGTTCATTTGCTCGGCCAGCCCCTCTAGCCCGGGCGCGGCATTCAATTGCGCGCTGAGCAATTGGCGGATCCGTCCCAGCCAGGCTTGGCGTCCGGTGAACTCGATATTCTGTTTGCGGCAGCGTTCGGCCATGGCTTGATGGGTGATGACATCGGCCAGTGGCAGTGGCTGGTCGAGCCAGCGCTTGTCGAAGGCGAAGGCGTTGTTCCTCGCGCTGAAGTGCACTGGGCAGTTGAAGTGTTCGGCGTAGGTCGCTTCGTAGTCGGGCGCGGCATGTTCGAAGCGTGCGCCGAGCAAGGGCAGGGAATGGCCGAGCAGATCGTCGCAGGTGACTTTCAGCGACACCAGGCAGAACTCGGCGTTGAACACCGCCATGGCCGGGCTCTCGCGGTAATCGGCGGCGGCGAACCAGATGCGCTCGCCATCGTCTTCCAGGCTCAGTTCGAAAAGTGTTCCCAGCAGCGCCGGATAGCGCATTGCCAGACGCAAAGCGTCACCGAAGGTGGCACTGGTGAGCAGGGCGTAACCGAGCATGCCGTAGCAGGAAACGTGCATCCGCCGACCCAGTTCCAGGCCGATGTCACGCTTGAGGGCAACGGCGTTGGCACAGACCTGCATTTCCTGATTGGTGGTGATGCGCGTGTCGGCACGGTTCAGATCCGCCGCACTGATGCCGCTACCGGCCAGCAGCGCTTCGCTGGACAAGCCTTGTGCCTTGAAGGCATCGAGCACCAGGGAGACCGCGTTGAGCGTGGTGAGGTGGGAGTGGAGCATGAGGACTTCCAGCCTTGGGATGGCTGGAGCGCAGCAAGTTGTATGCCGGGTGATGCCCCCTGTGGGAGCGAGCCTGCTCGCGATAGCGATCTACCATTCACATTGATGTGACTGATCCACCGTTATCGCGAGCAGGCTCGCTCCTACAAGTGTGGTGTGGTGTCAGCTCAGTTCGCCGCACAGGTCGAGTTCGACAAGCCGACGGACTTCGCCCGTTTCAAGCCCCGCACCCAACAACCCATGCAATTTGCCGAACGCCGCTTCACGGGTCATGCCGCCACCGGACAACACGCCCACACCGCGCAAGCGACTGCCGGCTTCATAGACGTCCAGTTCAACCCCGCCTTCGTGGCATTGCGTGACGGCTGCCACGACCACGCCGTTGTCCCGCGCACGTGCGAGGCTGGCGAGAAACCCGGGGTTGTCGCTCGGGCCGGTGCCGCTGCCGTAGCACTCCAGCACCAGGCCCTGAATGCCGCTGTCGAGCAAACCATCCAGCACCTCGGCGCTGATGCCGGGAAACAGCGGCAGCACCGCGACGTTCGCCAATTGTTTGGGCTGGTTGTAATTCAGCTGCGACGGAACCGAAGTCGCCTTCACTCCGCCGCCATGACGCTCCAGGCGCTTGAACGGATGCCGACCAAAACTGCGCACTTTGGCGCAACGGGTCGGGTCCAGCAGTTCGCCGTGGAAGTACAGATGCACGCCCGGCGCCAGGCCCTGGCCCAGTGCAACCAGCGCACCGCCGAGGTTTTCCCAGGCGTCGCTGTCAGTGACGCCGGCCGGCAGCATCGAGCCGGTGAAGCACACGCGGGCATGCAGGCCGAGCAACTGGAAACTCATGGCGGCCGCGCTGTAGGCCAGGGTGTCGGTGCCATGCAGGATCAGCACGCTGTCGCAGCCCTGAACATCCACCGCATCGACCACTGCTTCACGCAACTGCTGCCAGTACGTCGGCGTCATGTTGGCGCTGTCGATAAGCGGCGACATCTCGCGAAAGCGCCATTGCGGCACCACCAGTTCAGGCTGGCTGTGCAGATAGTCGCGCATTCGCGCTTCGAAGCCCGACGCCGGAGCCAGGCCGTTGGCACTGGCCTGCATGCCGATGGTGCCGCCGGTGTAGAGCACCATCACGTGCTGGGCGGCAGGGTAGGTCGACGAATTCATGAGGATTCTCCGAAAGGAAGAGTTCCTGTGGGAGCGAGCAAGCTCGCTCCCACAGTTTTTCGAACTTTAACTGACGGGCGCTGGGGGCGCGCCTGTCATTTCACCTGTCAGCGTTGCGCTGCGGGTACACCTTGCGGCTCAACTTCAGCCTTGCCGACTGCGGCAGGCGGGTTGGCCGGCCACGCCTGGCGATCCAGGTCCAGATCCGGGAACTTGGCGGAGTCGAACACCGGAGTCTTGATGCCAGCGGCGCGCTGGTCATCGTAGTCACGCAGGATGCGCATGCCGACCTTGAACAGCAGGAACAGCGCGATCAGGTTGACGAACGCGAGCATGGTCATGGTGATGTCGGCGAAGGCAAATACGGTGCCGAGGTTTTCGATGGCGCCCCAAAAAATCAGCACCAGTACCAGCGCGCGATAGCCCATCAGTGCCTTGCGGTTTTCACCGATCAAAAAGCGCAGGTTGCTCTCGCCCAGGTAGTAGTTGTAGAGGATCGAGGTGAACACGAACAACGCCAGGGCCACGGAGATGAACATCCGGCCCCAGTCACCGACTACGGCGGCCAGCGAGTTCTGGGTCAGGGCAATGCCGTCGCCTTCGAAGCCCGGGGTGTAGAAGCCGGAGAGCAGGATCAGCAGCGCGGTGCAGGTGCAGATCACGAAGGTATCGAGGAACACGCTGAACGCCTGAACCACACCTTGTGCCACCGGGTGCTCGACCGCCGCGACAGCCGCCACGTTCGGCGCACTGCCCAGGCCTGCTTCGTTGGCGAACACACCACGCTTCACGCCCATGACGATGGCGCTGCCGATCAGGCCGCCGAAGGCCTGATCCAGACCGAAGGCGCTCTTGACGATGGTCATCAGCATGCCCGGCACATGGTCGAACTGCAGCACGATCACGTAGAGGGTCACGCCGATGTACACCAGGGTTTTCACCGGCACCAACAGGTCGGCGACCTTGGCGATGCGCTTGATCCCGCCGATGAACACCAGACCCAAAAGCACAGCCAGACCGATGCCGGTGTAAGTGGTGTCGAGGCCGAACGCGTTGTTCAACGAGTGCGTCACGGCGTGGGCTTGCAGGCCGTTGAAGGCGAAGCCGAACGTCACCAGCAACAGGAACGCCATCAGCATGCCCAACCAGCGTTTTTGCAAACCATGCTGGATGTAATAGGACGGGCCGCCACGGAACTGGCCTTCGGAATCGCAACGCTTGTAGAGCTGGCCGAGGGAGCATTCGAAGAAGCTGCTGGACATGCCGACCAGCGCGGTCACCCACATCCAGAACACAGCACCCGGGCCACCGAGGGTCACGGCAATGCCGACCCCGGCGATGTTGCCCGCACCGACGCGGCCGGCGAGGCTGAGCATCAGGGCCTGGAACGAACTGAGTTGCCCGGCGCTGCTTTTGAGGCTGTCGCGGAACACCGCGAACATGTGGAAGAAGTGACGCAATTGAACGAAACGCGAGCGGATCGTGAAGTAGCTACCGAGCCCGACAATGAGCACGATCAGTACTTTCCCTGAGAGGAAGTCGTTAATGACTTCGAGCATGGATTATTCCTCGCTGTTTTTTGTGTAGGCAAATGCTCGCCGGGCAGACACATCGAGTTACACCCCTTGGCGCACGGCACAATGGGCGGTTCGACGTTCGTCCCGGTTTCATATCGCGGGTTTGTTATTAGTTCGGGTTTCGCATGGGTTGTGGCCTCGCTACCGACGACCGCTCATGCGAAGAGGGGCGGCACTATACCGATGACAGTGCCGTTCGTCTGCACGGTTGTGGTGCATTCGGTGAAGCGAAGCCTTTGAAACACCTGACATTTTTTTGTCAGGCTCTTGTGGGAGCGAGCCTGCGCGCGATGCGGTCACCACGGTTTACAGCTACACCGCGTAATCGTTCATCGCGAGCAGGCTCGCGCCCACAGAAGACGTTTGTCCTTTTAAACAGTTAAAAAAAAGGGCCTGGAGACTAATCTCCAAGCCCTCAAAAGGTGAGAGGTGTCTAGTCCCTCGACCTGGTGAGCGGTGCTACAGGTAACGCGTCGGGTTATGCCTTCAAAGGCACCAGACGCGGAGCAATCATGTTTTCCGGGCGCAGGATGTCGGCGAGCATGGCTTCGTCGAGCAAACCTTCTTCGCGCACCAGTTCCAGCACGCCGCGGCCGCTTTCAAGGGCAAGGCCGGCGATGCGGGTGGCGTTTTTGTAGCCGATGTACGGGTTCAGTGCGGTGACCAGGCCGATCGAGTGCTCGACCAGTTCACGGCAGCGTGCTTCGTTGGCGGTGATGCCGACGATGCAGTGCTCGCGCAGCATGTCCATGGCGCGTTGCAGCAGGCGGATCGAGTCGAAGATCTTGAAAGCGATCAGCGGCTCCATCACGTTCAGTTGCAGCTGGCCGCCTTCGGCCGCGATGGTCAGGGCCAGGTCGTTACCGATGATCTGGAACGCCACCTGGTTGACCGCTTCCGGAATAACCGGGTTGACCTTGCCTGGCATGATCGAACTGCCTGGCTGACGTGCCGGCAGGTTGATCTCGTTGATGCCGGTGCGTGGGCCGCTGGACAGCAGGCGCAGGTCGTTGCAGATCTTCGACAGCTTGACCGCGGTACGCTTGAGCATGCCGGAGAACAGCACGAAGGCGCCCATGTCGGAGGTGGCTTCGATCAGGTCGGCGGCCGGTACCAGCGGTTGACCGCTGATCACTGCCAGACGCTGAACGGCCAGGTGCTGGTAACGCGGGTCGGCGTTGATGCCGGTACCGATCGCGGTGCCGCCCAGGTTCACTTCGGTCAGCACTTCCGGAGCCAGGGTTTTCAGGCGTGCCAGGTCTTCGCCCAGGGTGGTGGCGAACGCACGGAATTCCTGACCCAGGGTCATCGGAACGGCGTCTTGCAGCTGGGTACGCCCCATCTTCAGGACGTGGTTGAATTCTTCACCCTTGGCCGCGAATGCCTGAATCAGGCTGTCGAGGCTGGCCAGCAGGGCGTCGTGACCCAGCAACAGACCCAGGCGGATAGCCGTTGGGTAGGCGTCGTTGGTCGACTGCGCCATGTTGACGTCGTCGTTCGGGTGCAGGTACTGGTATTCGCCTTTCTGGTGGCCCATGGCCTCCAGAGCGATGTTGGCGATGACTTCGTTGGCATTCATGTTGGTCGAAGTGCCAGCGCCGCCTTGAATCATGTCCACCACGAACTCTTCGTGGAAGTCGCCGCGGATCAAACGTGCACAGGCTTCGCTGATGGCGGCGTGCTTGGCTTCGCTCAGGTGACCCAACTCACGGTTGGCGTCTGCGGCGGCCTGTTTAACCATGGCCAGACCGACAACCAGTTTCGGGTAGTGCGAAATCGGAACGCCCGAAAGGCGGAAGTTATTCACCGCTCGCAGGGTCTGGATACCGTAATACGCTTGAGCCGGTACTTCGAGGGCGCCAAGCAGGTCATTTTCTGTGCGGAATGATGCAGCGGAGGACATGATAGAAATCATCTCAATATGGACCCGGTCTGTGCCGGAACGCTGCGAATGCTAGGCCTGTGGAGAATTTTGGGCCAATGCTGTTAAACACTAGGCTATGCATATTCGGCATAATGCCCGTGTGACGCCGGCTTGACGGCGAACGTGTGACCTAAATTGGTGCGTGTCCGGGAGGGCGTGATGAATCTGGAAAGCAAATGGCTGGAGGACTTCAGTGCCCTGGCCGCCACCCGCAGTTTCTCCCAGGCCGCCGAGCGGCGCTTCGTGACGCAGCCGGCGTTCAGTCGGCGAATCCGCAGCCTGGAGGCGGCGCTGGGACTAACCTTGGTCAACCGTTCGCGTACGCCGGTGGAGCTGACGGCGGCAGGGCAATTGTTTCTGGTCACCGCGCGCACCGTGGTCGAACAGCTCGGCGAAGTGCTGCGCCATCTGCATCACCTGGAAGGCGGACAGGGCGAAGTGATGCAGGTCGCTGCCGCGCACTCCCTGGCACTGGGTTTCTTTCCGCGCTGGATCGCGCAGTTGCGCAACGAGGGCCTGAACATCGCCACGCGGCTGGTGGCGACCAACGTCGGCGACGCCGTGCACGCCTTGCGCGAAGGCGGCTGCGATCTGATGTTGGCGTTCTACGACCCGGACGCGGCCATGCAGATGGACCCGGAAATCTTCCCCTCGCTGCACCTTGGCCACACCGAGATGCTGCCGGTGTGTGCCGCCGACGCCGACGGCAAACCGCTGTTCGATCTGGAAGGCGAAGGCAGCGTGCCGCTACTGGCGTACAGCGCCGGTGCGTTTCTCGGCCGTTCGGTGAACATGCTGCTGCGTCAACGGGCGCTGCGCTTCACCACGATTTACGAAACCGCCATGGCCGACAGCCTGAAAAGCATGGCCCTTGAAGGCCTGGGCATCGCCTGGGTGCCGCAATTGAGTGTGCGCGCCGAATTGGCGCGGGGTGAGTTGGTGGTCTGCGGCGGCCCGCAATGGCACGTGCCGCTGGAGATTCGTCTGTACCGCTGTGCGCTGGTACGCAAGGCGAACGTGCGGTTGTTGTGGCGCAAGTTGGAGGGTGGGGCGGGTGCCTAATGGTGTGCGCTGGAGCCAGTTCGCGGGCTCCAGTTTTATTACTGTCGGGTCGATTAAGGAGCATCGCTCAGGAAGGCACTGATCCTTTGACGGTTTGCATTGGTATAAACATGACAGGCGCTGGTCAAATAAGTTGGGGCCGGCATCATGTAACTATCGCACCACCAACCACTCCTATACAGCAATTCGCCGTTTTCATGACTGGCATCGAGCATATGCCCAATTTCATGTCCGACATATAATTCACGGATCAGTGAAGCAATACCGAATTGTTGACCGGCGCCAGCGATGCCTGCTGCTTGGTTGTTAAGTTGGTTTTTTGTAACTAAAAGAAATTTTGTTGTTTTGTTGTAAGGTAAGTTTTTTTCGTTTCTATATTTTAGAGCTAACACTTTCCATTTGTTAGCAGTGGCTTGATGGTCTTCGTTTTCATAAACAAAATTGGTATAGGGTTGCAAATTTCGAATAAATTGAATGGACACCCGGCGCCCGGTAAAGCCTTCGATTTCCTTGATCAAGGGAAGGAAAAACTTCTCAAAAATCTGTGACTGTGGTTCTTTTACATCATCGTGGATGAACGTATTGATAAATATCGTATGCTTGCTCACGTTGGGCGCCTCAAATGGTTGCAACGCTGGCTTATCTTTTTCTGAGGGCCAATGCGTATCATCAATGGGGATGGTCGCCTGTGTAGAGCTGGTAATAAATAAAATTGCGAAAAGCATTGGTTTTAATTTGGTTGATATATTCATGTGTGATTTTACTGATTCTATAGTTAGGTAGAATTGTGTGGCCTCAATTGGCTGTGGGGATTAATAATTCAAAATAACTTGGTTGTGCACTGCTGATATGTGTCGGAAGGTGTTGTGCGGGGGGCTGGTTTGCAGTTGGTTGGTTTGTGTGGTTGGTTGTTAATTGAGTGCGCCCTGGTATTTGTTGTCAGTGCTACATTTTTGACTAACACTGAGTGAATTAACGCAGTTGTGCGGATTGACTTTTGAGTCAGTAAAACAAGGCTTTTTGTCCAGAACCCAATATCGACAGATGGTCACAACAGGGGCTGTTTATCTGCTTCATTGAGGTATACTGCGCGGCCTTCGGCCGGTTACGACCGGCCATAATTCGTACAATCAAGCCACGCATCCTGCGTGGCTTGTTGTTTTTTGACGCGCCTGCGGGCGCCAAGAGAGAAGAGGCACGACGATGAGTGCACTGGTTGGCGTGATCATGGGCTCCAAGTCCGATTGGTCCACCCTTAGCCACACCGCCGATATGCTGGAAAAGCTCGGCATCCCCTACGAGGTGAAAGTGGTCTCTGCCCACCGTACTCCGGACCTGCTGTTCCAGTACGCTGAAGAAGCCGAGGCGCGTGGCATCGAGGTGATCATCGCCGGTGCCGGTGGTGCGGCCCACTTGCCAGGTATGTGTGCGGCCAAGACCCACCTGCCGGTGCTGGGCGTACCAGTACAATCCGCAATGCTCTCGGGCGTTGATTCGCTGCTTTCTATTGTACAGATGCCCGCGGGCATTCCGGTTGCCACCCTGGCCATCGGCAAGGCGGGCGCGATCAACGCAGCGCTGTTGTCGGCGAGTATCCTTGGCGCCAAGCACCCGCAGTTCCACGCGGTGCTGAAAACCTTCCGTGCTGAGCAGACAGACAGCGTCCTGGACAATCCAGACCCACGCATCGCCTGAGGTTGTTGACGATGAAGATCGGTGTAATCGGTGGCGGCCAGTTGGGTCGCATGTTGGCACTGGCGGGCACTCCGCTGGGCATGAATTTCGCTTTCCTGGACCCAGCTCCGGATGCTTGCGCAGCCGCGTTGGGCGAACACCTGCGAGCCGATTACGGCGATCAGGATCACTTGCGTCAGCTGGCCGATGAAGTCGATCTGGTGACCTTCGAGTTCGAAAGCGTTCCGGCCGAGACCGTGGCTTTCCTGTCGCAATTCGTCCCGGTCTACCCGAGCGCCGAAGCGCTGCGCATCGCCCGCGATCGCTGGTTCGAGAAGAGCATGTTCAAGGACCTGGGGATTCCTACCCCGGCGTTCGCCGACATTCAGTCCCAGGCTGATCTGGACGCCGCCGTGGCTTCCATCGGTCTGCCAGCGGTGCTGAAGACCCGTACCCTGGGTTACGACGGCAAGGGTCAGAAAGTCCTGCGCACGCCAGAAGATGTGGTTGGCACCTTTGCCGAACTGGGCAGCGTGGCCTGCCTGCTGGAAGGCTTCGTGCCGTTCACCGGTGAAGTCTCGCTGATCGCCGTGCGTGCCCGCGACGGTGAAACCCGCTTCTATCCGCTGGTACACAACACCCACGAAAGCGGCATTCTCAAGTTGTCCGTGGCCAGCACCGATCACCCGTTGCAAGCCCTGGCCGAAGACTACTCCAGCCGTGTGCTCAAGCAGCTGGATTACGTCGGCGTGATGGCGTTCGAGTTCTTTGAAGTCGACGGTGGCCTCAAGGCCAACGAAATCGCCCCGCGGGTACACAACTCAGGGCACTGGACTACCGAAGGCGCCGAGTGCAGCCAGTTCGAAAACCACCTGCGGGCCGTTGCCGGCCTGCCGTTGGGTTCGACTGCCAAGGTTGGCGAGAGCGCGATGCTCAACTTCATTGGCAAAGTGCCAGAGTCCGAGAAGGTCCTGACCATCGCCGATTGCCATCTGCATCACTATGGCAAGGCGTTCAAGGTCGGCCGCAAGGTCGGTCATGCCAACCTTCGTTGTGCAGACCGCGAGACGCTGGCGGCCCAGATTCTCAAGGTGCAAGCACTGATCGCCGAATAGTTTTTTATGTGCAACGGTGGAACCTTCGGGGTGCGCCGTTCTCTCATGGCAGGTTGCGAAAGTCTGACTAGGCTTTCCAATAGCTACTTCATTGAGAGGAGAATGCCATGGGAATTATCGGAACCATCTTTATCGGCTTGATTGTCGGCCTGCTGGCTCGGTTCCTGAAACCTGGCGATGACAGCATGGGCTGGATCATGACGATCCTGCTCGGTATCGGAGGTTCGCTGGCGGCCACTTACGGCGGCCAAGCCCTGGGCATCTATCAGGCTGGTCAAGGTGCAGGTTTCATCGGTGCGCTGGTGGGCGCCGTTGTGTTGCTGGTGATCTACGGGTTGATCAAAAAGAACTGATCCAGGCGACAAAGCCCTCTCCGCCAAACCGGCCGGGAGGGCTAGAATGCTCGGCGTTTCCTGTTCTTCCCTTTGCCGAGCACCTTCATGCGCCGTCTTTTGTTGACTCTTGTTTTACTGGGTTCGGGCCTTGCCCATGCCGGCGAACTGCCGGAAACCGACTGGCTCGAACTGATGCCAAAGTCGGACCAGAAGGCCCTCGAGGCCATGCCTGAAATCGACCACAACTCCCCTGAATCCAATGGCACTTTCACCGACAAGGGTGGGATGAAGCAGGCCAAAGGCTTGCCGGCGGTGATGTACTCGACCAAGACCGTTGCGTCGATGAACGACAAGAACATCCGCATTGGCGGTTACCCCGTGCCGCTGGAGTCCGATGCCAAGGGCCGCAGTACGTTGTTCTTCCTGGTCCCGTACCCGGGCGCGTGTATCCACGTGCCCCCGCCACCGCCCAACCAACTGGTGCTGGTGCGCTATCCAAAGGGCCTGAAACTGAACGATATCTACACGCCGCTGTGGGTCACCGGCACGCTGAAAGTCGAGAAGGTCAGCAATGACCTGGCCGATGCGGCGTATGCGCTGGATGCGCAGAATGTCAGGGTAGTGAAAGAGTCGGATTTGTAACGCGCCGTCAGATGGCATGGCACAAAAAACTGTGGGAGCGAGCTTGCTCGCGATGAGGTCATAACATTCAACATTTATGTTGCCTGTTACACCGCCATCGCGAGCAAGCCCGCTCCCACATTTGTTATGTGGTGTTGCTTAGAGCTGCTTGCTACCGACGCTCACACCCAGGGTATGGCTCGCCCCTGGTTTCAGGTTCACCACATCGCCCATCACGTTCGCCGTCTCGATGCACAGCATGCGCTGCCAGCCATCGTCGGCCATGTCGCTGAACGCGGTGGCGCGGTCGATCCATGGGTTCCAGATCACCGCGGTGCGCGAGCCAATGCTGGTCAGTTCGATGCGTCGCTCCCAAGCTGGATCGACGATGCTCAACTGCGACGGGACGTCCAGGTAGATGCGATCTGTCTCGCCGGTAAAACGCAAATCACCGGTCTGGGTAACGGTTTTCCAGTTGTCCAGCGTTTCGATGTAGCTCAGGCCATCCACACCTTCGACATGCACTTCGCGCACATCGCTGACGGCAAAGTAACTGTGCAGCGCCTGACTGATGCTGACGGTTTGAGCGCCCCGGTTGTGGCTGATCAGATGGATGTGCAATTGCTCGTCGAGGCGAATGCTCAACGTCAAATCCACCTGGTGCGGCCAGCCGGGAAAGCCGCCTTCGGGGTAGGGCAGGAGGAATTCGACCTTCAGGCTTTCGCCTTCGGCTTCGATGCCACCCAGCTCCCAATCCATCGCTCGCACGAAGCCGTGAGCCGACGGCGCTTCATTGCTGGTGCGCATCGCCTGAACGCTTTGCGGGTTGCGCGCAAAGTTGCCGAACCACGGCCAGCACACCGGCACGCCGGCACGGATGCTCTTGCCGGTCTTGAACACGGCCTCGTCGTTGAGCCAGATCAGCGGCGGCTGGCCGGCCAGTTGATAGCTGAGGATGTGCGCGCCTTGTTGGGCCACCAGCAATTCGGCCTGACCGTGGCGTATGCGCCAGCAGTTCAGTTCATCCAGTTTTACGGCTTCAACATTGGGCGTGCTCATGGGACAGCTCTCGATCAGTAACGTGGACGACTATCGACCGCAAAACGGCTACCAGGTTTAGAAGTTCTTTCAACGAGCCCGCGGGGGAACCGAACGGGTGCGCCCGCTGCCGTCGATGGCAACGAACACAAACACCGCTTCGGTCACTTTACGCCACTCGCTGGACAGTGGATCGTCGCTCCAGACCTCGACCATCATCTTGATCGAGCTGCGGCCGATTTCCAGGGCCTGGGTATAAAAGGAGAGCTGAGCGCCCACCGCCACCGGAACCAGAAAGGCCATGCGGTCGATTGCAACGGTGGCAACGCGCCCACCGGCGACCTTGCTGGCCATCGCGGTGCCTGCCAAATCCATCTGCGCCACCAGCCAGCCGCCGAAAATATCGCCAAAGCCGTTGGTTTCGCGTGGGAGCGCGGTGATTTGCAGGGCCAGGTCGCCTTGCGGGATCGGATCTTCTTGTTCGAGTTCTATCATGCCGGGGGTGCCTCTGACCCGTGACTCTTCGTTGGTATTGCTGGTGGTAGCCGTCTTCGGGAAAAACGATTCAGCACCGAACATACTACGTTCGTCACGTTTTCCATAAGGCGCCTAAAGGGAAACTCTGCGAAATCGCCTATGAACCTGACAGGCGCTTTCGCACAGCAACCCCTCAAAAACCGGAGCAGCTTTGAGTATATCGGTCGGTAGACTCCGCGACGACCGTCCGGTTCTCATTTTGACCGTCAAAAACGCACCTCTATGTGCTTTTTCGAACAATTTGCTATCGTGCCGGACCTGCCCAAACCTCAGCCAGCGTTGTTGAGGTTGCAGATCCGACTATAAGAGAAGCCCTTGCCATGACCACAGCGCCCTCGAGCATCGCGCAGCCAGACCAACCCGCACGTCCGCTGACCCGCAACGACTACAAGACTCTATCGCTGTCTGCCCTGGGCGGCGCGCTGGAGTTCTACGATTTCATCATCTTCGTGTTCTTCGCCACGGTGGTGGGCAAGCTGTTCTTCCCGGCGGACATGCCTGAGTGGCTACGCCTGATGCAGACCTTCGGCATCTTCGCCGCCGGCTATCTGGCGCGGCCGCTGGGCGGCATCGTGATGGCGCACTTCGGCGACCTGCTGGGCCGCAAGAAAATGTTCACCCTGAGCATTTTCATGATGGCCGTGCCGACCTTGATCATGGGTTTGCTGCCGACTTATGCGCAGATCGGCATGTGGGCGCCGATCCTGTTGCTGTTGATGCGGGTGATCCAGGGTGCGGCCATTGGCGGTGAAGTGCCGGGGGCGTGGGTCTTCGTTTCCGAACACGTTCCGCAACGACATGTCGGCTACGCCTGCGGCACCCTGACCAGCGGCCTGACGGCGGGCATCCTGCTCGGTTCGCTGGTCGCCACGGCGATCAACAGCCTCTATACCCCGGTGGAAGTAGCGGATTACGCCTGGCGGATTCCGTTCCTGCTGGGTGGCGTGTTCGGTCTGTTTTCGGTGTACCTGCGTCGCTGGTTGCACGAAACCCCGGTGTTCGCAGAACTGCAACAGCGCAAGGCCTTGGCCGAAGAGGTACCGCTGCGGGCGGTGCTGCGTGACCATCGTGGCGCCATCGCCATTTCGATGCTGCTGACCTGGCTGTTGTCGGCCGCCATCGTGGTATTGATCCTGATGACCCCGACTGTGTTGCAGACGGTCTACCACTTCTCGCCAACCACGTCCCTGCAGGCGAACAGCGTGGCGATCGTGTTCCTGAGCTTTGGTTGCATCATTGCCGGCGCACTGGCCGATCGCTTCGGTGCGGGACGAGTGTTCGTGATCGGCTGTGCCGCGCTGCTGGCCAGTTCCTGGACCTTCTATCACAGCCTGGCCGATCATCCCGACTGGCTGTTCCCGATGTATGCCCTGACCGGTCTGCTGGTCGGCACCATCGGCGCGGTGCCGTATGTGATGGTCAAGGCGTTCCCGCCAGTGGTGCGTTTCAGCGGACTGTCGTTCTCGTACAACGTCGCCTACGCGATTTTCGGCGGCCTGACGCCGATGATCGTCAGCCTGTTGCTCAAGGAGAGTGCGATGGGGCCTGCTTATTATGTGGCGGTGCTGTGTGGGGTCGGGATTCTGGTAGGTGCATATCTCTGGAAGAAGGGCCGCTGATAGCGAGCGATCACAGCACTCCTCACATCTACAGTTACAACTGAAAGGCCAGCCTTCCGAGCGGAGTGCTGGCCTTTCATCCAATTGTCATATTTCAGCCATAGAGTGTTCACACGGCCTGCTGATACTTGGCCCCGACTTAACACACCCTATCTGCTAGGAGTAAGGCATGAAACTGAAGCGTTTGATGGCGGCAATGACTTTTGTCGCTGCTGGCGTTGCGACTGCCAACGCGGTTGCCGCTGTTGACCCTGCTATCCCGAGCTACACCAAGACCACTGGTGTGTCGGGCAACCTGTCCAGCGTTGGTTCCGATACCCTGGCCAACCTCATGACCCTCTGGGCTGAGAACTACAAAAAAGAATACCCGAACGTAAACATCCAGATTCAGGCCGCTGGCTCCGCCACTGCGCCACCTGCGCTGACTGAAGGCACCTCCAACCTGGGCCCGATGAGCCGCAAGATGAAGGACACCGAACTGGCTGCCTTCGAGCAGAAGTACGGCTACAAGCCAACCGCTATCCCGGTTGCCGTGGACGCCCTGGCTGTATTCGTACACAAGGACAACCCGATCCAGCACCTGACCATGGAACAGGTCGACGCGATCTTCTCGTCCACTCGTCTGTGCGGCGCTAAAACCGAAGTCAAAACCTGGGGTGACCTGGGCGTGACCGGCGACCTGGCCAACAAGCCGGTTCAACTGTTCGGTCGTAACTCGGTATCCGGCACCTACGGCTACTTCAAGGAAGAAGCCCTGTGCAAAGGCGACTACAAGCCTAACGTGAACGAACAGCCAGGTTCGGCTTCGGTCGTGCAGTCGATCAGCTCCTCGCTGAACGGCATCGGTTACTCGGGCATCGGTTACAAGACCGCTAGCGTGAAAACCGTTGCTCTGTCGAAGAAAGGCAGCACCGAGTTCATCGAAGACACCGAAGAAAACGCCCTGAACGGCAAGTACCCGCTGTCCCGCTTCCTGTACGTGTACGTCAACAAAGCCCCGAACAAGCCTCTGGCCCCGCTGGAAGCCGAGTTCGTGAAACTGGTTCTGTCGAAACAGGGCCAGGAAGTTGTAGTGAAAGACGGTTACATCCCACTGCCGGCCAAAGTAGCTGCCAAAGCTCTGGCTGACCTGGGTCTGGCGGAAGGCGGCGCTGAAGTCGCAAAAAAGTAACAAACTGAGTCTAGAGTGAACCCCTCTGGACTCACATGGGGGCGGCAGGAGCCGCCCCCATACACCTCAAATTCTCTATCCGCTGCTGGTTACCGCCAGCGGCGGATTTGTTGCGTCACTGCACTGTCATCTTTCTGTCATACAGGATCGCTAGGGTGTGCGAATGAATGATCTGGCCAATTCCAACATGACTACTAATCCCCCCAAGCGAATTGATTTCAATACGCCTGAGTTGCAACGCAAGCGCCGCATTCGCGCGCTCAAAGATCGCCTGACCCGCTGGTACGTCCTCGTTGGCGGCCTCGCTGTACTGGGTGCGATCACCTTGATCTTCTTCTTCCTTGCCTACGTCGTCGCTCCCCTGTTCCAGGGTGCCAGCCTGACCGCCAAGGACGCCATCACGCCAGCCTGGATGCAAGACGCCGGCAAGCCGCTGATGATCTCCCTGGAAGAACAGAACCAGGTTGCGATGCGGGTTTCCGACAAGGGCCAGGCATTGTTCTTCGACATCGACAGTGGCGCCGAACTCAAGCGCGTCGATCTGTCGATCCCGGCCGGCATCACCGTGACCTCCATCGGTGAAGACCAGCCAGGTCACCCGCTGGTGGCGGTGGGTCTGTCCAACGGCCAGGCCCTGGTGTTCCGTCACACATATAAAGTCAGCTACCCGGAAGGCAAGAAAACCATCACCCCGGCCGTCGAGTACCCGTACGGCGAAGCGCCGATCGCGGTCAACGAAGCCGGTGGTGCGCTGGAGCACGTCAGCCTCAACGCCAACGATTCGACCCTGATGCTGGTCGGCTCCACCGGTTCGCAACTCAATGTCCTGTCGCTGACCAGCGAAGAGAACATGATGACCGGCGAAGTCACTAACGAGCAGAAGCGCATCGAACTGCCGCAAATGACCGAGCCGGTGAAGAATATTTTCGTCGACCCGCGTCAGCAGTGGCTGTACGTGATCAACGGACGCGCCCAGGCCGACGTGTTCAGCCTGCGCGACAAAAGCCTCAACGGCCGCTACAAACTGGTGGAAAACGGCGAAACCGAAGTCACCGCCAGCACCCAGCTGGTGGGCGGCATCTCGCTGATCATCGGTGACTCCAAGGGTGGTCTGGCCCAGTGGTTCATGGCTCGCGACCCCGATGGCGAGCAACGTCTGAAGCAGATTCGCACCTTCCAGATGGGCACCACGCCTATCGTTGAAATCACTGCCGAAGAACGCCGCAAGGGCTTCGTTGCCCTCGACGCTTCCGGCAAGCTTGGCGTGTTCCACAGTACCGCCCACCGCACCTTGCTGGTGGAACCGGTCGCTGAAGGCCAGGGCATTTTCGGTCTATCGCCTCGTGCCAACCGCCTGATCGTGGAAGCTGGCGGCAAGTTGCACCCGCTGCTTCTCGACAACCCGCACCCGGAAGTCTCGTGGAGCGCGCTGTGGAGCAAGGTCTGGTACGAGAACTACGACGAGCCTAAATACGTCTGGCAATCGACCGCCGCCAACACCGACTTCGAACCCAAGCTGAGCCTGTCGCCGCTGACATTCGGTACCCTGAAAGCCGCGTTCTACGCCATGCTGCTGGCCGCACCACTGGCCGTTGCCGCTGCGATCTACACCGCGTACTTCATGGCTCCGGGCATGCGCCGCAAGGTCAAGCCGGTGATCGAGTTGATGGAAGCAATGCCGACGGTGATCCTCGGTTTCTTCGCCGGTCTGTTCCTCGCACCGTATGTGGAAGGGCATTTGCCGGGCATCTTCAGCCTGCTGATGCTGCTGCCGATCGGTATTCTGGTCGCCGGTTTTACCTTCAGCCGCCTGCCTGAGTCGATCCGCCTGAAAGTCCCGGATGGCTGGGAAAGTGCGCTGCTGATTCCGGTGATCCTGTTTGTGGGCTGGCTGTCGCTGTACATGAGCCCGTTCATGGAAAACTGGTTCTTCGGTGGCGACATGCGCATGTGGATCTCCCACGACCTGGGCATCACCTACGACCAGCGCAACGCCCTGGTGGTCGGCCTGGCCATGGGCTTCGCGGTGATCCCGAACATCTACTCCATCGCCGAAGACGCCGTGTTCAGCGTGCCTCGCGGCCTGACCCTGGGCTCCCTGGCCCTCGGTGCCACGCCGTGGCAGACCATGACCCGCGTGGTGATCCTCACCGCGAGCCCGGGCATCTTCTCGGCGCTGATGATCGGCATGGGCCGTGCGGTCGGTGAAACCATGATCGTGTTGATGGCTACCGGTAACACCCCGGTCATGGAAATGAACCTGTTCGAAGGCCTGCGCACCCTGGCGGCCAACGTTGCAGTGGAAATGCCCGAATCGGAAGTCGGCGGCAGCCACTACCGCGTGCTGTTCCTCTCGGCGCTGGTGCTGCTGTTGTTCACCTTCGTCATGAACACCCTCGCGGAACTGATTCGTCAGCGTCTGCGCAAGAAATACTCGTCGCTTTAAGAAAGGTAGAAGTCTGTGAAACAGAACTCCCTGAAAGGATGGTTCAAGAGCGGCGCCCCCGGCGTCTGGATCAGCGGTGGCGCGGTGTCCATCGCGGTCATCATGACCATTGGCCTGCTGGCAGTGATTGCCGTGCGCGGCCTGGGTCACTTCTGGCCGGCGGATCTGATCCATGCCAGCTACGACGTGCCGGGCCAGGGCCAGCACCTGGTCATTGGCGAAGTGGTGCAGAAAGAAGAAGTGCCACGTGCCCGCCTGAAGAGCGCCGGCCTGCCGGTGCCTGACGAAGGCCCTGAGTTCATGACCCGCGAGCTGATCAAGGTCGGCAACCGTGACCTGAACGGCAACGACTTCACCTGGATCGTCGGTGAGTGGCTGACCAAACAGACGACGCCGCCGGAGCTGATGGCCATCGAGCGTCGCGAGTGGGGCAATTTCTACGGCTACCTGGTCAACGTCAAACAGGATGGCAAGGTTGTCGCTGAAGGCGAAGCCGCATGGCCTGAGTTGCAGGCCCGTGTCGACCGCGTCAACAAGCTGGCTGCACAGCTCAAGAACCTGGAAAAAACCGACATCGGCGCGATCAACGCCGGTCTCGAGCGCATCCGTCTGCACGGTCGCAAGCTGGAGCTCGATGGCAAGCTCGACGCCACCGCACAAGCGGACATGGAATCGGAGCGCGCCGAACTCAATGCTCGCTATCAGGATGTTGAAGCGCGCCTGACCGATCTGCATGCGCAGTTCAACCGTGACAGCCTGACCGCCCGCGATGCGAACGGTAAGGAAATCGAAATCGGCATTGGCAAAGTGGTGCACGCCTATCAGCCGAACGCCATGAGCACGACCACCAAGATCGGTTTCTACTTCAGCAAGGTCTGGGAGTTCCTGAGCGACGACCCGCGTGAAGCGAACACCGAAGGCGGGATCTTCCCGGCCATCTTCGGCACCGTGATGATGACCCTGATCATGGCGATGATCGTGACCCCGTTCGGCGTGCTGGCGGCGGTGTACCTGCGTGAATACGCCAAGCAGAATGCGCTGACCCGGGTGATCCGCATCGCGGTGAACAACCTGGCGGGCGTTCCGGCGATCGTTTACGGCGTGTTCGGCCTGGGCTTCTTCGTCTACGTGCTGGGTGGCTCGCTCGACCGTCTGTTCTTCCCGGAAGCACTGCCGGCACCGACCTTCGGTACGCCGGGTCTGCTCTGGGCTTCGCTGACCCTGGCGCTGCTGGCGGTGCCGGTGGTGATCGTGGCCACCGAAGAAGGCCTGGCGCGGATTCCTCGCACTGTGCGTGAAGGCTCGTTGGCCCTCGGCGCGACCAAGGCTGAAACCTTGTGGAAGATCGTGCTGCCGATGGCCAGCCCGGCAATGATGACCGGCATGATCCTCGCCGTGGCCCGCGCCGCGGGTGAAGTGGCGCCGCTGATGCTGGTGGGTGTGGTGAAACTGGCGCCGTCGCTGCCGGTGGACGGTAACTACCCGTACCTGCACCTGGACCAGAAGATCATGCACCTGGGCTTCCACATCTATGACGTCGGCTTCCAGAGCCCGAACGTCGAAGCCGCACGACCGCTGGTGTACGCAACGGCGCTGCTGCTGGTGCTGGTGATCGCGACATTGAACCTGTCGGCGGTGTACATCCGTAACCACCTGCGCGAGAAGTACAAGGCGTTGGATAGCTGATTTCTTATGTGGGAGCGAGCCTGCTCGCGAAGCTTTTGGCGCCAGTGATGGCCCCTTCGCGAGCAGGCTCGCTCCCACAAAAACCGAACCGAATTTGTTAGCACAGGGAGCCTCCCATGCAGCACGAAGCACATACCCACGGCATCAACATGTCGGCCCTGGGTCGCGACAAACAGAGCCTGAACCTCGAGCAGGAAACCGTAGCCATTGAAGTACCGGGCCTGAGCCTGTTCTACGGCGAAAAACAAGCGCTGTACGATGTCAGCATGAACATCCCGAAACAGCGCGTGACCGCCTTCATCGGCCCGTCCGGCTGCGGCAAGTCCACGTTGCTGCGTACCTTCAACCGCATGAACGACCTGGTTGACGGCTGCCGCGTTGAAGGCGAGATCAACCTGTACGGCAACAACATCTACCGCAAGGGTGAAGACGTGGCCGAGCTGCGTCGTCGCGTCGGCATGGTGTTCCAGAAGCCCAACCCGTTCCCGAAAACCATCTACGAAAACGTGGTTTACGGCCTGCGCATCCAGGGCATCAACAAGAAGCGTGTGCTCGACGAAGCCGTTGAGTGGGCGTTGAAAGGCGCGGCACTGTGGGACGAGGTCAAGGACCGTCTGCACGAGTCGGCACTGGGCCTGTCCGGTGGTCAGCAGCAGCGTCTGGTGATCGCCCGCACCATCGCCGTTGAGCCGGAAGTCCTGCTGCTCGACGAACCGTGCTCGGCACTCGACCCGATCTCCACGCTGAAAGTCGAAGAACTGATCTACGAACTGAAATCCAAGTTCACCATCGTGATCGTGACCCACAACATGCAACAGGCGGCGCGGGTGTCCGACTACACCGCGTTCATGTACATGGGCAAGCTGGTTGAGTTTGGCGACACCGATACCCTGTTCACCAACCCGGCGAAGAAGCAGACCGAAGACTACATCACCGGTCGCTATGGCTAGCAGCAGCCACAAGCCGCAAGTTTCAAGCGGCAAGTCAGGGCGGTTCGGGTACAACACATCAGCTTGCAGCTTGTAGCTTGCAGCTCACAGCTTTTGCGGAGCAGACAACATGATTTCTAAGGAAGGCCTTACACACCACATCTCCCAGCAGTTCAACGCCGAACTGGAGGAAGTGCGCAGCCACCTCCTGGCCATGGGCGGGCTGGTCGAGAAACAGGTCAACGACGCGGTCACCGCGCTGATCGAGGCCGACTCCGGCCTGGCCCAGCAGGTGCGTGAGATCGACGACCAGATCAATCAGATGGAACGCAACATCGACGAAGAATGCCTGCGCATTCTGGCCCGTCGTCAGCCGGCGGCTTCCGACCTGCGCCTGATCATCAGCATTTCCAAGTCGGTGATCGACCTGGAGCGCATCGGTGACGAAGCGACCAAGATCGCCCGTCGCGCCATCCAGCTTTGCGAAGAAGGTGAAGCGCCGCGCGGTTACGTCGAAGTGCGCCACATCGGTGACCAGGTGCGCAACATGGTCCGCGACGCATTGGACGCCTTTGCCCGTTTCGACGCCGAACTGGCCTTGTCGGTGGCGCAGTACGACAAGATCATCGACCGCGAATACAAGACCGCCCTGCGTGAGCTGGCCACCTACATGATGGAAGACCCGCGTTCCATTTCGCGGGTTCTGAGCATTATCTGGGTGTTGCGTTCGCTGGAGCGTATCGGCGACCACGCGCGCAATATCTCGGAGCTGGTGATCTACCTTGTACGCGGCACCGACGTGCGACACCTGGGTCTCAAGCGCATGAAGGAAGAAGTCGAAGGAACCAGTGGCGAAAGCGCTAATGTTCCGGGCAAAACTGACGATAAGTAAGGTTGCCCAAGTAAAGCGCCCGGCCTTTTGGCCGGGCGTTTTTGTTTGTGGCTTACAAATTCGAAAAGCAGCACCCCGCGAACGAAAAGTCCGGCGTGACTGAAGGTTTTTTGGCAATGTGCCATCAGCAAGGCGGTATGCTGGCCGGGATTTTTTAAAGGGGTTTTGGATGAGTAAGGTCAGTGTGTTGGTCGTGGACGACGCGTCGTTCATTCGTGACCTGGTGAAGAAGTGCCTGCGCAATTATTTTCCGGGCATGCGGATCGAAGACGCGATCAACGGCAGAAAGGCCCAGGCCATGCTGGCCAAGGAAGCCTTCGACCTGGTCCTTTGCGACTGGGAAATGCCGGAAATGTCCGGCCTGGAACTGCTGACCTGGTGCCGCGAGCAAGACAACCTCAAGGCCATGCCTTTCGTGATGGTGACCAGCCGTGGCGACAAGGAGAACGTTGTCCAGGCGATCCAGGCCGGAGTTTCCGGTTACGTCAGCAAGCCGTTCACCAACGAGCAACTGATCACCAAGGTCAAGCAGGCGCTGCACAAGGTTGGCAAACTCGATGCCTTGATCAACGTCGCCGCGACCAAAACCAGCCCTGCCTTCGCTAACGACTCCCTTGCCGCCTTGACCGGTGGCAAGGCCCCCGTCGTCACGCCAACGGCCGCACCCGCACCGTCCAAAGGCTTGCTCAACAGTCCGCCGGTCAAGGCGCCTGCGGCCTCTTCGGCACCCACCAGTGGCCGTGGCCAGGGTCAACTGCGTTTGCCAAACGGTATCGCGCAATGCGTGATCAAGGCCTTGAGCCTCAAGGAAGCCCTGTTGGTGGTCAAGCGCACCGAGACCCTTCCGCAGATCCTCGACAGCGCCGTGCTGGACCTGGAGCAGGGCGATAACGCCGAAGTCGCCCGCCTCAATGGCTACCTGCACGCTGTCGTGGCTCACGAACCGAAGCCCGACAGCGATTGGCTGCAACTGACCTTCCGTTTTGTCGACCAGGATGCACAGAAGCTCGATTACATCTCGCGCCTGATTGCGCGTGGTACGGCGCAGAAGCACTTCATTCCTGGCGCTTGATATAGCGTCGCCTGACAGTCCGCTTTCGCGAGAAGGCTCGGTCCCACATTTGTAATGCGTTCTCTTGTGGGAGCGAGCTTGCTCCGGGCGGCGATCCGACGATGGGGTCATCACGGTTACCGCACATCTGCTGAACACCTTTTCTGAAACATCTGCCGACTACCCGGGTCCATTGCAGCTGCTAGGCTCCATCCCAGATCTCACTCGACAGAATCCTTGCTCATGTTCACGCGCCTGCTGCTTTTATGTGGCCTGTTCATGGTCGCCAACTCGGCCATGGCCATGACCATCTACAAATCCAAAGATGTCTATGGCGTGGTGTCCTACAGCGACCGCCCCAGCAAAGGCGCCCATGTGTTCGTTTTTCGCGATGGCATGGTCGAGCACCTTGAGCGTCAGGTGCGCCTCATCATCATGAAGAAGAACGGCGTGCACAGCGTGTACGTGCGCAATGACCTGTATGCACCGGTAGAAGTCGAATTGAGTTTTGCCGGGGTGAAGAACGCCAGCGGTGTGCCGGGCGGGACGATTCGGCGCGTGATACCGCTACGCAGCAGCGTTCGCCTGGCGCAGTTCACGGCGACTAAAGGTGGAAAGCCGATAGCGTACGTCCCGAAGTTCAATTACTCCCTGGGCGACCCCTCAGGACCCACGGTGGGCTATCGGTACCCGTTGCCCTGGCGTGGCGGACCGTTCCGGATAAGCCAGGGCGCCAATGGCCCCTACAGCCACTTCGGGCCCAAGAGCCGTTACGCCATAGACATCGCGATGCCTGAGGGCACGCCGATCATTGCTGCGCGAGGCGGGGTGGTGGTGAAAACCGAGAACAGACAGAGCGGACGCGGCACCGACGCATCCGGCAATTTCGTGCGGGTGCTGCACGATGACGGGACCATGGGTGTTTACCTGCACCTGAAGAAAGGCTCGGTCTGCGTTCGGGAAGGTCAGCGGGTAACGGTAGGGAATGCGCTGGCGTTGTCCGGTAACACCGGCAACAGCACCGGGCCGCATTTGCACTTCGTGGTGCAACGCAATACCGGGCTGGGGCTGGTATCGATTCCGTATCAGTTCAACCAGCCGGTCAGCGCGCTGCCCAACTTTGCGTTGGGCAAGCAGTGATCACGGCGCAGAGGGTGCAAGAGGCTTTTGTGGCGAGGGAGCTTGTCGGATCGCCACAACTGCAATCAATCCAGCATCAACACCTTGGCCAGAACGATCTTCGGCCCTTTCATCTTCTTGATGATGATCCGCAGGCCTTCGACTTCCAGCACTTCTTCCTCTTCGGGAACCCGCTTTAGGCTCTCGTAGACCAGCCCGGCAAGGGTTTCGGCTTCGACGTGGTCGAGGTCGATGCCCAGCAGTCGCTCAACCTTGAACAGCGGCGTATCGCCCCGCACCAGCAGTTTGCCCGGCTGATACGCGAGGATCCCGCGTTCGGCCTTGCGGTGTTCGTCCTGGATGTCGCCCACCAGCACTTCCAGCACGTCTTCCATGGTCAGGTAGCCGATGATGTTGCCGTCGGCCTCTTCGACCACGGCGAAGTGCGAGCCGCCCTTGCGGAACTGTTCCAGCAACTGCGACAGCGGCATGTGCCGCGACACCCGCTCCAGCGGGCGGGTCAGTTCGGCGAGGTTGAACGACTCGGGAATGTGGTCCAGAGCCGCCAGTTCCAGCAGCAGATCCTTGATGTGCAGCAGGCCGACGAACTCCTGGCGCTCGCTGTCGTACACCGGGTAGCGGCTGAACTTGTGGCGACGGAACATCGCCAGGATCTGCTTGAGCGGCGCGTTGAACTCCAGGGTCACCAGGTCTTCGCGAGAGTTGGCCCAGTCGACCACTTCCAGTTCGCCCATTTCCACCGCCGAGGCCAAGACACGCATGCCTTGGTCGCTCGGGTCCTGGCCACGGCTGGAGTGCAGGATCAGTTTAAGTTCTTCACGGCTGTAATGGTGTTCGTGATGCGGGCCGGGCTCACCTTGGCCTGCAATGCGCAGGATGGTGTTGGCGCTGGCGTTGAGCAGGTAGATGGCCGGGTACATGGCCCAGTAGAACAGGTACAGCGGCACGGCGGTCCACAGCGACAGCAACTCGGGTTTGCGGATCGCCCAGGATTTCGGGGCCAGTTCGCCGACCACGATGTGCAGGTACGAAATGATGAAAAAGGCGGTGAAGAACGATATGCCTTTGACCACTTCGTCCGATTGGACGCCCACCGCGCTGAGCAGCGGTTCGAGAATGAGTGCGAACGCCGGCTCACCGACCCAGCCAAGGCCCAGGGAGGCTAGGGTGATACCCAGCTGGCAGGCAGACAGGTATGCGTCGAGCTTGCTGTGTACGGTGCGCAGGATGTGCCCGCGCCAGCCATGTTTATCAGCGATGGCCTCGACCCGGGTCGAGCGCAATTTGACCATGGCAAACTCCGCCGCAACGAAAAAACCGTTGAGCAAAACCAGGATCAGAGCAAAAAGAATCATGCCGAAGTCGGCGAAAATTGTAGCGAGGGTCAAGCCAGGGGAAGGGTCCATGATGGAGTTTTGCGGGTTCCGTGAATTCGAGAAGGAAAGAAAAAACTGCGCCTGAAAAGCAGGCGCAAGTCAGCCAATGTAGCGGCTGACCGGCCAGTTGCCTAGTGGTGCGTGCTGGCCGGTATCAATCGGCGGTGCTGATAACCCGTGATTTGGTGACCTGAGCCGGGGCAAAGTGGCAGGTAAAGGTGCTGCCGTGGCCCGGTACGCTGCTGATTTCCATCCGTGCCCGATGTCGTAACAAGACGTGTTTGACGATCGCCAGTCCCAGGCCGGTGCCCCCGGTGTTGGAGTTGCGGCTGGAGTCGACGCGGTAAAAACGTTCGGTCAGGCGCGGCAGGTGTTTGGCATCGATGCCGATCCCGGAGTCCTGCACGCTCAGGTGCGCCCCTTGGTCATCGCCCCACCAGCGAATGCGGATATTGCCTTCGGCCGGGGTGTATTTCACCGCGTTGAACACCAGGTTGGAAAACGCGCTGCGCAACTCCGCTTCGCTGCCCTTGAGCAGAATCGTCGGGTCGGCTTCCAGGGTGATTTTCTGGTTTTTCTGGCCGGACAACTGCTGCGCGTCGCTCTTGATCGATTGCAGCAAGCCGTCGATCGGTACCGGCTGGTTGTCCGATGGATAATCGGTGGCTTCTAGCTTGGCCAGCAACAACAGGTCGTTGAGCAGGGTCTGCATGCGTCCACCTTGTTGCTGCATCTGCTGCAAGGCACGACCCCAGCGCGGATTCACCTCGTCGACGTTATCAAGCAAGGTTTCCAGGTAGCCGCAGATCACCGTCAACGGTGTGCGCAGTTCATGGGACACGTTGGCGATGAAGTCTTTGCGCATTTGCTCAAGCTGATGGATGCGCGTCACGTCGCGCACCAGCATCAAGTGTTCGTTGTTGCCGTAGCGGGTGATGTACAGCTGAATGCGCACGCGGTCGTTGGTTGGCGAGGGGATTTCCAGCGGCTCGGCGTAGCTGTCTTGCTCGAAGTATTCCTTGAAGCGCGGGTGGCGCACCAGGTTGGTCACTGGTTGGCCGCTGTCCTGTGGCGTCTTGAGGCCCAGCAGGGTTTCGGCGGCGCGGTTCCACCATTCCAGGTTGCCGTCGGTGTCGAGCATGATCACCGCGTCTTTCAGCGCGGCGGTGGATTCCTGAACCCGGTCGATCACCGCTTGCAGGCGCCCGCGTACCCGTTGGTCGCGGCGTTGCAGGTGGTAGATGCTGTCGAACACCTCGCCCCACAGGCCGTAGCCATCGGGTGGCGCTTCATCGGGTTTGTGCAGGCGCAGCCACTCGTGCAGACGCAGCAATTGCTTGAGGGTCCAGGCCAGGTAAAGACCCAGGCCTGCGGCGAGGCTCCAGCCGTAATAGCCGGTGATCAGACCGATCACCAGGCAGGCGGTGACCAGCAGCAGCATGTGGCGAATCAGGGTGCCATGCCAGTTTTGGTTCACGAAAAAAATACGTCCTTGAATAGAAGCAGTTTTGAGCTTCAAGCCTCAAGCTGCAAGTTTGAGGC
Organism: Pseudomonas sp. GL-R-26; assembly: GCF_019947365.1. Taxonomy (NCBI): domain Bacteria; kingdom Pseudomonadati; phylum Pseudomonadota; class Gammaproteobacteria; order Pseudomonadales; family Pseudomonadaceae; genus Pseudomonas; species Pseudomonas sp. GL-R-26. Next base: position 490,419 of record NZ_JAGYGI010000001.1, on the reverse strand, counting down.
GGTTTGGCTTTTAGCTTGCCGCTTGTAGCTTAAAGCTTGCAGCTGTTGTTATCAGGCCTTGGTTGAGAACCTGTAGCCAGTGCCGCGCACGGTTTGTACCAGATTTTCGTAAGCATCGCCGAGGGCTTTGCGCAGGCGTCGAATGTGCACGTCAACGGTACGCTCTTCGACGTAGACGTTGCCGCCCCAGACCTGATCCAGCAACTGGCCACGAGTGTAGGCGCGCTCCTGGTGAGTCATGAAGAATTGCAGCAAGCGGTATTCGGTCGGGCCCATCTCGGCAGGACGGCCGTCGATGGTCACGCGGTGGCTGATCGGGTCCAGCAGCAGGCCGCCGACTTCGATTGGCGCCTCTCCATCGGTTGGGCCCGCACGGCGCAGCACGGCCTTCAGGCGCGCGACCAGCTCACGGGGGGAAAACGGTTTGGTGATGTAGTCGTCGGCACCGACTTCCAGGCCCTGGATCTTGTTGTCCTCTTCACCCTTGGCGGTGAGCATGATGATCGGGATGTCCCCGGTCAGCTCATCACGCTTGAGGCGGCGGGCCAGTTCGATGCCGGACGTGCCGGGCAGCATCCAGTCGAGCAGGATCAGGTCCGGTTTGCGGTCGACGATAATGGCGTGGGCCTGCTGGGAGTTTTCAGCCTCCAGGCAGTCATAGCCGGCCATTTCCAACGCAACGGCGATCATTTCGCGAATAGGCGCTTCGTCGTCGACGATCAGAATGCTCCTGCCAACCATGCCCTTAATCCTCTTGTCATTTAACTGTCTTGCGCCGCATTAGATAACGGAATTATTGCAGTCGTGTGACAGTATTTTAGTCGGCCGGCGATTGGCTGGATCCTGGACTAAGCTTTAAGTCCGAATCCTGACAACCGCAAAAGGAAGGTTTCCATGAACTACATTGCTCAATCCTGGAAGGCTTTGCTGGTCACTGCTGCGTTAACGCTGCCGACACTGGCCTTTGCCGCCGACCCGGCGATGATGAAAGACGGCATGATGGTCGATCACAAGGGCATGACGGTCTACACGTACGACAAGGACAAGGATGGCAAGTCGATGTGCAACGGTGAGTGCGCCGAATACTGGCCGCCAATGATGGCGCCGGCGGGTGCCAAGGCTGAAGGTAAGTGGACAGTCGTCAAGCGTGACGATGGCATGATGCAATGGGCCTATGGCGGCAAGCCGCTGTACTACTACAAGGACGACAAGGCAGTCGGAGAAATGAAGGGCGACAAGAAGAAAGACGTCTGGCACGTCGTTCACGAGCATATGTAACGGTTGTAGCCTGCCGCACCAGATCGCTGCCTTCGTTGCTCTGCAGGAGCTACTGAAGGCGGCGATCTTTTTGATGCTTCAACGCAACGCGTAATCCAGCACAATCCCGACGAAAATCGCCAAACCCGCCCAGTGATTGTGCAAAAACGCCTTGAAGCAGCGCATCCGGTCCTTGCCGCGGGTGTACCAGAATTCCCACGCAAAGCAGCCCGCCGCCACCAATAATCCGAGGTGGAACCAGCCACCAAGGTCGAACTTCGAACCCGCCAGCAACAGGCAGCCCAGCGCCAGCCCTTGCAGGGTCAGGATGATCACCCGGTCCGCGTCGCCGAACAGAATCGCCGTGGATTTCACGCCGATCTTCAGGTCGTCGTCGCGGTCGGTCATCGCGTAATACGTGTCGTAACCCACGGTCCACATCAGGTTGGCGATCCACAGCAGCCATGCAACTGCCGGCAGTTCACCGGTTTCTGCGGTGAACGCCATCGGCATCCCCCACGAAAATGCGGCGCCCAGCACCACTTGCGGGTAATAGGTGTAGCGCTTCATGAACGGGTAACTGAACGCCAGCGCCAGACCGCCCAACGACAGCCATATGGTCGCGGCATTGGTGCACAGCACCAGCAGGAAACTCACGCCCATCAGCAATGCAAAGAACACCAGCGCCTCTTTGGAGCTGATCTTGCCGCTCACCAGCGGCCGCTGCTCGGTTCGCTTCACATGACCATCGACCTTGCGGTCCGCCCAGTCATTGATCACGCAGCCGCCAGCGCGGGTCAGCACCACACCGAGGACGAAAATCACAATGTTGGCCAGGGACGGCGAACCCTTGCCGGCAATCCACAGCGCCCACAGCGTTGGCCAGAGCAGCAGGTAAATGCCGATCGGCTTGTCCATGCGGGTCAGCTGAATGAAGTCCCAGGCCCGAGGGTTCAAGCGGTTCAAGGACTTGAGCAGGCTTTGGTACATCAACGGTTCTCCGATTGGGCGCAGGCGGCGTCCCACAGGGAAGGCAGGAAAATTTCGGCCACCAGCACGCTCAGCGCACCGCGGTCAAAGCGCGAACGACGGCCCCACAGCTCAGGCGATTGCACCTCGGCGGGCAGCCAGGCTTGCGGATAATGGCAAACCTCGATGGCCCGGCGCTGGAAGGCCTGATCGCAAAACAGCAATTCGCCCAGCGAGCGGCTGCCCAGTTCGTCCATATGCAGGCCGTCGCCTTGCAATGCACTGCGTGACGCCACGCTGCGCGCAAACACCCACGCCTGGCCATGACCGCGCAAATACACCTCGCGCACCCAGCCCTCACTGCCATCGGCCAGGTCCAGCGCTGCGCACTCGTCGGCGCGCAGGGGCTGCCAGCCTTCGAACATCGGCGAGACGCTAAAGGCATCATTCGACAGATGAATCAGACGTCTGGTGAGCGAGCCTTCGTCGAACAGCCAGTCCAGGGTGGAAGCATCGGGAAGGGGCGCCAGTTCGCTGCGCGAGAGCCAGAGAGGAGCTGGAGAGGGGGATTCTGTGTGATGCACAATGAGTCATTATTGGCAGCAAATGAGGCGGCGAGCTTAACATGTCAGCCGCCGATATCGATTGAAATGGCCTGCCGTTGCGCCGAACAGGCTTGCATCCGACGGCCCCGATCAGTACAAAACGCGCTGAGTTGGACGGCAGTGCTGCAACCATCGACCGTCTGGCCGGCAAAACGCCTGAACCCTGAGGAAGTACCTGATGAAAAAGTGGCAATGTATCGTCTGCGGCCTGATCTACAACGAAGCCGACGGTTGGCCGGATGATGGCATTGCGCCGGGCACCCGTTGGGAAGACGTCCCGGCAGACTGGCTGTGCCCGGACTGCGGTGTGGGCAAGATGGATTTTGAAATGATCGAAATCGCTGCCTGAATAATTGAGGAGTAAGGAATGAACGCACCTGTCGTAATCATTGGCACCGGCCTGGCGGGCTACAACGTGGCCCGCGAGTTTCGCAAACTCGATAGCGAAACCCCGCTGCTGCTGATTACCGCCGATGACGGACGCTCCTACTCCAAGCCGATGCTCTCCACCGGCTTCGGCAAAAACAAGAATGCCGACGGCCTGAGCATGGCCGAACCCGGCGCCATGGCCGAGCAGCTCAAGGCCGAAGTACGCACCCACACGCGCATCAGCGGCATCGACCCGGGCCACAAGCGCCTGTGGATCGGTGAAGAAGCGGTGATCTACCGCGACCTGATCCTGGCCTGGGGCGCCGAAACCGTGCGCGTGCCCATTGAAGGCGACGCGGCGGATTGCGTATTCCCGATCAACGACCTTGAAGACTACGCACGCTTCCGTGCGGCGGCGGCCGGCAAGCGCCGCGTGCTGCTGCTCGGCGCCGGCCTGATCGGCTGCGAGTTCGCCAACGACCTGACCCTGGGCGGCTACGAAGTGCAGCTGGTTGCACCGTGCGAGCAAGTCATGCCGACCCTGCTGCACCCGGCGGCCGCCGCTGCGGTGCAGGCTGGCCTCGAAAGCCTCGGCGCGCGCTTCCACCTCGGCCCGGTGCTCAATCGCCTGCAACGCGTGGCTGACGGCCTGGAAGCACACCTGTCCGATGGCCAGGTGATCCCGTGCGACGTGGTGGTCTCGGCCATTGGCCTGCGCCCGCGCGTCGACCTGGCGGCAGCGGCCGGTCTGCAGGTCAACCGCGGCATCATGGTCGATCGGCACCTGAAAACTTCCCACGCCAACATCTACGCCCTGGGCGACTGTGCCGAGGTCGATGGGCTGAATCTGCTGTACGTCATGCCCCTGATGAGCTGTGCGAGGGCGCTGGCGCAAACCCTGGCCGGCAACCCGACCGCCGTCACCTATGGCCCGATGCCGATCACCGTCAAAACCCCGGTCTGCCCGTTGGTGGTATCCCCGCCGCCACGGGGTGCAGAGGGCATCTGGACAGTCGAAGGGCAGGGCGCCGACATCAAGGTTTTATGCCGCGATGCCGCGGGCAAGCTGCTCGGTTACGCCCTTACCGGTGCCGCCGTGATGGAAAAACTGGCCCTGAACAAAGAGCTTCCGGCTCTGTTGGCGTAAATACCGGTCGTTCTGTCGGAATCACCCCCCTTTTGCCCTAACAATGGCCGCGCCGATACTGGCGCGGGGCCTCACTGCGTGCCATCCTCACTCCCGTCTGCCGCAGAGTAGAGCACCTGCGGCGCTTTTGGCGCTGCTCCGCAGAGAGCAGCACGGACATAACAACAACAAACCGTCAAAGGGGCTTCACTCACATGCGTAAACCAGACCTCGCCGCAGCCATTGCTGAAAAAGCAGACCTCACCAAAGAACAAGCCAACCGCGTTCTCAACGCCGTTCTTGAAGAAATCACCGGTGCCCTGCACCGCAAAGACAGCGTGACGCTGGTGGGCTTCGGCACCTTCCTGCAACGCCATCGCGGTGCCCGCACCGGCAAAAACCCGCAAACCGGTGAACCCGTCAAAATCAAGGCCAGCAACACCGTTGCGTTCAAGCCAGGCAAATCGTTGAAAGACAGCGTCAATCCGTAATCCGTTTTCACCTCCCGCGCAGCGGGGGAGTGGAATAAAAAATGGGCACGCCAACCAGGGTTGGGTGCCCATTTTTTGTGGGTGGCGAATCAGCCGAGCCCGCTTTGTTGCTTGGCGAGAATCGCCGCCATTTCCGGTCCATCCAGATGATCCAGCGCCCGCTCTACCAGCAAATGCGCCCCCTCAGCCACGCGACTGATCGCCAGGGCTACTGAGCGGCGTGAGCCGTCTACATCATCGGCCAGGTCCGCGGCGATGGCGCTGATGGACAGCAAATCTTCCGATGCGTTGGCCAGGAGTGCTTCGGTGTTGATGTCCGGGCAGACACTGAAGAGTTGGCCGCTGCGTTTCGTTGGTGCTTGTTTTGGTGGGGCGAGATAGTGATCGAGGGCGCGTTCGGCGGCTTCGTGGAGTTTTTTGGAATCGAGGGATTCGTAGGGGGATGTAGCCGGATCTTCTGGCGGATTAGGTGTTGGTTTGAACATTTGAATCACCGAGTTATGGAGCTCACACAGTTTCGCTTGCTTCGAAAAAGGTGGCAGCTGTGTATAGGTGTGCAAGACCGGACTCGGTTGCCGGCAGACCCGAAGGACTCCCACACACAGCCGCCATAACGATTCGCGAGGATAAAAAAACACCCGGTGAATAGCCATAACCGATTGCATGACGAGTCCGGACTTGCACGTCCGAGTCACCAACTTTGCAGTGACTGGGAGAGGTTATCGGTGCCGGCCAAGTACGCCTAGTTCATGTATAGCCCAGCGTATTGAAGGAAATGTCCGATAGGTTTGCGGGGTTGAAGATCAAAAAATCGCAGCCTCCGGCAGCTCCTACAGAATGTGTTTCGTTTGGTGTAGGAGTGGTGTGTGGAGTGGTCTTGAAGGAAGTTTTGATAATTGTGACTTGGTGGTCATCGTGAGGGTAATGGTTCTGATCTTCTTCTAACGCAAGCAGATACTGGTGTTATCGCCTGAAGCCGTTAAACTGCCCCAGCCGTTCATTTTTCTCTTGAGGCTGTGCGCATGAAATTTCGTTTTCTGCTGTGGATGCTGGGTTTGTTGATGGGTAAGGCCAGCCGGACCAATCCGGCGTTTCAGCAGCAACTGGGTGACAAGGACCTGGTGTTTCAGCTGCAGACCCTGGACGGGAAAGTGGCGCGGCAATTCCGCGTGAAGGACCAGCGCATCACCAGCCAATCGGGTGTGCATGCCGAGCCTGCGTTTGCGATTGCCTTCAAAGACGCCGCGTACGGCTTTGCCACGATGCAGGCGAAGAACAAGCAACTGGCGTTCATGACGGGGATTCAGGACAAGTCGATTCAGATCAAGGGCAACCCGGCGCTGGTGATCTGGTTCCAGGGGCTGACAAAGTACTTGAAGCCGAAGAAGGCGTAGGAGCGAGCTTGCTCCGGGCGGCGTTCCGACGAGAAACTCAAGTACCCCGTGTTTATCCAGGATGCACGCGTCATCGTTGACGACCTTCGCGGGCAAGCCCGCTCCTACAGGATTCAGGTGATCCATGTGGGAGCGTGGCTTGCCCGCGATGCTTTTCAGCCTTGAGTGAATTGCGAAGCCAGTTCGCGCAACAGCACTTCGGCCTCGAGGACTTTGCTGACCACGTCATTGGCTTTTTCGCGGCTCAGGCCAAGGCGTTCGAGCAGGGCGTCGGGGATATCTTCGTCGGGGCCCGAGCCGATGCCACGGCTGCGAAGCAGGCGCACCGACAGGCACACCAGGTTCGGGTACTCAGCGAAGTCGCCGTCGTAGTGAGGATCGTGCTGGAAGCGCAGGGCGGTGGCCAGTTCTTCAGGCATGTCCCAGTAGCGCATCAGCCACGAGCCGATCTGTTCCCGGCTGATGCCCAGCAGGTGTTGTTCCACGAAGCTGTGGCACAGGTGCGGGTTGACCTCCAGGTGGCGGCAGATCAGCGAGAAGTGCGGCGGGAACACGTGGGCCAGCAGCAGGTAGCCGAAGTTGTGCAGCAGGCCGGCGAGGTAGGTCAGGCCGGCTTCCGGGCGCTGGGCGCGCGGCATGGCGCGGGTCAGGCCTTCGATGACGGCGGCGGTGTAGATCGATTGCTGCCAGTACGGCGTGGAGTGTTGCGGGTGGTCCTTGGGCAGGCTCAGGGTTTTGCCCAAGGCCAGGCCCAGCGCCAGGTTGATCACCAGGTCGAAGCCCAGCACCCGGACGATGGCGTCTTCCACCGAGCGGATCTTGCCCGGCGAGGCGTAGTAGGGCGATGCCGCCCAGCTCACGACTTGTGCGGCCAGCGCCGGGTCAGTTTCGACCACGCCGGTGATGTCGTCGATGGTGGCGTTGGGGTCGACGCGCAGCTTGATGATTTTTTGCGCGGTTTCGGCCAGCGGCGGAATCTCGATGGTCGCTTCCAGACGCTGCTGGATGCGCCGTGCGGTGAACGCCTGGACGGCCTGGGTGATTTCCTTGCGGTCATCATCGGGGCGGTCGAGGTTGGGACGGATGCTGGTCAGGTTTTCGCCGAAGTTGGCGGCGCTGGCCTTGGTCAGCATGGTCGCCTTGAAGTCTTCGCTGGAGATTTCCAGCAGCACGCCCGGCTCACCGGAGTTGATCAGCAACTTCGGCTCACGCAGCAGGCTTTCGTCGTACAGGCACGGTGAACTGGTCAGTGCCGGCAGGCCCGGCAGCAAGCTGAGGTTGTGCTTGCCGAGCATTTTTGTCAGGCGTTCGGTGGGTACGGCGGCGAGGCGCCGACCGGTGAGTTCAGTGAGGCGATTGAGGTCCAGCAATTGGCTCTGCGGGAACAGCACCATCAATACGCCAACGCTGTCATCCAGCAGAACGGCCTGCACTTTACGCGCGGCATTGAGGCCGTGACGGTCCAGCACTTCTTCATAGGCAATGCCTAACTTGCCCAGCATCAGCCGAATAACCGACGGAGCGTGCGGGGTGTCGGGTGCGAAGGCAACTTCGGTCATGGTCTGTATCCGTACTTAAACAATTGCAGGAGTATAACCAGCTTGCTTGGGACCACGCCTCAGAAACCGTGACGGTTGTCACACTTGGCCGTATTGTTGGCCATGACGCAGCCATCGGTCGAGCAGCGGGCTGACGTGGGTCGGCCAGCGCTCAAGCAATGCCTGGGCGGCATCCCGCACGGCGGGCAGCAAATCGGCGTCGCGCATCAGGTCGGCGACCTTGAATTGCAGCAGGCCGGTCTGCCGGGTGCCGAGCATTTCGCCGGGGCCGCGCAGTTCCAGATCCTTTTCGGCGATGACGAAACCATCGTTGGTTTCGCGCATGATGCCCAGGCGCTGGCGGCCGATCTGCGACAGCGGTGGATGGTAGAGCAGCACGCAATGGCTGACGGCGCTGCCCCGGCCGACGCGGCCGCGCAACTGGTGCAATTGCGCCAGTCCCAGGCGCTCGGGGTTCTCGATGATCATCAGGCTGGCGTTGGGCACGTCCACGCCTACTTCGATCACCGTGGTGGCGACCAGCAGTTGCAGGTTGCTGGCCTTGAACTCGGCCATCACCGCAGCTTTTTCCGCAGGCTTCATGCGGCCGTGGATCAGCCCGACTTTCAACTCGCCGAGGGCAGCGGTGAGATCTTCGTACGTGGTTTCGGCGGCCTGGCAGGTCAGCTCTTCCGACTCTTCGATCAGTGTGCACACCCAATAGGCCTGACGCCCTTCGGCGCAAGCGCTGCGCACCCGCTCGATGACTTCGACCCGCCGGGTGTCGGTGATCAGCACGGTGTTGACCGGTGTGCGACCGGGGGGCAGTTCGTCGAGGATCGAGGTGTCGAGGTCGGCGTAGGCACTCATGGCCAGCGTGCGCGGAATCGGCGTGGCGGTCATGATCAGCTGATGTGGACACATGCGTCCGCCGACACCTTTCTGCCGCAAGGCCAGCCGCTGCTGTACGCCGAAACGGTGCTGTTCGTCGATGATCACCAGCGCCAGGTTCTTGAATTGCACTTCGTCCTGGAACAACGCGTGGGTGCCGACCACCATCGGCGTGCCGCTGGCGATTTGCTCCAGGGCGGCGACGCGGTTCTTGCCCTTGAGCTTGCCGGCCAGCCAGGCGACTTCAATACCCAGCGGCTCGAGCCAGCGCTTGAAGGTGATGAAGTGCTGCTCGGCGAGAATCTCGGTGGGCGCCATCAGCGCGACCTGATAACCGGCCTCCAGCGCTTGCAGCGCGGCAAGGGCGGCGACCACGGTTTTACCGGCGCCGACGTCGCCCTGGATCAGCCGCAGCATCGGTTCGTGCTGGCTGAGGTCATAGGCGATTTCATTGCCGACCCGTTGCTGGGCACCGGTCGGGCTGAAGCCGAGGTTGGCCAGGTACTTGGCCGGCAGTTGCGTGGCTTTGGGCATCGCGGGCGCACGCAGGGCGCGCATGCTTTCGCGCAGACGCTGTTGCGACAGTTGATGGGTCAGCAGTTCTTCGAAAGCCAGACGGTGCTGCGCCCAGTGGTGACCGAGGGCCAGTTCATCGACGTCGGCATCGGCGGGCGGGTTGTGCAGGTAGCGGATCGCGTCGGCCAGCGGCGCCAATTGGTAGTCGCGGGCCAGTTCGTTCGGCAGCCAGTCGGGCAGGCTGCTGGGACCGAGCAGGGTGAGGGTCTGCATGCACAACTGGCGCAAGCGCTGTTGGGTCAGGCCTTCGGTGAGCGGGTAGACCGGGGTCAGGGTTTCATCCACTGGCGGCGGTTCGTCACCGGTGATGGCGCGGTATTCCGGGTGGTAGATCTCCAGCCCCGAAGCGCCGGGCCGCGCCTCGCCGTAGCAGCGAATCCGCGTGCCGCGTTTGAGGCCTTCCTTTTGCGCGTTGCTGAAATGATAGAAGCGCAGGCTGAGTCCGCCAGTGCCATCCTGCAACCGGACCACCAGGCTGCGCCGACGGCCCATGACCACATCGGCACCGCTGACGGTGCCTTCGATGACCGCATCCTGACCGGGCCGCAGTGCGCCGATCGGCACGACACGGGTGCGATCCTGATAGCGCAGCGGCAGGTGAAACAACACGTCCTGGAGGTTTTCCAGGCCGACCTTGGCCAGTTTCTCGGCCATGGCTTCACCGACACCCTTGAGTGCCGTCACCGACACTTGCGACAACTCGCTCATGACCGTTGCTTAGCCCGCAGCGACTTGCGCCGCTGGCTTGGCCACCGAGCACAGGCGAATGGAGTCAGCGAGGATTTCAATCGCTTTCGGACGCGGGAAGCTGGCGCGCCAGGCAATGGCCACGGTGCGGAACGGTACGGGTGCCGACAACGGACGCACCTCAATCACGCCGGGGGCGTAGTGATGGCTGTCGACTGCCGACAACGGCAGGATCGAAATCCCGAGGCCCGAGGCGACCATGTGGCGAATGGTTTCCAGGGAGCTGGATTCCACCGTGGTGTGCTTGGCGCCGTCGTTGCCTTTGGTCAGGGTCGGGCAGGCTTCCAGTACCTGATCGCGGAAGCAGTGGCCTTCGCCGAGCAGCAGCAGGCTCTTGTCGTTGAGCAGACTGGAGTCGATGGATTCTTTTTGCGTCCACGGGTGCTGCGCCGGCATCAACACGTAGAACGGCTCGTCGTAGAGCTGCAGGGTCAGCACGTCGGCTTCATTGAACGGCAGGGCGATGATGATCGCGTCGAGCTCACCGTTGCGCAGCTTGTCGCGCAGCACGTGGGTGAAGTTTTCTTCGATGTACAACGGCATCTGCGGGGCGACCCGGTGCAGTTGTGGAATCAGGTGCGGAAACAGGTACGGTCCGACGGTGTAGATCGCGCCGACCTTGAGTGGGGCGGTCAGCTGGTTCTTGCCGGCCTGGGCCAGTTCGCGGATGCCTTGGGCCTGTTCCAATACCTTTTGGGCCTGGGCCACGATGCCTTCGCCGACCGGCGTCAGGCGCACGGCGCTCTTGCTGCGCTCGAAAATCAGCACACCGAGTTCGTCTTCAAGCTTTTTCACGCCCACCGACAGGGTCGGCTGGCTGACGTGGCAACGCTCGGCCGCATGGCCGAAGTGCTGCTCTTGGGCGAGGGTAACGATGTAGCGTAATTCTGTGAGGGTCATAGCAAGCGTCCATGTAGTTGCGGGCCAAGCATACCGGCTGCAATCGATAGACGCACGTTATCAGACTGAGTGCGTCGAGTGACACCGGGCAATGCCGGATTGCCGCTGGAAGATATGCAAAAGGCACCTTTCGGTGCCTTTTTGGCTGGATTTACGAACTTGTAGGAGCGAGCCTGCTCGCGAAAGCGGTGTGTCAGTCAACGTTGATGTTGAATGTGACGGCCTCTTCGCGAGCAGGCTCGCTCCTAAAGGTGCTGGTGTTATCAGCGGCGGCGTTTCTCCAGCGAATACACAAACGGTGCAACGATTTCGATGGAGCCATTGGTCAGCATGTCGGCCGGTGGCTTGGGCAGCGGTTGGGCGCGGCGGATCATTTCCAGGGTGGCCCGGTCCAGATCGGCAGTGCCCGAGGCGCCTACCAGCTCAAACGACAACACATTGCCTTCGGCATCCACGACGAAACGCAGACGGTTCATGCCTTCCTTGCCCCGCGCCTGGGCACTTGCAGGGTACTTCTTGTACTTCTGCAGGTGCGCCAGCAACGTGCCTTGCCAGCTGGCCTTGGCTGCCATTTGAGCAGGCGAAGGGCCTGGCGCAGGCTGGGCGGATTTCTCCGTCGGTACCTGAGTCTGCTGGGTTTCGGCCGGTTTTTCTTCGGCCGGCTTTTCCTTCGGCGGCTCGGGTTTCTTCTCTACCGGCTTGGGCGGTTGCGGCTTCGGCTTGGGTTTGACCGGCTTGGGCACAGCAATTTCGGCTTTCGGCGCTTCGGCGAGCTTGGGTATCGGCAGTTCTTCAACCGGAGCCGGTGGCTGCGGCGGGGTGACGACCTTCGGCGGAGCAGGCGGTGGCGGGGCAGGAACCGGTGCCAGTTCGACCATCATTGCCTGAGGGGGCAACTCGATGGGCGGACGGGCGGACCAGTTCAGCGCCAGCGCGATGGCCAGCGCGTGAACACCCAGCACCACAGCCAGGCTACCGCTGTAACGCGTCAGTTTATGGCGCGTCGTGATCATTTCTTGGCTGCCGTCTCGAGTCCGACCAGACCGACCTTCAGGTAACCGGCAGAACGCAGGTTGTCCATCACGCTCATCAGGTCGCCGTAATCCACGCCTTTGTCGGCCTGGAAGAAGATCGTCGTGTCTTTCTTGCCCTGGGTCCTGGCGTCGAGGGTGGCGCCGAGTGCTTCGGCCTTCACTTCGTCTTCGCCGAGGAACAGGCGCTGGTCAGCCTTGACGCTGAGGAACACCGGTTTCTCTGGCCGCGGCGCCGGTTTGGCGGTCGAGGCGGGCAGGTCGACCTTGATGTCCACGGTGGCCAGCGGGGCCGCCACCATGAAGATGATCAACAGCACCAACATCACGTCGATGAACGGCGTAACGTTGATTTCGTGGTTTTCGGACAGATCGTCGTCTGCCCCTTCTTTCAAATGCAGGCCCATGGCCGATTACCCCACTTTCACCATGTGCGGTTGCGAGCTGCGCTCAGACTGGTGGTCGAGGTCGCGGCTGACCAGCAGCAGGACCTGTGCCGACGCGTCGGACACCTGAGCCTTGTAACCGGCAATGGAGCGGGCGAATACGTTGTAGATCACGACCGCAGGGATCGCTGCAACCAGGCCCAGCGCGGTAGCCAGCAGGGCTTCGGCGATACCGGGCGCGACGACGGCGAGGTTGGTGGTCTGGGTCTTGGCGATGCCGATGAAGCTGTTCATGATGCCCCATACGGTACCGAACAGGCCGACGAACGGCGCGGTGGAACCGATGGTGGCCAGCACGCCGGTGCCGCTGCTCATGTTGCGACCGCAGGCCGCGACCAGGCGCTCAAGACGGAAGCTGACGCGTTCCTTGATGCCTTCTTTCTCACGGCTGTTGACCGACAGGCGCATCTCTTCGAGAGCATCATGTACCAGCAGGTTGGCCAGGGTGCCTTCCTTTGCTGCGGTGGCGCTGGCTTCCTTGAGGGAGGCGGATTTTTTCAGTTGGGCGATTTCACCGCGCAGACGACGCTTGGCGCCCATCAGCTCAAGACCCTTGGCGATCCAGATGGTCCAGGTAATGATCGAGGCGATGGCCAGGCCGATCATCACGATTTTCACGATGATGTCGGCGTTCTTGTACATGCCCCACGGCGACAGGTCATGGGCCATGCCCAGGGTGTTGTCGGCTTCGAGGACTTCAGGGACGTCTTCACCCAACGCTTCTGCCGATGCGGCCTGGGCAGGATCGGTCGCGACCGGAGTAACGGCCGGGGCGGCATGATCGGCCGGAGCCGGCGCGGTGGCGGCCGGTGTGGCTGGCGCCTGGGCATCGGCGAAAGCGGCGACCGGCGCGAGCATCAGGCTGAGGAACAGGGCGGCCACCGCGCTCCAGGCGCGAGGTCGTTTGGTTGGCGAAGCGAAGAATTGATTGCGTGTCATGCTGGCCGGACCTGAGAGAAAAAACGGGTGATGTTCTTCCAGGCCTCGAAGGCCGAGAACAAAAGTGGGGAGGCATTATTGCAATTAATTCTTGTTAACAAAAGTAATAGCGTCTCTTTTTTTCCTGCATTGCTAGCCGCCTGTCTATTGCCGGCGCTAGTCTGTGGCTTTCCGATGGGAGTTTTCTGATGTCTGCGCCTACTGTTTTGATCGCCGGCTGCGGTGATGTCGGCAGCCGCCTGGCCACACAATTGCTGGCGGCGGGGTGGGAGGTCCATGGCCTGCGACGCGACGTTTCACGTCTGCCCAAGGGCGTCATCGGCGTGGCCGGTGACCTGTTCAACAAAGACTGCCCGGCTACCTGGCCAATCGGCGCCGTGGATTACCTGGTGTATTGCGCGGCGGCCACCGATCACGACGAAGCCGGTTACCGCGCTGCGTATGTCCAGGGCCTGGAACACGTGCTGGAGTGGCTGGACGACTACGGGCAGGTGCCCAATCGCCTGTTGTTCGTGTCCAGTAGCAGTGTTTACGGTCAGCAGAATGGCGAATGGGTCGACGAGGCTTCGCCAGCCGTGGCGGCGGGTTATTCCGGGCGTGTGATGCTCGAAGCCGAGCAACTGGCCCTCAAGAGCGGCATTCCGGCGAGCATCGTGCGTCTGACCGGCATTTATGGTCCGGGCCGTGAGTGGTTGCTGACTCAGGTTCGTCGGGGGTATCGCGTGGTAACTGATCCGCCGCTGTATGCCAATCGGATTCATGCCGACGACGCCGCAGGATTGATGGCGTGCCTGCTTGAGGCGGATCGGCGTGGCGTTGCGCTGGATGATGTCTACATCGGCGTCGATGACGCGCCGGCAGCGCTGGCCGATGTGGTGGGCTGGTTGCGTGAGTATCTGGGTGTGACCGAATGGGCTGATGACGACAGCGTGCGTCGCACAGGCAGCAAGCGCTGCAGTAATGCGCGGGCCAAGGCATTGGGCTGGACGCCGAAGTATCCGAGTTTCCGCGAGGGGTATGCGGCGATTCTGGAAGGGCGCTGCTGACTTCCAGGCACCGTAAACACCTGTGGGAGCGAGCTTGCTCGCGATGGCGGCATAACAGTCAACGATGATGTTGGATGTTATGGCCTCATCGCGAGCAAGCTCGCTCCCACAGTGTTTTGTGGTGCTTTCAAGGGATGCTTATTGCTTCTCGAGCAACCACTTGCGCTCACCCGGGGTGAACGAGGGCATCTCGTCCGCCTGCGCCGTGTTCACGGTCTGGAAAATCTCCAGTTCCTTGCCCTTGCGTGCAAAGATCCAGGCGTTGCCCTGGCCATTGAGTTGCAGCCACATGTTGTCATTGCCACCGCTCATGGATGCGCAATCACCGGCCAGGCACAACGCATAGCGATCGCTGCCTGGCAGGCCGGTCACTTGGCCGTCGGCCTGGAATTGAACCGTGTTGCCTTCGCCTGGGCCGTTGACGATTGTCCAGCCGCCGCCCATGTAGGCTGAATACAGCGCACGTTCGAAGCTGGCGCCTATCGGTGCGCCATCCGGTACCTGGATCTGTACGCGGTCGAAGACTTGTTCAGGCTCGTTGTCGCTGGCGGACTGGCTCAGTTGCTTGCCGTCACGCTTCAGCTCACTGGCCGAGCTGCCATAAAAGTCGACTTTCCAGGCGCCGGACTGTTCACCCAGCAGCTTGCCGTCGACATTTTCAAAACCGTTGGTGTAGCGGGCCTGACCGGCCTTGGTGTTGATGTCCCATTCCAGGTTCGGACCATAGGCCTGGAGAGCTTCACGCAGGGGGACGCCTTTGGCGGCAGCATCGATCGCCACCTGGTTGATCCAGGTGCCGCTGATGTCGCGGTCGGCAGGGTTGCTGGCACATCCGCCCAGGAACAGGGCGAGCAGAGAGAGAGCAAGCGCGTTGCGCATGGGTGGAATCCTTTCAAGCATTCTTTACAGCAGAGCAGTCGGCGCAGCCCGAGGCTGCGCCGTACGCATTACTCGATGACCAGGATGGCATCCATTTCAACCTGCGAACCCTTTGGCAGGGCTGCTACGCCGATGGCGGCGCGGGCAGGGTAAGGCTGGTCGAAGTACTTGCCCATGATCTCGTTGACCTTGGCGAAGTGGCTCAGGTCGGTGAGGAAGATGTTCAGCTTGACGATGTCCTTGAACGAACCGCCAGCGGCTTCAGCCACGGCCTTGAGGTTCTCGAACACCTGGACGGTCTGGGCCTCGAAGCCTTCAACCAGTTCCATGGTTTTTGGGTCCAGGGGAATCTGACCCGACATGTAAACGGTGTTGCCAGCCTTGATCGCCTGGGAGTAAGTACCGATGGCGGCCGGGGCCTTGTCGCTGGTGATAACAGTCTTGGTCATGTAGGACTCCTTGTAATTAGGGCTTAGGCGCGCATGCGGGTGATGCGAGTCACCCCGGTCAAGGCGCGCAGTTTCTTGATCACGCGGGCCAGGTGCACGCGGTCGTGCACGCTGACCACCAACTGGACCACGCTGATGCGACCATCGCGTTCGTCCATGCTGATTTTCTCGATGTTACCGTCGGCGGCGTTGACGCTGCTGGCCAGCAGGGCGATAAGGCCGCGCTGGTGTTCCAGCTCGACGCGCAGCTCGACGTTGAATTCGCCGGTGACATCCTTGGCCCACGAGAGCTGGATGCATTTTTCCGGGTTGTGGCGGATTTCGCTGATATTGCGGCAGTTGTCCAGGTGCACGACCATGCCTTTGCCGGCGGACAGGTGGCCAACAATCGGGTCGCCCGGGATCGGCGTGCAACACTTGGCGTAGCTGAGCACCAGGCCTTCGGTGCCGCGAATCGCCAGCGGGCCTTCAGGGCTAGGCAACTGTTCGCCTTCGCCCAGCAACCGGCGGGCCACCACATAGGCCATGCGATTGCCCAGGCCGATGTCTTCCAGCAGGTCTTCGATCAGTTCCAGGCGGTACTCGACGAGCATGGCCTTGACGCGTTCGGCCTGAATTTTCTCCAGCGAGCTGTCGAAACCATTGAGGACCTTGTTCAGCAGGCGCTCGCCGAGGCTGATGGATTCGGAGCGGCGTTGCAGCTTCAGTGCATGGCGTATGTGCGTGCGCGCCTTGCCGGTGACCACGAAGTTGAGCCAGGCCGGGTTCGGCCGCGCACCTGGGGCGCTGACGATCTCGACCGTGGAGCCGCTTTGCAGCGGTTCGGACAGTGGCGCGAGACGACGATTGATCCGGCAGGCAATGCAGCTGTTGCCCACGTCGGTGTGCACCGCGTAAGCGAAGTCGACTGCCGTGGAGCCCTTCGGCAGCTCCATGATCCGGCCTTTGGGCGTGAACACATAGACCTCGTCCGGGAACAGGTCGATCTTCACGCTTTCGATGAATTCCAGCGAGTTGCCGGCGCGTTGCTGCATTTCCAGCACGCCCTTGACCCACTGGCGGGCGCGGGCATGGGTGCCTTTCGGCTGCTCGTCGCCGCTGGACTTGTACAGCCAATGGGCGGCGATGCCGTTGTTGGCCATCTCTTCCATTTCACGGGTGCGGATCTGGATCTCGATCGGAACACCGTGCATGCCGAACAGCGTGGTGTGCAGCGACTGGTAGCCGTTGGCCTTGGGGATTGCGATGTAATCCTTGAACCGCCCCGGTAACGGTTTGTACAAATTATGCACGGCACCCAGCACGCGGTAGCAGGTATCGACCTTGTCGACGATGATCCGGAACGCGTAGACGTCCATGATCTCGTTGAAGGCCCGACGCTTGCCGCGCATTTTCTTGTAGATGCCGTAGAGGTGTTTCTGGCGACCGCTGACCTCGCCCTGGATGCCATCGATGGCCAGGCAGTGGCTTAAGGATTCTTCGATCTTGTTGACGATTTCCTTGCGGTTGCCCCGGGCGCGTTTGACCGCCTGGTAGATCCGCGCGGAACGCATCGGGTGCATGGCCTTGAAACCGAGGTCTTCGAACTCTATGCGGATGGCGTGCATGCCCAGCCGGTTAGCGATGGGCGCATAGATTTCCAGGGTTTCCTTGGCGATGCGCCGGCGTTTTTCGCCGGACAGCACTTCCAGCGTGCGCATGTTGTGCAGGCGGTCGGCCAGCTTGACCAGGATCACGCGAATGTCGCGGGCCATGGCCATGGCCATTTTCTGGAAGTTTTCGGCTTGCGCCTCGGCCTTGGTCTCGAAGTTCATCTGGGTCAGTTTGCTGACCCCGTCGACCAGTTCGGCCACAGTTTCGCCGAACTGCGCTTGCAGCGCTTCCTTGGCAATACCGGTGTCTTCGATCACGTCATGCAGCATCGCAGCCATCAGACTCTGATGGTCCATGTGCATGTCGGCAAGAATATTCGCAACCGCGAGTGGGTGCGTGACGTACGCCTCGCCGCTACGGCGGCGTTGGCCGTCGTGGGCTTGTTCGGCGTAGAAATACGCTCGGCGGACCAGATTGACCTGGTCCTTGCCGAGGTAGGTCGATAAGCGATCGGCGAGGGCGTCTATGCTCGGCATGATGTCTCCTGCCGTAAGCTTTTATCCCGCGCCGTGCTACGTCGACCAGGCATAGGCTTAGACGGCCTCGTTGGACTCGTCCTCGAATGCAGCAAAAAGCGGTTCATCTTCAACGATTTCGGCTTCGGCGATAGCTGCGTAGTCGATCAGGCCTTCAGCGATTTCACGCAGGGCGACGACGGTAGGCTTGTCGTTTTCCCATGCTACTTTCGGCTCTTTGCCGCCGGTGGCCAGTTGACGGGCACGCTTGGTAGAGAGCATGACCAGCTCAAAGCGGTTATCCACGTGTTCTAGGCAGTCTTCAACGGTTACGCGGGCCATGGTCTTCCTCGTAGCAAATGCAATATGCGCGTTGCCCGGATGGGCGAGCGGACTCAACAGTTTAAAAAATCACCAGCGTTTAGGGAAGCGCTGATTTTTTGACCAGGCCCTTCAACGCGCTACAAGTGCCAATGTAAAGCCCTTGCAGCTGTTTTGGGAAGGGCTGATTAACCGAGCAATTCAGCCAGCAATTTGCCGTGACGCTGCTGCTGACGCTTCTGAATCAGCTGATTGGCGCGGAAAATCGCCTTCAGATCGTGCAGCGCGTGGGCGAAATCGTCGTTGATGATCAGGTAGTCGTAGTCGACGTAGTGGCTCATTTCGCTGACGGCTTCGCGCATCCGGCCGTCAATGACTTCATCACTGTCCTGGCCGCGATTGGTCAGGCGCTGGTGCAGGGCCTGCAATGACGGCGGCAGAATGAAGATCGAGCGGGCCTGAGGCATCAGCTTGCGTACTTGTTCGGCACCTTGCCAGTCGATTTCCAGAATCAGGTCGTGGCCTTCGTCCAGGGTCTGCTGAAGGTGGCTTTGCGAAGTGCCGTAGAGATTGCCGAACACTTCGGCGCGCTCGAGGAAATCCCCGTGTTCGATCATCTTCACGAACTCGCTGCGGTCGACGAAGTGATAGTTCACGCCATTCACTTCACCGGGACGCATGGCGCGGGTGGTGTGGGAGACCGAGACGCGGATCTCCGGGTTTGCGTCGGTCAGGGCCTTGACCAGACTGCTCTTGCCCGCGCCCGAAGGGGCGGAAATGATGTACAGGGTGCCGGTGCTGTGTGTCATGTCGGGGTAGCCTTACTCAATATTCTGCACTTGTTCGCGCATCTGCTCGATCAACACCTTGAGGTTGACCGCAGCCTGGGTGCTGCGCGGGTCGAAGGCTTTGGAGCCCAGTGTATTGGCTTCGCGGTTGAGTTCCTGCATCAGGAAGTCCAGGCGCCGACCGGCGGCGCCGCCGGATTTGAGCACCCGGCGAACTTCGATGATATGAGTGCTCAGGCGATCCAGTTCTTCGGCGACGTCGCTTTTTTGCGCGAGCATGACCATTTCCTGCTCCAGGCGCTGCGGGTCCATCTCGGCCTTCATGTCGGCGAAGCGGTCGAGGACTTTCTGGCGCTGGGTGGCGAGCATTTGCGGAACCAGTTCGCGCAAGGTCACCACGTCTTCTTCGATGGAGCTCAGGCGCTCGTTGATCAGCCGCGCCAGCTCCGTGCCTTCGCGCTCGCGGCCGGCCTTCAGTTCCTTGAGGCCCTGGTTGAACAGTGCCAGCGCTTCGGCGTTCAAGGCTTGCGGGTCGGTGGCGTCGCCTACCAGGACGCCGGGCCAGGCCAGGACTTCCAGTGGGTTCAGCGCTGCCGGGTTCTTGATCAGGCTGGCGATGGTCTCGGCGGCGGCGACCAGTTGCGCGGCGCGCTCCTGATCGATTTGCAGCGCCTTGCCGGTGTTCTCTTCGGTGAAGCGCAGGGTACATTCGAGCTTGCCCCGCGATACTCCCTGGCGCAGGGCCTCACGAACAGCGCCCTCGAGGTCACGGAAGGATTCCGGGAGACGCAGGTGGGGTTCCAGGTAGCGGCTGTTGACCGAGCGCAGTTCCCAACTCAGGGTGCCCTGGACGCCGGCTTTCTCGACGCGGGCGAAGGCGGTCATGCTGTGCACCATGGAGGTACCTCGCAAGGCAGATCGGCACAGAACCGAGGTTCCGGGAATCCGATATCAATGAATTAAAGCCGACTGGCAGCAAAGGCGCAGGATTGTAGCGCAGTGGCGCAGATGCGCCCAAACACACAGTGTGACAAAGAGCGGCAGGCCTGCACCGACGCGCGGTGCAGAGCCCTCGGTCGTCGGCGGAATTTTTTAGAAGTGCCCAGTGGCGGCCGTCGGCTCTATAATGCTCCGCAGTTTTCCGTCCCCAGTACAGGTACTCCCTATGATACGTCCAAGTGGTCGCGCTGCCGATCAGCTCCGCTCGATCCGCATCACCCGCAACTACACCAAACACGCCGAGGGTTCTGTGCTGGTCGAGTTCGGTGACACCAAGGTCATCTGCACCGTCAGCGTTGAACCGGGCGTACCGCGTTTCCTGAAAGGCCAGGGCCAGGGCTGGTTGACCGCCGAGTACGGCATGCTGCCGCGCGCAACCGGCGAACGTAACCAGCGTGAAGCGAGCCGCGGCAAGCAAGGCGGCCGAACCCTGGAAATCCAGCGTTTGATCGGCCGTTCCCTGCGCGCTGCGCTGGACATGACCAAGCTGGGTGACGTCACCCTGTACGTCGACTGCGACGTGATCCAGGCCGACGGTGGCACCCGCACCGCGTCGATCACCGGTTCCATGGTTGCGCTGATCGATGCCTTGAAAGTCATCAAGAAGCGTGGCGGCCTGAAGGGCGGCGACCCGGTCAAGCAAATGATCGCTGCGGTTTCCGTGGGCATGTACAAGGGTGAGCCTGTGCTCGACCTCGATTACCTGGAAGACTCGGCCGCCGAGACTGACCTGAACGTGGTAATGACCAGCGCTGGCGGTTTCATCGAAGTCCAGGGCACTGCCGAAGGCGCGCCGTTCCAGCCTGAAGAGCTGAACGCGATGCTCGAACTGGCCAAGAAAGGCATGAACGAGATCTTCGAACTGCAAAAGGCCGCACTGGCTGACTGACCGGACTGCTCCAGACAAGGAGGACACCATGAGTGACGAGCAACTGCCGCTGCCCACGCCGAGCCAAGAGGTGCGTCAGTGGGCCATGTTTTGCCACTTGTCCGCCTTGCTGGGGATCTGGATTCCGTTCGGCACGATCATCGGCCCGCTGATTCTCTGGCAGATGAAGCGCGAGATGGACCCGTTCATCGATGCCCAGGGCAAGGAAGCGCTGAACTTCCAGATCACCGTCGCAATCGCCTCGGCTATCTGCTTCTTGCTGATGGTGGTGATTATCGGGTTCTTCCTGTTTGGCCTGATCGCGATCGGTGCGCTGGTGCTTACGATCATTGCCGGGGTGAAGGCCAATGAGGGGCAGCCTTATCGGTATCCGTTCACTTGGCGGTTGATCAAATAACGATCAACGAAGATCCCCCCCGTAGGAGCGAGCCTGCTCGCGATAGCGGTCTGACAGCCACTGCATCGGTATCTGGTGTATCGTCATCGCGAGCAAGCTCGCTCCCACAGAAAAGCAAAAACGAGTACCCACAAAAAAGCCGACATTGCTGTCGGCTTTTTTGTGTCTGCGAAACGACGCTTAAATGGTCAGCGTCCAGTCGTAGTCCACGATCAGTGGCGCGTGTTGCGAGAACCGCGGCTGGCGTGGCAGGCGTGCGCTGCGTACGAAGCGGCGCAGGCCAGGGGTCAGCAACTGATAGTCGAAGCGCCAACCGAGGTTGAGCATCTCCGCCTGTTCGTTGTCCGGCCACCAGCTGTACTGGTCGCCTTCACGGCTGACTTCACGCAGGGCGTCGACATAACCCATGTTGCCGACAATCTCGTCCATCCAGGCACGTTCAGGTGCCAGAAAGCCCGGAGATTGCTGGCTGTCGCGCCAGTTCTTGATATCCAGCTTCTGTTGCGCCACGTACAGAGAGCCACAATAAATGTACTCGCGGCGTTTGCGTCGCTGTTTATCCAGATAACGGGCGAAGTCGTCCATTAGCTTGAACTTCTGGTTCAAGTCTTCATCGCCGTTCTGCCCCGAAGGGAGCAGCAAGGTCGCGATGCTGACCTTGTCGAAATCGGCTTGCAGGTAGCGCCCGTAGCGGTCGGCCGTCTCGAAACCGAGACCGCTGATGACAGCCTTCGGTTGCAGCCGCGAATACAAAGCCACGCCGCCTTGGGCGGGAACTTCGGCATCGCAGGCATAAAGGAAGTATCCATCCAGTTGGAAGGCTGGATCGTCCAGTTCAAAGGCGGAGGCGCGGGTGTCCTGCAGGCAGATGACGTCGGCATTCTGTGCCTGCAGCCAACTGAGCAAACCACGCTCGACTGCAGCCTGAATACCATTGACGTTCACACTGATGATCCGCATAAATGGCCCCAAAAATCGCGTGCGTGTATGATACACGGCGTCAAGCTAATTAGCTAAATCCGTGGTATTTGGGGTTTTTTCATGCAAGCGTATCAGCGCGATTTCATCCGTTTTGCCATCGATCGCGGCGTTTTGCGCTTCGGTGAGTTCACCCTGAAGTCCGGGCGCACCAGTCCTTACTTCTTCAACGCTGGCCTGTTCAACTCGGGTTCGGCTCTGGCGCAGCTGGGACGTTTCTACGCCGCTGCCATTGCCGAGAGCGGCATTCCCTTCGACGTGCTGTTTGGCCCGGCCTACAAAGGCATCCCTTTGGCGGCGACTACTGCGGTGGCCCTGGCCGAGCATCACAACCGTGACCTGCCATGGTGCTTCAACCGCAAGGAAGCCAAGGCCCACGGTGAAGGCGGCAGCCTGGTTGGCGCACCGTTGACCGGCGACGTTCTGATCATCGACGACGTGATCACCGCCGGCACCGCAATCCGTGAAGTGATGCAGATCATCGCCTCCCAGGATGGCGCCAAGGCCGCTGGCGTGCTGATCGCCCTGAACCGTCAGGAGCGTGGCAACGGCGAGTTGTCGGCGATCCAGGAAGTCGAGCGTGACTTCGGCATCCCGGTCATCAGCATCGTTTCGCTGAACCAGGTGCTGGAATTCCTGGCAGATGACCCGCAGCTCAAGCAGCATCTGCCAGCCGTGGAAGCGTACCGCGCGCAGTTCGGCGTTTAATCGCTATTCCCTGTGGGGAGCTTGTGTGGCGAGGGAGCTTGCTCCCGCTGGGCTGCGTAGCAGACCCAAGAATGTCGTGAGTGCTGCGCACTCAAGCGGGAGCAAGCTCCCTCGCCACAAAAAAGCAGCCTTCCATAGGGAAGACGGTGCAAAAAAAGACCCCGCTCAGCCAGGCCGAGCGGGGTCTTTTTGTTTGCGCTATCGCTTAAGGACGCTTGCGATTGCTGATCAGGGTGCCCACGCCGGTATCGGTGAAGATTTCCAGCAGGATCGCATTCGGTACGCGACCGTCGATGATCAGCGAGCTGCCCACGCCGCCCTGGACCGCTTCCAGTGCGCAACGGATCTTCGGCAGCATGCCGCCGTAGATAGTGCCGTCGGCGATCAGGTCGTCGACTTGCTGGGTTGTCAGGCCAGTCAGGACCGTGCCCGACTTGTCCATCAGGCCGGCGATGTTGGTCAGCAGCATCAGCTTCTCGGCTTTCAGCGCTTCGGCGACTTTACCGGCCACCAGGTCAGCGTTGATGTTGTACGACTCGCCGTTGGCACCGACGCCGATGGGCGCGATCACCGGGATGAAATCGCCCTTGACCAGCAGGTTCAGCAGGTCGGTATTGATGCCGACTACTTCGCCCACGTGGCCGATGTCGATGATTTCCGGGGTGGTCATTTCCGGTGTCTGACGGGTAACGGTGAGCTTCTTCGCGCGAATCAGCTCGGCGTCTTTACCGGTCAGGCCGATGGCGCTGCCGCCATGACGGTTGATCAGGTTGACGATGTCCTTGTTGACCTGGCCGCCGAGGACCATTTCCACCACATCCATGGTCGCGGCGTCGGTGACGCGCATGCCGTCGACGAAATGGCTCTCGATCGACAGGCGCTTGAGCAGGTCACCGATTTGCGGGCCGCCACCGTGAACCACCACCGGGTTGATGCCCACGGCCTTCATCAGCACGATGTCGCGGGCGAAGCCGGTTTTCAGCTCCTCGCTTTCCATCGCGTTGCCGCCGTATTTGATCACCAGTGTCTTGCCGACATAGCGGCGGATGTAAGGCAACGCTTCGGACAGGACCTTGGCGGTGTTGGCGGCGGCTTCGCGTTCGAGGGTCATTCAGGGCTCCGGGTGAATCAGAACGGTAGTTGGAGATCAGGTGCAACACGCTTCAACTGGACTTTGAATACGTCCTTGATGCGCTGCAATTCAGCCTCGTCATCGGCCTCGAAACGCAGCACCAGCACCGGAGTGGTGTTGGAGGCGCGTACCAGGCCCCAGCCTTTGGCATAGTCGACTCGCACGCCGTCAATGGTGGTCAGGTCGGCGCCTTCGCCCCACTGCGCATCGTGCAATGCATCAATGATGCTGAATTTGCTCTCTTCGGTCACATGGATATTGATTTCCGGCGTAGAAATATCGTTCGGGAAGGTCGCGAACAGCTCTTCGGCCGAGGATTTTTCCTTGCTGAGGATCTCCAGCAATCGCGCGGCGCTGTAGATGCCGTCGTCGAAACCGAACCAGCGCTCCTTGAAGAAAATGTGCCCGCTCATTTCGCCAGCCAGCAGGGCGCCGGATTGTTTCATTTTCTTTTTGATCAACGAGTGACCAGTCTTCCACATTAACGACCGACCACCGTATTCCTTGATCAGCGGAATCAGGCGACGGGTGCATTTGACGTCGAAGATGATTTCGGCGCCCGGGTTGCGCGCCACGACGTCGCGGGCGAACAGCATCAGCAGGCGGTCCGGGTAGACGATGCTGCCGGTGTTGGTCACCACGCCGACGCGGTCGCCATCGCCGTCGAAGGCCAGGCCGATGTCAGCGTTGGTTTCCTTGACCTTGGCAATCAGGTCCACGAGGTTTTCAGGTTTGCCCGGGTCCGGGTGGTGGTTCGGGAAGTTGCCGTCCACTTCGCAGAACAGCGGGATGACTTCGCAGTTCAGCGCTTCGATCAGTTGCGGGGCGATCACGCCGGCCGCGCCGTTGCCGCAGTCGACGACCACTTTCAGGCGACGGGCCAGCTTGATGTCCTGGACGATTTCGGTGGTGTAGCGATCGAGAATCTCGACCTGGGTGATGCTGCCCTGGCCGCTGCTCAGGTTGTTGGTCTTGAGGCGGTCGTGCAGGGCCTGGATCTGTTCGTTGGCCAGGGTGTCGCCGGCAATGACGATCTTGAAGCCGTTGTAGTTCGACGGGTTGTGGCTGCCGGTGAGCATCACGCCGGATTTGCCGGCCAGTACGTTGGCGGCGTAGTAGAGCGCCGGAGTCGGGACCAGGCCGACATCACTGACGTGGCAGCCGCTGTCGGCGATGCCTTTGATCAGTTGCGCGACCAGCTCCGGGCCGGACAGGCGACCATCGCGACCGACGGACACGTTTGGCTCGCCCTGGGCCAGGCTTTGGGAGCCGACGGCGCGGCCGATCCAGTAAGCGGTTTCGGCGTTCAGGAATTCCGGGACGGTGCCGCGGATGTCGTAGGCGCGGAAGATGCTGTCAGGGAACTTGGGTACGATTTTGGCCGGGGTGTTCATCTGTGGAAATGCTCCATCTCGAAAGTGGCTGGACAGGCCGCCGATTCATTCGGCAGCAGGTTCAAACTGAAGGGTATGACGGCGTTTTCCACAGAGAGTTCGTGGTATGAAAGGGCCATGACGCCCCTGACGGCAAGGGTTTGGCCGGGCAATGCCTTGATTTCCGGAGCTAAACCTTGCAGATGACAATTTGAATTTTGTGGCGAGGGAGTCAGATCCCCCGCCCCAAGAACAGCGTGATCGGATCAGCGGGTACCGGTATGGCCGAAACCGCCAGTGCCGCGCTCGGTTTCAACAAACTCTTCAACCATCTCGAAGTGAGCCTGTACCACCGGCACCAGCACCAGTTGCGCCAGGCGCTCGCCGACCGGCATGGTGAATTCGGTCTGGCCACGGTTCCAGCAGGAGACCATCAATGGGCCTTGGTAGTCGGAGTCGATCAGACCCACCAGGTTGCCCAGCACGATGCCGTGCTTATGGCCCATTCCCGAGCGCGGCAGAATCAGCGCCGCCAGGTTTGGGTCACCGATATAAACCGACAGGCCAGTGGGGATCAGCACGGTTTCACCAGGCTTGATCACGGTGTCCTGTTCCAGCATGGCGCGCAGGTCGAGGCCGGCGGAGCCTGGTGTGGCGTATTGCGGCAGCGGGAATTCGGTACCGATGCGGGGGTCGAGGATCTTGGCTTGCAAAGCGTGCATGTAAATTAAACCTGGTTCAGACGTTCGGCGATAAAAGTGATCAGCTGGCGAGCAATCTTGCTCTTGCTGGTCTGGGCGAAAAGTGTGGCGTGAAGTTCACGGTCGATGACGCTGCAGGCGTTTTCTTCGCTGTTGAAGCCAATGCTCGGGTTGGCGACGTCGTTGGCGACGATCAGGTCGAGGTTCTTGTCTTTCAGCTTGCGTGCAGCGTAATCGAGCAGGTGTTCGGTCTCGGCGGCGAAACCGACACTGAACGGACGGTCGGGGCGGGTGGCGATGGTGGCCAGGATGTCCGGGTTACGCACCATCTGTAGCAACAAGCCGTCGCCGTTCGTAGGATCTTTCTTGAGTTTCTGCGGGGCGACGACTTCCGGACGGTAATCCGCGACCGCTGCCGAGGCGATGAACAGATCGCAAGGGATCGCCGCTTCACACGCGGCGAGCATGTCGCGGGCGCTGACCACATCGATGCGGGTGACGCGATCGGGAGTCGGCAGGTGTACGGGGCCGGTGATCAGGGTCACGCGGGCACCGGCCTCCACGGCGGCTTCGGCCAGGGCAAAGCCCATTTTTCCGGAGCTGTGGTTGGTGATGTAGCGCACCGGGTCGATGTTTTCCTGGGTCGGGCCGGCCGTGATCAGCACGTGTTTGCCGGTCAGCGCCTGACGCTGGAAGCAGTCGGCGGCACACTGGGCCAGTTCAATGGCTTCGAGCATGCGCCCCAGGCCGACATCGCCGCAGGCCTGGCTGCCGGAGGCCGGGCCGAAGACCTTGATGTCGCGACTTTCTAGGGTTTGCAGGTTGGCCTGGGTCGCCGGATCGCGCCACATCGCCTGGTTCATTGCCGGTGCGACGGCGACCACTGCGTCGGTGGCCAGCACCAGCGTGGTCAGCAGATCGTCGGCAATGCCTTGGGCCAGGCGGGCAATAAGGTCCGCCGTGGCGGGGGCGATCAGCACCAGGTCGGCCCATTTGGCGAGCTCGATGTGGCCCATGGCTGCTTCGGCCGCCGGGTCCAGCAGGTCCAGGTGGACCGGGTGCCCGGACAGGGCCTGCATAGTCAGCGGGGTGATGAACTCTGCGCCGCCACGAGTCATGACCACGCGCACTTCGGCGCCCTGATCGATCAGGCGGCGAACCAGGTCGGCGCTCTTGTAGGCAGCGATGCCGCCGCCGACGCCCAGAACAATGCGTTTCCGATACAGCCGCTGCATAGGCCTGCCTTTCAATTCGTTGGTGACATACGTGGCGAAACCCCCTCCCCAGGATGAATTCGCCCGCAAAAAAGATGGGCTACGATATCACAGCGACCGCTACGGAACAGCGGTGCCCACAGACAGGGAGGTGCTATGAGTATTCGCGATTGGCCGGCGACGGAACGGCCGCGGGAGAGGTTGCTTGAACAGGGTGCGGGAAGCCTTTCGGACGCCGAACTGCTGGCGATCTTTTTACGTACGGGCGTGGTGGGTAAAAGTGCAGTAGATCTGGCGCGACACCTGTTGAATCAGTTTGGCAGCCTGCGTTTGCTGCTTGAGGCCGATCAGGAAACGTTCAGCAAGCAGCTGGGACTTGGGCCGGCGAAATTTGCACAGTTGCAGGCTGCGCAAGAAATGAGCAGGCGCCATCTGGCCGAGCGAGCGCGCCAAAAATCGGCACTGGAGAATCCGCACGCGGTTCGTGAGTACCTGAAATCGATGCTGCGCCACGAGCCGCACGAGGTGTTTGGGTGTCTGTTTCTCGATTCCAGGCATCAGGTACTGGCGTTTGAGACGCTGTTTCGCGGCTCCATCGACAACACCAGTGTTCATCCGCGAGAGGTGGTCAAGCGTGCCCTGGCCAACAACGCAGCAGCATTGATCCTCTGCCACAACCATCCGTCGGGCAACACCGACCCCAGTCAGTCCGACCGGGTGCTGACCAATCGCCTGCAAAAGGCGCTGGAGTTGATTGACGTGCGGGTGCTCGACCATTTCATCATCGGCGACGGCGATCCGTTGTCGATGGCTGAGTATGGGTGGATGTAGATCTGGTGGGGGAATGCAGAACCCTGTGGGAGCGGGCTGCCCGCGATGACGGCGGTACATTCAGTACAAAGGTTGCCTGAAAGTCCGCTATCGCGAGCAAGCTCGCTCCCACAGGTTATGTGTGGTGGTTGGGTTATTTGATACTGACCTTGGAATAGTCCTGCCGGCCGAACGGGCTGACCGAGTACCCCTCGACATCCTTGCGCGTCAGCGCGAACGCAGTCGGGTGGGCCAGTGGCAACCACAGCGCCTGCTGCTGGATCTGCGCCTGGGCCTGTTCGTAGAGTTTGCTGCGCACACCTTGCTCGCCGGTGGTCTTGCCGGCGCTGATCAGCTTGTCCAGGTCCTGATTGCAGTAGCGGGCGAAGTTGGTACCGGACTTGACCGCGGCGCAGGAAAACTGCGGCGTGAGGAAGTTGTCCGGGTCACCGTTGTCACCGGCCCAGCCCATGAACAGCAAGTCATGTTCACCGGCCTTGGCGCGGCGGATCAGTTCGCCCCATTCGATCACGCGGATTTCGGCCTGAATGCCGATTTCCGCGAGGTCAGACTGCAGCAGTTGAGCGCCAAGGCTTGGGTTGGGGTTAAGCAGGCTGCCGGAAGGGCGGGTCCAGATGGTGGTCTGGAAGCCGTCCTTGAGTCCGGCCTTGGCCATCAAGGCTTTGGCCTTCGCAATGTCGTGAGGGTAGCCCGGCAGGTTTTTCGCGTAGCTCCAGGTGTTGGGTGGGTACGGACCGTTGGCCGCCTCGGCGGTGTCTTCGAACACGGCTTTGACATAGCTGGCCTTGTCGAAGGCAAGGTTGATGGCCTGGCGGACTTCAGGCTTGTCCAATGGCGGATGCTGGCTGTTGATGCCGACGAATGCGGTCATGAACGCGTCAGTCTTTTCGACTTTCAGCGTCGGCTCTTTCAGCGCTTCCTGTACGTCCAGAGGCTTGGGCGACAGGGCGATCTGGCATTCGTTACGGCGCAATTTCTGCAGGCGCACGTTGGCGTCCGGGGTGATGGCGAAGATCAGCGGATCTACAAGAGGTTTGCCACCGAAGTATTCGGGGTTGGCTTTGTAGCGAACCGAGGCGTCCTTCTGGAAGCGAGTGAAAACGAACGGCCCTGTGCCGATTGGCTGGCTGTTGAGCTTCTCGGGTGTGCCGGCCTTCATCAGTTTGTCGGCGTATTCGGCCGAATAGATCGAGGCGAAGCCCATGCTCAGGGTCGCCAGGAAGGTCGAATCCGGGTGGTCGAGGGTGAAGCGTACGGTCTGCGGGTCGAGGGCGTCGATCTTCTTGATCAATGCAGGTAACTGCATCGATTGCGCATGGGGGAAGCCGCTCTGGGCGACTTTGTGCCACGCATTGGCCGGGTCGAGCATGCGGTCGAAGCTGAAAATCACGTCTTCGGCGCTCAGGTCGCGCGTTGGGGTGAAATACTCGGTGCGATGGAATTTCACCTGCGGGTGCAACTTGAAGACGTAGGTCAGGCCGTCGGGGCTGACTTCCCAGCTGTCGGCGAGGCTGGCGACCACTTTGCCACTAGCCGTGTCGAAGTCCACCAGGCGATTCATCAGCACATCGGCCGAGGCGTTGGTGGTGGTCAGCGAGTTGTACTGCACCACGTCGAAGCCTTCAGGGCTGGCCTCGGTGCAGACGCTCAGGGCGGCGGCAAAGGCCTGTGGGCTCAGCAGAAGCGGGGCGAGCAATAGCGGTAGGGCAGCGAGGCGCATGGTCGGCTTCCTTTACAGATCGAAGGCCCATCTGCAAGTGCAGTCTGGAAAAGGCTTACCCTAGTGGGCTCGTTTGCAAATGACTATCCCCTTTTTCATTTTGAGAGGACTATAGCGCCTGAATTTGCTGTGAGGCGGGAGAGCAAAATCCTGATTTGGCCGGTTGGCCGATTCTCTGCGACGAGCGGTCGCCATCGATGATAGCCTTTGTCCAAGGCGCTCGGAGCCCGAAAAACGGGGTTTTTGTGAATTCAACGCGCACCGAATGTTGTTGCTCTCCAGTCTTTCTGGTATAAAGCAGCGCTCTTTTCTAGGGGCCCGGTTCCTTCACTGTAGGTGTAGCCGGTAAGACCTCTAAAGAAACGCGGCGCCTGGCGCCAAATGACTGAGAGATTAAGCGGCCAACCCATGCCGGGTTGGGCATGTGGTTTTAGAGGGCTGAGGCATGTCTAGAGTATGTCAAGTTACCGGTAAGGGTCCGGTGACTGGGAATAACATTTCCCACGCAAACAACAAAACCCGTCGTCGTTTCCTGCCGAACCTGCAGCATCACCGCTTCTGGGTTGAAGAAGAGAAACGTTTTGTGCGTCTGCGCGTATCTGCCAAAGGCATGCGTATCATCGACAAGCGTGGCATCACTGTCGTGCTGGCCGAACTTCGCCGCGATGGCAAGGTTTAAGGGAGCTAATCATGCGTGAATTGATTCGTTTGATTTCGAGCGCCGGTACTGGTCACTTCTACACTACCGACAAGAACAAGCGTACTACCCCGGACAAAATCGAGATCAAGAAATATGATCCGGTTGTTCGCAAGCACGTGATCTACAAGGAAGGCAAAATCAAGTAATTGATTTTTCCCTCTTACGAAAAAGGCCCGTATCGCGAGATACGGGCCTTTTTTGTTGTGCTTGAAAAAACGGGTAACTCTTCAGTCTGATCAAGTCACAGTGCTTCAGTGCTGAGTAGAGCGATGCACGGTTTAGCGCAAATCAATTGCCCATGGTGACATGGGTGATGATTTCGTTTTCAACCAGCAGATTGATCCGTGCGGGATTGTAGTCTTTGGTCATGATGAACCCGATGCCCCTCGGACGTACCGCCAGCCCGGTCTTGTTGGCGAGCTCTCCACGCAGCTCTTCGGAGTATTGCCGGCCGATGTACTGAATGGCTGTGTCCAGGTGTTGTTTCAAATCAGTGGTCATATATCGCTTCCTTGCAATTGGTGAGTGAGCGAAATTGCTCCCGTCATCCGTCTTGGATGCCGTGAAGAAATACTGGAGCAGCCCCGAATATTTATCACCTGCTGTACTGTATCGCGATGTTTGCCGGAGCCCGCCCATGAAAAAGCCCGTCACCAAGGACGGGCTTTTAAGTATTTCGATGATCTTGCTTCAAGCCTTCTGTTCAAACGCTACGTAGATCTTGCGGCATGGCTCCAGCACTTCCCAGGTGCCTTTGAATCCGGCGGGGATCACGAAGCGGTCGCCTGCGCGCAGGGTCTTGGCATTGCCCTCGTTGTCACGCAGCACCGAAACCCCTTGCTGGATCTCGCAGTACTCGTGCTCGGTGAAGTTCACTGTCCACTGCCCGACTGCACCTTCCCACACACCAGCGTTCAACTGGCCACAAGGGCTGTTGTAGTGGTTGTAAACGGCTTGTTCCGGGTCGCCCTTGAGCACTTTGGCTGCGTCCGGGCGGTAGCGTTCGGCGGCGGTGGTGGCCTGGCTGAAGTCGACGACGTTCTGGATGTTCATTGTTGTTATCCCCCGTGATTACGGCGCGAGTGGTGGGTGTCCGGTCTCGCCAATACTGTTCCTTTTTGACGGCATCTGTTGCTGTCATGCTGCGTTGCCGCTCCTCGCCATAGCGGGCTATGACTCGTCACGGCGCCTTGCCTGACAACAACATCTGCTCGTCAAAAGAGGAACGTATTGGCGAGACCGGACACTGAAAGGCTCAAAGTCTATGTTTATTAAAATGAACATCGCAAGGCCGTTTGCCGGTGTTATGTCAAATATATTGAAACTTCATGTGCGGCTGGTTTAGGGTGGTGGATGCCTTGGGCCGAAAAGCAGGCTGGCCGGGCAGAATTCCTGACAGCGCCCGCGAAGAACGCGGGTGTCGTATCAATAAGAGGAGGACACTCGCATGACCACCCTGACCCGTGCCGACTGGGAACAACGTGCCCGCGACCTGAAAATCGAAGGCCGCGCCTATATCAATGGCGAATACACCGACGCCGTTTCCGGCCAGACCTTCGAGTGCATCAGCCCGGTCGATGGCCGTCTGCTGGGCAAGATTGCCAGCTGTGACGCCGCCGATGCCCAGCGCGCCGTGGAAAACGCTCGCGCCACCTTCAATTCCGGTGCCTGGTCGCGCCTGGCGCCGACCAAGCGCAAGTCCACCATGATCCGTTTCGCCGGCCTGCTCAAGCAGCACGCCGAAGAGCTGGCCCTGCTTGAAACCCTGGACATGGGCAAGCCGATCAGCGATTCCCTGTACATCGACGTTCCCGGTGCGGCGCAAGCCCTGAGCTGGAGCGGCGAAGCCATCGACAAAATTTACGACGAAGTAGCGGCCACTCCGCACGACCAGTTGGGTCTTGTGACCCGTGAGCCGGTGGGTGTTGTTGGCGCCATCGTGCCGTGGAACTTCCCGCTGATGATGGCGTGCTGGAAACTTGGTCCTGCGCTGTCCACCGGTAACTCGGTGATCCTCAAACCGTCCGAAAAATCCCCGCTGACCGCCATTCGCATCGCTGAACTGGCTGTCGAAGCCGGCATCCCGAAAGGCGTGCTGAACGTGCTGCCGGGTTACGGTCACACCGTCGGCAAGGCCCTGGCCCTGCACAACGATGTCGACACCCTGGTGTTCACCGGATCGACCAAGATCGCCAAGCAGCTGTTGATCTACTCCGGCGAGTCGAACATGAAGCGCGTCTGGCTCGAAGCTGGCGGCAAGAGCCCGAACATCGTGTTCGCCGATGCACCGAACCTGCAAGACGCTGCTGAAGCCGCAGCTGGCGCCATCGCCTTCAACCAGGGCGAAGTCTGCACCGCCGGTTCGCGCCTGCTGGTCGAGCGTTCGATCAAGGACAAATTCCTGCCACTGGTGATCGAGGCACTGAAAACCTGGAAGCCGGGCAATCCGCTGGATCCTGCAACCAACGTTGGTGCGCTGGTCGATACCCAGCAGATGAACACCGTGCTGTCTTACATCGAGTCTGGTCATGCCGACGGCGCCAAGCTGGTGGCCGGTGGCAAGCGTACGCTCCAGGAAACGGGCGGTACTTACGTTGAGCCGACGATTTTCGACGGTGTGAGCAACGCGATGAAAATCGCCCAGGAAGAAATCTTTGGCCCGGTACTGTCGGTCATCGCATTCGACAGCGCCGAAGAAGCCATCGCGATCGCCAACGACACACCGTACGGCCTGGCTGCTGCGGTCTGGACGGCCGACATCTCCAAGGCTCACCTCACCGCCCGCGCACTGCGTGCCGGTAGCGTGTGGGTCAACCAGTACGATGGCGGTGACATGACTGCTCCGTTCGGTGGCTTCAAGCAGTCCGGCAACGGTCGCGACAAGTCCCTGCACGCTTTCGACAAGTACACCGAGCTGAAGGCGACCTGGATCAAGTTGTAAGCCGTTAAGGGAGGCCTGTTGTAGAGCAGGCCTCCCGAACGACGCAGATCCCTTGTGGGAGCGAGCCCTGTGGTGAGGGGGCTTGCCCCCGTTCGGCTGCGAAGCAGGCGCAAAACCATTGCATGCGGTGTACTTGATACACCGCAATTGCAGGTTTTGGGGCCGCTCCGCGACCCAACGGGGGCAAGCCCCCTCGCCACAAAGGCTCGCTCCCACAGTACTTTGCGCTGCATATAAAAATATCCACAGGAGCGTGGAACATGCGTTGGGCGACTTATTTCGCCGTTTTGGCATCTGTCCTGAGTGTCGGCTTGGCCCTGGGTGTCAGCATGCCGCTGGTGTCGTTTCGCCTGGAAAGCTGGGGCTACGGCTCGTTTGCCATTGGTGTGATGGCGGCGATGCCGGCCATTGGTGTCCTGCTGGGGGCGAAAGTCTCCAGCCATCTGGCGGCGCGCTTCGGCACGGCCAATCTGATGCGTCTGTGCCTGTGGGCCGGGGCGGTCTCGATCGGTTTGCTGGCGCTGTTGCCGAGCTATCCGATCTGGTTGGTGCTGCGGCTGATGATCGGGGTGATCCTGACCCTCGTATTCATCATCGGTGAAAGCTGGATCAATCAACTGGTGGTCGAGCAATGGCGCGGGCGGCTGGTGGCGCTGTATGGCAGCAGCTACGCCTTGAGTCAGCTGGCAGGGCCGGTATTGCTGGGCTTCCTCGGTACCGAGCATGACTATGGCTTTTGGGTGGGTGTCGGTTTGCTGATGGCTGCACCGTTCCTGCTGTTGGGACGCAGTGGCGCGCCGAGCAGCGAGGCCAGCAGCGTGACCCTGCGTGATTTGCTTGAGTTCTGTCGAGGCCTGCCGGCGATTGCCTGGGCGGTGTCGCTGTTTGCCGCGTTCGAAGCGATGATCCTGACGCTGTTGCCGGTCTACTGCCTGCGACAGGGCTTCACCACGGAAATCGCTTTGGCGATGGTCAGTACGGTGGTGGTCGGCGATGCGGTGCTGCAATTGCCGATTGGTGCGTTGGCCGATCGTTTGTCGCGACGCGCGTTGTTCGCCGGTTGTGCTGTGGTCCTGCTGATATCGAGCCTGGCAATCCCGCTGCTGATCGACACGCTGATGATCTGGCCGCTGTGGGTGCTGTTCGGCGCCAGCGCTGGCGGGTTGTTCACCTTATCGTTGATCCTGATCGGCGAGCGTTATCGCGACGATGCGCTGGTGCGGGCCAACGCACACATCGCCCAACTGTGGGGGATTGGTTGTCTGATCGGGCCGCTGCTGGCGGGTGCCGGCAGCCAGTGGATCAGCGGGCATGCATTGCCGTTGCTGATGGCGGTAGGGGCCTTGGGTGTGTTGATTGTGGTGTCGCGGCAAGGGGCGTTTGGCGCGGCTGCAGAGCCAGCCTGAAGAACCACAATGGATCATCGGCTGGCTACAACATCTTCTCCAGCCCAACCGTATTGCTCATCCACGCATTGAAGCGTCGCCACCAACTCCCTGGCTCCTTGGTCAGGGTGTGCATTTTCCCGTCGTCTTCGGTGGTCCAGACGATCTTTCCGTTTTCCAGCTCCACCTGATAACTCAGGGCCGGCGCCATGCCCTGCAGCGCCAGTTCGCGGACCCGTGCGGCCAATTCCGGGCTGTCCACCAGTACGCCGACTTCGGTGTTCCACAGCACCGAGCGTGGATCGAAATTGAACGAGCCGATAAAGGATTTCTGCTGGTCGAATATCATCGCCTTGCTGTGCAGGCTGGAGTCAGAGCTGTGATAGGCGCTGCTGGAAAACAGATGCGGCCCGCTACCGCTGCCGCCTCCCTCGCCGGGTTGGCGACGCAATTCGTACAGCTTCACGCCGTGCTCCAGCAGCGCCCTGCGATAGGGCGCGTAACCACCGTGTACGGCGGGAACGTCCGTGGCTTCCAGTGAATTGGTCAGCAAACTCACAGAAACGCCGGCATCGGCGCGCCCGGTCAGGTACACCAGTCCCGGCTGGCCGGGCACAAAGTAGGCCGAGATCATGATCAGCTCTTTGCTGACGTTATTGAGTTCAGGTGCGAGTTGCGTGGTAAGCAGCAACCGCGGATCGGGCTCGCCCTTGGCCAGTACCTTGCTCGGCGCATCCCACAATGCCTGGTTCCAGGCCCAGATCAGCTCGCGGCGCCAGATGTCCAGGCGTGGGTGGGTGGTGAAAGTCATCAAGTGTTTATAGAGCGCGTGATTCTGTTTGCGCGTTTCCGCCAGGGACTCTTCCAGTCGGACGCGGGTGTTTTCCAGGTCCCGGGGTGTGGGTTTGCTCGACAGGAATTCGTCGATCGGCTTGCTCAGGGCGCTGTTCCAGTACTGGTCGAAACTGTGCCCGAGTTGCTCGGCGACCGGGCCGACACTGAGCATGTCGATGTCGGTGAAATTCATGTTGGGCTTGGCATCGTAATACTCGTCCCCCAGATTGCGCCCGCCGACGATGGCCATGCTGTTGTCCGCAAGCCACAATTTGTTGTGCATGCGTCGATGCTGTTGCGACAGGTTGAACAGTCGGCCCACGGTGCGCGTCACCCCCGTACTGCGGCCCAGATTCAGCGGGTTGAACACGCGGATCTGGATGTTCGGATGCGCGGCGAGGGTGGCAATGACCCGGTCCAAGCCATCGCTGGCAGTATCGTCGAGCAGTACCCGCACCCGTACGCCCCGGTCGGCAGCCTTGAGCAACTCCTCGATCAGCATGCGCGTGCTGATGCCGTCGTGCACGATGTAGTACTGCAAGTCGAGGCTGCTTTGGGCGTTACGGATCAGTTCGGCGCGGGCGGTGAAGGCCTCGGTGCTGTCCGATAGCAGGCGAAAGCCCGATTGTCCCTTGTAAGGTGCGGCCTGCGCCTGGACCGAGCGGCCGAATGCGGAGTTTGAAGCCGGCAGCGCCTGGCTCGGCACACGCTGTACTTCGAGGTTGGCGCAACCGTCCAGGAACGCGGTGAGTAGCAGAAGAGCAAGCAGGGGCTGTCTGACTCTCACGTAGGATCGTTCCGTTTGGCGGCGCAGATAGGCATATGGACGCTGATCCCCGAATAAAAGTCAGTCGCTGAGCTGATCGGTTTCCGCCAGCAGTTTGATCGCTGTCGCACCGACCTTGCGCACCGCGTCTTCGATCTGTGGTGTTGGCTTGGCAGCGTAGTTCATGCGCAGGCAATTGCGGTACTTGCCCGAGGCGGAAAAAATACTGCCCACGGCAATCTGTACGCCTTGGTCGTGCAATGCGCGATTCAGTTTCAGGGTGTCGAAACCTTCCGGTAGTTCGACCCACAGCATGAAGCTGCCCTGTGGGCGACTCGCGCGGGTACCGGCCGGGAAATAGCGGGTCACCCAATCAATCATCACGTCGCGATTGCGCTGGTATTGCGTGCGCATCCGCCGCAAATGCGGTTCGAAGTGGCCGCCCTTGAGAAATTCGGCGATGGCGATCTGCGGTTGTGGTGCGGTGGATCCGGTGCTGATGTATTTCATGTGCAGCACCCGTTCCAGATAGCGGCCGGGCGCAACCCAGCCGATGCGCAGGCCCGGCGCCAGGGTTTTGGAAAACGAACTGCACAACAGGACGCGACCGTCCTCGTCGAAGGACTTGATCGTGCGCGGGCGCGGGTAGGTGTAGGCCAGTTCGCCATACACATCGTCCTCGATGATCGCCACGTCATAGCGCTGCGCAAGCGTCAACAACGCGCGTTTGCGCGACTCCGGCATGATGTAGCCCAACGGGTTGTTACAGTTGGGGGTCAGCTGTATGACCTTGATCGGCCACTGCTCCAGGGCCAGTTCCAGCGCTTCGAGACTGATGCCGGTCAATGGATCGGTGGGGATTTCCAGGGCTTTCATGCCCAGGCCCTTGAGGGTCTGCATCGCACCGTGAAAGCTCGGCGAGTCCACTGCGACAATGTCGCCGGGTTCGCAGATCGCGCGAATACTGGTGGACAGCGCTTCGTGGCAACCGGTGGTGACCACCAGTTCGCTGGCGCTCAACTGGCAGCCGGAATCGAGCATCAGGCGAGCGATCTGTTCGCGCAGTTCGAGGTTGCCGTGGATGTTGTCGTAATACAGACCGGGCATGTCCTGCCGCCGGCTGATTCGCGCCAGGTCACGCAGCAGCGGTTTCATGGTCGGGCTGGTGATGTCCGGCATGCCGCGGCCCAGTTGCACCACGTCTTTGCGCGGCACGGCGCGAATCAACTCCAGCACTTGATCCCATTGGGAAATGTCCACCGGCCGTTGGGCCGGGCGGCCGACTGCCGGCAAATCCGGCAGCTCGCGACTGGCCGGCACGAAGTACCCGGATTTGGGGCGTGGCATGGCCAGCCCGCTGTCTTCCAGCACCCGATAGGCCTGCTGCACCGTGCTCAGGCTGACGCCGTGCTCGACGCTCAGCGCCCGTACCGAAGGCAGCCGGTCACCGGGGCGGTAGAAGCCCTGTTCGATACGTGTGCCGAGCAATTCGGCGAGGTTGACGTAAAGGGTCATGGTGCAGCCTCGATAGGAGTGATTCGGTTAACCAGTACAGATCGGGCAAAAAATCGGGATTCAGTGGCGGAATCGGCAAAACTGTATTGAGTTAATACAGTTGCTTTGAATCTGTAATGCTTTTGCGCGCCCACGCATCATGGAACCTCTGGCTACCCAAGTAAACAGGAGCATCCAAGATGAACGGTTTGAGCGATGTGCGGCTGACGTTACACAGTCAGGAACTGGCGGCAGGGCAAACGGACAACGCACGCCATGCGTCTATGGGCAATGCGTCGTCCGGCCTGAGTCGCTGGGATCTGTTCTGGCGTCGCCTGCACACGCGCAAGGCCTTGCTGGCGCTGACGGCCGATCAGCTCAAGGACATCGGGCTGACCCGGGAGCAGGCGCGGGAGGAGGGGCTGAAGCCTTTCTGGCGGATCTGAGCTTTGCAGTATTGTTTCGGCCTCTTCGCGGGCAAGCTCGCTCCCACAGGTTTCGGTGGTGAACACAAATCTTGTGAACACCAGTAATCCCTGTGGGAGCGGGCTTGCCCGCGAAGGCGTCAGAGCTGACACCGACAATCTTTCAGACCAACTCTTTAAGCCGATGCCACAACATCCCCAACGCCAGCAACGGCGAGCGCAAATGCTTGCCGCCGGGGAAAGTGATGTGCGGCACCTTGGCGAACAAATCAAAACCACCACTGTGCTGCCCACTAATCGCTTCGGCCAGCAGCTTGCCCGCCAGGTGCGTGGCATTCACGCCATGACCGGAATAGGCCTGGGCGTAGTACACGTTCGGCTGGTCCTTGAGTCGCCCGATCTGCGGCAGACGGTTGGCGCCGATGCCGATCATGCCGCCCCATTGGTAATCGATCTTCACTGCGCTCAGCTGCGGGAAAACCTCGAGCATTTTCGGGCGCATGTACGCGGCGATGTCTTTCGGGTCGCGGCCCGAGTAATGGCAGGCGCCGCCAAACAGCAGGCGTCGGTCCGCCGAGAGCCGGTAGTAGTCCAGCGCCACCCGCTGGTCACAGACCGCCATGTTCTGCGGCAGCAGGGCGTGGGCCTGTACTTCGCTCAGTGGTTCGGTGGCGATGATGTAGCTGCCGGCGGGCAGGACTTTGCCGCTGAGTTCCGGGTTGAGGTTATTGAGGTAGGCATTGCAACCCAGCACCAGGGTCTTGGCGCGCACCGAGCCCTCGGCGGCATGGACCTTGACCTCGGGGCCATAGTCGATGCGGGTTACGGCCGAGTGCTCGAACAACTGGACCCCCAGACGTTGTGCCGCGGCTGCTTCGCCCAAGGCCAGGTTCAGTGGATGCAGGTGCCCCGAGCCCATGTCGATCAGGCCGCCAACGTAACGCGTGGAGCCGACCACGGTGTGCATCTCGTTGGCTTGCAGCAAACGGGTCTCGTAGCGGTAGCCGAGGCTGCGCAGTTCTTCGGCATCCTCGGCGAAGCCTTCAAGGTCACGGGGTTTGTTGGCGAGGTCGCAGTAGCCCCAGGTCAGGTCGCAGGGGATCTGGAAGCGCTCGACCCGTTGCCGGACGATTTCCACGGCTTCCAGGCCCATGAGTTTCATTTGCCGAACACCTTCCGCACCGATGACGTTGGTGAACTGATCAAGACCGTGGCCGACGCCGCGAATCAGCTGCCCGCCATTGCGTCCACTGGCGCCCCAGCCGATTCTATGGGCTTCGAGCAGCACCACACTGAGGCCGCGTTCGGCCAGCTCAAGCGCCGTGTTCAACCCCGAAAACCCGCCGCCCACCACACAGACATCAGCCAGCACTTCGCCTTTGAGCGCCGCAAGTTCGGGCTGCGGCAGGCTGCTGGCGGCGTAGTAGGACGCGGTGTGGTTCTGAGCAGGCTGTTGAGCACGGGCATTCATGTGCGTGTTCCTGATGCTTGCGTTTGGAAAACCTGACGGAGCATAAGCCGGAGCTTCCCGGACGGGCAACATTGGTCGGCTGGTGCTGTCTGGATCGAGTCTTTTGCGTCAGAATCGCGCTCTATTCCGCTATTGGTCACCGCTGCAATGAGCTGCAACAGCCAGACGATCCGCACATTGCGACAACAGATCCCCTCGTTCGAGTGCGTTCCCGGCTGCCATGACTGCTGTGGGCCGGTGACCACCTCGCCGGAAGAAATGTCGCGACTGCCGCGCAAGACCCGCGCCGAGCAGGATGCCGCCATGGAAGAGCTCAACTGTGTGCATCTGGGGCCGAATGGTTGCACGGTGTATGGCGAGCGGCCGCTGATCTGTCGGTTGTTCGGTACCACCAAGACCTTGCCATGCCCCAATGGGCGCGGGCCGGTGGAATTGATTCATCCGCGGGTGGAGAAGCAGGTGTTTGAGTACATGGCCAGCACTCGGCAGGTGTTGGTTTAGGCGGCGGCGTACTTCAGCAGAACCGAGTCGACTTCATCGCGGGCAAGCCCGCTCCCACAGGATCGCCACTGTACCTGTGGGAGCGGGCTTGCCCGCGATGGGGCCGGTTCGGACACCGCAAATTTCAATCCGGAATCGGCAAGGTCAGGCTCTCTTTCACCTCTTCCATCACGATATAGCTCTTGGACTCCCTCACATGAGGCAGCTTGAGCAGGATGTCGCCCAGCAATTTGCGGTACGAGGCCATCTCGGAAATCCGCGCTTTCACCAGGTAGTCGAAATCCCCTGACACCAGATGACACTCCAGCACATGGGGCAATTTCAGCACCGCACGTCGGAACTCTTCGAAAGTATCGCCGGATTTGTAGTCCAGGCTGATTTCGACGAACACCAGCAGACTACCCTTCAGGTGCTGCGGATTGAGCCTGGCGTTGTAGCCCATGATGATCCCTTCGCGCTCCAGACGCCGGACCCGCTCAGTACAGGGCGTGGTCGAGAGCCCGACCTTTTCTCCTAGCTCCGTAAAGGAAATCCGCCCGTCCGCTTGCAGGATCCGCAGGATATTGCGGTCGATCTTGTCCAGCTCACGTTTGGTCTGAGTGTTGGTACGCATAGGGGATGCGCCTCCGTGAAAAGGGTTTTTGCCGAGAATTGTCGCCAAATATAAGCGCTTATATAGTGAAAAGCACTGGCAAATCTTTTTTACACTGCGCGCATCTAAAGCTCTGAATAACAAACGTCAGCGGTTAGCCGCGATGAGGGATATGAAAATGCGCGTCATGGTCTTGGGTAGCGGCGTCATCGGTACCACCAGTGCTTATTATCTGGCCCGCGCCGGGTTTGAAGTGGTGGTTGTGGACCGGCAGCCAGCTGCTGCCATGGAGACCAGTTTCGCCAACGCCGGGCAGGTTTCGCCGGGTTATGCCTCGCCGTGGGCCGCGCCAGGTGTGCCGCTCAAGGCCATCAAGTGGCTGTTGCAGCGCCACGCGCCACTCGCGATCAAGGCCACTGCCGACATCGACCAATACCTGTGGATGGCGCAGATGCTGCGCAACTGCACCGCCAGCCGTTACGCGGTGAACAAGGAGCGCATGGTCCGTCTGTCCGAGTACAGCCGTGACTGCCTCGATGAACTGCGTGCCGAAACCGGCATCACCTACGAAGGCCGTAGCCTTGGTACGACCCAGCTGTTCCGCACCCAGGCTCAACTGGACGGCGCCGCGAAAGACATCGCCGTGCTGAAAGAGTCCGGCGTGCCGTTCGAGCTGCTCGACCGCGACGGCATTGCCCGCGTTGAACCGGCGCTGGCAAGCGTCACTGACATCCTCGCCGGTGCCCTGCGCCTGCCGAACGACCAGACTGGCGACTGCCAGATGTTCACCACCAAGCTCGCCGAGATGGCCGCGAACCTCGGTGTGCAATTCCGTTTCGGCCAGGACATTCAGCGCCTCGACTTCGCCGGTGATCGCATCAATGGCGTGTGGATCGACGGCAAGCTGGAAACCGCCGACCGCTACGTGCTGGCCCTCGGCAGCTACTCGCCGCAACTGCTCAAGCCGCTGGGGATCAAGGCGCCGGTGTACCCGCTCAAGGGCTACTCCCTGACCGTGCCGATCACCAACCCGGCGATGGCCCCGACTTCGACCATTCTCGACGAGACCTACAAGGTCGCGATCACCCGTTTCGACAACCGCATCCGCGTTGGCGGCATGGCTGAAATCGCCGGTTTTGACCTGTCGCTGAATCCGCGTCGCCGCGAAACCCTGGAGATGATCGTCAACGACCTTTATCCTCAGGGCGGCGATCTGGCCCAGGCCGATTTCTGGACCGGCCTGCGTCCGACCACTCCGGACGGCACCCCGATCGTTGGTGCCACCCCGTTCAAGAACCTGTTCCTGAACACCGGCCACGGCACGCTCGGCTGGACCATGGCTTGCGGCTCCGGTCGCTTGCTGGCGGACCTGATAGCGAAGAAAAAGCCGCAGATCAGCGCCGAAGGCCTCGATATTTCCCGTTATGGCAAAAAAACCCAGGAGTCTGCAAAGCATGTCAGTCCAGCGCCAGCTCACCAATGAGCGCATGAGTCAGATCGTCACCCATAACGGCACGGTTTACCTGGCCGGACAGGTTGGCGATGACTTGAACGCCGGGATTGAACAGCAGACCCGCGAAACCCTCGCCAACATCGAGCGGTTGCTCGATCTGGCCGGCACCGACAAGCACCATCTGCTGTCGGTGACGATTTACCTGAAGGACATCGACGCGCATTTCGAAGGCATGAACGCGGTGTGGGACCAGTGGCTGCCAAAAGGATTCGCCCCGGCCCGTGCCACCGTTGAATCGAAATTGTGCGAACCGGAAATCCTGGTCGAGCTGTCGGTTGTAGCCGCTCTGCCATAAGCTTTCAGACAGATCCCTCTCCCGGTGCTGCTGGCGGTTCACGCCGTTAGCCAGCACCGGTTTTTCTTCCCGATAACCCGACCAGAAGTCTGCCGCCATGCGTCCTGCCCGTGCCCTGATCGACCTTCAAGCCCTGCGCAACAACTACCGAATCGCCCGTGAGCTCACGGGGGCCAAAGCCCTCGCGGTGATCAAGGCCGATGCCTATGGTCACGGTGCGGTGCGTTGCGCCCAGGCGCTGGAAGCCGAGGCGGACGGGTTTGCCGTGGCCTGCATCGAAGAGGCGTTGGAGCTGCGGGCGGCGGGCATTCGTGCGCCGATCCTGCTGCTGGAAGGTTTTTTCGAAGCCGATGAGCTGGCGCTGATCGTCGAGCATGATTTCTGGTGCGTGGTGCATTCGCTGTGGCAGCTCGAAGCCATCGAGAAAGCGGCGTTGAGCAAGCCGATCACCGTGTGGCTGAAGCTCGATTCGGGCATGCACCGCGTGGGTCTGCACCCGGCGGATTATCAGGCGGCCTATCAACGGCTGTTGGCCAGCGGCAAAGTCGCGAAAGTGGTGCTGATGAGCCACTTTGCCCGCGCCGACGAACTGCACGAGCAGGCCAGCGCCGATCAGGTGGCGGTATTTGAAGCTGCGCGCAAGGGCTTGTCCGCCGAGGTCAGCCTGCGCAACTCGCCAGCGGTGCTCGGTTGGCCGCAGATTCCGAGCGATTGGGTGCGCCCAGGCATCATGCTCTATGGCGCCACGCCTTTCGAAGAAGCCAACGAAGCGGCATCGCGCCTGC
Source organism: Pseudomonas sp. GL-R-26 (assembly GCF_019947365.1). Taxonomy (NCBI): domain Bacteria; kingdom Pseudomonadati; phylum Pseudomonadota; class Gammaproteobacteria; order Pseudomonadales; family Pseudomonadaceae; genus Pseudomonas; species Pseudomonas sp. GL-R-26. The sequence goes on along the minus strand of NZ_JAGYGI010000001.1, from coordinate 446,905 downwards.
AACCGGTCATGACCCTGGAATCGAAAGTGATCAGTGTGCGCGAGTTGCCGGCTGGCGAGCCCGTCGGTTACGGCGCCAAATTCATCACCCCCAAACCGATGCGCATTGGCGTCGTGGCCATGGGTTACGCCGACGGCTACCCGCGTCTGGCACCGACCGGCACGCCAGTGCTGGTTGCCGGGCAGCGCAGCCAGTTGATCGGTCGGGTATCGATGGACATGCTCTGTATCGACCTGACCGATGTGCCGCAGGCCGGCCTTGGTTCGACCGTCGAATTGTGGGGCAAAAACATCCTCGCCAGCGATGTGGCCATGGCTGCCGGCACGATTCCTTACCAGATCTTCTGCAACCTGCGTCGAGTGCCACTGCTCTATTCCGGGGCTTAGTGCGCAGGGCTCCAGACCGGAAGTCGCCTCGCTGAGCAGGATTCAGGTCAAGGTGTTGTAAATACTGAACGCTGTCGCCATGATAACGCTCACTATTCCAACAATCTGAATCCTGGAGGCGCAAGCTTTGGACGTCGGTGAACGACTGCAATCCATCCGTAGGCTCAAAGGCCTTTCCCAGCGTGAGCTCGCCAAACGGGCGGGGGTCACCAACAGCACGATTTCGATGATCGAGAAGAACAGCGTCAGCCCCTCGATCAGTTCGCTGCGCAAGGTGTTGGGCGGGATTCCCATGTCCATGGTCGAGTTCTTTTCCGAAGAAATCCTGCAGGAAAAACCGACTCAGATCGTCTACAAAGCCAACGAGCTGATCGATATTTCCGATGGCGCGGTGACCATGAAACTGGTCGGTCGGGCGCACCCGAGCCGGGCGATCGCATTCCTCAATGAAATCTATCCGCCAGGCGCCGACACCGGTGACGAGATGCTCACCCATGAGGGCGAGGAAACCGGCATCCTGGTCGAAGGAAAACTGGAACTGGTGGTCGGACTCGAAACTTTTGTCCTCGAAGCCGGCGATAGCTACTACTTTGAAAGTACCAAGCCACACCGTTTCCGTAATCCGTTCGACGTGCCAGCGCGACTAATCAGCGCAGCCACGCCGGCGAATTTCTAAGAAAAGGGGCGTCCTGCCAGCATCGCAGAGGCGCCCAGGCTGTTTTTCCGTCGCGGCCTAAGACCCCTCCGACTTTGGGGTTGTTTCAGTGCGACGGGCTTACCGCTATACTTGCGCCCGCCTGCGAACCGTGGCCGTAGGCGTGACTAGCCACCATTGAGGGTGAACGCGTGAACCTAATTATGAAAATGCTGGCTGCACCAGCAACCGTATTGGCCCTTTGGGCTGTCAGTGTCAGCGCTCAGGCTGCGACCAACGACGATATCGCCAAACGCCTTGAGCCAGTCGGCCAGGTTTGTGTTCAGGGTAAAGAGTGCAAGGGCATGGAAGTGGCCACTGCCGCTGGCGGCGGTGGTGGTGCGAAAACCCCGGATGAAGTGATTGCAAAACATTGCAACGCTTGCCACGGTTCAGGCCTGTTGGGCGCGCCGAAAATCGGTGATGCCGCTGCCTGGAAAGACCGTGCCGATCACCAGGGCGGCCTCGACGGCATCCTGGCCAAAGCCATTACCGGTATCAACTCGATGCCGCCTAAAGGCACCTGCGCCGATTGCTCCGACGCCGAGCTCAAAGGCGCCATCCAGAAGATGTCCGGCTTGAAATAAGCCTGAGTCTTGCTGCTGAAAAGCCGCTTTCGAGCGGCTTTTTTGTGCCTGTGATTTAACCCGGGTGGCTGTTCATTGCAGCAAAGACACGGCAAGCTCGGTTCAAGCCCAAGTCATGGAACGTGAGGGAGGATCCGATGGTTCAGCTGTGCTCTATCGAACAGGCAGTCGATGACGTCTTGGCACGGTTGCCGGCGCATATCCACATGGGCCTGCCTCTGGGGTTGGGCAAACCCAATCACTTCGTCAACGCGCTGTATCAACGAATCGCACAGTCGCCCGAGCGACGGCTGACGATCTACACCGCGTTGTGCCTGGGGCGCCCACCCTTGGGCGATGGTTTGCAAAAGCGCTTTCTCGAACCCTTTGTCGAGCGGGTCTTCGGCGATTATCCGGAGCTGGAATTTCTCGCCGACCTGCGCCGCGACGGTCTACCGGGCAACATCCACGTCCAGCAGTTCTTCATGCAGCCTGGCAGCCTGCTCAACAGTGCCACGGCGCAACAGGATTACGTCAGCAGCAATTACAGCCATGCGGCGCGGGACATCAATGCCGCCGGGTTGAATCTGGTGGCGCAACTGGTGGCCAGCGAAGCCGAGCATCCCGACCGCTTGAGCCTGAGCTGCAACCCGGACATCACCCTCGACCTGTTGCCGATGATCGCCAAGCGCCGCGCCGCCGGAGAAACCATCCTGATGGTCGGCCAGGTGCACAACGATCTGCCCTACATGCCCGGCGATGCGGAACTCGGCATCGACACCTTTGACCTGCTGATCGATGAGAAGGACAACACCACGCTGTTTTCCACGCCGAACATGCCGGTGGGGTGTCAGGACCATTTCATCGGCCTGCACGCCAGCACCTTGGTGCGTGACGGCGGCACCTTGCAGATTGGTATCGGCTCCATGGGCGATGCGCTGACAGCGGCACTGCTGGCGCGGCAAGCAGACAACGACCGATACAGGGCTTTGCTGGCAGACGTAAACCTCAGTCAGTGGTCGCAACTGATCGAGCGCGAAGGCGGCATCGAACCCTTCGCCAAGGGCTTGTACGGTTGCAGCGAAATGTTCGTCAACGGCTTGCTGGTGCTGGCGGATGCCGGGATCGTGCGGCGCAAGGTTTATCCGGACGTGGCGACCCAACAGCAGGCGAATGCCGGCACCCTCGACGAAGCTGCGCAAACCGATGGCATCTCGGTGCACGGCGGATTCTTCCTCGGTCCGCGCAGCTACTACGAACGCTTGCGCGAGTTGCCGCAAAACAAGCGGCTCGAATTCAACATGACCCGCATCAGCTACATCAACGAGCTCTACGGCCAGGAAGAACTCAAGCGTTTGCAGCGCCTGGATGCGCGGTTCATCAACACTGCGTTCACCGTGACCTTGCTCGGTGCCGCGGTGGCGGATCAGCTCGAAGACGGACGTGTGCTCAGCGGCGTAGGCGGGCAATACAACTTCGTGGTTCAGGGGCATGCACTGGCAGGTGCGCGCTCGGTCTTGTTGCTGCGCAGTTGGCGCGAGTCTGGCGGCGATGTCAGCTCGAACATCGTCTGGGAATACGGTCACTGCACGATTCCCCGGCACTTGCGGGACATCGTGGTCACCGAATACGGCATCGCCGATCTTCGCGGCAAGACCGATGCGGCGGTGATCGAGGCCTTGCTCAATATCAGCGACTCGCGTTTTCAGCCGGGGTTGATCGAGCAGGCGCAGAAAGTCGGCAAACTACCCAAGGACTTCTGTCTCGATCCGCGCTTTACCGATAACAGTCCGCAGCGTTTACAGGCGATTCAGGCGCGGCATCCGCAGCTGTTTCCGGAGTATCCGTTGGGTTGCGATTTCACCGAGGTCGAGTGTGATCTGTTGCGGGCACTGAACTGGCTCAAGAGCAAGTTCAAGCTGAGCGAGGTGCTGGAGTTAGGCAAGGCGGCACTGGATGCGCCGGAGCCCGCGTCGTTCCCGGAGCATCTGCAGCGCATGCAACTGGCAAGCCCGGAGGGGATGAAGGAGGATTTGTATCAGCGCCTGCTGCTCACAGGCCTCAAGGCCACCGTGCAATAACTGCTCGCCCAAAAACAACTGTAGGAGTGAGCCTGCTCGCGATAGCGGTGTATCAGCCAATGACTATGTCGGCTGACACTATGCAATCGCGAGCAGGCTCGCTCCTACAGGGGTATTACTGTGTGGCTGCTTACTCGATAAAGGTCACAACACCATCGGCCAGCGACTTCACCCGGGCCAGGGACTCTACTCGATAACCCTGCGAGTCCAGTTCCGCACGGCCGCCCTGGAACGACTTCTCGATCACGATGCCCAGGCCCGCCACGGTGGCGCCAGCCTGCTTGATGATCGAAATCAGTGCCTGGGACGCCTTACCGTTGGCCAGGAAGTCATCGATGATCAGCACGCGGTCGCTGCTGGTCAGGTGGCGCGGGGAGATCGCCACGGTGCTTTCGGTCTGCTTGGTGAACGAGTACACGGTCGCCGACAGCAGGTTTTCGGTCAGGGTCAGGGACTGGTGCTTGCGGGCGAAAATCACCGGCACACCCAGGTTCAGACCGGTCATGATCGCCGGGGCGATGCCCGAGGCTTCGATGGTGACGATCTTGGTGATGCCCGAATCCTTGAACAGCGTGGCGAATTCGTCGCCGATCAGCTTCATCAGGGCTGGGTCGATCTGGTGGTTCAGAAAGGCGTCGACTTTCAGGACCTGGTCGGAAAGCACGATGCCTTCTTCGCGAATTTTCTTGTGCAGGGCTTCCATGAAGCTGTCCTCTGTTGGCGCCTTGTGCGCCCTAAGGTTTTAAAAAAGTGGTCAATTCTAGCGCTTTAACATCGCGCGTATATCCGCCAATGCATTGTTGCCGCGCACGGCTTTGACTTCGGTCGGTGTGTCGTCGTTGCCTTCCCAGGCCAGATCGTCCGGCGGCAACTCATCGAGGAAGCGGCTCGGTGCGCAATCGATGATCTCGCCGTACTGCTTGCGCTTGGCGGCGAAGGTGAAGGCCAGGGTCTGGCGCGCGCGGGTAATGCCCACGTAGGCCAGGCGACGTTCTTCTTCGATAGTGTCGGCTTCGATGCTGGAGCGGTGCGGGAGGATTTCCTCCTCCATGCCCATGATGAACACGTAGGGAAATTCCAGGCCCTTGGACGCATGCAAGGTCATCATCTGCACGCCTTCGGCGCCATCTTCCTCTTCCTGCTGACGCTCGAGCATGTCGCGCAGGACGAGTTTTCCGATGGCGTCCTCGACGGTCATTTCGCCTTCTTCGTCTTTTTCCAGGGTGTTCTTCAGCGCTTCAATCAGGAACCAGACGTTACCCATGCGGTAGTCGGCAGCCTTGTCGCTGGAGCTGTTGGTGCGCAGCCAGTTCTCGTAGTCGATGTCCATGACCATGCTGCGCAGGGCAGAGATCGGGTCTTCGCCGGCGCACTGCTCGCGGACCCTGTCCATGAAGCGCTTGAAGCGCGACAGGCGATCGGTGAAGCGGCTGTCCAGATGCTCGCCCAAACCCATCTCGTCGGTGGCAGCGTACATCGAGATCTTGCGTTCGGTGGCGTAGTTACCCAGCTTCTCCAGCGTGGTCGAACCGATCTCGCGGCGCGGCACGTTGATCACCCGCAGGAAGGCGTTGTCGTCGTCCGGGTTCACGATCAGGCGGAAGTAGGCCATCAGGTCTTTCACTTCCTGACGTCCGAAAAAGCTGTTGCCGCCGGACAGGCGATACGGCACTTGGTGATGCTGCAACTTCAGTTCGATCAGCTTGGCTTGGTAGTTACCGCGATACAGGATCGCGAAATCGCTGTACGGGCGGTCGGTGCGCAAGTGCAGGCTGAGGATTTCCATGGCCACGCGCTCGGCCTCGGCGTCTTCGTTGCGGCAACGGATCACGCGGATCTCGTCGCCGTGACCCATTTCACTCCACAGCTGCTTTTCGAATTCGTGGGGGTTGTTCGAGATCAGCACGTTGGCGCAGCGCAGGATGCGACTGGTGGAGCGGTAGTTCTGCTCCAGCATCACCACTTTCAAGGACGGGTAGTCTTCCTTGAGCAGCATCAGGTTTTCCGGGCGAGCGCCGCGCCAGGCATAGATCGACTGGTCATCGTCGCCCACCACGGTGAACTGGTTGCGCTTGCCGATGAGCATTTTCACCAGCAGGTACTGGCTGGCGTTGGTGTCCTGGTATTCGTCGACCAGCAGGTAACGCACCTTGTTCTGCCACTTTTCCAGGATGTCGGCGTGCTCCTCGAATAGCTTCACCGGCAGCAGGATCAGGTCGTCGAAGTCCACCGCGTTGAACGCCTTGAGCGTGCGCTGGTAGTGGGTGTAGACGATGGCAGCGGTCTGTTCCTTGGGGTTGCGCGCGTTTTCCAGGGCCTGGGCCGGCAGGATCAGGTCGTTTTTCCAGGCGCCGATCATGTTCTTGATCTCGTCGACGCCGTCGTCGCCCGAGTATTCCTTCTGCATGATGTCGGTCATCAGGGCCTTGACGTCGGTCTCGTCGAAGATCGAGAAGCCCGGTTTGTAGCCCAGCCGCACGTGTTCCTTGCGGATGATGTTCAGGCCCAGGTTGTGGAACGTGCAGACCGTCAGCCCGCGCCCTTCACCGGCACGCAGCAGGGTGCCGACCCGTTCCTTCATTTCGCGGGCGGCCTTGTTGGTAAAGGTCATGGCGACGATGTACTGGGCGCGAATGCCGCAGTTCTGGATCAGGTGCGCGATTTTGCGCGTGATCACGCTGGTCTTGCCGGAGCCAGCACCGGCGAGCACCAATAGAGGGCCGCCGACGTAGTTCACGGCTTCTTGCTGCCGGGGATTGAGTCGGGACATACGTAAATTCAGGAGTCAGTCACAAAATGGGCCGGCATTTTAACAGGCTCAGCGAATTGTGCTGCTCTGTCCGACTTGTGACGTAGCACGCTATCTGTAATTGCCGGTTTTGTTACTTTCACGCAGGATGCGCAACGAATTTGCGGCTAATGTTCGTAATTCCGGATACAAAGGGCTCGTTTTGCTCACTGATGTCATTGTCATTGGTCATCGGAACGGCATAATGCCCGTCGCCTACATCTTTGCAGAGTCTAGGGAGCTAGCTTGTCTACGCCTGTCGAACCCTTGCGTTTGCTGCTACTGGCCGAAGAGCCAGCGTGGGCAGCGTTGTTGCGCGAGTGTCTGGCTCCTATGGGGAGCTCGGCCGTGCTCATCAGCGCGCCGAGTTGGGAGTCGGTCAGCAGCCTGTTCGATGACAACCGCAGCGCGGTGTTATTGACCATCCCGCAACTTCAACCGGCGCCGGGCCGTTGCAGCCTGCCGACGGTGTTGTTGCTCGACCATGAGCCGCTGACCCCGCCCGACGGCGTGAGTGACTGGCTGGTGCGCGATTTGCTCGATCCCGGCATGTTGCGCCGTTGCCTGCGCCATGTGCGCGAACGCGGCGTCCTGGAAAACACTCTGCAACGCCTGGCCGAGCAAGATCCGCTGACCGGCATCGCCAACCGCCAGGGTTTCCAGACCCTGCTGACGGCGCGCCTGGCGGAAAACGACGGTCGCGGCCTGGCCCTCGGTCATCTCGATCTCGACAACTTCCGTTATGCCAACGACGCCCTCGGCCATCAGGCCGGTGACCGCCTGATCCTGCAAGTGGTGGCGCGGCTCAAAAACCAGCTTGAGGCCGGCGATCAACTGGCGCGCCTGGGCAGTGATGAATTCGCTCTGCTGATCGACACCCGTCGCGCTCCCCAGCGTGCCGAGTGGATGGCCGAGCGCATCAGCGAAGCACTGGCCGAGCCTTACTGGGTCGACGGCGAAAGCCTGTTGATCGGCTCCAGCCTGGGCATCGCCTACGCCCGGGCCCAGGCCGGTGCGGACCCGCTGATGTGGCATGCGCACATCGCCATGCAGCAGGCCAAAAGCACCCAGGGTTGCACCTTTCACATTTTCAACGAGCGCATCAACCGCAATGCCCGCAGCATCGCCGACCTCGAAACCGAGCTGCGCCGGGCGCTGCGTCGTGATGAGCTGGAGCTGCATTACCAGCCACGGCTGAACCTCGAAGACGGGCAGATCGTTGGCCTCGAAGCGTTGGTGCGCTGGCGGCATGCCGAGCGCGGCTTGCTGCCTCCGAGTGAGTTCGTGCCGCTGGCTGAGCAAAGCGGTCTGATTGTGCCGCTGGGCTACTGGGTGATTTCCCGGGCCTTGCGCGACATGCAGGCGCTGCTTGAGCTGGGTTTGCCGCCGTTGCACATGGCGATCAACCTGTCGTTCCGACAGTTCCAGGACAGCCAGCTGTTGTCGACCCTCAGTCGCCTGATTGCCGAGCGTGGTGTCGAGGCGCAGTGGCTGGAGTTCGAGCTGACCGAAACCGCCGTGATGCGTCGCAGCGATCTGGTCAAGCAGACCATGGATGCCCTCGGGCGCCTCGGCGTGCGCTTCTCCCTCGACGACTTCGGCACCGGGTTCTCGTCGTTCGTGCACCTCAACAGCCTGCCGATCACCTTGCTGAAGATCGACAAGAGCTTTGTCGGCGGTATGGAGCAGCGTGAGGAAAACCGCAAGCTGGTCCACGCGATGATCAACCTGGCGCACAACCTCAACCTCGAGGTGGTCGCAGAAGGCGTGGAAACGCCGGAGCAACTGGATCTGCTGCGCGGGTTTGAATGCGATCAGGTGCAGGGATATTTGATCAGCAAGCCATTGCCGCTGGCCGAGTTGGTGGAATATCTGACGTTTGGTTCCAGTCAGCAGCCGATGCTGGAAATCGTGAGCTGACGTGTACACCCCTGTGGAGCGGGCTTTTGTGGCGAGGGGGCTTGTCGGAACGCCGCACCGCCCCGTTGGGTCGCGAAGCGGCCCCTTATCCTGCAACCGAGCTCTGTCAGGTACATCGCATTTTCTGGCTTTGCGGTTGCTGCGCAACCGAACGGGGGCAAGCCCCCTCGCCACAGGGCTGCTCCCACAGGGGATCTCAGTCTGGCTGAGCGACCGTGAAGTCGTTCTGTTGCGTTGGCTCCCGTCGAATCATCCGCTTCATCTTCCACTCAAACCCCAGCGTCAGGCTCACCGCCGCGCACGCCAGCCCCAGCGCCAAGCCCCACCAGACACCCGTTGGCCCCCAATTCAGGTGGAACGCCATCCACCACGCTGCCGGTGCGCCAATCAGCCAGTAGCAACCCAGGCCGACGAGGAAAGTGGTCTTGGCATCCTTGAGTCCGCGAATGCAGCCCATGGCAATGGTTTGCACGCCGTCGAACAGCTCGAACCATGCCGCCACCGCCAACAGGCTCACGGCCAGGTTGATGACATCGCGAAACGCCGGGTCGTTGTGGTCGAGAAACAAACCGACCAATTGGTTCGGCAATAGCCAGAAGACCATGGCGAAACACAGCATCGCTGCCGCCCCGAACGCAATGCCCACCCGCCCGGCCAGCCGCGCATACAGCAATTGCCCGGCGCCATAGTGCTGGCCGATGCGCATGGTGATCGCGTAGGAAATCCCCGCTGGCACCATGAACGCCACCGAGACGATTTGCAGGGCAATCTGATGCGCCCCCAGTTGTGTGCTGCCCATGGTGCCCATGCACAGCGCGGCGAAGGCAAACAGCCCGACTTCCACCGCGTAGGTGCCGCCAATCGGCAGGCCCAGGCGCCACAGCTCCTTCAGGTACTGGCGGTTCAGCCGCGACAGGCCCTGGCGTAGCGGATAGGCCTCATAAGCCGGATGCCGACGAATGTGCCACGCCAGCGCAAGTGCCATCAGGTTGGCGACAATCGCCGTGACCAGCCCAATGCCCGTCAACCCCAGCTTCGGCAGGCCGAACATGCCGGTGATCAACGCGTAGTTGAGCAGGAAGTTGGCGACCGTACCGCCAAGGCTGATGACCATCACCGGCGTCGCACGGCCAATGGCGCTGGTGAACCCGCGCAGGGCCATGAAGCTCAGGTAGCCGGGCAGGGCGAACGGCAGGAAGATCAAAAATTGACCGGCCGCGTTGACGTTGGTTTCGGTCTGCCCGAATAGCAGCAAGACCGGTTTGAGGTTCCACAGCAGCAAACCGGCGGCCAGTGCCATCAGCCATGCCAGCCACAGCCCGGCCTGGGTCAGCCGGGTAGCCCCGACGATATCGCCGGCCCCCTGACGGATCGCCACCAAAGTGCCGACGGCCGCAATCACGCCGATGCAGAAAATCGACACGAACGAATAGGTCGCCGCACCGAGCCCGCCACCGGCCAGGGCCTCGGGACTCAGGCGCGCCATCATCAGGGTGTCGGTGAGGACCATCAGCATGTGCGCCAACTGCGAGGCAATCAGCGGCCCCGCCAGCCGCAGGATGGCCCAGAGTTCAGTACGTGCTGGATGCTGCATGGTCATCACGCTCGATTATCAAAGGGAACAGGAAAGCACCGATTCTCGGCGCTTTGCGCGGTTTGCACAAAGGGATAAAAAGGATGGGTAGCATGATTAAAACTCATGCTGGAGAGTTTCTGCTAGGGTAGGCGAACCCCGCACCAGGAGCTTTCCCAATGTCCCGTCGTCTTCCTCCCTTGTATGCCCTGCGCGCATTCGAAGCGGCGGCGCGGCACAGCTCGTTTACCCGTGCGGCCGAAGAGCTGTCGATTACCCAAAGTGCGGTCAGCCGACATATTCGTACGCTCGAAGAGCATTTTGCCTGCCGCTTGTTTCACCGCAGTGGCCGCAACCTGCAACTGACCGAGTCGGCCCGTTTGCTGTTGCCGGGCATTCGCGAAGGCTTCACCGCCCTTGAACGTGGCTGTAATACCTTGCGCGCCGAAGACGACATCCTGCGCATGAAGGCCCCGTCAACCCTGACCATGCGCTGGTTGCTGGCGCGCCTCAGTCGCTTCCGTCATCTGCAACCGGGCAACGAAGTGCAATTGACCAGTGCGTGGATGGACATCGATTCGGTGGATTTCAACGACGAGCCGTTCGACTGTGCGGTGTTGCTGGGCAATGGACATTTCCCCCCGGACTGGGAGGCGAGTTACCTGTTCCCCGAGGAATTGATCCCGGTGGGCGCCCCCAACCTGCTGAACGATCAGCCTTGGGATGTCACGCGTCTGGCCAATACCGAATTGCTGCACCCGACCCCGGACCGCCGCGACTGGCGCAACTGGCTGGAACGCATGGGGCTGGCTGATCAGGTATCACTCAAGGGCGGGCAGGTGTTCGATACCTTGGAGCTGGGCATGATCGCCGCCGCGCGGGGTTATGGCGTGTCCATGGGCGATCTGCTGATGGTGGCTGAGGACGTGGCCCAGGGGCGCCTGAGTTTGCCCTGGCCGACCGCCGTTGCCAGTGGCGAGTGCTATTACCTGGTATGGCCGAAAACCCGGCCCGGCGGCGAACGCATGCGCCGGCTCAGCGACTTTCTGCAAAATGAAGTCCGGTCCATGGAGTTGCCGGATGTCGTGCATCTGAGCTGAAACGATGAAGCCGCCGCAATGACGGCTTCAGGCAATCTCCCGGTGAATGACTCAAGTATTCAACTTCGCCGCTGAAAATTTGCTGATGGGACCTTCGTGCAGGTCCCTGTATTCCACTGCGGACTTGCGGCATCAGGTTGACCGGTTTCGTTGAGTCACTGCCGAAGTCGCCATCGCGAGCAGACTCGCGATGGCATCGACTCAAATCCGTTTGCCCCCCATCTACTGATCAATTGTCTTTCTTGGCATTTTTTCGACTTTTATGCTTGCTGAAACGTTTCATCATGTCTATAAAAATGGCACAACTCCAAGAAAGGCTATTTTCATGACACCGCTCAAACTCTTCGTTGCCCTCAGCGCACTGTCCGCTGCCTCCCAAGCCCTAGCCTGGGATTACGTCCTGCTCGACACCGACAAAGCCGCCCAGAACTGGCAAATCACCAGCCAGCAACTCGGCGTAAAAACCGACAAACCTTTCAGCGTGACCCTGCGCACCTTGCACGGTGGTCGGCAGGAAGGCGTCAGCATCGTCGACATCGATAACGGCACGATGAAACTTTCGGTAGTTCCAACTCGCGGCATGAACGTCCTGCAGGCCTCGGTCGGTAACGTGCGCATGGGTTGGGATTCGCCAGTCAAGGAAGTGGTCAATCCGTCCTTCATTGAGCTCAACGGCCGTGGTGGCCTGGGCTGGCTGGAAGGCTTTAATGAACTGGTCACCCGCTGCGGTTACGAATGGGTCGGCCACCCCGGCATCGACAACGGCGAACTGCTGACCCTGCACGGTCGCGCTGCCAATATCCCGGCAAACAAAGTCACCCTGCACATCGATGAAAAACCGCCGTACGCCATCAGCCTGCGCGGCGAGCTGAAAGAGCAGGCTTTCAAGAAAGTCGACTTCTCGGTCGCGACCGAACTGGTCACCGAGCCCGGCAGCGTAGCGTTCGCCCTCAACGACACCCTGACCAACAACGGCGACTATCCGAAGGAATACCAGGCGCTGTATCACAGTAACTTCAGCACCCCATTCCTGGAGCAGGGCGCCCGCTTCGCTGCGCCGGTGAAACAGGTGTCGCCGTTCAACGATAAAGCCAAAAGCGATTTGCCGGACTGGCAAACCTATCGCGCACCGACCAAGGACTACGACGAAACGGTTTACAACGTAGTGCCGTACGCCGATGCCAAGGGCGATACATTGACCGTCCTGCATAACAAGGCCGGCAGCCTGGGCGTCTCGGTCGGTTTCAACACTCAAACACTGCCCGTGTTCTCCCTGTGGAAAAACACCGATACCGAAGGGCAGGGCTATGTCACGGGGCTGGAGCCAGGCACGAGTTTTTCCTACAACCGCCGGTATCAGCGGCCACTGAACCTGGTGCCAATGATTGGGCCGAAGGAGCAGAAGCAGTTCCGCATCAGCTACGGCTTGCTGGCGGATAAGACCGCTGTGGATAAGGCGTTGAAGCAGGTGAGCGAGATTCAAGGTGGGCGGGAGACTGAGGTGCGGCAGACGCCGTTGGTTGACCTTACCAAGGGGTGATTTGCGCCATCTTTCCGAAAAACCGCTCATTGGTCGAAAAAACACTTAGAAATGACGTTTTTCAAAACACTTACAAATTTGAGCTACTGGCTTGTTGGCCGATATTGCAGCGCTTCGGCCAAGTGCTCGCGTCTGATCTCATCGACTTGTTCAAGGTCCGCAAGAGTGCGCGCTACTTTGAGCAGTCGATGGGCCGCTCGCAGTGACAAGGTCAGTCGTTCACACGCTGTCTCCAGCCACGTTTCGTCTGTTGTGGATAACTTGCAGTGTCTGCGCAGGCCCGGCAAGTCGAGAAAGGCATTGGCACAGCCTTGGCGCTTTTGTTGCCGTTCTCGTGCATCGGCAACCAACTCGGCGGCGGTGGCAGTGTCCTCGCCGGGTTTTAACGCAGGATTCAATGCCGTGGCTTCGCGAGCAACCGTCAGGTGCAGATCAATACGATCCAGCAGTGGCCCCGACAGTTTGTTGCGATAGCGCTGAACCATGTCCGGCGTACAGGAACAACGGCCACTCGGTTCGCCAAGATATCCACAGGGGCAGGGATTCATCGCAGCGACCAGTTGAAAGCGCGCCGGGAAGCGTACGCGGTCCTTGGCGCGGGAAATCACGATGTGGCCGGATTCCAGTGGTTCTCTCAACACCTCCAATACCTTGCGATCAAATTCCGGGAGTTCATCGAGGAACAGCACGCCATGGTGAGCGAGGGTGATTTCGCCCGGTTGTGGTTTCGAGCCACCGCCCACCAGTGCCGGTCCTGAGGCGGAATGGTGTGGTTGTCGGAAGGGTCGCTGTGGCCAGTGGCTTAGCGGTACGCAGCTGGCGACGGATTGAATCGCCGCGACCTCCAGTGCTTCGTTTTCGGCCAAGGGTGGCAACAGCCCTGGTAATCGGCTCGCCAGCAGTGTCTTGCCCGTACCTGGTGGCCCGCTGAACAGCAGGTTATGCGCACCCGCTGCCGCAATCAGCAGCGCGCGTTTGGCTGCCATTTGCCCCTGAACTTCATTCAAATCAGGATAGGGTTTGCTGGCGTAGAGCAAACCATTGGAAACGTAAGGTTCGATGGGGGTGTGCCCATTGAAATGCGCCACCGCTTGCAGCAGATGGTCCACCGCGATGACCTTCAACCCCGACGCCAGGCAGGCCTCTTCGGCATTCGCCTGCGGCACCATCAACCAACGCCCGGCCTTGCGCGCCGCCAATGCCGCCGGCAGCACCCCGCGGACCGGTCGCACTGCGCCGGAAAGCGCCAGCTCCCCCAGGCACTCCACATCATCCAGTGTCAACGTCGGCACCTGCACGCTGGCCGAGAGAATCCCGAGGGCAATCGCCAGATCGAACCGTCCGCCATCCTTGGGCAAATCCGCCGGCGCCAGATTCAACGTGATCCGTCGCGCCGGAAATTGCAGTCCCGAATTGATGATCGCACTGCGCACCCGATCCTTGCTTTCCTTCACCGCCGCCTCGGGCAAGCCGACCATGGTCAGCGATGGCAAACCATTGGCCAGATGGACTTCTACAGTAACGGCAGGCGCCTCCACGCCGACCTGGGCGCGGCTGTGGACGATGGAGAGGGACATGATCGTTCCTTGAGCTAAACGGGGACCGCTTCCTGCGGGTTTTTGAAGGGTAGGCGCGGGGTGAGGATCTGGCGTTGGAAACAGGCCGGGAAATGTTCGCCGGATGTTGCGAGGTCATATCCACTGCTGTTCGAAAACAAAAAAACCGCCCAAAAGGCGGTTTTTCATTCGTGCATACGGTGTTTATTCGGTCGGCGGATTCAGCTTCGCTTCCAGCTCCGTCACCTTCGCCTCAAGGCTCTCCAGTCGCGCCCGTGTGCGCGCCAATACAACCATCTGGCTATCGAACTCTTCCCGACTCACCAGATCCAGTTTGCTGAAGCCACTTTGCAGCAACATTTTGAACTGGCTTTCGATTTCAGCTTTCGGCAGAGGCGTGTCGCCGCTGAAGAGGCGGGAGGCAGTGCTGGTGAGGGCGTCGAGGAAGTCTTTTGGCGCAAGCATGGGCAATGTCCTGGAAACAATGACGGGCAGTGTATCACGCAGTGTCTATAGTCATTTGCGCGGGCAAGGGATGCACGCTTTTCGCGCATGGGGACGGACGGTGTTGCACCGTTATTGTGCGTAACCCGGCGAGTGTTGCTGCGATATGGCGGACATCTGTCGGCAAAAGATTGAAAACTATGAGTTTTGTGGAGATGGCAAGGTTTCTGCTTAGATGGTGATGACCCATGCACTGATGCAGTCACTGTGACGAACGAAGTGCGCCAAGCGAAGCGGGGGAGTGTTTCGTGAGGGGCGTCGGACGGGCAGGTCAGGGCCGACGATGCGTTACAAAGCCAGGCACTGCGCTTAGACTTGAGTCGGGTTTGTTTTCCTGGGGCAAGTCCACCAATTCGGGAGAGAGTTTTCATGAAGCTAGTCACTGCCATCATCAAGCCGTTCAAGTTGGACGACGTACGCGAGTCGCTGTCCGAGATCGGCGTGCAGGGCATTACCGTCACTGAAGTCAAAGGCTTTGGTCGGCAGAAGGGTCACACCGAGCTGTATCGCGGCGCGGAATACGTGGTCGATTTCCTGCCCAAGGTGAAGATCGACGTCGCCATCGACGATAAGGATCTGGACCGGGTAATCGAGGCCATCACCAAGGCGGCCAACACCGGCAAGATCGGTGACGGCAAGATCTTCGTGGTCAATCTGGAACAGGCGATTCGCATCCGTACCGGCGAAACCGATACCGACGCAATCTAAGCCGCCACAAACCCAACGCCCCAGGAGAAAACAATATGACTCTGCGTAAATTCGCAGGGCTAGGAGCCCTGTTGTCCATCGTAATGCCCAGCCTTGCTCTGGCGGCAGACGAAGTGGCGGCCCCAGTCCTCAACTCCGGCGACACCGCCTGGATGATGACCTCGACAGCCTTGGTGCTGTTCATGACCATTCCCGGCCTCGCGCTGTTCTACGGCGGCATGGTTCGGTCGAAAAACATTCTTTCCGTGATGATGCAGTGCTTCGCCATTACCGGTCTGATCAGCGTCCTGTGGGTCATTTATGGCTACAGCATCGCGTTCGACACCACGGGCATGGAGCAGGGCGTCATCAACTTCAACTCGTTCTTCGGCGGCATGGGCAAGGCGTTCCTCGCCGGCATCACGCCAGCCAGCCTGACCGGCCCTGCGGCGCTGTTCCCCGAGGCGGTGTTCGTCACCTTCCAGATGACCTTCGCGATCATCACCCCGGCGTTGATCGTCGGCGCGTTCGCCGAGCGGATGAAGTTCTCCGCGATGCTGGTCTTCATGGGCGTGTGGTTCACCCTGGTTTACGCGCCGATTGCGCACATGGTCTGGTCCGGTAACGGCGGTCTGTTGTGGGACTGGGGAGTTCTGGACTTCGCCGGCGGCACCGTGGTGCATATCAACGCCGGTGTGGCTGGTCTGGTTGCCTGCCTGGTGCTGGGCAAGCGTAAAGGCTTCCCGACCACGCCGATGGCGCCGCACAACCTCGGTTACACCCTGATGGGTGCGGCCATGCTGTGGGTCGGCTGGTTCGGTTTCAACGCCGGTTCCGCCGCTGCGGCCAACGGCACCGCCGGTATGGCGATGCTGGTAACTCAGATTGCTACCGCCGCTGCTGCACTGGGCTGGATGTTTGCCGAGTGGCTCACCCACGGCAAGCCTAGCGCACTGGGTATCGCTTCGGGTGTGGTTGCCGGTCTGGTGGCAATCACCCCGGCTGCCGGCACCGTTGGCCCGATGGGCGCACTGGTAATCGGTCTGGCGGCTGGTGTGGTGTGCTTCTTCTGCGCCACCACCCTCAAGCGCAAGCTCGGCTATGACGACTCCCTGGACGCCTTCGGCGTGCACGGTATCGGCGGTATCCTCGGCGCAATCCTGACCGGTGTGTTCGCTGCTCCGTCCCTGGGTGGCTTCGGCACCGTGACCGACATCGCCGCACAAGTGTGGATTCAGTGCAAAGGCGTGGGCTTCACGGTGATCTACACCGCGATCGCTACATACATCATCCTCAAGGTGCTGGATGCGGTCATGGGCCTGCGTATCAACGAAGAAGAAGAGGCGGTCGGCATCGATCTGGCGCTTCACAACGAACGCGGCTACAACTTGTAAGCAGGCGCGTAAAAAAACTGCCCGGCTTGCCGGGCATTTTTTTGTCTGGAATTTGTCATTAAGGACTGAGCTGAAAGGTTTTTTCCTACAGGTTTTACGATGTTTACGTCGGGTGTTTTTGTGCCGCCAAAGGCTTACAGGATTGAAGGAATATTAGGGCCTTTGTTTTTTCCCAGAGCGCGCTAGAATGCGCCCCGAACGTGCGGAGAACAGTATGTGGCAACAGACTCTGATTACCTTGCGGGCGAGGCCCCGGGGCTTTCATCTGGTAACGGACGAGTTACTCGCCGGCCTGCCTGAACTCAAGGCGTGTCGGGTCGGTCTGTTGCATTTGTGGCTGCAGCATACCTCGGCGTCGTTGACCATCAACGAGAACGCCGATCCGGCGGTACGTCGCGACTTCGAACGATTTTTCAATCGTCTGATCCCACAAGGAACAGACGGCTATGAGCATAACGACGAAGGCCTGGACGACCTCCCGGCGCACTTCAAGGCCAGCGTGCTTGGCTGTCAGCTCAGTTTGCCGATTTCGGCAGGCCGGTTGGCGTTGGGGACCTGGCAAGGCGTTTATCTGGGCGAGCACCGTGATCATGGCGGTGCCCGTAAAGTCCTCGCCACCGTACACGGTGAAGAGGCATAGCCGCTGGTCAGCAGCGGCTGTTGAATTTTTTCCTGCAGCCTTCGACAGAGGGCAAAGCTGGGCTATAACTAATCTGCTTTTCGCAAGTCATGAGGTAGAACATGAGCGACGATGATCTGGAAAACGACGACCTCGAAGTAGGCGACGACGACGAAACCGAAGAAGGTCTGGAAGCAGCGGCGGAAGACGTCGCTGAAGACGACGGCGGTGATGCGCCGGTTCCGGCCGCCAAAGGCAAGGCCAAGGCAGCGGTATCGGTCGATGAACTGCCGAGTGTCGAAGCCAAGAACAAGGAACGCGATGCTCTCGCGCGGGCCATGGAGGAGTTTTTGGCCAAAGGTGGCAAGGTGCAGGAAGTGGAGGCCAATGTGGTCGCCGATCCGCCCAAGAAACCGGACAACAAGTACGGCAGCCGGCCTATCTGAGCCTGCTACCCGCTTGCTGAAAAAGCCCGCCGTCGCTGCGGGCTTTTTCATGTCTGAAACAAAAATTTGAAACCTGTGGTGATCCCTGTGGGAGCGAGCTTGCTCGCGATGGCGGAGTGTCAGGCAACATTTATTTTGAATGTTAAGCCCTCATCGTGAGCAGGCTCGCACACAGGTTCTGTGTCAGGCCGAGGCCTTGTTCCAACTCGCCAGCAACGCCGGCAAATCGGTCAGGCTGCGAATCTCCGCATCCGGCAGTCGTTCGGCTTCCCAGACCTTGCCCGCCGGATTGAACCAAATTGCCCGCATTCCCGCCTGCTGCGCACCGGCAATGTCATCGCCTGGATGATCGCCAATGTGCACCGCCGATTCAGCGGTCACGCCACCGCGCTGCAAGGCTTCCTGGAACAATCTCGCGTCGGGTTTGGCGATGCCTATGTCTTCGGCGCACAGCGCAAACTTGAAGTAATCCGCCAGGCCCAACCGACGCACATCGGCGTTGCCATTGGTGACCACGCCGAGGGCGTAATGGTTGGCGAGGATTTCCAGGGTCGGTTCAACCTCCGGAAACACTTCGATCTGATGCCGAGCATGCAGAAACACTTCAAAGCTCTTGTCCGCGAGGTCCGAGGCCTCGTCATGCCCATAACCGGACTCTTCCAGTGCATGGAACAGCACCCGTCGACGCAGGGCGCTGATGCGGTGCTTGAGGCCAGGCTCGTTGCTCAATACGCGCTCGCGAATAGCCCACAGATGCTCCACCGGCACCGCCCCAAGATTGGGCGCGTGCTCGGTCAGCCATTCACGCAAAACGGCTTCGGCGCTGACGATGACGGGGGCGGTGTCCCACAAGGTGTCGTCGAGGTCGAAGGTGATCAACTGAATGCTCATGAATCGTCGCCCTTAATGCGTTTGGCCCGTGGGTGGGTGCTGTCGTAGACCGTGGCCAGGTGCTGGAAGTCCAGGTGGGTGTAGATCTGCGTGGTCTTGATGTCCGAGTGGCCGAGCAGTTCCTGCACTGCGCGCAGGTCCTGGGAGGATTCCAGCAAATGGCTGGCGAAGGAGTGCCGCAACATGTGCGGATGCAGGTTCTGCCCCAGTTCGCGCTCGCCGGCAGCCTTGACCCGCACCTGGATCGCCCGGGGGCCGAGGCGGCGGCCTTGCTGGCTGACAAACACCGCATCGTCCGCCGGGTTGGCCATGGCCCGCAATGGCAGCCACTGCTCCAGCGCTTCGCGGGCCTTCTTGCCTACCGGTAGCAGGCGGGTCTTGCTGCCTTTACCGAGCACCTGGACCATGCCGTCGGCCAGGTCCAATTGATCGAGATTGAGCCCCGTCAGCTCCGATAGCCGCAGCCCGGAGGAATAGAACAGCTCGAGAATCGCCTGGTCCCGTCGAGCGAGAAAATCATCTTCGACCCCGCCTTCAAGCAGTTGCAGGGCGCGGTCGGTATCGAGGGTTTTCGGCAGACGGCGTTCGCCTTTGGGCGGCGCGAGGCCATTGGCAGGATCGTGGTCGCACAGGCCTTCGCGGTTCAGGTAGTGATAGAGCCCGCGAACGGCCGACAGCAATCTCGCCAGGCTGCGGGACGATTGACCCTGGGCATGCAGACGGGCAACCAGACTGCGCAAGCGCTGGATGTCCAGCGCCGTCCAGCTGCCGATGTTCTGTTTGACGCACCAGCCCAGCACTTTATCGAGGTCGCGGCGGTAGGCCGACAGCGTGTGCGGCGACACCTGCCGCTCACTGCGCAGGTGTTCGCAGTAAGCGTCCAGTTGTCGTTCCATGTTCAGCGTACCGAGCGCAGGGAGTTGTTGACCCGTGGCAGCACGCGACCCATGACTTCAGCGATGTAGCTCAGGAACAAGGTGCCCACCGAGCTTTTGTAGTGCTGCGGATCACGGCTGGCGATGGCCAGGATGCCGTGGATGCCCTGGTGGCTGATGGCGACGACGGCGGTGGAGCCGATCTGCTTGCGCTGCTCTTCGCCGAACAGGAAGTCCAGTTCATGCTCGCGCAGGCTGCCGCTGACGCTTTTGTCTTCCGAGAGCAAACCGCCGATGGCCACTTGTGCTTCGGCGTGGGTGACCCAGCGGCCCACCGGCATGGCGTTGTCGCCGAGCAGAATGAGACTGACGAAGGGCACCTGGAATTCCTGGCGCAGGCTGTCTTCGACGCACATCACCACGTCTTCCAGGCTGGCGGCATCCATCAGCGCGAGGATCAGGCGACGGGTCTTTTCGAACAGCCGGTCGTTGTCCCGGGCCACGTCCATCAAATGCGACAGGCGATGACGCAGTTCAATGTTGCGGTCGCGCAGGATGGTCATCTGACGCTCCACCAGCGACACGGTATCGCCGCGTCGATGGGGAATACGCAGGGACGGGAGCAGTTCTTCGTGCTCGACGAAGAAGTCCGGATGAGCCTCCAGGTACGCGGCTACAGCCGCCGCCTCCAGGCTTTCGGCCGGTGATTCGTCAGCTTGTCGTGCGGGTACCTGAGGCTTGTCGGTCATGGATTTCGCTCACTCAAAGACGCACTTGTCCTTCATATACGCGCACTGCCGGGCCGGTCATCATCACCGGTTGGCCAGGGCCTGCCCATTCGATGGACAAGCGCCCGCCAGGCAGGTCGATCAATAGCGGCGAATCCATCCACCCCTGGCTGATCGCGGCCACTGCGGCGGCACAGGCGCCGGTTCCGCAAGCCTGGGTTTCCCCGGCTCCACGCTCCCAGACGCGCAACTGCGCGCGGCTCCGGTCGATGACCTGGAGAAAACCGACATTGACCCGTGCCGGGAAGCGCGGGTGATGTTCGATTTTCGGCCCCAGTTCATGCACCGGCGCGTTGTTGATATCGCTGACCCGCAGCACGGCATGGGGGTTGCCCATGGACACGGCGGCCAGATCGACCGGGGTGCCGTCGACGTCGACCTGATAACTCTTGGCCTGCTCCGGTGCCTGGAACGGAATATCCGCCGGCACCAGGCGCGGGGCGCCCATGTTGACGCTGATCTGGCCGTCGTTACGCACGTCGAGCTCGATGACGCCGCTTTTGGTCTCGACGCGAATCAGCCGTTTTGCGGTCAGGCGCTTGTCGAGCACGAAGCGGGCGAAGCAGCGCGCACCGTTGCCGCACTGTTCCACTTCGGAACCGTCGGAGTTGAAGATCCGATAGCGGAAGTCCACGTCCGGGTTGCTCGGCGCCTCGACGATCAGCAACTGGTCGAAACCGATGCCGGTGTGCCGGTCGCCCCATTGCTTGGCGTGCTTGGGCAGAATGTGCGCGTGCTGGCTGACCAGGTCGAGGACCATGAAATCATTGCCCAGTCCGTGCATCTTGGTAAAACGCAGCAGCATGGTTTTACTCCGGCAGCAGGCTTTCGCCAGCAAACAACTCGGCTACCGTTTCACGGCGACGCACTTCAAATGCCTGATCACCGTCCACCAACACTTCCGCGGTACGGCCGCGGGTGTTGTAGTTGGAGCTCATGACAAACCCGTAGGCACCGGCCGAATGCACGGCCAGCAGGTCGCCTTCTTCCAGCGCCAGCTGACGATCCTTGGCCAGGAAGTCGCCGGTCTCGCAGATCGGGCCGACGATGTCGTAGGCGCGGGCAGCTGAGGTGCGCGGACGCACGGCCGTGACGTCCATCCAGGCCTGATACAGCGCCGGGCGGATCAGGTCGTTCATGGCCGCATCGACGATGGCGAAGTCTTTGTGTTCGGTGTGCTTGAGGTACTCGACCTGGGTCAGCAGTACACCGGCGTTGGCCACGATGAAGCGGCCCGGCTCGAACACCAGCGCCAGGTCGCGACCGTCGAGACGCTCGCGCACGGCTTTGATGTAGTCGGCAGCCAGTGGAGGCTCTTCATCGCGATAACGCACGCCCAGGCCACCACCGAGATCGATGTGACGCAGGTAGATGCCGCAATCGCTCAGGCGGTCGACCAGGCCCAGCAGGCGGTCGAGGGCGTCGATGAATGGCGGCAGGGTGGTCAGTTGTGAGCCGATGTGGCAATCGACGCCGACCACTTCCAGGTTTGGCAGCTGCGCGGCACGCACGTACACGTCTTCGGCATCGGCAATGGCGATGCCGAACTTGTTCTCTTTGAGACCGGTGGAAATGTACGGGTGGGTGCCGGCATCGACGTCCGGGTTCACGCGCAGCGAAATCGGCGCGCGAACGCCCAGTTCGGCGGCGACCACCTGCAGGCGTTCCAGCTCGTCGGTGGATTCGACGTTGAAGCAGTGCACGCCGACTTCCAGGGCGCGACGCATGTCGTCACGGGTCTTGCCGACACCGGAGAACACGATCTTGTCGGCGCTGCCGCCAGCGGCCAGTACACGTTCCAGCTCACCACGGGAGACGATGTCGAAACCGGCGCCCAGACGCGCCAGGACATTCAGTACGCCCAGGTTGGAGTTGGCCTTTACAGCAAAGCACACCAGGTGCGGCATGCCGGCCAGTGCATCGGCGTAAGCCAGGTATTGGGCTTCGATGTGCGCGCGCGAGTAAACGTAGGTCGGTGTACCAAAGCGCTCGGCGATGGCAGACAGGGCAACACCTTCCGCGAACAGTTCACCGTCACGGTAGTTAAAAGCGTCCATGAGGTTCCCTTATTATTGGTAGACGTCGTGCTTGTGTGCTTTGGAAGCAGGCTGCTGCTGCGACGACTTGGCTTGCTCGACAGGGTCCTGGTCTTCATCGGGCAGGTACAGCGGGCCTTTTTGACCGCAGGCCGACACAAGACAGGCAACCGCGAGGAGCGCAGCAAGGGAAGAGATCAGGCGCTTCATGGCGAAATCCTTGAAAATGCATTAATTGCGCCGGAGTATACCGGCCACCCGGCAGCTTGCCTATGCAACGGACCGCCCGTCCGGCGGGGCTTGGCCGCAAGCACATCGAACCCTGTGGGAGCGGGCTTGCCCGCGATGAGGCCATAACAGACGCATTGATGTTGAATGTGAGGCCGCCATCGCGAGCAAGCTCGCTCCCACAGGTAGGCAACTGGGCGTTATCCTTTGCAATCGACGGGGCTCGGTCGTATCTTGCGGCGCTTGAGCCTGATCAGACACTTTTTGAGGTTGCCGTAATGAGTTTGTCCGAAGCGCGTTTCCATGACCTTGTCGATGCCACCCAGCAAACCCTGGAGGACATCTTTGACGAGAGCGACCTGGATATCGACCTCGAGAGCTCGGCCGGTGTGCTGACCGTCAAGTTCGAGAACGGCAGCCAGTTGATCTTCAGTCGCCAGGAGCCGCTGCGTCAGCTTTGGCTGGCGGCGGTTTCCGGTGGTTTTCACTTCGACTACGACGAAGAAAGCGAGCGCTGGATGTGCGACAAGAGCGAAGAACAGCTGGGTGAAATGCTTGAGCGTATCGTCCAGCAGCAGGCCGGTGTCGAGCTCGATTTCGAAGGCCTGTGAGATCGTGACCCAGCCTGCGCCTGTCCGTGCGCCCAAGCCGCTCTACAGCAACGTCAGCCCGGCGGTGCCATCGCCCTGCAGCGGTGTGTGCCGGCTGGATGAGCAGAAAGTCTGCCTGGGCTGCTTTCGTCACGTCGAAGATATTCGTGAGTGGCGTTCGGCAGATGATCAGCGTCGGCGGGTGATTTGCGCCGAGGCTGCCCACCGCAAATCCTTGGCATAAGGGCTTTTGTGGCGAGGGAGCTTGCTCCCGCTCGGTTGCGGAGCAGCCGCATGCTTTTTTAGGGGCGCTTCGCACCCCAGCGGGAGCAAGCTCCCTCGCCACAGAGGTAAAGCGACCTCAAATGGCGTGACTTGTATATTTTTTGAGCTGTGATAGTGTCCGGAAACGCCTCAACCCATCGAGGCTTATGAAAACCCCGCCTTTTTCTGGCGGGGTTTTGCTTTTTTCGTGCAGAAGAAAGGAGTCTGCCCAGATCATGACCGCACCTTCCATCACCCTTACCCGTCTGGACGTCCAGCGTCTGGAGCGTCTGATCGACAGCCTGGACGACACGCTGCCGGGCGTTATTGCGCTGCAAACCGAACTGGATCGCGCCGATACCCTGGTCGGCCACGATGAAGTGCCGGCGGATGTCGTGACCATGAATTCCCGTGTGCATTGCCGCGAAGAAGGCAGTGGCAAGGACTATCACCTGACCCTGGTGTACCCCAAGGATGCGAACGCCGACGAAGGCAAGGTCTCGATCCTGGCGCCGGTGGGCAGCGCTCTGCTCGGCCTGAAGGTTGGCCAGCACATCGATTGGCCGGCTCCGGGCGGCAAGATCCTGAAGCTGACGCTACTGGAAGTCGAGTCGCAGCCGGCCAATGGCGGCGCGTTCCCGGAGTGACACCCCTCAGACCTGATCAAGCGCCTCGTTCAATGCGTGCTCCAGGTCGGCTTTGTAGCGAAGGTACAGATGGGTGGAACTCTGCCCTTCGCCCAGCAGGCCCGACAGGTCGAGGTCGGTGATGTAGCAGCGGTAGCGTTCGGTTTCCCGGCGCTGCCCGACGATTTCCCGGGCGACCACGCGGAACAACTGGTCGCCATGTTCCAGCTCGGAAAACTCCCGTTGATTGCAATACAAGGTCACCTGCACCTGACCCGGTGCGGCTTTGCCGACGATCGCCTGCACGTCGTAGAACGGCTTGTTCACCGGCGTCTGCGGTGCCGGCCGGGCTTCGATGCGGCGCGCCCGGCCAGGGCCTGACGGCAACAACTGGCAATACAGGGTGTCGAGGTTCATGGGGTGGGCCGCCTCCATTGGCAGCAGGGCATCGCGGCGGTACTGGATCGATTGCAGGAAACGCTGCAGCGGCACCAGCAAGCTTTGCTCGTCATGCCAGGGCAGGCGTTGCTGCCACAGGGCATTGAACTCATCGAGCACGTACAGATCAGCCTGATCTTCGATAACCCGGTAGAACACTTGAATGCAGTCCGGCTGGCCCGTTGGCAGGAACAGCGAGAGGTCGTGCTCTTCCAATGCCTTTGGGTCCAGGTGAAGCGGGCTGTAGCTCGCCATTTCTTCACCCAGGTAATTGATCAGCGCCGGCAGAGTGGCCAGCGCGATG
Source organism: Pseudomonas sp. GL-R-26 (assembly GCF_019947365.1). Lineage (NCBI taxonomy): Bacteria > Pseudomonadati > Pseudomonadota > Gammaproteobacteria > Pseudomonadales > Pseudomonadaceae > Pseudomonas > Pseudomonas sp. GL-R-26. The sequence goes on along the minus strand of NZ_JAGYGI010000001.1, from coordinate 422,011 downwards.
TGCTGGACCCGGCCCGGCACCAACTCCAGCACGTGGTAGTCCTGCTGGACCTGGATAAGGTAGCGATGATTGAGCCGGCTCAGCAGCAGGTTCTGCGCGGTATCGAGGATTTCCTCCACCCGTTGGGCAATGAATTGCGCGCGGTTATGGCAGAAGCAACGCACCCTCAGCTTCGGCTGTTGTGGCCCGGCCGGCAGGTTGTTGAGGTAGTCGCGGATGCAGTCGAGCAGGGCGTGGGGGCCGTCGTAGCGACCGACCAGCACTTCGTTCCAGCTATTGAGCGTGACCTGGTCCAGGGTCAGCACCAGATTTTCCCGGACACCGGCGTAGCTCAGGGAGTCGGTGCGTTCGGTGGTCATGAGGATGTTCAGGTCGCGATGGTGCTTGAGCGGATCGATGCCGACATTCACCAGGATCAGCACTTCACTCGGCACGCTGGCGCGCAACAGAGGTTCCTCGGCGACGGTGGGCAAGGGCAGGGCGATGGTCTGTTGCAGGCTGCCGAGCAGGTTGAACAGTTCGAATTCGCTCAAGTCGCTGGTGCCGGGGTGCAAGGCCAGGCGGGTACTGCTGTCGATCACGCCATTGTGGTGGCACCAGGTCAGCAGCTCGAGCAAGTGACGGCTGCGTTTGATCGGCGCGAAATGGTCCCACTCCAATGCCGTAAGACTGCCGTTGTACAAGCCCCACTGGCTTTGCCCAGGTTCCTTCTTGTTCGGGGCGTGCACCAGCGTCAGGGTGTCTTCAGCCAGGTCCGGGGCGATGCCGGGGTTGATGAATTCGACTTTGCCGGCCTTGCGCTCGAAAGCGGCGTACAGGCGACGGCCGAGGACACTCAGGTCGCGCTTGTTGATGCGGCTGACCGTTTGTTCGTGACGGGCAAACTGGGTGAGAAAGCGGTAGCTGTAGTTCAGCTCGTTGACCAGTGCCCGCCGCTCGGAGCTGACTTGGCGGACTTTCCACTGGCTGCGGCTGTCGAGCAGGCTCAGCTGGCGCTGGTCCCAGTGCCATTCATGGGCCAGGCGTTCGAGCAAAGAGCGCTGCCAGCTCTGGGTGCGGCTGTTGCCAGTGAGTTTGCGATTGACCTTCAGGTACAGCGCGCGACGCACCAGTTCCAGGCGTTCCGGTTCGTTGCGGGCAATCAGGTATTCCTCGATGCGCCGGTACACCACGACGTACGGATCCAGTTCGTCGAGGTCGAGCCTGTTGGCGAACACCGCTTGCTTGAAGCGCAGGCTCAGGCAATGGACCCTGGGGTGCTCACTGGCGTAAACCTCCGTCAGCAGCAACTTGAGTACCGATTTGTAGGGCGACTCGATGCCCTTGAACAACTGCCAGAGCCCGGCACCGATAAATTCGCCGGGCGGGATGTAGGCCAGGTTACCGAGGTCGAGGGTTTCATCGGCACGGATGAAGCGTTTGGAGATCAAGGTATGGGTGTAGCGGTCGTAGCTCGACTCCTCGTAGACCGGCACCAGCCACCAGATCGGTGTGCGCCCGGCGAGCCAGATTGCGGTGCGGTAAAACTCGTCCAGCAACAGGTAGTGCTGGGTGGTGCCGCAATCTTCCGAACTCAGCTGGGTATCGCGCTCGCCGCGGACGAAACGGCTCGGGTCGATCAGGAAAAAATGCGCTTCGGCGCCCTGGCTGGCGGCCCAGGCTTCCAGCAACTGGCATTTCTTGCGCAGCTCGGCGAGTTCGTTTTCAGTCAGGTCCGGTCCATGACAGACCCACACATCCATGTCGCTCTGGTCAGCCTGCGCCAGGGTGCCGAGGCTGCCCATCAGGAACAGTCCGTGAATCGGCCTTGGCGGGTTGCTGCCGTGGCGCGGCTTGTAGGAAAACGAGCGGGTCAGGCGCTGGGCTTCAGCGAGGACATTGGCATCCGGTTCGAAATTCGACAGTCCGGCCGGCGTACTGCCGGAAACGTAGCCGGGCAACAGCGGATGGTTAACGTGGAAAAACAGCGGCAGCAAGGTCAGGACCCCTTGCTGGCGCGTCGACAACCCTTCAATGGCGCGAGCCATGCGTCCTTCGTTGAGTTTCAGAAAGCGTGCGCGCAGCTGGCTGAGAACCTTGCGGTCGATTCCCTCGTCCAGATCAGGGCGGATTTCATGGGTGCGCGTCATGTCAGCTCAAACCGGCTCGCAGGGCTCGGACGTGGGGCTCTTCGGATGAGTGGCAGTTTAGCGCCTTGAGGCGAGGACTTTTAAGCTGATTTTATTTTTCTGGCGTCAGATTTCTAACGGCTGGAGACAGAAATCAGGGGAATGTGCCCGCGGAAATCCCTGGATCGGGGTCTCCGTGGGCGATACGGCAGAATTCAGGCTGTTACTTCGGCGTTAAGAATGGTCAGCACGGATTGCACATTTTGCGCGGCGTCACGACCCAGACTGGTCAGGTAACCGCCATCAGGCTGGTTGGTCAGTTCTTTTTCAAAGAGGCGTTTGGCGGCGGCAATGTGTTTCGGGGCAGCGGTCTGATGAATTTTCAAACCTTCCTGGGAACTGTCCAGGTTGAAGAGTGCGAGGACTTCCAGTTCGGCAACCAACTCAGGGGTAAGCGACATAAGGACTCCAGACTTTCTAGGAATTGGACGACAGCGCCCCTAAGGTGAACCCGCTTGTCCGGCATGTCCAGTGCTCGCGACAGGGTTTTTTTCCTCGGGTGGCCTTCCCCCGGTGGATGGTGGGGTAGCGGGGTGTTTCTAGTGTAGTCAGATGCCGGGAGACGGCAGGCGGGATTGGCAACAAAATGTGTGGGAGCAGCATTTTGTGGCGAGAGAGCTTGCTCCCTCGCCACAGGAATCGGTGTCGGTGCTTACTGCTTTTCCGGCGGCAGCTCGGGCAATGCGCGCAGGGCAGCTTCGTACCATTCGGTGTTGAACGCGCGGTCTTCTTCGAGGATCGCGTCGATTTCTACCGCCAAAACGTGAGCCATCAGGTTAAGAATTTCTTCGCGCTCATAACCCACCAGCGTCAGCTTGTTGAACGTCGCTTTGGCAGCCGGCGGGTTGTCGCTTTCGATCTGGTTTTCGATGGCCTGGATCAGGGTGCTTTCGGCGAACTCTTCTTCGTCGTTGTCGATATCGGTTGGCTCGCTCATGGCAGGCTCCTCAGGGAAAGGCGGCCAGTTTACCCGCATTCAGTCGCGTGATGCTGCTGGCAAGAATCCCGGCAGCGTTCTATAAAAAGGCACTGCCCACCCCGCATGGCCTGGAGGCTTTGTGATGATCAAGCTTTATGGATTCTCCGTCAGTAACTACTACAACATGGTCAAACTGGCGCTGCTGGAAAAAGGCCTGCCCTTCGAAGAAGTACCGTTTTACGCGGGCACCAGCCCCGAGGCGCTAGCCATCAGCCCTCGCGGAAAGGTCCCGGTGCTGCAGGTAGAGCAGGGCTTCATCAATGAAACCAGCGTGATCCTCGAATACATCGAGCAGAGCCAGAAAGGCCCGCCGCTGCTGCCGAGCGATCCGTTCGAGCGCGCGCAGGTGCTGGCACTGGCCAGGGAAATCGAGCTGTACATCGAATTGCCAGGCCGGGCCTGCTATCCCGAAGCCTTTTTCGGCATGACCCTGCCGGATGCGATCAAGGAAAAAACCAAAGCCGAATTGTTGCTGGGGATGGCGGCGCTGGGCCGGCACGCCAAATTCAGCCCTTACGTGGCTGGCGACAGCTTGAGCGTGGCGGATCTGTATTTCCTGTTCAGCGTGCCGCTGGCGTGTGGGGTCGCCAAGAAGTTGTTTGGCATCGATCTGTTGGCCGAGATGCCGAAGGCCAAGGCGCTGCTGGAGTATTTGGGGGGGAATCCGAATGTGCAGCGTGTGGCGGCGGACCGGGAGGCCGCGATGCCGGCGTTCATGGCGATGATTGCTGCCAAGAAGTAATTCTGTTGCGCTCTGAAGATCGCATTCGCGAGCAAGCTCGCTCCCACGAGGTATGCGTCAGACACCGGTTTTGTGTGTGACGATCAATGTGGGAGCGGGCTTGCTCGCGAAGCTTTTGGCGATTTAGCGGCTGGCGAGCAACGCCTGGCCACGAGCCACGGCAGCCTTCACCTGCGCCGGCGCGGTGCCGCCGATGTGGTTACGGGCATTGACCGAGCCTTCCAGGGTCAGCACGGCGAACACGTCCTGGTCGATCTGGTCGCTGAACTTGCGCAGTTCTTCCAGGCTCATTTCCGCCAGGTCCTTGCCGCTGTCCACGCCGTACTTCACGGCATGGCCGACGATTTCGTGGCAATCACGGAATGGCAGGCCGCGACGCACCAGGTAGTCGGCCAGGTCGGTGGCGGTGGAGAAACCGCGCAGGGCCGCTTCGCGCATCATCGCGTGCTTGGGCTTGATCGCCGGCACCATGTCGGCAAATGCGCGCAGCGAGTCGCGCAGGGTGTCGGCGGCGTCGAACAGCGGTTCCTTGTCTTCCTGGTTGTCCTTGTTGTAGGCCAGGGGCTGGCCTTTCATCAGGGTCAGCAGGCCCATCAGCGCGCCGAACACGCGACCGGTCTTGCCACGCACGAGCTCCGGCACGTCCGGGTTTTTCTTTTGCGGCATGATCGAGCTGCCGGTGCAGAAACGGTCGGGCAGATCGATGAACTGGAACTGCGCGCTGGTCCACAGCACCAGCTCTTCGGAGAAGCGCGAGAGGTGCATCATCGCGATGCTGGCCGCCGAGCAGAATTCGATGGCGAAGTCACGATCGGAGACGTTGTCCAGCGAATTGCCGCCAACCGCGTCGAAACCCAGGAGTTGGGCGGTGTATTCGCGATCGATCGGGTAGGTGGTGCCGGCCAGCGCCGCGCTGCCCAGTGGCATGCGGTTGGTGCGCTTGCGGCAGTCGACCAGGCGTTCGTAGTCGCGGCTGAGCATTTCGAACCAGGCCAGCATGTGGTGCCCGAACGTCACCGGCTGTGCGGTCTGCAGGTGGGTGAACCCCGGCATGATGCTGGCGGCTTCGCGCTCGGCCTGCTCCAGCAGACCTTTTTGCAGGCGGGTGATTTCGGCCAGGATCAGGTCGATCTCGTCACGCAGCCACAGTCGGATGTCGGTGGCGACCTGATCGTTACGGCTGCGGCCGGTGTGCAGTTTTTTACCGGTCACGCCGATGCGGTCGGTCAGCCGTGCCTCGATGTTCATATGGACGTCTTCGAGGTCGATGCGCCAGTCGAACTGACCGGCCTCGATTTCGCCCTGGATGGTGTTCAGGCCATCGATGATGCTGTCGCGCTCGGCATCGGTCAGCACGCCGACCTTGGCCAGCATGGTAGCGTGGGCGATCGAGCCCATGATGTCGTGGCGATACAGGCGCTGGTCGAAGGTGACGGAGGCGGTGAAGCGGGCGACGAAGGCGTCGACGGGTTCACTGAAGCGGCCGCCCCAGGACTGATTGGTCTTGTCAGTGCTCATGAATTCGCTCGTATCGGCTTGAAGTAAGAAGGCGTGGAACGCTGGCGCGGATAATAACAGGGTTGCCAATCCTGTCGCTGACACTGGTCGATACGTTTTTTTGGGGGGAGAGAGCCCGGGCCCGGGCAAGACTCGCGCATTTTTGCGGAACGATATTTTCCAATTGAGCTATATCGTCCCGGCAACCGTCTACAGTTGGACAGTAGGATCAGCGCACTTCTCGGTGCAGCCGCTGACTATAAGAAGAGTGGGGTGTTCATATTGCGTATCAGCAAACCCTGTGGCGATGCGTCGCCAACGCGGGCCTGGGCCGCCAATCGCCCGGCAGATGAAAATTTAGCCGCCGGACCAACGGCACTTTTTGGCGCTCGCGCTAGTCTTAGCGTGGATCGCGGTGACGGATGTCACTTCACCTGTCTACGCTATCCTTGTGCGAGACTCACGCAGGAATCCAGCGCAATATGAATGTCCTGATCGTTGATGACGAACCCTTGGCCCGCGAGCGCCTGAGCCGAATGGTTGGCGAACTCGAGGGATACAGTGTCCTGGAGCCTAGTGCCACGAATGGCGAAGAGGCGTTGGCACTGATCGACAGCCACAAACCGGATATCGTGCTGCTCGATATCCGCATGCCCGGCCTGGATGGCCTGCAAGTGGCTGCTCGGTTGTGTGAACGCGAAACTCCGCCCGCCGTGGTGTTCTGCGCCGGGCCCGATGAATTTGCCGTGGAAGCCTTACAGGCCAGCGCCGTAGGCTATCTGGTGAAACCTGTGAGAACTGAACAATTACATGACGCATTAAAGAGAGCCGAGCGCCCCAATCGTGCCCAGCTCGCCGCCCTGACCCGCCCTGCTGCCGAAAGCGGCAACGGCCCGCGCAGCCATATCAGCGCCCGAACCCGTAAAGGGATCGAGCTGATTCCGCTGGATCAGGTGGTGTATTTCATTGCCGACCACAAATACGTGACCTTGCGCCACGAAAGCGGCGAAGTGCTGCTCGATGAGCCGCTCAAGGCCCTCGAAGACGAGTTCGGTGACCGTTTCGTGCGTATCCATCGCAATGCGCTGGTCGCCCGCGAGCGTATCGAGCGATTGCAACGCACACCCCTGGGGCATTTTCAGCTGTTCCTCAAAGGCCTCAATGGTGATGCGCTGATCGTCAGCCGGCGTCATGTGGCTGGGGTACGCAAAATGATGCAACAGCTTTAAACGGCTGTTCGCAGGCCAGTTTTACACCCGATTGCCGGACATCCGGGGCCAGGGAGGCCGAGTAGTATCTGATACAAGTCAAAGTGGATTTGGCTGAGCTGTTATTATCCGCCGTATCTATTCAGTACGGATTGATCCATGTCCTCTCGCCAGATCCGCATCGCCACCCGCAAAAGCGCTCTCGCCCTTTGGCAGGCCGAATACGTCAAAGCCCGTCTTGAAGCGGCTCATCCCGGCCTGCTGGTGACCCTCGTCCCTATGGTCAGTCGTGGTGACAAGCTGCTTGACTCGCCGCTGTCGAAAATCGGCGGCAAGGGCCTGTTCGTCAAGGAACTCGAAACCGCGCTGCTGGACAATGAAGCCGACATTGCCGTGCACTCCATGAAGGACGTGCCGATGGACTTCCCCGAAGGCCTCGGTCTGTTCTGCATCTGCGAGCGGGAAGACCCGCGCGATGCCTTCGTTTCCAACACTTACACCAGCCTGGATGAGTTGCCCCAGGGCAGCATCGTCGGCACCTCCAGCCTGCGCCGCCAGGCTCAATTGCTGACCCGTCGCCCGGACCTGCAAATCCGCTTCCTGCGCGGCAACGTCAACACTCGCCTGGCCAAGCTCGATGCCGGCGAATACGACGCCATCATCCTCGCCGCTGCCGGCCTGATCCGCCTGGGATTCGAAGATCGCATCACCTCGGCCATCAGCGTCGACGACAGCCTTCCGGCCGGTGGCCAGGGTGCGGTGGGTATCGAATGCCGCAGCGCCGACAGTGAAATCCATTCGCTGCTGACACCCTTGCATCACCAGGACACCGCCACCCGCGTGACCGCCGAACGGGCCCTCAACAAGCACCTCAATGGCGGCTGCCAGGTGCCGATTGCGTGCTACGCCGTGCTGGAAGGCGAGCAGGTCTGGTTGCGCGGATTGGTGGGCGATCCGGCTGGTGGCCTGCTGCTCAGCGCACAAGCCCGCGCCCCTCGCGACGATGCCGAGGCGCTGGGTGTGCGAGTCGCCGAAGACCTGCTCAGCCAGGGTGCCGATGCCATCCTCAAAGCGGTCTATGGCGAGGCTGGTCACGAGTGATCGGCTGGCGCTTGCTGCTGACGCGTCCCGCCGAAGAAGCGGAGGCGCTGAGCAGCCTTTTGGCCGAGCAGGGGATATTCAGTAACAGTCTGCCGCTTTTGGACATCATGCCCATTGCGGCCACTGACACAATGCGCCAGGCGATTCAGGCCCTGGATCAGTTCTGCGCCGTCATCGTGGTCAGCAAGCCGGCCGCCCGGATCGGCGTCGAACTGCTCGAGCGATATTGGCCAACACCGCCTGGTGTGAAGTGGTTCAGCGTCGGCGCGGCGACTGCGCAGATCCTCGAGGATCACGGGCTGGACGTGAGCTTCCCGGCAGAAGGCGATGACAGTGAAGCCTTGCTCGAACTTTCCCGATTGCGCGAGGCTATTGCACGACCCGATGCGCGCGTGCTGATCCTGCGCGGGGAGGGCGGGCGCGAGTTGCTGGCTGAGCGTTTGCGTGAGCTTGGTGCTAGTGTCGAGTATCTGGAGTTGTACCGCCGGGGATTGCCGATTTACCCGCCAACACTGCTGCCGCAACGGATCCAGGCGGAACGCCTGAACGGGCTGGTGGTCAGCAGTGGACAAGGTTTTGAGCACCTGCATCAACTGGCCGGCGATGCCTGGCCGCAGTTGGCGCGGTTGCCGTTGTTCGTACCGAGCCCCAGGGTTGCCGAAATGGCGCGTGCCGCCGGGGCCAAAACAGTTGTGGATTGTCGTGGCGCCAATGCCGCGGCCTTGCTGACGGCGTTACGGGAGCATCCCGTACCCGTTTTCTGATGCAAAGGATGGATACGTGAGCGAAACAGCCTTGCCTAAAGATGACTCGCGACCGGTGCTTGATGCACCTGTTGATGCTCCTGTTGATGAAATGCTGCCGCCGCCACCTGCTGCCGAGCAGCGTCGAGGCAATGGTCTGGCAATCATCGCGCTGCTGTTGGGTGCGGCCGGTGTAGCGGTGGGCGGTTGGGGTGTCTGGCAGGTGCGTCACCTGCAGGCCAATAATCAGCAGCAACTGAGCCAGGTGCAGGCGCTGAATGACCAGGCACAAAGCCTCAAGCTCAATGAGGAACGCCTGAGCGCACGCCTGGCACAATTGCCTCCCGCCGATGAACTGGAAGCGCGCAGCCGTCTGGTTGTTCAGCTGCAAGGTGATCAGCAGCGGTTGAACCAACGGCTGGAAACCGTTCTCGGTGCCAGTCGCAAGGACTGGCGTCTGGCCGAGGCCGAGCACCTGCTGCGTCTGGCCAGCTTGCGACTATCCGCCTTGCAGGACATCAGCAGTGCCCAGGCACTGGTCCAGGGTGCCGACGAGATATTGCGTGAGCAAAACGACCCGGGCTCTTTTGCTGCTCGCGAGCAGGTGGCCAAGACCCTGATCGCCTTGCGCAGCACCGAACAGCCGGATCGCACCGGGCTGTTCCTGCGTCTGGGCGCGCTGCGCGATCAAGTGACCAGCCTCACCGAGCTGGCACCGGAGTACAAGGACCGTGGCGATTCGTTGCTGGGCCTGACCTCCGATGGCGACGGTGCCAGTCGCTGGGCGCAATGGTGGGATCAGATTTCGCGCTACATCCGTATCGATTTCAATGCCGACAAAAACGTTCGCCCATTGCTGGCCGGCCAGAGTCTGAGTCAGGTCCGCCTGGCCCTGAGCCTGGCGCTGGAGCAGGCGCAGTGGGCCGCACTCAATGGCCAGGCGGCGGTTTACTCCCAGGTGCTGGACGAAGCGCGGGACATCCTCAAGGGCAACTTCAACCCGGACAACGCGCAAAGCAAAGTCATGCTTGAGCAGGTCGCCGAGTTGAGCGGGCAACCTGTCACCGTCGTCACGCCGGATATGACCGGCACCCTGAGCGCGGTGCAGGGGTATCTGGAGCGGCGCAACGTCAACGCCGAGGAATCGGTCAAGCCACTGACCAGGCCTGCCGCGAACGCCGCGCCGGAGGCCACGCCATGAGACGCCTCTATGTGATCGTGTTCCTCGTGATCGCCGCTGCCGCTGCGCTGGGGCTGGCGATTGCCGAACACTCCGGCTATGTGCTGATTGCCTACAAGACCTTCCGTTATGAGTCGAGCCTGTGGGCTACCTTGGCGCTGGTGGCTGTGCTCTGGCTGCTGATCTGGGGCATCAAGTCACTGGTCGAACTGGTGATGGCTTCCAGTGGCGTGGTCAATCCATGGTCACGACGTAACCGCAGCCGTCGGGTACAGGTGGCGATCGAACACGGTCAGCTGGACTTGGCCGAGGGTCGCTGGGCCAGCGCGCAACGGCACTTGCATCGGGCTGCCGAAGCCGAGCGCCAGCCGCTGCTTTACTACCTCGGCGCTGCCCGTGCCGCGAACGAACTCGGCAATTACGAAGAAAGCGACAACTTGCTGGAGCGCGCCCTGGAGCGTCAGCCTCAGGCCGAGTTGGCGATCGCCTTGAGTCACGCCCAGTTGCAGACAGATCGCGGTGATACCGACGGTGCCCTCGCCACCCTGCAAGCCATGCGTGAACGCCATCCTCATAACGCTCAGACCCTGCGTCAGTTGCAGCGCCTGCTTCAGCAGCGTGGTGACTGGTCGGCAGTGATTCGCCTGCTGCCGGAGCTGCGCAAGGACAAAATCCTGCCGGCGACTGAGCTCGCCGAACTGGAGCGTCGGGCCTGGGGGGCGAACCTGTCCCTGGCGGCGCAACGGGAAGAAGACGGAACGGTAGGGAAGCAATCGCTGGAACGTGCCTGGCAACAACTGACTTCGGCACAGCGTCAGGAGCCGCAACTGGTGCTCGCGTATGCCGAACAACTGCGGCAATTGGGGGCTCAGGTCGAGGCCGAAGAAGTGCTGCGCACTGCGCTCAAGCGCAGCTACGACAGTCATCTGGCACGACTCTACGGACTGGTTCGCGGCAATGATCCGGCCCGCCAGCTGCAGGCCGCCGAAGGCTGGCTCAAGGACCATCCGGCTGATCCGGGCCTGCTGCTGACACTGGGTCGTCTATGCCTGCAAAACAGTTTGTGGGGCAAGGCCCGGGACTATCTGGAAAGCAGCCTGCGTATACAGCGCAATCCGGAAGCCTGTGCCGAGCTGGCACGCTTGCTGGCGCAAATGGGCGATGCCGAGCGCAGCAACCAGCTGTTTCAGGAAGGCCTGGGGTTGTTGGATGAACGCTTGCTCGCGGCCCCTCTGCCAGTGCCAGTCCGCGCTTGAACCATTCGCTGGCGCCGGGCTCCGGCGCCTGAGCGATGACCTGCGGCGAGGGAGCTATCGCCCTCGCCGTAGTGCAATGACGGGTTGAAATTCAGTCGCGAAATTTCGTCGCAGGCAAAGTCCTACAGAGGACTACATTTTATCCTCTCACCTGCGTCGGGATTTCCCTACTCCTGCGCTGAAGTCTCTGTGGGCACTTGCCTTGAAAGGCTGTCGCGCTTTCCTCTACCGTAATGGTCTGTCACTACTTTTACGGAAAAGCCATGTCTTTGGCCTGCTCACGCTCCTTGTTTTTCATGGCTTTCATTGCGGGTGCCCTGGCGATGGGCGTTTCCTACTACCTGGAATATGCAGTCGGCCTGCGACCTTGTGGCTTGTGTCTTGTGCAGCGGGTTTGCCTGGCGCTCCTGACCGGCATCTGCCTGATGGCTTCGGTCCATGGCCCCGGTCGCATCGGTAACGTTCTGTATTGGCTGCTCAGTCTTTGTTGCAGCCTGGCCGGCACCGTCACGGCGTGGCGACAGGTCTTGCTGCAAAGCCTTCCGACGGAGCAGGTAGCGGCATGCTCAACGCATCTTGCTGACCTGCTGGCCAATTCGCCGTGGCTATCGGTCGTACAGCAGATGTTCAAGGGCGCTGCCGATTGCGTGGAAATTTCCTGGACGCTGTTCGATCTGAGTCTCACCGAGTGGAGCTTGCTGTTCTTCGTCGCGATGATGATTCTGGCCGTTTACCAGTCGCTGCGACTGGTCTGGACCAGCTATCAGCGACCGCTCAGCGGCGAGTCGTCGCACCGGGCCTTTGCAGGCGATTAAACACTTGTATGAACTTTATCGCCTGCGTACCTTGAAGCCAGTGTCGTGCGGGCATAATCTGGCCCGCACGTGTCATTGGAATTATGTTGCTCGATGACGCTCTGCCTGACCGCCCACCGACGTTACAAGAGGCGAGCGGGCATAGAGCAGCTGACCCACAAGGGAAGAGAGATCACCATGCTCGAAAGTTGTCAGAATGCTCAGGAACGCTGGGGCGGAGTGCACCTGCTGATCGATCGCTGGTTGCAGGAACGACACGAACTGATCGGGGCCTATGACGCTCTCGGCGCAAAGCCTGAGGTGCTGGGTGAGAACCGCAAGCCCTTGCAGGAATTCTGCGGCGTGCTGGTCGATTATGTATCGGCCGGACACTTCGAGATCTACGAGCAGCTGACGGGGGAGGCCAAGGCTTTCAACGACCAGCGTGGCCTGGAGCTCGCCGAGACGATCTACCCGCGTATCGACGTCATCACCGAAAAGCTGCTCGCCTTCAATGATCTGTGTGACGCAGGAAAGTGTGTCGCCGAAGAGTTCAAGACACTCGGCGGACTGTTGCATGAGCGCTTTGAACTGGAAGACTGTCTGATCGAAGTGCTGCACACCGCCCACAAGGAAACTGATTCGGTTCAGGCCTGAAGCTCTTTCTGCAAGATCCCGAAACGGCGTGCCAAGGCACGCCGTTTTTCGTTTGCGTCGTCAGCTGGTGGCGCCGCGCAATTCGACTTCGAACACCAGTGGAGTGAACGGAGCAATCACGTCACCGGCACCGTCTGCGCCATAGGCTTGAGCCGATGGAATCACCAGTCGCCATTTCGCCCCGACCGGCATGTTTTGCAACGCGCTGCGCCATCCGGCGATCACGCTGTCGAGACTGAACCATTGTGGCTGACTGTTCTGATCGAACACCGTTCCGTCGGGCAAGCGACCGATGTACAGCACCTGCACTTTGCCGTTCGGTCCGGCCTTGGCGCCAGTGCCTGGCGTCAACTCGGTCAGCAACACGCCATCAGCCAGTTCGCGCACACCCGGCCTGGCTTTTTCCGTGGCGAGAAAACGCTGTTCTTTTTCCAGTGCCATTTCGCTTTGCGGCTCGGCTGACTGCATGGCGATCCGGGCTTCATGCTCGTTCAGTATCTGCTGGATCTGCTCGTCCTTCAGCGCCAGTGGTTTGCCCTGATAGGCCTGCTGCAATCCTTCGACCAGTGCCTGGAGCTGCAGATCGGGAGCCTCCTGGCGCAGGCGTTCGCCAAGGCTTGCACCCAGGCTGTAAGCGAGATCGTGGGCTTCATTTTCCTGCGTTTTTTCGGCGGCCTGGGCCACCGAAAAAAACACGCACAGCGATAAAAAAAGGTAGCGCGACATGAGCTCTCTCCGACCTGAATTGCGGGCGATTATGCCAGCGAGAATGTGCGCAACGGTGAACTGCTTTTGCGTCGAGGCAGAAGTTTTTCAATCCTTTGCAACGTAGCGCTTTCGATAGTGTCAACATGCCCTAGCGGCGGTTGCAGCAGAGGTCTAGTATGAGCCGCACTCACTTCAGCCAGGAGGTAAACCATGTCGGCCACCAAGAAGCCAGTAAACACTCCGTTGCACTTGCTCCAACAACTATCGAGCAGCCTGCTCGAGCATCTGGAAACCGCTTGTTCCGAAGCCTTGGCTGATGCTGAAAAGTTGCTCGCCAAACTGGAAAAGCAGCGCGGAAAAGCGCAAGAAAAACTGCACAAGTCCCGCACCAAATTGCAGGACGCTGCGGCGGCCGGAAAAGCCAAGGCGCAAGCCAAGGCCAAGGGCGCAGTGGCCGATCTTGAGGAGCTGCTCGATGCCCTCAAGGATCGTCAATCGGAAACCCGCGGCTATATCCTGCAACTCAAGCGCGATGCTCAGGAAAGCCTGAAACTGGCCCAGGGCGTCGGTCGTGTACAAGAGGCTGTCGGCAAGGTGTTGTCCTTGCGTGCGGCCAAACCTGCTGCGGCACCTGCGAAGAAAGCCGCTGCCAAACCGGCTGCTGCAAAAGCACCGGCCAAGCCTGCTGCTGCCGCCAAACCAGCCGCTGCCAAACCAGTCGCTAAAACTGCCGCAGCCAAACCTGCTGCCAAACCGGCTGCGAGAAAACCGGCTGCTGCCAGCGCTGCAAAACCTGCGGCTAAAACCACGGCTGCCAAACCAGCCGCCGCACGACCTGCCGCTGCAAGAGCCGCTGCTGCCAAACCAGCCGTGGCTAAAACCGCCGCCGCGAAACCGGCTGCAAAACCAGCTGCAAAACCAGCTGCAAAACCGGCCGCTAAACCAGTTGCCCGCACCGCTGCCGCGAAACCTGCTGCCAAGCCGGCTGCAAAACCCGTCGCTGCAAAACCGGCAACCAAACCTGCAGCTAAAGCAGCAGCCAAGCCAGCGGCAAAACCTGCTGTAAAAGCGGCTGCCAAACCTGCTGCTAAACCAGCCGCAAAACCAGCTGCAGCGAAACCAGCCGTTGCCGCCAAACCAGCCGCTACCAAGCCAGTTGCCGCTAAACCGGCTGCTGCGAAACCCGCTGCAAAACCAGCAGCCAAACCTGCAGTGAAAAAGCCGGTTGCCGCCAAGCCAGCCACCGCTCCGGTTGCCAAGCCAGTCGCTCCGGCTGCGCCCGCAGCACCTGCTCCGGCAGCAACTACTACCTCGACAGCCGCGCCAGCGCCAACGCCTGCCGCAACTTCGAGTGTTGTAACCACCCCAGCCAGCGCTTCCTAAGTGCCGGTTACCGCGACGCGCAGCTGATGCAGCGCGTCGCGGTGCAGGTGGGCGGCCTCAGCCGCCGCACCTTCCAGCCAGGCCGATAGATCGGTCTCGGCATTTTGCGGCCAACTCTGCGCCGCTCTCTCCAGCCGCAACAACAGATGCCGTTCGGCTTCCAGCTCCAGTGCCTTCACTTGTTCACGCAGGGTATGCAATTCAGCGTCTTCCTTGGCCGCGGCTTTCCACTGTATGCGCAAGGCGCGTAACGGCCGCACGACATCGGTGTCCCAGGCGAAAGCCACGCTGCGCAATTGCTGCAAGCGCTGCTCATCGCAGGCCACGCCTCGTTGTCCCAACCACGCACCACACAGCAACAGGCACACATTGACCCCCGCCGATTGCAATTGCAGGCAGGCCTGCTCAACACCCGGACGGGCGTAAGTGGTCAGGGAAAAGCTCCACAGGTCAGAGGACATAGTGCTACTCGCGCCAGTTGCGAGCGAAGCTGGTAGACTCCGCCGCCATTATGATTCGACTTCAGAACCTGACTTTACAGCGTGGCCCGCAACGTCTGCTAGAAGACGCCGAGCTGACGCTGCACGCCGGCCAGAAAGCCGGCCTCATCGGTGCCAACGGCGCCGGCAAATCGAGCCTGTTCGCCTTGCTTCGGGGTGAGCTGCACCCGGACTCGGGTGATTGCTTCCTGCCGGCCGACTGGCGTATCGCCCACATGCGCCAGGAGGTCGACACCCTCGAGCGCCTGGCGGTCGACTACGTGCTCGATGGCGACCTGCGCCTGCGCCAGGTGCAACGCGACCTGGCGGTAGCCGAAGCGGCCCATGACGGTGCCGCTCAGGCCCGCCTGCACTCGGAACTCGACAGCGCCGACGGTTACACCGCCGACGCCCGGGCGCGCAAGTTGCTGGCCGGACTTGGGTTCACCAACGAGCAGATGGATCGCCAGGTCGGGGATTTCTCCGGTGGCTGGCGGATGCGCCTGAACCTGGCGCAGGCCCTGATGTGCCCATCGGACCTGCTGCTGCTCGACGAACCGACCAACCACCTCGATCTCGACGCCATCATCTGGCTCGAAGAGTGGCTCAAGAGTTATCCCGGCACCTTGATGCTGATTTCCCACGACCGGGATTTCCTCGATGCCGTGGTCGACCACATAGCCCACGTCGATCAGCGCAAGATCACCCTGTACCGCGGTGGCTACAGCGCCTTCGAGCGCGCCCGTGCCGAACGCCTGGCCCAGCAACAGCAGGCGTACGAGAAGCAGCAGGTGCAACGTGCGCACATGGAAAGCTACATCGCCCGCTTCAAGGCCCAGGCCACCAAGGCCCGTCAGGCCCAGAGCCGGATCAAGGCCCTGGAGCGGATGGAAGAGTTGACCGCTGCCCACGTCGACTCGCCGTTCGATTTCGTTTTCCGTGAATCACAGAAAATTTCCAGTCCGCTGATCGACCTGTCCGATGCCCGCTTGGGTTACGGCGACAAAGCCGTGCTGGAGAAGGTCAAGCTGCAACTGACCCCGGGTGCGCGAATCGGTCTGCTCGGCCCGAACGGCGCCGGTAAATCGACCCTGATCAAGAACCTTGCCGGTGAGCTGTCGCCATTGGCCGGCCGCTTGACCCGTGGCGAGAACACCGTGGTCGGTTACTTCGCCCAGCATCAACTCGATTCTCTGGACTCCAAGGCCAGCCCGTTGCTGCACGTGCAGCGCCTGGCGCCGACCGAGCGCGAACAGACCCTGCGCGACTTCCTCGGTGGTTTCGACTTCCGTGGCGCGCGAATCGACGAGCCGGTACTGAATTTCTCCGGTGGCGAGAAAGCGCGCCTGGCGTTGGCTTTGATCGCCTGGGATCGACCGAACCTGTTGCTGCTCGACGAACCGACCAACCACCTGGACCTGGAAATGCGCCTGGCGCTGACCATGGCCCTACAGGAATTCAGTGGTGCGGTACTGGTGGTCTCTCACGATCGCCACTTGCTCAAAAGCACCACCGACAACTTCTATCTGGTGGCGGACGGCAAAGTCGAAGAGTTCGACGGCGACCTGGAGGACTACACCCGCTGGCTGGTGGAGTATCGCCAGCGCAACGCCCCGGTCAGCAACACGCCGGTCAACCCGGACAAGACCGACAAGAAAGCCCAGCGTCAGGCTGCTGCTGCGTTGCGCCAGCAACTGGCACCGCACAAGCGCGAAGCTGACAAACTTGAAGCCGAGCTCGGCAAGCTCCACGAAAAGCTGGCGAAGATCGATGCCAGCCTAGGCGACAGCGACATCTACGAGCCGGCGCGCAAGAGCGAATTGCGTGATCTGCTGGCCGAACAGGCCAAGCTGAAGGTGCGTGAGGCGGAGCTGGAGGAAGCGTGGATGGAAGCCCTGGAATTGCTGGAAGGCATGCAGGCGGAGCTGGAGGCACTGTCCTGATGGACGCCTTCAAGCTGCCGTTGCCGGCGGTGTGGGTCGAGCCGATCTGGCTTGGCGTGCAAATCCTGCTGATCCTGCTCGCCGGCTACTTCACCCAGCGATTCGTCGCCAAAGGCCTGACCCGCCTCGGTGAGCGTTACCCGTTTCCGCCGCAGTTGCTGATGCCGCTACGGGGCGGATTGCGCTGGCTGATCATGGGCAGCGCGCTGATTTTCGTCCTGGAGCGACTCGGTGTATCGGCCACGGTGCTCTGGACCGCGTTGTCCGGTTTCGTCGCAGTCGCGGCGGTGGCGTTTTTCGCCATGTGGAGCGTGCTCTCGAACCTGCTGTGCGCGATCCTGATCTTTACCGTCGGCCCGTTCCGCATCGGTGACGTGGTCGAGTTGGTGGATACCACCGACAAGCCCGGCGTCAAAGGCCGAGTGGTAGCGATCAATCTTCTTTACACCACGCTGATCGAGGCCGAAGAACTCGGCACTGGCAGCGCCATGGTGCAGGTGCCCAACAGTTTGTTCTTCCAGCGCTCGGTGCGACGCTGGCGCGGGACGGATGTGTTTCCTTCCAGTGGGTTTGAAAAGTAAGCCTTCAGCTGACTGATACACCGCCATCGCGAGCAAGCTCGCTCCCACAGTGTCTTGTGTAGCACCCGGATATTGCGTCCGCAGCAGATCCCTGTGGGAGCGAGCTTGCTCGCGATGGGGGTCTCAAGTCGGCCGTCGCCATGTCCTACAAAAAATCGGTAGTCATCCAATCAAAGCCGCATTAGCTTAGACGTCTGTCACGAGTCTGAGTCGAGGTGTGCAATGGAGCTTCAAACATGGCTGGCGTTTTTTGCCGCCTGCTGGGTGATCAGCCTGTCCCCCGGTGCCGGCGCCATTGCGTCGATGTCCAGCGGCCTGCAATACGGTTTCTGGCGCGGCTACTGGAACGCCCTGGGCCTGCAACTGGGCCTGGCTTTACAGATCGCCATCGTCGGTGCCGGTGTCGGCGCCATTCTTACTGCGTCGGCCACAGCCTTCTACGCCATCAAATGGTTTGGCGTGGCGTACCTGGTTTACCTCGCGATCAAGCAATGGCGCGCGCTGCCCAGCGATATGAGCGATGACGCGGCAGTGCGCCAGATCGGGAAGCCGATGGCCCTGGTGTTCCGTGGTTTTCTGGTGAATATCAGCAACCCCAAGGCGCTGGTGTTCATGCTGGCGGTGCTGCCGCAGTTCATCGACCCCCATGCTCCGCTGCTGATTCAGTATCTGGTGATCGGCGTGACCATGGTCTGCGTCGACCTGATCGTGATGGCCGGGTATACCGGTCTGGCGTCTAAAGTGCTGCGTCTGTTGCGCACACCGAAACAGCAAAAACGCATGAACCGCACCTTTGCCGGGCTGTTCATCGGGGCGGCGGCGTTCATGGCGACGTTGCGCAGGGCTGCTGTGTAAAACGGCGACTTACAAAAAAGGCGACCCTGGAGGTCGCCTTTTTCATTTGGGGGAGCAATTCCAGAATCCAATGCAATTACGAAGAAGTATCAACAAAGCTTGAGCGAAACCCGTCAGGCGTTAACAATATGTAACTTCGCATTTCCAATTGAGATTCATTCATGATTCCCCCCTCCCGTTTCCTGGCGTGGCTGTTGCTGCCGCTGTTGGCTGCGTGCAGTTTTCAGCTACTGGCCGCTCCCGCCGAAGGTGCGCCGCAGGCGCTGCACTTGCTCGATTACATCGGCGCGGATTACCCGGACACGGTGCAGGCGGGCAGCATCACGGACCAGGCCGGATTTCGCGCGCAGCAAGACTCGGTCAAGACACTGGGAAGTCTGATTGCAGCCATGCCGGTCAAGCCGGAAAAAGCCGCGCTGGAGCAAAGCCTGGCCGCACTGGGAAATTCCATCGGCGCCCGTCAGGAGGGGACCGAGGTCACTCGCCTGGCCCGGCAACTGGGCGCGAAGCTGGCCGTGGCCTATGAAGTCAGCCAGGCTCCGGTCATTACGCCGGACTCGGCGCGTGGCGCGCCGCTGTACGCTCAGCATTGCTCGGTCTGCCACGGCGATACAGGGGCCGGCGACGGCCCGGCAGGTGTCGGCATGACGCCTCCGCCATCCAATCTGCGTGATACCACACGACTGGATCGACTGAGCCTCTACGCGATCTACAGCATCCTGGGCCTGGGGGTCGAAGGGACTGACATGCCGGCTTTTGCCGATCAACTGGATGATCGTCAGCGCTGGGACCTGGCCACCTATATCGCCAGCTTCAGTGTCGACCCGGCGACGGCCAAGGCTGAAAAGACCTACAACATCGCCGACCTCGCTCGTCAGACCCCGACCGAAGTACAGGCCGCCGAAGGCCCGCAAGCCGCCGCGACCTTCCGTGCCCAGCGGGCGCAACCGCCCCAGGTCAAGCGTGGCCCGGCGCAACTGCTCGACTACACCGCGGCCACTCTGGACAAGAGCATCGCGGCGTATCGTGCCGGTGAGCATGATCAGGCTTATGACTTATCGGTAGCGGCGTATCTGGAAGGCTTCGAGCTGGTTGAGAGCTCGCTGGATAACATTGACGCCAACGTGCGCAAAGACACTGAAAAATCCCTGATGGCCTACCGTCAATCGTTGCAGGACGGCCTGCCGGTGAGCGAGGTCGAGCAGCGTCTGGACGTGACCAAGGGTAAGTTGAAGGCATCGGCCGGCCTGTTGGGCAACGAGGGTTTGAGCTGGTCGCTGAGTTACATTTCCGGCCTGCTGATTTTGCTGCGCGAAGGTCTGGAAGCGATTCTGGTGCTGGCGGCGATCCTTGCTTTCCTGCGTAACACAGGCCAACAAACGGCAGTGCGCAGCGTTAACGTCGGCTGGGGCCTGGCGTTTGTGGCGGGGCTGGGCACCTGGGCGCTGGCAGCCTATGTGATTGATGTCAGCGGTTCGCAGCGCGAGTTGCTGGAAGGCGCGACAGCGTTGTTTGCCAGCGTCATGGTGCTGTGGCTGGGCGTGTGGATGCACGATCGTCGTCACGCGGCGGCCTGGCAGGATTACATCAAGAGCAGCCTGGTGGGCGGCGGCGGGCGTTTCGGTTTTGCGACCCTGGCGTTCTTCTCGGTGTATCGCGAACTGTTCGAAGTGATCCTGTTCTACGAAACCCTGTGGTTGCAGGCAGGCCCCGCAGGGCACAACGCGGTGCTGGCTGGTGGGGCCACGGCGCTGGTGCTGCTGGTCGGCCTGGCCTGGGTGATTTTGCGCGGTTCGGCGAAGTTGCCGCTGGCGCTGTTCTTCAGCATCAACGCCGGTCTTTTGTGCGCCTTGTCGGTGGTGTTTGCCGGGCATGGCGTGAAAGCGCTGCAGGAAGCCGGGATTTTCGGCACGCGGCCGGTGCCGTTCTTTGACTTTGAATGGCTGGGGATCCATGCCGATGCGTATTCGTTGAGCGCCCAGGCTGTGGCGATCATTGCGATTGTCGTGTTGTACGGTCGTAGCCGGGTGGTTGAGAGGCAGCGGGTGCAGGTTTCTTAAACGGCATTCGCTGCGCTCACTTTCGCGGGCAAGCCACGCTCCCACAGGTTTAGCGTTAACCTGTGGGAACGTGGCTTGCCCGCGATGCTTTTCAACAGAGGAAAATTCAATGCGTGTGTGGATCGACGCCGACGCCTGTCCGCGGGCAGCCAAGGATCTGGTGGTGAAGTTCGCTCTCAAGCGCCAGTTCGAAGTGGTGCTGGTGGCCGGGCAACCGCAGACCAAACCGGGGCTGGCACTGGTCAAGCTGATCGTGGTGCCGAGCGGACCGGATGCGGCCGATGACTACCTGGTGGAACACGCAGTACCCGGTGAGCTGGTGATCTGCAGCGATGTGCCGCTGGCCGATCGTCTGGTGAAGAAGAGCGTGGCAGCGCTCGATCCACGGGGCAAGGAGTTTGATGCGCAGAACATGGGCGAGCGGCTGGCGGTTCGCAACCTGTTCACTGATTTGCGCGAACAGGGGCAAATGGGCGGTGGACCGGCACCCTTTGGCGACCGTGAGAAGCAGGCGTTCGCCAATGCGCTGGACCGGATTCTCACCCGGCTGGCCCGTAAACTGTAGGAGCGAGCTTGCTCCGGGCGGCGATCCGACGATGGACGTCAACGATGACGAGTGCTGGCTGGATGAACGCGGCGCTCTCACGTCTTTCTCGAGCAAGCTCGCTCCTACAGTTCTGAACAGTGTCAGGCGTCGTTTTCGTGGGTCAGTTCGAGCACGCGGTCGACCAGTTTGTTAATGCCTGAAGCCGCTTCACTGATCGATTGCGCCAGCATATAGGCCGGTGTGCTCACCAGTTTGCGTGCCTTATCCTCGACGATCTCACTGACCGCACAATCGGTATGGGTCGCGCCCATCTTGTTCATCGCGGCAGCCGTGTCGGTGTCGTTGCCAATGGTGCAGATGACGCCAGGGCCGTAGATCTTTGCCGCCAGGGCGGGGGAGATGCACATCAACCCCACCGGTTTGCCGGCCTCGGCAAAGGCTTCGGTCAGTGCCAGGACATCCGGTTGAACGGTGCAGCCGGCGCCTTCGATGGCGAAGTTGGACAGGTTCTTGGCCGAGCCGAAGCCGCCGGGCACGATCAGCGCATCGAACTCATCGATGTTCGCTTCACGGATATCCTTGATGTTGCCCCGGGCAATCCGCGCCGATTCCACCAGCACGTTGCGCGATTCGGGCATTTCTTCGCCGGTCAGGTGGTTGATCACATGCAATTGCGCGATGTTCGGTGCGAAACACTGCACCTGGGCCCCGCGCTGGTCCAGACGCAGCAGGGTGATGACGCTCTCGTGGAGCTCGGCGCCGTCGTACACGCCACAACCGGAAAGGATCACTGCAACTTTTTTGCTCATGGGCTTTTCTCCAGATTCATGGCGTTAAATGTCCACTAATTTGTCCCGCGTTGCCATAGGGTTAATTCGCGGCTGCACATAGCATCTGTCCTCAAGATTCCGATCAGGGCGCGTCATGGACTTCATTCTGTATGCAGTGCCGTTTTTCTTTTTTCTGATAGCCGTCGAGTTGCTGGCGGACCGTTGGCGCGGGGTAAGCAATTATCGGGTGGCGGACGCGATCAACAGCATCAGCACCGGCGTGCTGTCGACCACCACGGGTCTGTTGACCAAGGGTGTGGGACTGGTGACCTACGCCTTTGCCCTCAAGCACCTTGCGCTGTTCGAACTGTCGGCCGACAGCGTCTGGACCTGGGTGTTTGCCTTTGTCTTCTACGATTTCTGCTACTACTGGCTGCATCGCATGGGCCACGAGCGCAACATCCTCTGGGCCGCCCATTCGGTGCATCACCAGAGCGAGGACTACAACCTGTCCACGGCGTTGCGCCAGACCAGTACCGGATTCTTGTTGGGCTGGATCTTCTACCTGCCGATGGCGGTGTCCGGCGTGCCGCTGCTGGTGTTCGTCAGTGTCGCGGCGCTGAACCTGCTGTACCAGTTCTGGGTGCACACCCGGCACATTCCCAAGCTTGGCTGGTTCGAATGGTTCTTTGTCACGCCGTCCAATCATCGGGCCCACCATGCACAGAACGCTCTCTACATGGATCGCAACTACGGCGGTGTGTTCATTATCTGGGACCGTTTGTTCGGTTCGTTCCAGGAAGAAGACGACAACGAGCCGGTGATCTTCGGCGTGACCACGCCGCTGGCGAGCTGGAACCCCGTGTGGGCGAACGTGCAGTTCTATGCGCAGTTGTGGGCCGATGCGCGGCGTGCCGAAAGCACCTGGGACAAGCTACGGATCTGGTTCATGCGCACCGGCTGGCGCCCGGCGGACGTGGCGGCCAGATACCCGATGAACAAGCCGAACCTGAGCCAGTTCCGTAAATTCGAGGTGGCGCTGGACGGGCGTCAGCAGCTCTACGTCCTCTTGCAGTTCTGCGTCTATATCGCGCTGGGCAGTTACCTGATGAATCTTGAACCGAAGCTGCCAGTCGCCGCCCTGGTGTTGGGTTGGGGAGCGGTGGCGTTCGGTCTGTTTGTGCTGGGCGTAGCCCTGGAGAATCGCCCGAGGGCGTTGAAGCTGGAGCTGGTGCGGCTGGCGTCGAACCTGCCATTGGCATGGCTGGCCCCGATGGTGGGGCTGTGGCCGGCCAGCGCGGTGGGCTGGGTCGGCCTGCTCAGCTACAGCCTGTTGAGCGGCGTCGGTCTCTACTGTTGCAGGAACCGCATCACTCGGTTGGCGTCGTAGGGCCTTCGGTGTTGGTCCGCGTAGCTTTCAGGGCTTGTTCGTCGGCGTAGACCTGCTTGGCCAGGCGGGCATTCTTGAAGCGCCGGCGCAGCCACAGCACGAAGCCCAGGACCAGCAGTGCACCGAGCACCCAGAGTTCGTACTTCTTCACACTGCCGAGCATGCCTTCGAGCACTGCGCCGAAATGGTACGCGGCCGCTGCCAGGGCTGCGGCCCAGATCGCTGCACCAATTCCGTTGAGCAGCAGGTAACGGCCCGGCGGATAGCCTGACAGCCCGATGGCCACCGGCATCACCGTGCGTAAACCGTAGACGAAACGGAAGCTCAATACCCAGATGTCCGGATGCTTGCGAATGTGTTCCAGCGCCCGGTCACCCATCATTTGCCAACGCGGCTTGCGCGCTAGCAACTTGCGGCCGTGCTTGCGCCCCAGGAAATACCACAGCTGGTCGCCGGCATAGCTGCCGAAGAAGGCCACGACCACCACCAGGTTGATGTCCATGTATCCACGGAACGCGAGGAAGCCCGCGAGTACCAGAATGGTTTCGCCTTCGAAGAACGTGCCTAGAAAAAGGGCAAAGTAGCCGAAGTCATGCAGAAATTGTTGGAGCATTGTCTGGGTGCTGGCGAAATGAACGCGCAGCCTAACCCTTCGGACACATTCAGGAAAGTGTCCAAATGTGTCTCGACGTGAACATTTCCTACAATGACAATGGAATGCGGCTACCTGTCACAGGGGTGCACACAACTGTAATACGTTCGTCATAATGGCCGCTTATAACTGTCACGCTCGCCCGTAAGCGCGGGCTCAGGAGTCTGCCGTGAGCTTTACCCCCGCCAACCGTTTGTTCCCCGCAACCCGCCTGCGCCGCAATCGTCGTGACGACTTCTCGCGTCGTCTGGTCCGTGAAAACGTCTTGACCGTCGATGACCTGATCCTGCCGGTGTTCGTTCTGGACGGTGAAAACCGTCGCGAAGCGGTGGCTTCGATGCCGGGCGTCGAACGCCTGACCATCGACCTGTTGCTGGAAGAAGCGGCCAAGTGGGTCGAACTGGGGATTCCGGCGCTGGCGCTGTTCCCGGTGACACCCGCGGAACTCAAGTCCCTGGACGCCGCTGAAGCGTGGAACCCCGAAGGTATCGCCCAGCGCGCGACCCGTGCGCTACGTGCACGATTCCCTGAGCTGGGCGTGATCACCGACGTCGCCCTGGACCCGTTCACCACCCACGGCCAGGACGGCATTCTTGATGAAGAAGGCTACGTGCAGAACGACATCACCGTCGACGCACTGGTCAGGCAAGCCCTGTCCCACGCCGAAGCCGGCGCTCAGGTCGTGGCTCCATCGGACATGATGGACGGTCGCATCCAGGCGATCCGCGAAGCCCTCGAAGTGGCCGGTCACGTCAATGTGCGGATCATGGCCTACTCGGCCAAGTACGCCAGTGCCTATTACGGCCCGTTCCGCGATGCGGTCGGTTCGGCGCTGAACCTGGGCAAGGCCAACAAGGCCTCCTATCAGATGGACCCGGCCAACAGCAACGAAGCCCTGCACGAAGTGGCGGCGGACTTGTCAGAAGGTGCAGACATGGTCATGGTCAAGCCGGGCATGCCGTACCTGGACATCCTGTGCCGGGTAAAAGAAGAGTTCAAAGTGCCGACGTTTGTTTATCAAGTCAGCGGCGAATACGCCATGCACATGGCGGCGATCCAGAATGGCTGGTTGAGCGAAGGGGTTATCCTAGAGTCCTTGACCGCTTTCAAACGTGCAGGGGCTGATGGCATCCTGACGTACTTTGCCGTTCGTGCCGCTCAATTGTTACGAGAGCAAAAATAGCCCTCCCAGGAACATTCGATGAATACCGAAGTACTCACTGAAGTTGCCGTAAAAGACGCTCAACCTGTGGTGGAGCAAGTCGAAGAGACCCCGCCGGAGCTGGAGCCAGCTCCGCCCGCGGCGGTCGTCGAAACCGCCGTGACAGCGCCAGTGCTGGCCATTCCCGGCCTGGATGACAGCAGCCTGTACATCCACCGCGAGCTCTCGCAACTGCAGTTCAACATCCGCGTGCTGGAGCAGGCGCTGGACGAGTCCTATCCATTGCTGGAGCGGCTGAAGTTTCTGTTGATCTTCTCCAGCAACCTGGACGAGTTCTTCGAGATTCGTGTCGCCGGCCTCAAGAAGCAGATCACCTTCGCCCGTGAACAGGCCGGCGCCGATGGTCTGCAGCCGCATCAGGCGCTGGCACGCATCAGCGAACTGGTCCACGGTCACGTCGATCGCCAGTACGCGATCCTCAACGACATTCTGTTGCCGGAGCTGGAAAAACATCAGGTCCGCTTCATCCGTCGCCGCAACTGGACGACCAAGCTCAAGACCTGGGTCCGCCGCTATTTCCGTGACGAGATCGCACCGATCATCACCCCGATCGGTCTCGACCCGACGCACCCGTTCCCGTTGCTGGTGAACAAGAGCCTGAACTTCATCGTCGAGCTCGAAGGCATCGACGCCTTTGGCCGCGATTCCGGTCTGGCGATCATCCCGGCGCCACGCCTGCTGCCGCGCATCATCAAGGTGCCGGAAGAAGTCGGCGGCGCTGGCGACAACTATGTATTCCTGTCGTCGATGATCCACGCCCACGCCGATGACCTGTTCCAGGGCATGAAGGTCAAGGGCTGCTACCAGTTCCGCCTGACCCGTAACGCCGACCTGGCGCTGGACTCCGAAGACGTCGAAGACCTGGCCCGCGCCTTGCGCGGCGAACTGTTCTCCCGTCGCTATGGCGATGCGGTGCGTCTGGAAGTGGCCGACACCTGCCCGAAACATCTGTCCGACTACCTGCTCAAGCAATTCAACCTGAGCGAGACGGAGTTGTATCAGGTCAACGGCCCGGTGAACCTGACGCGGCTGTTCAGCATCACCGGCCTGGACAGTCAGCGCGAACTGCAATACCTGCCGTTCACCCCGCAGATTCCGAAACTGCTGCAGAACAGCGAGAATATTTTCAGCGTGATCAGCAAGCAGGACATCCTGCTGCTGCACCCGTTCGAGTCGTTCACCCCGGTGGTCGACCTGCTGCGCCAGGCCGCCAAGGACCCACACGTTCTGGCGGTGCGCCAGACCCTGTACCGTTCTGGCGCCAACTCGGAAATCGTCGATGCGCTGGTGGATGCGGCGCGTAACGGCAAGGAGGTCACGGCGGTGATCGAATTGCGCGCGCGCTTCGACGAAGAGTCCAACCTGCAACTGGCCAGCCGTCTGCAAGCGGCCGGTGCGGTGGTGATCTACGGTGTCGTCGGCTTCAAGACCCACGCCAAGATGATGTTGATTTTGCGGCGCGAAGCCGGCGAGATTGTGCGTTATGCGCACCTCGGCACCGGTAACTACCACGCCGGCAACGCCCGCCTGTATACCGACTACAGCCTGCTGACCTCCGACGACGCCTTGTGCGAAGACGTCGGCAAACTGTTCAGCCAGTTGATCGGCATGGGTAAGACGCTGCGCATGAAGAAACTGCTGCACGCGCCGTTCACCCTGAAAAAGGGCATGCTCGACATGATTGCCCGCGAAACCCAGTTCGCCCTCGACGGCAAACCGGCGCACATCATCGCCAAGTTCAACTCGCTGACCGATCCGAAGATCATCCGCGCGTTGTACAAGGCCAGCCAGTCAGGTGTGCGCATCGATCTGGTGGTGCGTGGCATGTGCTGCCTGCGGCCAGGCATCGCCGGGGTTTCCCATAACATCCACGTGCGTTCGATCATTGGCCGCTTCCTGGAACACACCAGGGTCTTCTACTTCCTCAACGGTGGCGACGAGCTGATGTACCTGTCCAGTGCCGACTGGATGGAACGCAACCTCGACAAGCGCGTCGAGACTTGCTTCCCGGTGGAAGGCAAGAAGCTGATCATGCGGGTCAAGAAAGAACTGGAGTTGTATCTGACTGATAACACCCACAGCTGGAGCCTGCAGTCGGACGGTCGTTACATCCGTAACACACCGACCGGCAACCAGAACCCGCGCAGCGCCCAGGCGACATTGCTGGAGCGTTTGGGTAGTCCGATACTGGCTGTGCGGTAACGCGGATCAGGCAGACAAAAAAAGGGCGATCCAAATGGATCGCCCTTTTTCGTTTTCACTGTATTCCTGTGGCGAGGGAGCTTGCTCCCGTTGGGCTGCGCAGCAGCCCCAAAATCAGTGACCAGATATTTTCTGATTACCTGCAAGCGCGGAGGGGGGGCGCTTCGCACCCCAGCGGGAGCAAGCTCCCTCGCCACAGGGGTTGGCTTCATTTCTGGTGTTTCAGCGAGCGCTCAACACGATATCGACCCGGGTCAGCCATTGCGCTTCGATTTCGAAGTCGGCCTGCGTCAGCTGGTTTTCGTCCAGCCAGTTCTCCGGGAACACCACTTCCAGGCTATTGCCATGGGCGTTCAGTTCCACCTGGGGCATTTGCTGGGTGCCACGGATGTGGTGGAACAGGATCGCAAAGCGCAGCAGCGCGCACAGGCGAATCAGCTTGATGCCGTCGTCGCCGAAATCGGCGAACCTGTCCTTGGGAATATTGCGGCGGTGACCGCGTACCAGCAGCGCGAGCATCAACTGGTCTTCGCGGGAGAACCCGGCGAGGTCCGAGTGCTCGATCAGGTAGGCGCCGTGCTTGTGGTACTGGTAGTGAGCGATGTCCAGACCCACTTCATGGACCTTGGCCGCCCAGCCGAGCAGTTCGCGCCAGACGCCGTCTTCCAGATCCCAGTCCTCGGCCACTTGGTCGAAAGCATGCAGTGCCTTGCGCTCGACCCGTACCGCCTGTTCCTGATCGACGTGGTAGCGCTCCATCAGCGAAGTGAGGGTGCGTTCGCGCACGTCTTCGTGATGATGGCGGCCCAGCAGGTCATAGAGCACGCCTTCGCGCAGGGCGCCTTCGCAGTGATCCATGCGTTGCAGTTCGAGGGAGTCGAAGATCGCTTCGAGGATCGCCAGGCCCGCCGGGAAAATCGCCCGGCGATCCGGTTTGATACCTTCGAAATCGATTTTTTCGACGTCGCCCATCTTGATCAGTTTGCGCTTGAGCCAGGCCAGGCCTTCGGCGTTGACCTCGCCGGTACCATGGCCGCCAGCCTTCAGCGCCAGACCGATGGCGCGGATGGTGCCCGAGGAGCCAATGGCCTCATCCCAGGTCAGGCGGTGCAGGGCGTGCTCGATGCTCATGATCTCCAGCCGCGCCGCGGTGTATGCCTGGGCGTAACGGGCCGGGGTGATCTTGCCGTCCTTGAAATAGCGCTGGGTATAGCTGACGCAACCCATCTGCAGGCTTTCGCGCAGCAGCGGTTCGAAGCGCTGGCCAATGATGAATTCGGTACTGCCGCCGCCGATGTCGGCCACCAGGCGTTTGCCGGGGGTGTCGGCGAGGGTGTGGGACACGCCGAGGTAGATCAGGCGCGCTTCTTCACGGCCGGAAATGACTTCCACCGGGTGGCCGAGAATTTCTTCGGCGCGACGGATGAATTCGGCGCGGTTGCGGGCTTCACGCAAGGCGTTGGTGCCGACGATGCGAACGGCGCCGGTGGGCATACCGCTGATCAGTTGGGCGAAACGCTTGAGGCAGTCGAGGCCGCGTTGCATCGATTCTTCGTTGAGATGGCGCTCTTCGTCGATACCGGCGGCCAGCTGAACCTTCTCCCCGAGACGCTCGAGAATACGGATCTCGCCGTTCTGGGCCTTGGCCACGACCATGTGAAAACTGTTGGAGCCCAGGTCGATTGCGGCGATCAGGGACAGATTCTTGGCTTGGGATTGCGGCATGGTCTGGGGTCTCGGTCGATAACCTCGACATCGTGCCACGATCAAAGGCTGGCGCCAACGCGTAGGAGCTGCCGAAGGCTGCGATCTTTTACCACGGGGGGACCTGCGGCGATGCAAATGGCCTCTTCGCGGGCTTGCCCGCGAAGGTGGCGTCATTAGCACCGATGATCTTCAGCCCGCCGCCTCAACTGTCCCGATGAAATTCGCCAGCTCCGCCGTCTGCGGGTTGGCGAACAACACCTTCGGATCGCCTGTCTCATGCACCTTGCCCTGGTGCATGAACACCAACTTGTCCCCAACCTCCCGGGCGAAGCGCATTTCGTGGGTGACCATGATCAGCGTCATGCCTTCCCTGGCCAGTTGCCGGACCACGCTCAGCACTTCGTTGACCAGTTCCGGGTCCAGCGCCGAGGTGATTTCGTCGCATAGCAAAACCTTCGGCGACATCGCCAGTGCCCGGGCAATCGCCACCCGCTGTTGCTGCCCGCCGGACAGTCGATCAGGGAAAGCATCGAACTTTTCCCCCAGCCCGACCCTTTCCAGCATCTGCCGCGCCAGTTCGGCGGCCTTGGCTTTTGGCACTTTCTGCACCACTTGCGGCGCGAGCATGACGTTCTCGCCGACGGTCAGGTGCGGGAACAGGTTGAACTGCTGGAACACCATCCCGACTTTCTGCCGCAGGCTGCGCAGGTCGGCGCGGGCGGCGTCGAGGTACTCGCCGTCGACTTCGATCACGCCGTCGTTGATCGACTCCAGGCCGTTGAGAGTGCGCAGCAGGGTGGACTTGCCCGAGCCACTACGACCGATGATCGCCACCACCTGGCCTTCCTCGATGCTCAGGTCGATGCCTTTGAGCACATGGTGATCGCCGTAGTATTTATGCAGGGCGGAAATTCTAAGCAGAGGCATGCAGTCTCCTTTCCAGGTAGCGCGCACTGAGCGACAAGGGGTAGCACAGCAGGAAGTAGCCGAGGGCGACGAGGCCGTAGACCATGAACGGTTCGAAGGTGGCGTTGGCGAGCATGCCGCCGGTCTTGGTCAGCTCGGTGAAGCCGATGATCGAGGTCACGGCGGTGCCTTTGACCACTTGCACCGAAAAACCCACGGTCGGCGCCACGGCGATGCGCAGGGCCTGGGGCAGGATCACATAGCGCAATTGTTCCAGCGGGTTCAGCGCCAGGCTCGATGAGGCCTCCCATTGGCCGTTGGGAATCGAATCGACGCAACCGCGCCAGATCTCCGCCAGATAGGCACTGGTGAACAACGTCAGTGCAATCGCCGCCGCCATCCACGGCGAAATCTCTATCCCGGCTAACGCGACGCCGAAAAACACCAGGAACAGCTGCATCAATAGCGGTGTGCCCTGGAACAGTTCGATGTAAGTGCGGGCGAAACTGCGCGGCAGGGATTTGTCCGAGATGCGCATGACCATGATCAGCAAGCCGATCAGCCCGCCGCCAATGAACGCCACCAGCGACAGCGCTAGCGTCCATTGCAGGCCCATGAGCAGGTTGCGCACGATGTCCCAGAGGGTGAAATCGCTCATCGGCTGCTCCTTGCAATGAAGCGGTGGCCAATCCAGTTCAGCAACTGGCGGATCAGCAGCGCCATGCACAGGTACAGCAGCGTGGTCAGGGCGTAGGTTTCAAAGGCGCGGAAGTTGCGCGACTGAATGAAGTTGGCGGCGAAACTCAGCTCTTCGGTGGCGATCTGCGAGCAGACTGCCGAACCGAGCATGACGATAATGATCTGGCTGCTCAGGGCCGGCCAGACTTTGCCCAGTGCCGGCAGCAGCACTACATGGCGAAACGCTTCGAAGCGCGTCATCGCCAGTGCCGCTGCGGCTTCCAGCTGACCCCGGGGAATTGCCTGGATGCCGGCGCGGATGATCTCGGTGGAATAGGCGCCGAGGTTGATGACCATCGCCAGCACCGCCGCCTGCCATTCGGAAATCTGCACGCCCAGGGACGGCAAGCCGAAGAAAATGAAAAATAACTGCACCAGGAATGGCGTGTTGCGGATCAACTCGACATAGACCGCGAAAATCCCCGCGAAAGGCCGGATGTTCCACGCCCGCACCAGCGCCCCGACGATGCCCAGCCCCACGCCGAGCACAGCGCCGATGGCGGTCAGCTCAAGGGTGAACAACGCACCGCGCAGCAACAGGTCGGTGTTGTTCACCACCGGCAGGAAATCGAACTGATAAGCCATAAAACGTCTCCAGCGCGCCGAATCAGAGATCGGCCGGCAGCGGCTCTTTCAGCCAGGTCAGGGCGTTCTTTTCCAGCGCGCCGTCAGTCTTGGCGGTCACGAGGATCTGGTTGACCTTGTCCAGCAGCGCCGGCTCGTTCTTGTTGACGCCGACGTAGACCGGCGAATCCTTGAGCTTCACTTTCAGCGCGGGCACCCGTTTCGGGCTCTTTTCGCTGATGGCAACCATCACCACGTTGCCGCTGGCGATCAGGTCGACTTGCCCGGCCAGGTACGCGGCAATGGTCGAGTTGTTGTCTTCGAAACGCTTGATGGTCACGCCTTCGGGGGCGACCTTGGTCAGCTCGATGTCTTCGATGGCACCACGGGTGACGCTGATGGTTTTGCCCTTGAGATCGTCCAGGCCCTTGATGTCGGCGTCTGGCGGACCGAACACGGCGAGGTAGAACGGTGCGTAGGCGCGGGAGAAGTCGATGACTTTTTCGCGCTCCGGGTTCTTGCCGAGGCTGGAGATCACCAGGTCGACCTTGCCGGTGGTGAGGAACGGGATGCGGTTGGTGCTGTTGACCGGGGTCAGTTCGAGCTTGACCTTGAGCTGATCGGCCAGCAGTTTTGCGGTGTCGATATCGAGGCCACGGGGTTTCATGTCCGGGCCGACCGAGCCGAACGGCGGGAAGTCCTGGGGCACGGCGACCTTGAGGACGCCGCGCTTGACCACATCCTCCAGACCGTCGGCATGGGCGGGTGCCTGGCTCAGCATCAGGCTGGCGAACAAGGCTGCGAGGAGGGTGCTGTAACGCTGGGTCATGGCAAATCTCCGGATCGGCAAGAAGTGATTTCTGTGGATCGACAGAGCATGGGCCATGCCAACATGGGGTTTTGAGGGCGCCAGGGCGCGGTTTTGCTGGCGTCGCACGGTCTTACTGGTCTGAACAGTCAGGTTGCGTTTCGCACCCCGATGGCGCAGCCGTGAAAATCACCGAACCCCCATGGGGCACGACTTGCCGGGCGTCGCGAATAGCTTTACAACTGAGCGCACATTGGCCTGGTTCGTCTGGAAAACCATGAACTCGATCTCCCGCGCCGTACCTGAAGTGGCGCTGCAAGCCATCCGCAAACTGATTACCGAACAGGGCTTCGGGCCTGGGGATGCCTTGCCCTCGCAACGGGACCTGGCGGTGCAATTGGGGGTCAGTCGGGCGTCGTTGCGCGAGGCGTTGTCATCGCTGAGTGCGCTGGGCGTCATCAGCATCCAGCCGGGTAAAGGCGTGTTCGTGCAATCGCCGGTGGAGTTGCCGCGAGGCGATGCGGCGCCGGGCTGGCCGTTCGCGGCGCAGGCTTCGCCGCTGGACATCTTTCAACTGCGCTATGCGCTGGAGGGGTTTGCTGCGGGGTTGGCGGCCGTAACCTTGAGCACCGACGAACTCGATGTGCTGGAAGACAATGTCGCCGCCATGCGTAACGAGCTCAAGTCCGGCGACTTCGAAGCCGCGGCCCGCCTGGATTTCGAATTCCACCGCCGCATCCTGCTGGCCAGCGGCAATCAGGCGATGCTGAGCATCCTGACCGCCAGCGCCGACATCTTCCTGGAAAGCCAGAAGCTACCGTTCATCCGGGTCGAGCGGGCCATGGAAACCTGGCAGGAACACCGCAAAATCCTTCGTGCGCTGGCTCGCCGGGCGTCTGGCGCCGCGCAAAAGGCCATGCAAGAGCACGTACGCAATGCCGCGTTGCGCACCGGAATCGCGTTCATCGCTCCCGTCACTTCATGACCTGAGCTATACCCAAACTCATGAATCACCATAGCGAGACTCAATCATCTGCACCTTCCTGAACGAGGGAAGGACCGCTATGATGGGCCACGTTTTTTTGCTTACAACCTGGAGAATTCCATGAGCAGCGATCTTATCAAACACGTTAGCGACGCTAGCTTCGAGGCCGACGTACTCAAGGCCGAAGGCGCTGTACTGGTCGACTACTGGGCTGAATGGTGCGGCCCTTGCAAAATGATCGCTCCGGTTCTGGACGAAATTGCCGAGACTTACAAAGGCAAGCTGACCGTTGCCAAGCTGAACATCGACGAAAACCAGGAAACCCCGGCCAAGCACGGCGTGCGCGGTATCCCGACCCTGATGCTGTTCAAGAACGGCAACGTTGAAGCGACCAAGGTCGGCGCACTGTCGAAGTCGCAACTGGCTGCCTTCCTCGACGCCAACATCTAAGCGTCGCTGCAAAGTGTCCTGAAAAAGCCCCGCAAATAGCGGGGCTTTTTGCGTATTCAGGGCTAGACGCTCCTAAACTCAGGTGTTACATTCGGCCCCGCACTGGTTTCTCCATTGCCCCCTGCTAGCCGTCGCCGACGCACTCCTTTTCGAATAAGTACGCGATCCTGTCGCCTTCTCTGCGGCGCGGCCTCATTAAGCCAAAAGCTTAATTTCCCCCCTCCATAAATGATTACGTCATTCCTATATGAATCTGACTGAACTCAAGCAAAAGCCGATTACCGAACTGCTCGAATTGGCCGAACAGATGGGCATAGAAAATATGGCCCGTTCGCGCAAGCAGGACGTGATTTTCTCCCTGCTCAAGAAGCACGCGAAAAGCGGTGAGGAAATCTCCGGTGATGGCGTGCTGGAGATTCTCCAGGACGGCTTCGGCTTCCTGCGCTCCGCTGACGCTTCCTATCTCGCCGGCCCAGACGATATCTACGTCTCGCCGAGCCAGATCCGTCGTTTCAACTTGCGCACCGGTGACACCATCGTTGGCAAGATCCGCCCTCCAAAGGAAGGCGAGCGTTATTTCGCGCTGCTCAAGGTCGACACGATCAACTACGACCGTCCGGAAAACGCGAAAAACAAGATTCTCTTCGAGAACCTGACCCCGCTGTTCCCGACCGTGCGCATGAAAATGGAAGCCGGTAACGGTTCCACCGAAGACTTGACCGGTCGAGTCATCGACCTGTGCGCCCCGATCGGTAAAGGCCAGCGCGGTCTGATCGTTGCACCGCCGAAAGCGGGCAAGACGATCATGCTGCAGAACATTGCCGCGAATATCGCCCGTAACAACCCTGAAGTTCACCTGATCGTGCTGCTGATCGACGAACGTCCGGAAGAAGTAACCGAAATGCAGCGCACCGTGCGCGGCGAAGTGGTTGCCTCGACGTTCGACGAGCCGCCAACCCGCCACGTGCAGGTTGCCGAAATGGTGATCGAGAAGGCCAAGCGCCTGGTCGAGCACAAGAAAGACGTGGTGATCCTGCTCGACTCCATCACCCGTCTGGCTCGTGCCTACAACACCGTGATCCCGAGCTCCGGCAAGGTACTGACCGGTGGTGTCGATGCCCACGCCCTGGAGAAACCGAAGCGTTTCTTCGGCGCCGCGCGGAACATCGAAGAAGGCGGCTCGCTGACCATCATCGCCACCGCGCTGGTTGAAACCGGCTCGAAGATGGACGAAGTGATCTACGAGGAATTCAAAGGCACCGGCAACATGGAGCTGCCGCTGGATCGCCGTATCGCTGAAAAGCGCGTCTTCCCGGCCATCAACATCAACCGTTCCGGCACCCGCCGCGAAGAGTTGCTGACTGCCGACGACGAGCTGCAGCGCATGTGGATCCTGCGCAAGCTGCTGCACCCGATGGATGAAGTAGCTGCCATCGAGTTCCTGGTCGACAAGCTGAAAACGACCAAGACCAACGACGAATTCTTCCTGTCGATGAAGCGCAAGTAACATCGTCCGTTGAGTTCAAGAGAATGGCGTCCCGGTGGGGCGCCATTTTTTTGCCTGCAATTTTTTGCCCGGGCCATGGGATGTTTTTGATTGGCCAGGGTCAGTTGCTTGGCACTTCAACCAGCCGCGTTTGCAGTCATCGTCCGGGGACGATGCTCAAACGCGCTGAAAACAACGATCTGACTGGTTTATGTTTATGAGCACACTGGCTTATCGAAGGGATATCGACGGCTTGCGCGCGGTGGCGGTGATTGCTGTCGTGCTGTTTCATTTTGGCGTTCCCGGATTTACCGGCGGCTTTGTCGGCGTGGATGTGTTTTTCGTGATTTCCGGTTACCTGATCACCTCGATCATCTGGAATCAGCGCCAGGCCGGGCAATTCAGCTTCGTCGATTTCTGGGTCCGGCGTGCACGGCGGATTTTGCCGGCATTGTTCGCGATGATCATCGCGGTGCTGGCGGTCGGCTGGTTTTTGCTGGCACCGAAGGATTACGACGAGCTGGGGCGATCGGTGCGTTACCAGGTGATGTTTGTGTCCAACATCCTGTTCATGCGCCAGGACGGCTATTTCGATGTCGCCTCCGACCTGAAGCCCCTGCTGCACACCTGGTCGCTGGCGGTGGAGGAACAGTTTTACATCGTCTTCCCGTTGCTGCTGACACTGCTGTCGAGCCGTCTCAGGCATTGGCGACTGGCGCTGTTCGGCGTATTGCTGCTGTCCTTTGGCTTGAGCGTGTGGGCCGTCGCCCATCATCCGGAAAAAGCCTTCTTCCTGCTGCCGATGCGTGCGTGGGAACTGTTGGCCGGTGCGATGCTGGCGGTAGCGCCCAAGTCTGCATGGCGTCTCAAGCCGATGGCGGCGCAGTGGCTGAGCCTGCTCGGCATGGTGCTGATACTGTTGGCGGTGTTCGGTTATGACAAGGCCACGCCATTCCCGGGCGTCGCGGCGTTGCTTCCGGTGCTTGGTGTGGTGCTGCTGATTCTGGCCAACGGTCATCGTGAAACCTGGGCTGGTCAGTTTTTGAGCAGTCGGGTGATGGTCGGCCTCGGCCTGGTTTCTTATTCCTGGTACCTGTGGCACTGGCCGGTGTTCGTATTCTCCAGCTATGCCAGCGTCGGTGAACCGAGTGCTTTCGACAGTGCCGGGTTGATTCTGCTGACGCTGTTGCTGGGTTATCTGTCCTGGAAATTCGTCGAAACCCCGTTTCGTGAGCGTCGCCTGCTCGCCGGACGCCGACAGGTTCTGCTCGCCGGCGCCTGCGGTATCCTGCTGCTCGGCCTGGCCGGGCAAACCTTGCGATGGACCGACGGCTTGCCGTGGCGTCTGTCTGACCAGGTCCTGCAATACGCAAAGGGTCGCGAATGGCGGCCGGAGCTGATGGCCTGCCTGGCCGATGACAAGACGCCGGATGACAAGTTGTTCTGCCGTTATGGCGCACAAAATCGCCTGCCCCCAGCGCTTGTCTGGGGCGATAGTCATGCCACGGCATTGATCCCGGTTTTCGACGAGGGTGCCAAGGCCCATGGCGTCAACGTGATCCTGGCCAGTTCTCCCGGTTGTGTGCCAGTCGATGGCCTGGAGCACGATGCGCGTTGTGCGCGGTTCAATCGGCGGGTTGAACAGGCCTTGGAGTCGCAAGCCGTCAGCGATGTGGTGTTGGTGGCGCACTGGAGCCTGTACCTCTATGGCGACGGCAAAGGCGATCTTGGTCACGCTCTGAAAAGCGCTGACGGGCACTACGACCGTGCCAGTGCCGAACAGCGTCTGGCCGATGGCTTGCGTAACCGGGTCGCGCAATTGCGTGCCGGCGGACATCGGGTCTGGCTGGTAAAAGAGGTGCCGTTGCAGCCCTTCAGCCCACCGTATCGCCTCACACGTCTGGCAATGCTGGACCGTCCGGTCGACGATGTTGGGCTGGCGCTCGCAGAGCACCACAAGCGCCAGGCATTCATCAGTCAATTGTTCGCACAACTGGCGCAAGACCCGGCGGTACGGGTGGTGGACCCGGCGCCGAGGTTATGTGACGCGAGCGGCCTGTGCCGCGCCGAACGCGGCGGCTACTCGTTGTACACCGATGACAATCACCTCTCGGAAGTCGGTGCGCGGTTCGTGGCGCCGATCCTCGAACCGCTGTTTGTCAGTCTGCAAGCCGGGGCAAACCCGGGGAAACCGCAGGTGAATGCATCCAGATAAGCAGCGATAAGCTGCCAGCGGCCGGCAGAGCAGGTAGGATGTACGCCTATTTTTCGGGTGCCATCATCAATGAAATTCAAGGATCTTCGGGATTTCGTGCAGCAGCTTGAGCAGCGCGGAGAGTTGAAACGCATCCAGATCCCCGTCTCTCCAGTGCTGGAGATGACCGAGGTGTGTGATCGCACGCTGCGTGCCAAAGGCCCGGCGCTGTTGTTCGAAAAGCCGACAGGCTATGACATCCCGGTGCTCGGCAACCTGTTCGGCACCCCCGAGCGGGTCGCCATGGGCATGGGTGCCGAGTCGGTCAGCGAGCTGCGCGAGATCGGCAAGCTGCTGGCGTTCCTCAAGGAACCCGAGCCGCCGAAGGGCCTGAAGGATGCCTGGTCCAAGCTGCCGATCTTCCGCAAGATCATTTCGATGGCGCCGAAAGTCGTCAAGGACGCGGTGTGCCAGGAAGTGGTCATCGAGGGTGACGACGTCGACCTGGCCATGTTGCCGGTGCAGACTTGCTGGCCGGGCGACGTCGGTCCTCTGATCACCTGGGGCCTGACCGTCACCAAAGGCCCGAACAAGGATCGCCAGAACCTCGGCATCTACCGTCAGCAGGTGATTGGTCGCAACAAGGTCATCATGCGCTGGCTGAGCCACCGTGGCGGCGCGCTGGATTACCGCGAGTGGTGCGAAAAGCACCCAGGCCAGCCGTTCCCGGTTTCCGTGGCACTGGGCGCTGACCCGGCGACCATCCTCGGTGCCGTGACCCCGGTGCCCGACAGCCTTTCCGAATACGCCTTCGCAGGTCTGCTGCGCGGTAACCGCACCGAGCTGGTGAAGTGCTGTGGCAACGACCTGCAAGTGCCGGCCACCGCCGAAATCATCCTCGAAGGCGTGATCCATCCGGGCGAGATGGCCGATGAAGGCCCGTACGGCGACCACACCGGATACTACAACGAAGTCGACAGCTTCCCGGTGTTCACCGTCGAGCGCATCACCCACCGGATCAAACCGATCTACCACAGCACCTACACCGGCCGTCCACCGGATGAGCCGGCGATCCTCGGCGTGGCATTGAACGAAGTGTTCGTGCCGATCCTGCAGAAGCAGTTTCCGGAGATCACCGATTTCTACCTGCCGCCCGAAGGTTGCTCGTACCGCATGGCCATCGTGACCATGAAGAAGTCGTATCCGGGCCACGCCAAGCGGGTAATGCTGGGTGTCTGGTCGTTTTTGCGACAGTTCATGTACACCAAGTTCGTTATCGTCACCGACGACGATATCAACGCCCGGGACTGGAACGACGTGATCTGGGCCATCACCACGCGCATGGACCCCAAGCGCGACACGGTGATGATCGACAACACGCCGATCGACTACCTCGACTTCGCCTCGCCGGTGTCCGGCCTGGGGTCGAAAATGGGCCTTGATGCCACGCATAAATGGCCGGGCGAAACTACCCGTGAATGGGGTCGGGTCATCGTCAAGGACGATGCCGTGACCCAGCGGATCGATGCCATCTGGAATCAGTTAGGAATAGATTGATGCGTGTAACCTTGCAGCCCTCCGGAGCAATGCTTGAGATATTGCCCGGCGAGCGGATTCTCGATGGCGCACGACGTCTGGGCTACGAATGCCCGCAAAGCTGCCGCAACGGCAATTGCCACGTGTGCGCGGCGCTGCTGGTGGAAGGCCGGGTCGAGCAGGCTGGCAATGTGCGTGACCATGGCGAGTTCTACACTTGCATAGCGGAGCCGCTGGAAGACTGCATCGTGCTGTGGGATGGCGTGCTCGCGCTGGGAGAACTGCCGGTGCGCAGCGTGTCGTGTCAGGTCATTGAGTGCAAGGAGGTGGGGGGCGACACCTGGCGCGTACGTCTGCGGGCTCCGGCCGGCAAACCGCCGCGCTACCACGCCGGTCAGTACCTGATGATCGAGCGCGAGAATGGCGAAAAGTCCGCATTCTCCCTCGCCTCGGCACCGCATGCGGGGCGCGACCTGGAAATCCACGTACTGGCGCGCGAATCCAGTGCGTTGAGCCTGATCGAACAGCTCCAGCGCAACAGCATGGTGCGGGTCGAGTTGCCGTTTGGCGATACCCACCTGGAGGAGTTGCCGGACGGTCCTCTCGTGCTGATCGCCGCTGGTACCGGCATGGGCCAGGTCCACGGCCTGATCGAACATTGCCGGGCCACGGGTTTCAAGCATCCGGTACATTTGTATTGGGGCGTGCGTCGTCCGGAAGACTTTTATCAAGTCGAACATTGGGACGAATGGCTGAAGCTGCCCAACCTGTTCCTGCACAAGGTCGTCAGCGATCAATGCGGTTGGGAAGGGCGGTGCGGCATGTTGCATGAAGCGGTCTGTGAAGACTTCCCTGACCTCAAGCCGCTGCATGTTTACGCCAGTGGCTCTCCAGCCATGGTCTACGGCACGCTGGATGCGCTGGTGGAAGCGGGGATGGACGCTCATCAGATGCGTGCCGACGTTTTTGCGTATGCGCCGCGCTCTTGAGCCGCGCTCTTTCGTTATAACTCTATATATAGCCAATCGGCATTTATAAACTTTTATAAACGCCGGTAGGTTATATGTCATTCAGGCATTTAAATAAGTACGGTGCCATGGCATTCAAATTGCCTTAAAACTTATGTGCCTTATTGTTACAGCTGTGCGTTCTATTAAGTAATTCTTCACCCGCGGGGAGCTGAACGCTATTCGCCATGAGCGCCATTGAATCCGCTTTTTTGAATCTGGCTTACCCTCCGCGGCTCGATCTGGGACCGCAGCTCACTCACGAACAATTGCTCAGCTCGATGCAATCGACCATGGCGCGCCACAAGGGTGGGCCGGTCTGGCTGTTTGCGTATGGTTCGCTGATCTGGCGCCCTGAATGCACGGCGGTTGAGCGGGTTCGCGGCCGGGTGCATGGCTATCATCGCGGGTTGTACCTGTGGTCCCACGAACATCGCGGCACACCGGAAATGCCCGGCCTGGTGTTTGGCCTGGATCGCGGCGGCTCTTGCAGCGGTTTCGCCTATCGCTTGCCCGAAGAGCAACTCGAAGCCTCGCTCTACGCACTTTGGCAGCGCGAGATGCCTTTCCCTTCCTACCGCCCGCACTGGCTAAACTGCCGTCTCGAAGATGGCAGCCAGGTTCAGGCATTGGGATTCGTTCTGGAACGGCACCTGCCCAGCTATGCCGGCAACTTGCCGGACCATGTGCTGAGCCATGTGTTCGAAAACGCCTGCGGGCGCTACGGCACCACTCGCGATTATGTCGAGCAGACCGCGCACGCCCTGCGCAGCCACGCCATGCCAGACCGGAATCTGGAGGCGCGGCTCAAGCGTTGTAAATCAACGGCCGTTCAAGCGAGTGCTTCGCGGCCCTGACTGGCGATTTGTTTGTGCCGTAGTGTCGGGGCCAGGAAGGCCATCGCCAGCAGGCAGGCGCCGACCAGCAACACGAAACCGCCGTCCCAACCGAAATGGTCCACGGTGTAGCCCATCGCTGCACTGGCCGCGACCGAACCGCCCAAGTAACCGAACAGACCGGTAAAGCCCGCCGCCGTACCGGCAGCTTTCTTCGGTGCCAGTTCCAGCGCCTGCAAGCCGATCAGCATCACCGGGCCGTAGATCAGGAAGCCAATGGAAAGCAGCGCGATCATGTCGACCATCGGATTGCCGGCCGGGTTGAGCCAGTAAACCAGCGTCGCAACCGTCACCAATGCCATGAACACCATGCCGGTCAGGCCACGGTTGCCACGGAAGATCTTGTCCGACATCCAGCCGCACAGCAGCGTGCCCGGGATACCTGCCCACTCGTAGAAGAAGTACGCCCACGAGGTTTTATCCACAGTGAAACCCTTGGCTTCCTTGAGGTAGGTCGGCGCCCAGTCCAGCACGCCGTAGCGCAGCAGATAGACAAAGACGTTGGCCAGGGCGATGTACCAGAGCATTTTGTTGCGCAGCACGTATTTGACGAAGATTTCCTTGGCGCTGAATTCCTCTTCGTGGCTGGCGTCGTAGCCTTCCGGGTAGTCGTTCTTGTATTGCTCGATCGGCGGCAGGCCAACCGATTGCGGGGTATCGCGCATGGTTACAAAGGCAAACACCGCTACCGCCAGCGCCACGGCTGCCGGCACATAGAACGCGGCGTGCCAGTCATTGAACAGGCCCATGCCGATCAGGAACAACGGACCAATCAGGCCACCGCCGACGTTGTGTGCCACGTTCCACACGGACACCACGCCGCCACGTTCCTTCTGCGACCACCAGTGCACCATGGTCCGGCCACTCGGCGGCCAACCCATGCCCTGCGCCCAGCCATTGATGAACAGCAGGATGAACATCATGGTCACGCTGGACGTCGCCCAGGGCGCGAAACCGAAAATGAACATCACCCCAGCCGACACCAGAAGGCCGAACGGCAGGAAGAAACGCGGGTTGGAACGGTCGGACACCAAGCCCATCAGAAACTTCGACAGACCGTAGGCAATCGCGATGGCGGACATCGCCAGGCCCAACTGACCACGGGAGTAGCCCTCGTCGATCAGGTACGGCATGGCCAGGGAGAAGTTCTTTCGCAGCAGGTAGTAACCGGCATAGCCAATGAAGATGCCGGCGAAAATCTGCCAGCGAAGGCGTCGGTAGGTGCTGTCTATTTTTTCTTCAGGCAATGGAGCCTGATGTGCGGCAGGACGAAAGAAAGCAAACATTCAAGAGCTCCAAATTTCTTGTTTTGACTGCGGATACGAATGTTACAGTTTCGTTACCGAAAATAGCACTGGTTCTCATCGGCAAAACAGCGGAAATGTTGGATA
The DNA here is from genome assembly GCF_019947365.1 of Pseudomonas sp. GL-R-26. NCBI lineage: Bacteria > Pseudomonadati > Pseudomonadota > Gammaproteobacteria > Pseudomonadales > Pseudomonadaceae > Pseudomonas > Pseudomonas sp. GL-R-26. The sequence goes on along the minus strand of NZ_JAGYGI010000001.1, from coordinate 380,226 downwards.
TCGCGCGTTCCTTTATGAGCGTGTCGCTCAGATGTAAGCGAGGGGCGTTGTAGGAAGCGTTACCTGTTTAGTTGGCAGGCGCGTGGTGTACCTGAAATAGGGCAGGCCTTTAGGAAAGGTCCTTCGTTTAAAGCAGAAGTCATGGCGTTATGCCGAATGCCCTGGCGCTTTAACCTTTGTACTGTTGCCAGGTCTGGCGTTGCAGGCGAAGGGAGAGGGACATGCGGTGGTGGGTATGTGTGCTTTTGTTGGTGGCGTCCATGGATGTCAGGGCCGGGGAGGTGTTCCTGATACCCGAGCATAATCCGAAGCCGGTTTATCCGGTGGCGCTGCATCGGGCGGGTGTCACCGGCATGGTGCGTGTCAGCATGACTGTGAAGGCCGATGGATCAGTCAGTAATGCCGTGATTGCGCAAAGTGCACATCCCGAACTCGAAGAGGCATCATTGGCTGCAGTCAACCAATGGCGATTCAAGCCGTGGACAATTACCGAGGATCAACCTGCGCAAATCATCGTGGTCGCACCCATGGAATACAGGCTGGACAGAGAACATCCCTTCCACGTCAACAAGGAATTGGAGCGGCTGAAATGCAGTGCTATCGCACGGGCATCGCGGAACATCGCCGATTCCTCGTGGGTGGACCTGCCGGTTTTCAGCTGGACCCGCAGTTACCTGACGCACTCCCTTTCACCGACGCAATTGCCGGAGGAGAAGCGTCTGGCGCTGATTGCCAAGCTCAATAAAAGCGTCCCATCAATAGTCAGGCGCTGTAATACCTATCCCGCGGGCCGATACGTACGGTTTCTTCCAGAAGAGATAAGAGTGCTGTTATGACAAAAAAGCGCGGCAGCGTGACCGCGCTTTTATTGCAGATAGTGATTCAGCGAACCTGCACCACCACTTTCCCGACCGCTTTACGCTGGCCAAGATCATTGATGGCTTGGGCTGAATTGCTCAGCGGATAAACCTGCGACACCAGGGGCTTCAATTTGCCTTCGGCAAACCAGCTAAACAACTGCTGGAAGTTCGCCGCATTGTCTTGTGGCTGGCGTTGGGCGAACGAGCCCCAGAACACGCCGAGCACTGCCGCGCCCTTGAGCAGGGCCAGGTTGACCGGCAGCTCGGGAATGCGCCCGCTGGCGAAGCCGACCACCAGCAGGCGGCCGTTCCAGGCAATGGCGCGGATCGCCTGGTCGAACAGGTCGCCGCCCACCGGGTCGTAGATCACGTCGGCACCCTGGCCGTCGGTCAGGCGCTTGATTTCGTCCTTCAGGCTGGTTTCGCTGTAGTTGATCAGTTCGTCGGCGCCGGCGGCCTTGGCCACGGCGAGTTTCTCTGCGCTGCTGGCCGCGGCGATCACCCGGGCGCCCATGGCTTTGCCGATTTCCACCGCCGCCAGGCCGACACCGCCGGAGGCGCCAAGTACCAGCAGGGTTTCGCCCGGTTGCAGGTTGCCGCGCTGCTTGAGGGCGTGCATCGAGGTGCCGTAGGTCATGCTGAAGGCGGCGGCAGTGTTGAAGTCCATCGATGGCGGGATCGGCAGCGCGTTGTAGCCCGGCACGGCAACCTGCTCGGCAAAGCTGCCCCAGCCGGTCAGGGCCATGACCCGGTCACCGACTTTCAGGTGGCTGACTTTTTCACCCACTGCGCTGACCACGCCGGCCGCTTCACCACCCGGTGAAAACGGGAAGGGCGGCTTGAACTGGTATTTGCCCTCGATGATCAACGTGTCGGGGAAGTTCACCCCGGCGGCGTGCACGTCCAGCAGGATTTCGTTCTTCTTCGCGACAGGACTGGCGACGTCTTCCAGCACCAGCGATTCGGCAGGGCCGAAGGCTTTGCACAGCACGGCTTTCATCAGGGCTATTCCTTTGGGAGTGATGGCCGATAAGTGTAGGTGTGTGGCTCGATGGGTCAACGAGCATGCCCGGCCCTGATAGTCAGCCATAAGCTTGTGCTTGCGCGGCGGGTCGTTATGCTAGGCCGCAAACCGGATAAGGAGCGAATTTTGAAAGCGTGGATCATGTTGATGCTGGCCCTGTCCCTGCCTGTGGCAGCGGTGGCCGAAGAAGCCAAAGAAGATGCTGCTCCGAAGGTCAGCTACATCACCCTGAGCCCGCCGTTCGTGGGTAACTACGGGCTGGACGGCACGCCGAAACTCAAGGTCTACAAGGCCGACGTGGCGTTGCGGGTGACCGGTGACGAGGCCGCCAAGGCGGTGAAGGCCAATGAGCCGTTGATCCGCAATCAATTGGTCGCGCTGTTCGCCCAGCAGACCACCGAGACGATGAACAATGTCGAGGCCAAGGAAAAGCTGCGTCAGGAAGCGTTGAAGCAGACCCAGCAGGTGATGAACGACGAAACCGGCAAGCCGGTGGTTGAGGATCTGTTGTTTAACAACTTGATCATTCAGTAAGACTTCTATTGCTTGATTTGACGTCATCGCGAGCTTGCTCGCGATGAGGCCTGTCCAGGCGATAAATGGCTCAGGGCTTTAAAGCAATCACCGCCGCCCACTGCTCCGCCGTCACTGGCATCACCGACAACCGCGAGCCTTTCTGCACCAGCGGCAACTCGGCCAGCGCCGTCTGCTGCTTCAGATAATCCAGTTTCAGCACCCGGGCAAACGACTCGACATGCGCGACATCGATCGCGCTCCAGGCGTTTTTGTCCGTAGTTGCCTTGGGGTCGTAGTAATGACTTTCCGGTTCTAGCGCCGTCGGGTCCGGGTACGCGGCTTCGACAATCCTGCCAATTCCGGCGATGCCCGGTTCAGGGCAGCTGGAGTGATAGAAAAAGAACTCATCCCCCACCGCCATGGCCCGCAGGAAATTGCGTGCCTGATAGTTGCGAACCCCATCCCAGCGCGCTTTGCCGAGCTTTTCCAGCCCTTTGATCGAGAGTTCGTCGGGCTCGGATTTCATCAGCCAATAGGCCATGTCTTTTGCTCCTTGCGTGGTGATTGAGCAGCTTGTCGGCGATTTTATGACAAACCGACAGTCGGTTGACGTCAGCATTTGCGCAGCGGTTCACGTTGCCGCAAAATGCCGGCCTTTAGAGCTTGACGCTGCTGCACGGCCTACAAACGGAAACCGCTGCTGTCATCGTGTTGATGTGCCTTTGGGGGGCAATCGATGAAACGCAAACCGGATTTACTATGGATTTTGGTCATTTTGTTTGGCCTTGGTGTCGTGACCACTGGCTATGCCCAAAGCCTGTGGGCCAACAAGACCGATGCACCGGTCGAGCTCGCCCAACTGCAGCAACAGTCGACCGCCTTCAAGCGCTGATCCTGTTGCCTCGGCGCCGCTGATCGAAGTGGCGTCTAGCCTGCGTAATACCAGGCCTTGTCCGTCACCGTTCCTTGCAGCGGCACATCCCAGCTCGCTTGAGCCAATCGCTCCACCTTCTGACATTCATGGGCCAGCCCCAACAGCGTCGGCTTGCGCCAGTCATTTCGTCGCGCCAGGTAGGCCAGGCTCCGATCGTAGAAGCCACCGCCCATCCCCAGGCGTCCGCCTACATCGTCAAAACCCACCAATGGCAACAGCACCAGATCCAGCGCCCAGATCTTGCGCTGCCGGGCGAGGTTGGCCCGTGGTTCGAGAATGCGGAAGCGGTTGGGTTTGAGTTTTTCCCCGGGACGGATGCGCTGGAACACCATTTTGGTTCGCGGCCAGGCGCTCAGCACCGGTAGATAGGTGGCTTTGCCCCGGCGCTGTGCGGCGCGCAGCAACAGGCGCGGATCGATTTCACCATCGGTGGGCAGGTAGAGTGAGATGTGTCTGGCGCGGCGGAACAGCGGTTGCTGGGCCAATTGCTTGTACAGCCCGCGAGCGGCCTGGCGCTGCTGACTGGGAGTCAGTGCGCGGCGGGCCTTGCGCAGCATGCGTCGAAGTTGCGGGCGGGGGAGCAGCGCAGGTTCGGTCATGTATTCGGGCTTCAACAATGCGGATACGTGAAGCGTACCCGTAAAAACGCCAATGCCGGTATCAAAACCGGCATTGGACTGAAATCAGGCTCCCCGAATGTGCCGCTGTCAACTTAGCCCTTGAACCCGAAAGTTCAAGGTGGAAGATGCAGTAGGCTTTAAGGCTTTCCGTCTAGCGGACATGCACACCAGCCCAACGTGCAACCTCCAGGGTATAGCAAATCGGCTCAGGGACATCGCCAACTGGCAAGCACCCCAGGGAGTGAGGGGATTATACCGCAAGCGGCGACGCGAATCAGCCTTTGGTGACGTCCGGATCGGTGGCGAGTGCCAGATCGACGCGATCGAGCAGGTCACGCACCTGTTCGCGGGTCGATCCGCTGGCCTGGATATCCGGGCGTTCTTCCTTGTGCAGCAGGTCGTGGGTGATGTTCAGCGCGGCCATCACGGCGATACGGTCGGCGCCGATGACTTTGCCGCTGCTGCGGATCTCGCGCATCTTGCCGTCCAGATAACGGGCGGCGCTGACCAGATTACTGCGCTCTTCCTGAGGGCAGATGATCGAATACTCTTTGTCGAGGATCTGCACGGTGACGCTATTGCTTGAACTCATGAGTCTTGCTCCAGGGCCTTGAGGCGCGAAATCATCGATTCGACCTTACGCCGGGCGATTTCGTTTTTTTCAATGAGGTGCGCGCGTTCCTCGCGCCAGGTCTTTTCCTGAGCTAGTAAGAGTCCGTTTTGACTCTTAAGTTGCTCGACTCGGGTAATCAGCAGCTCGAGTCTGGCCATCAGCGCTTGCAGGTCGGTGTCTTCCATTGTCTTCACTGTCTGATGGGTGTTGGACTGTAGGAGCGAACTTGCTCGCGATGAACCTGAGAACGCCGCGGGGTGTCAGGTACCCAGCGTTATCGTTGACGACCATCGCGAGCAAGCTCGCTCCTACAGGGGTAGTCGATGTAGGATACAAGGCCTTCATTCTAGACATAGCGCCGTCTGGCGCCTAGCTGCCCATGACCATTCAGAATTCCCCGTACCAAGCCTTCGCCACCCTGCTGACTTCCAGCGGTCACAACGTCTCGCCTGCTGAACTGCACGGCCTGTTGCTCGGCCGCAGCTGCGCCGGCGCCGGTTTCGACGCCGAAGGCTGGCTGATCGACGCCGCCGAACTGCTCGAAAGCGAGCCGCAGGACAACGTTCGCAACGCCCTGATCGGCCTGCAAGCGATGGTAAAAGGCGAGCTCACCGGCGATGACGTGACCGTCGTTCTGCTGTTGCCCACCGACGACGCTCCGCTCACCGAGCGTGCCGCTGCACTGGGCGAGTGGTGCCAGGGCTTCCTCAGTGGCTTTGGCTTGAACTGCCGTGACAGCAGCGCCCTGAGCACCGAGGCAACCGAGGTGCTGCAGGATCTGGCGGCCATTTCCCAGGTGCAAGATGCCCTGGAAGAGTCCGACGACGGCGAAAACGACTATATGGAAGTCATGGAGTACCTGCGCGTCGCACCGCTGCTGCTGTTCTCCGAGACCAAAAAAGACGTGCCGGCCGCCGCCAAACCGTCTTTGCACTAATCGTAAGACAGGGAAAACCATCTGCCCATGATCCACATCCCGAAATCGGAATACAGCCGTCGCCGCAAGGCCCTGATGGCGCAGATGGAACCCAACAGCATCGCCATCCTGCCCGCCGCCGCGGTGGCCATTCGTAACCGCGACGTCGAGCACGTCTACCGCCAGGACAGCGACTTCCAGTACCTCAGCGGTTTTCCCGAGCCTCAGGCCGTACTGGTGCTGATGCCGGGGCGCGTACATGGCGAATACATCCTGTTCTGCCGCGAACGCAACGCCGAGCGCGAGCTGTGGGATGGCCTGCGTGCCGGGCAGGAAGGCGCGATTCGCGACTTCGGCGCCGACGACGCCTTTCCGATCACCGATATCGACGACATCCTGCCGGGCCTGATCGAAGGCCGTGACCGGGTGTATTCGGCCATGGGCAGCAACCCCGAATTCGACCGCCACCTGATGGAGTGGATCAACGTGATCCGCTCCAAGGCCAACCTCGGTGCCCAGCCGCCGAACGAATTCGTTGCCCTGGATCATCAGCTGCATGACATGCGCCTGTATAAATCGGCGGCAGAAGTGAAAGTGATGCGCGAGGCGGCGCGGATTTCCGCCCAGGCGCACGTACGGGCAATGCAGGCCTGTCGCTCCGGATTGCACGAATTCAGCCTGGAAGCCGAGCTCGATTACGAATTCCGCAAGGGCGGGGCGAAGATGCCGGCCTACGGGTCGATCGTCGCGGCGGGGCGCAACAGCTGCATCCTGCATTACCAGCAGAATGACGCGCTGCTCAAGGACGGGGATCTGGTGCTGATCGACGCCGGTTGCGAGATCGACTGCTACGCCAGCGACATCACCCGGACCTTTCCGGTCAGCGGCAAGTATTCAGCGGAACAGAAAGCGATTTACGAATTGGTGCTGGCCTCCCAGGAAGCCGCCTTTGCTGAAATCGCCCCGAACAAGCACTGGAATCAGGCGCACGAGGCCACGGTCCGGGTCATCACGGCCGGGCTGGTCAAGCTGGGTCTGCTGCGGGGCGACGTTGACGAACTGATCGCCAGCGAAGCCTACAAGGCGTTTTACATGCACCGCGCCGGCCATTGGCTGGGCATGGATGTGCATGACGTCGGCGAATACAAGGTCGGCGGCGAGTGGCGCGTGCTGGAAGTCGGCATGGCGTTGACCGTGGAGCCGGGGATCTATATCGCCCCGGACAACCAGAATGTTGCGAAGAAATGGCGCGGCATTGGCGTGCGCATCGAGGACGACGTAGTGGTCACCAAAACCGGCTGTGAAATATTGACGAACGGCGTGCCGAAAACCGTCGCCGAAATCGAGGCCCTGATGGCCGCGGCGCGGACACAGGCAGCATGAGTCGAGTCAACCTGGCTATCATCGGTGGCGGGCTGGTCGGTGCAAGCCTGGCACTGGCGCTTCAGGCCGGCGCCAAGGCCCGAGGCTGGAAGATCGTGTTGATCGAGCCGTTCGCCCCTGGCGACAGCTATCAACCGAGTTACGATGCCCGTTCCTCGGCGTTGTCCTTCGGTTCGCGACAAGTCTATCAACGGCTGGGCGTCTGGCAGGAAGTCTCTCGCCGCGCCGAGCCGATCAAGCAGATTCATGTTTCCGACCGTGGTCGGTTCTCGACGGCGCGGTTGTCGGCGATGGAAGAGGGGGTTCCAGCGCTGGGTTATGTCGTTGAAAACGCCTGGCTCGGCCAATGCCTGTGGCAAGGCCTGGACAAGGACGTGATCAGTTGGCGCTGCCCGGCGGAAGTCACCCGCATGGAGCCGCTGACCGACGGCTACCGCCTGACCCTGAACGATGAAACCACCCTGGAGTGCGACCTCGCGGTGCTCGCCGATGGCGGACGCTCCGGTTTGCGCGAGCAACTGGGGATCGGCATCCGCAAGCGTCCGTACAACCAGAGCGCGCTGATCGCCAACATCACCCCGAGCGAAGCGCACAACGGCATGGCCTTTGAACGTTTCACCGACGAAGGCCCGATGGCGTTGCTGCCGCTTCCGGATAATCGCTGCGCACTGGTCTGGACCCGCCTGGGCATGGACGCGCAACGCCTGGCGGCCCTCGATGAGCGCAGCTTCCTCAGCGAGTTGCAGGGTGTGTTCGGTTATCGCCTCGGTACCTTGAAGCAGGTGGGTGCGCGGCATCTGTATCCGCTGACGCTGGTCGAGGCCGAAGAGCAGGTGCGCCCGCATCTGGCGATTCTCGGCAACGCGGCGCACAGCCTGCATCCGATTGCCGGCCAGGGGTTCAACCTGTCCCTGCGCGATGCCCAGGCCCTGGCCGATGCCTTGCTCGCCAGCGAAAAACCATTGGGCGACTTCGCCACGTTGCAGGCCTATCGCGAACGCCAGCGTCTCGATCAGGACCTCACCGTGGGTTTCTCCGATCAGGTCACGCGCCTGTTCGGCAGCACCCAGCCGCTGGTGTCCCTGGGGCGCAACATCGGCCTGCTCGGCCTCGATCTGCTGCCACCGGCCAAACGCTGGTTTGCCCGGCAGGCGATGGGGTTGGGTACCCGTCCAGATGCGTGACTGGCTGATCCGCCGATTCGGCATGGCGCGATTGATAAAAATACCTGCCTTGCAGGTTCGACATTCATGACGGCTCCTGCCACCTGGTGGCGCGGGTCGGGAAAACCCTTTACGTGCGGCTCAGGCCGCAAGAGAGACAGGCTTAAAGCATGGAAATGCGCGCAGATCTGCTGATTGTCGGGGCCGGAATGGTTGGCAGCGCCCTGGCGCTGGCGTTGCAGGACAGCGGGCTGGAAGTCCTGCTGCTGGACGGCAGCCCCATGAGCGTCAAACCGTTCAACGCTCAGGCTGCGTTTGAACCGCGGGTGAGCGCCTTGTCGGCCGCCAGCCAGCGGATTCTCGAGCGCCTGGGCGTGTGGGACGGCATCGCCGGGCGGCGCAGCAGCCCCTACACTGATATGCAGGTCTGGGATGGCAGCGGCACCGGGCAAATCCACTTCTCGGCGGCCAGTGTGCATGCCGAGGTGCTGGGGCATATCGTCGAGAACCGCGTGGTTCAGGATGCCTTGCTCGAGCGCCTGCACGATTGCGACCTGGGGCTGCTGGCCAATGCTCGCCTGGAGCAGATGCGCCGCTCCGGTGATGACTGGCTGCTGACCCTGGCCGACGACCGCACCCTGCGCGCGCCGCTGGTGATCGCGGCGGATGGCGCCAACTCGGCGGTGCGACGCCTGGCCGGTGTGGCGACCCGCGAATGGGATTATCTGCACCATGCCATCGTCACCAGCGTGCGTTGCGCCAAGCCGCATCAGATGACGGCCTGGCAACGCTTCACCGATAACGGTCCGTTGGCGTTTCTGCCCCTTGAGCGGGATGGCCAACAGGATTGGTGTTCGATCGTCTGGTCGACCACACCCGGCGAAGCCGAACGCCTGATGGCGATGGATGAACAAGGTTTCTGCAAGGAGCTGGAGCGGGCCTTTGAAGGTCGACTCGGCGAGGTACTTAGCGCCGACCCGCGCCTGTGTGTGCCTCTGCGCCAGCGGCATGCCAAGCGTTATGTGGCTGAAGGCCTGGCATTGATCGGCGATGCGGCCCACACCATTCACCCGTTGGCCGGGCAAGGGGTGAATCTCGGATTCCTCGATGCCGCCGTGCTGGCCGAAGTGTTGCTGCAAGCGGCAACACGTGGCGAACGCCTGGCGGATGTGAAAGTCCTCAGCCGTTACGAGCGTCGACGCATGCCCCACAACCTGGCGCTGATGGCGGCGATGGAAGGCTTCGAGCGCTTGTTCCAGGCCGATCCGCTGCCTGTGCGCTGGTTACGTAATACCGGGTTGAAACTGGTTGAGAAGATGCCCGAGGCCAAGGCGTTGTTCGTGCGTGAAGCGCTGGGGTTGACCGGGGATTTACCGGCGCTCGCCAAACCCTGAAGTGAGCATGGCCCTGTGGCGAGGGGGCTTGCCCCCGTTCGAGCGCGAAGTGGTCGCAGACCGGATTGCAGGATTTATCTGGATAAATGCCAGGACTGCTTCGCAGTCCAACGGGGCGATGCGGCGTTCCGACAAGCCCCCTCGCCACAATGGTCAGCCAAACTGCCTGTGCAACATCCGGTAACTCCTCTACGGCCAGCTTCGATTGAGAAGCTAAATGTGAGTCCTTATCATTTGCCCTCATTTTTCAATCGAGAGACCGCTCCCATGTTGGCACCGAAGCGTCTACTGACTGCACTGGCCTTGACCCTGATCGGCAGCACCGCCGCCCAGGCCGCTGACGAGGTGGTGGTCTACTCCTCGCGAATCGACGAGCTGATCAAGCCAGTATTCGATGCCTACACCGCCAAGACCGGCGTGAAGGTGAAGTTCATCACCGACAAGGAAGCGCCGCTGATGCAGCGGCTCAAGGCCGAAGGCGCGAATACGCCGGCCGACCTGCTGCTCACCGTCGATGCTGGCAACCTCTGGCAGGCCGAGCAGATGGGCATCCTCCAGCCGTTCACCTCGAAAACCGTCGACGCCAACATTCCGCTGCAATACCGGGCCGCCTCCCATGCCTGGACCGGCCTGAGCCTGCGTGCGCGGACCATCGCCTACTCCACTGATCGGGTGAAACCGGGTGAGCTGACCACCTACGAGGCGCTGGCCGACAAGCAATGGGAAGGCCGCCTGTGCCTGCGCACGGCGAAGAAGGTCTACAACCAGTCCCTGACCGCGACCATGATCGAAGTGCACGGCGCCGAGAAGACCGAGGAAATCCTCAAGGGCTGGGTCAAGAACCTGTCCACTGACGTGTTCTCCGACGACACCGCCGTGCTGGAAGCGATCAACGCCGGCCAGTGCGACGTCGGTATCGTCAACACCTACTACTACGGCCGCCTGCACAAGCAGAAGCCAGACCTGCCGGTGAAACTGTTCTGGCCGAACCAGGCTGACCGTGGCGTACACATCAACCTGTCGGGTATCGGCCTGACACAGCACGCGCCGCACCCGGAAGCGGCCAAGGCCTTGGTGGAGTGGATGACCACCCCTGAAGCGCAGAAAATCTTTGCCGACGTGAACCAGGAGTTCCCGGCGAACCCTGCCGTGCAGCCATCGGCTGAAGTCGCCGCATGGGGCAAGTTCATCGCTGACACCTTGCCTGTGGAAATCGCCGGCAAGCGCCAGGCCGAGGCGATTCGCCTGATGGACAAGGCTGGCTGGAACTGAGGCATCTTACACTTCAGGACGCTAACCTGTGGCGAGGGGGCTTGCCCCCGTTCGAGCGCGCAGCGGTCGTAAAATTGCCAGACGTGTCTTGCCTGAAGTGGTGAAGTCGTTAATTTCAGGACTGCTTCGCAGCCCAACGGGGGGCAAGCCCCCTCGCCACAGAATGAAGCCTGCCGATGTACCATGGCAGGCTTCGTCATTTCAGAGAGCTTTTCCTTGGCCCATCCCGCCCAACGCCGCTGGTATCCAGTCGTCTTCGCCATCGCTGCGCTGGTCCTGTTGCCCCTGAGTGTCCTGCTGTTTTCCTGGCAAACCATCGATCAACAGATCTGGTCCCATCTCTGGGACACACAGATGCCGCGTTTGCTGGGCAATACCCTGACCCTGGTGCTAGGCGTCGGTGTCGGCGTGACAGTCCTGGGGGTCAGCCTCGCCTGGCTCACTAGCCTTTGCGAATTCCCCGGCCGGCGCTGGCTGGACTGGGCGCTGATGCTGCCTTTCGCGATCCCAGCCTATGTGCTGGCCTTCGTCTTCGTCGGCCTGCTGGATTTCGCCGGACCCGTGCAGACCCTGCTGCGGGAGTGGTTTGGCAGTGGTCTGCGGCTGCCGCGCGTGCGTTCCACGGGCGGTGTGATTGTGGTGCTGGTGCTGGTTTTCTATCCCTATGTCTATCTGCTGGCGCGCACCGCCTTCCTCGCCCAAGGCAAAGGCCTGATGGAAGCGGCGCGGGTCCTTGGCCAATCGCCCTGGCAAGCGTTCTGGCGGGTGGCGTTGCCCATGGCGCGACCAGCCATCGGCGCGGGCGTGGCATTGGCACTGATGGAAACCCTGGCGGACTTCGGCGCTGTGTCGGTGTTCAACTTCGATACCTTCACCACGGCCATCTACAAGACCTGGTACGGTTTTTTCAGCCTGTCGTCCGCCGCGCAACTGGCCAGCCTGTTGCTGCTGGTGGTGATGCTGGTGCTCTACGGCGAACGGCGTGCCCGCGGAGCCAACCGGGCGAGCAACGAGCGACCACGGGTCAAGGCGCTGTATCACCTGCGAGGCGTCAAGGCACTGGCGGCCATGACGTGGTGCGGCCTGGTGTTCGCCTGCGCCTTCGTTATCCCGATGCTGCAATTAGCGGTGTGGTTCTGGCTGCGCGGGCGCTTCGATCTCGACGAGCGCTACACCGGGTTGATCGTCCATACCTTGTACCTGGGGGCGATGGCGGCGTTGATCACCGTCAGCGTCGCCTTGTTACTGGCGTTTGCCCGACGACTGGCATCCACCCGGGTCATTCGTTCCGGGATCAGTCTGGCCAACCTGGGTTATGCCTTGCCCGGTTCGGTGCTGGCGGTGTCGATCATGCTGGCGTTCAGTTACCTGGATCGCGAACTGGTGATCCCGCTATCGAGCTGGCTCGGTGGCGCGGGCAAGCCGCTGCTGCTGGGCAGTCTGTCGGCGTTGTTGCTGGCCTATCTGGTGCGCTTCATTGCGGTGGCCTACGGGCCACTGGAAAGCAGCCTGGCGCGTATACGGCCATCTTTGCCCGAAGCGGCACGTAGCCTTGGCGTCAGTGGGCCACGACTGTTTTTCAAAGTGTATCTACCATTATTGCTACCCGGCACGTTGAGCGCCGCGCTGCTGGTGTTCGTCGACGTGCTCAAGGAAATGCCCGCAACCCTGCTGATGCGCCCGTTTGGCTGGGACACGCTGGCGGTGCGAATCTTCGAAATGACCAGCGAAGGCGAATGGGCCCGGGCGTCTTTACCGGCATTGACCCTGGTGCTGGTCGGGCTGTTACCGGTCATTGGATTGATCCGGCGTTCGGCACATCGAAACAGCTAGGTGTCAGTCCTACACCTTGCGGCTACAATGCGCGGCATTCGGTGCGGTCCGTCTGACAGACCAGGTAGCTGAAATCGGCTGAAGGCCCTTTGTTTCAAGGCATTCAGTCCGTGCAGCACCTGCCCGCACCCTCGCCACGCCCGGAAGGAGAAACCCATGGGACAGCGTACGCCTCTGTATGACCTTCATCTCGCACTCGGCGCGAAGATGGTCGATTTTGGCGGTTGGGACATGCCTCTGCATTATGGATCGCAGGTCGAGGAGCACCATCAGGTGCGCCGCGATTGCGGTGTCTTCGATGTATCCCACATGACCGTAATCGATGTCGGCGGCGCCCAGGCCAAAGCCTGGCTCCGGCATTTGCTGGCCAATGATGTCGAACGCCTGCACAGCCCCGGCCGTGCGTTGTACAGCACCATGCTCAACGAGCAGGGCGGGATCGTCGACGACATGATCGTCTACCGTCTCGATGAGGGTTATCGCCTGGTGGTAAACGCCTCCACCCGCGATCAGGACATGGCCTGGATGCAAGCGCATCTCAACGGTTTCGACGTACAACTTCGCGAGCGTTCCGAGTTGGCGATGCTGGCCATCCAGGGCCCTCACGCCCGGCAGAAAATTGCCGAACTGGTCAGCCAGCCCCGCGGCAACCTGATCCAGCTCCTCAAGCCCTTCGAAGGCCTGTCCGATGGTGACTGGTTCATCGCGCGCACCGGTTATACCGGCGAAGACGGCCTGGAAATCATTCTGCCGGCCGATCAGGCGCCAGGCTTTTTCAACGATCTGGTCGGAGCCGGGATTTCTCCCATCGGCCTCGGCGCGCGGGATACCTTGCGGGTCGAAGCCGGCATGAACCTTTACGGTCAGGACATCCAGCAGGATATTTCACCCTTGGCCTCCAATATGGCCTGGAGCATTGCCTGGGAACCCGCCACCCGGCAGTTCATCGGGCGCAAGGCGCTGGAAGTCGAGCAGGCCGCCGGCGTACAGCACAAACTGGTCGGTCTGGTCCTTGAGGAGCGCGGTGTTTTGCGTGCTCATCAGGTGGTTCGTATCGCGGATGTTGGCGAAGGGGAGATCACCAGTGGTAGTTTCTCTCCTACGCTAAGCAAGTCGATTGCACTGGCGCGCGTGCCGATGGCAACAGCCGACCGCGCTGAAGTGGAAATCCGTGGCAAGTGGTACCCGGTCCGGGTGGTCAAACCGACCTTCGTACGTCACGGCAAAACCTTGATCTAATCTTTTTCAGTGGTTAACGACCGCTGACAATTTCCTGAGGACACAGAACATGAGCAATATCCCTGCCGACCTGCGTTTTGCCGAAAGTCACGAATGGGCACGTCTGGAAGCCGATGGCACCGTCACCGTGGGCATCAGCGATCACGCGCAGGAAGCGCTGGGTGACGTGGTGTTTGTCGAGCTGACTGAAGTCGGCAACGTGTTTGCTGCCGGTGATCAGTCGGGTGTCGTTGAATCGGTTAAAGCCGCTTCCGACATTTATGCACCGATCAGCGGTGAAGTGATTGCCGTCAATGAAGCGCTGAGCGGTGAGCCTGAGCTGCTCAACTCCGATCCGTACGGCGCGTGGATTTTCAAGCTCAAGCCAAGCAACACCGCCGAGCTGGAAAAACTGCTGGATGCCGCCGGCTACCAGGCTGCCATCGGCGAATAAGCCCGACGCAACATCCCAAAGCCCCGATCCGTCGGGGCTTTTTCATTTGCGGACTCAGGCGTCGCGCAAAACCGCTTTCACGGCCGCCACCGAACGCTCGACATCCGCTTTGCTCATCGCCGTGAACATCGGCAGCGAGACAATCAGCCGACCGACCCGCTCAGCGATCGGGAACATGCCTTCCTTGAAGCCGCGCTCGCGGTACAGGCTCAACAGGTGAATCGGCGGGTAGTGATAGCCGATCCCGACACCCAATGCCTGCATCTGCTCCATGAAAGTCGCCCGCGCCGGTTTGCCATCCTTGCGCTCCGGCAATACCAGCTGGAACAGATGCCAATTGCTTTGGGTGAAATCCGCCGGAGGCAGTTGCGCCCCGTACTGCGCTTCGAAATCCGCGCCAAAGCAGGCGAAATAGTGCCGGGCCAGGTCACGGCGATGAGCGGTGATGGTTTCGATATGAGCAAACTGCCCCAGGCCAATGGCTGCGGCGACGTCGGTCATGTTGAACTTGCCACCCAGCACGTCGACGTCCAGGCCGTCGAAGCCGTTGCGGGTAACGCCCTGCAGCCGGTATTTCTCCGCCAGTCGTACTTCTTCGGCCGTATTCAGCACCAGGCAACCGCCCTCGGAGGAGGTGACGTTTTTGTTCGCCTGGAAACTGAAGGACACGAAATCCCCTGTCGAGCCAATGCGCTGGCCGTTCCAGCTGGAGCCCAACGCCTGGGCTGCATCCTCCACGATCCGCAGGCTGTGCTTTTTCGCCAGGGTGTACAAACGTGTCATGTCCACCGGCAACCCGGCGAGGTACACCGGGATGATGGCTTTGGTGCGGGGGGTAATCGCCGCTTCCAGTTGATCGAGATCGATATTGCGGGTCACCGGGTCGATGTCGGCAAACACCGGGGTGGCGCCGACTTCCATGATGACGTTGGCGGTGGCCACCCAGGAAATCGGCGTGGTGATCACTTCATCGCCGGGCCCGACCCCGGCAATCCGCAAGGCGATTTCCATGGTGCAGGTGCCGGAATTGAAGGTGCGCACCGGGCGCCCGCCAAAATACTCCGAAAGCTGCGCTTCGAAGGCCTGGACCTTGGGGCCGCTGGTGATCCAGCCCGAGCGCAATACATCACCGACGGCGGCGATCGTGGCTTCATCGATGGTGGGTTTGGAAAACGGCAGGAAAGGCAGTTGGCTCATGAATACAGTCACCCGATCAGCGGACATTAAGTTGGCGCCGGACATGATGATCCGGATTGGTCGACCGCGCCACGTCATCCACGCGAAGATCGACTGCTATGCTGGTTTGACCGTGTTGCATCGACGCCGAGCGCCAGTCAAGAGAGAGCCCGTCATGTCCCAATTGCCGTCCCTGAGCCAGTTACGCGACCCCAATGCCTTTCTGCGCCGCCATCTCGGACCCGACGCCGCCGAGCAACAGGCGATGCTCGACAGCCTCGGCCTGGGCAGTCGGGTCGAATTGATCGAGCAAACGGTGCCGCCGGGCATCCGCCTCAACCGGGCGCTGGACCTGCCCCCGGCACTCGATGAAGAGGCCGCGCTGGCCAAGCTGCGCGGTTATGCCGAGCAGAACCAGGTCTGGACCAGCCTGATCGGCATGGGCTACCACGGCACCCTCACACCGGCGGTCATTTTGCGTAACGTGCTGGAAAATCCCGGCTGGTACACCGCGTACACCCCCTACCAACCGGAGATCGCCCAAGGGCGGCTCGAAGCGCTGCTGAACTTCCAGCAACTGACCATCGACCTGACCGGCCTGGAACTGGCCAACGCCTCGCTGCTTGATGAGGCCACCGCTGCGGCAGAAGCCATGGCCTTGGCCAAGCGGGTCGCCAAGTCGAAAAGCAACCTGTTCTTTGTCGACGAAAACTGCCACCCGCAAACCATTTCCGTGGTGCAGACCCGCGCTGAAGGTTTCGGTTTCGATCTGATCGTCGATGCTGTGGATAACTTGAAGCAGCACCAGGTGTTCGGCGCGTTGCTGCAATACCCCGACACCCACGGTGAAATCCACGACCTGCGGCCGCTGATCGATCATCTGCACGCGCAACAGGCCCTGGCCTGTGTCGCCACGGATTTGCTGAGCCTGTTGTTGCTGACCCCGCCGGGTGAACTGGGCGCCGATGTGGTGTTCGGCTCGTCCCAGCGATTTGGCGTGCCCATGGGCTACGGCGGGCCTCACGCGGCATTTTTTGCCAGCCGCGATGAATACAAGCGAGCAATTCCCGGGCGGATCATCGGTGTTTCGAAAGATGCGCGGGGCAACACCGCCCTGCGCATGGCCCTGCAAACCCGCGAGCAACACATCCGCCGGGAAAAGGCCAACTCCAACATCTGCACGGCCCAGGTACTGCTGGCCAATATCGCCAGTTTCTATGCGGTCTACCACGGCCCGGAAGGGCTCAAGCGGATCGCCCAGCGGGTTCATCGGCTGACATGCATCCTGGCCGCCGGGCTTGAACGCAACGGTATCACCCGGGTCAACCGGCACTTCTTCGACACCCTGACGCTGGAAGTCGGCGGAGCCCAGACCGCGATCATCGAAAGTGCCCGGGCCGCGCAGATCAACCTGCGCATTCTCGGGCGCGGCCAACTGGGCCTGAGCCTCGACGAGGCTTGCGACGAAGGTACCGTGGCGAAGCTGTTCGACGTGTTCCTGGGTGCTGATCACGGGCTCAGCATCGATGACCTGGATGCCGAAGTCTTGCCTGGCGGAATTCCCGAAAGGCTGGCGCGAACTTCGCCTTATCTGCGCCATCCAGTGTTCAGCGCCCATCACAGCGAAACCGAGATGCTGCGCTACCTCAAGCAACTGGAAAACAAGGACCTGGCGCTCAATCAATCGATGATCCCGCTGGGCTCCTGCACCATGAAACTCAACGCCACCAGCGAGATGATCCCGATTACCTGGCCGCAGTTCGCCAACCTGCACCCGTTCGTGCCCAAGGAACAGGCCGCCGGTTATGGGCTGATGATCGAAGAACTGGAGCGCTGGTTGTGTGCGATCACCGGTTTCGACGCGATCTGCATGCAGCCCAACTCCGGTGCCCAGGGCGAATACGCCGGGCTGCTGGCGATCCGCAAATACCATGAGAGCCGGCAACAGGGCGGCCGCGATATCTGCCTGATTCCTTCGTCGGCTCATGGCACCAATCCCGCGTCGGCGCAAATGGCCGGGATGCGCGTGGTGATCGTCGAGTGTGACGAGGCGGGCAACGTCGACCTGGATGACCTCAAGGAAAAAGCCGCGCAGGCGGCAGACAAACTCGCCTGCCTGATGGCGACCTATCCTTCGACCCATGGCGTGTATGAGGAAGGCATCAGCGAAATCTGTGAAGTGATCCACCAGCACGGGGGGCAGGTGTACATGGATGGCGCCAACCTCAATGCTCAGGTCGGGCTGGCGCGGCCGGCCGATATTGGTGCCGATGTCTCGCACATGAACCTGCACAAGACCTTCTGCATTCCCCATGGTGGCGGTGGGCCGGGCATGGGGCCGATTGGTGTTCGGGCGCACTTGGCGCCGTTCGTGGCCAACCATCCGGTGGTACCGCTCGACGGGCCGCACCCGCAAAATGGCGCGGTCAGCGCAGCGCCTTGGGGCAGCGCAAGCATTCTGCCGATCAGCTGGATGTACATCGCGATGATGGGGCCGCAACTGGCGGACGCCAGCGAAGTGGCGATCCTGGCCGCGAATTACCTGGCGCGGCATTTGTCCGGTGCCTTCCCTGTGCTCTACACCGGGCGCAATGAGCGGGTGGCCCACGAATGCATTCTCGACCTGCGACCGCTCAAGGCGTTGACCGGCATTACCGAGGAGGACGTGGCCAAGCGCTTGATGGACTACGGCTTCCATGCCCCGACCATGTCGTTTCCGGTGCCGGGGACGCTGATGGTCGAACCGACCGAAAGCGAGTCGAAGGCGGAACTGGACCGCTTTATCGGAGCGATGCTGAGCATCCGCGCGGAAATCAACGAGGTGCAGAACGGTAACTGGCCGGCTGAAGAGAACCCGCTGAAAGGTGCGCCGCATACGTTGGCCGATATCACTGGCGTGTGGGAGCGGCCGTACAGCATCGTGCAAGCGGTCACGCCGGACGCGCACACCAAGGCTCACAAATACTGGCCGGTGGTGAACCGGGTGGACAATGTGTATGGGGACCGGAACCTGTTTTGTGCGTGTGTGCCGGTGGACGACTACCGCTGATATTTCAGGATGCACATAACCCCTGTGTGAGCGAGCTTGCTCGCGAATGCGGTTCGGCAGCCAATGAAGTTTTTACTGATCCACCGCTATCGCGAGCAAGCTCGCTCCCACAGGGGGGGCGGTGAACATGGGATTTGTGTTCGCAAGGCAAAAAAAATGCCGCTCAATTGAGCGGCATTTTTCATTCGCAATGCTTATTTAGGTGCCACGGCATTCTTCGCCAGGATCGCGTTCGCCAGTTCCATGTCCGTGGCTTGCAGGCCCGGGTTGTCGGCGCGGACTTTCTGCATGGCTGCTTCCAGGTACGGACCGCGGATACTGCCATCACTGGCGACGAAGCTGCTGGCATCGTCCTGGGCTGCGACGACCAGCTTGTTATCCTTGGATGTCAGATAGCTCGAACCGGTGGTTGCACCGGACGTAAGAACGTTACGCCAAAAAGTATCGGCCATCACCGAACCGACAGGCAGGGACAACAGCGCGACGGTAGCGACAGCAAGTTTGAAACGCATGACAGGGTGACTCCACTGGGTTGACTACGCGGTTGGATTGCCAACCCCCAATCGAGTTCCGTGGTTGCCTATTCCTCCGCTTCGACCAGCAGGATCGCGCCTTGCTGGCCGACCACCCGTACGCGGCTGCCAATGGCAGCGTCCGGCCCTCGGGCCATCCACACGCCGTCGGCCACCTTGATCTTGCCGCGACCGTCGACAATCGCTTCATGCACCACGAAGGTTTTGCCGATCAGCTCCTGACCGCGCAGATTCAGGTGCGGCTGATCGCTCGGACGCATCGCCGTGCGCTGACGCCGCCACCAGTACAACGCGGTGGTGATCGACAACAGGCCGAACAACAGAAACTGCCATTCCCAGGACAGGTCCGGCAGCAGGAAGGTCAAGACGCCCACGGCTGCCGCGGCCATGCCGATCCACAGCAGGTAACCGCCGGCGCCGAACACTTCGAGAATCAACAGCACCGTGCCCAGCGCCAACCAGTCCCAGAACGAAAGGTGCTGTAAAAATGCCCACATGGCGCGCCTCAGGCTTTCTTGTTATCGAAAGTGGCCTTGACGATTTCGCCAATGCCGCCCACCGCGCCGATCATCGAGCTGGCCTCCAGCGGCATCAGGATCACTTTGCTGTTGTTGGCCGAAGCCAGCTTGCCCAGCGCATCGATGTACTTCTGCGCCACGAAGTAATTGACCGCCTGCACGTTGCCGCTGGCGATGGCTTCGGACACCACTTTGGTCGCCTGGGCTTCCGCCGCGGCTTGCCGTTCGCGGGCTTCGGACTCCAGGAAGGCGGCCTGGCGACTGCCTTCTGCTTCGAGGATCTGTGCCTGCTTCTTGCCTTCGGCGGTCAGGATCGCTGCGGCACGCAGACCTTCGGCCTCGAGGATCTGTGCACGCTTGATCCGTTCGGCTTTCATCTGCCCCGACATCGCTGCCATCAGGTCGGCGGGTGGGCTGATGTCCTTGATCTCGATCCGGGTGATCTTGATGCCCCACGGCGCGGTCGCTTCGTCGACGGTGCGCAGCAGTTTTTCGTTGATGCCGTCACGCTGGCTGAGCATGGCGTCGAGTTCCATCGAGCCGAGCACGGTGCGGATGTTGGTTTGCAGCAGGTTGCGGATAGCGTGTTCGAGGTTGTTGACCTCGTAGGCCGCCTGGGCCGTGTTGACCACCTGGAAGAAGCACACGGCGTCGATTTGCACCGTGGCGTTGTCGGAGGTGATGACTTCCTGCGGCGGAATATCCAGCACGCTTTCCATCACATTCATCTTGCGGCCGATGCGGTCCATGACCGGAATGATGACGTTCAGCCCCGGCTTGAGCGTGTTGGTGTAGCGACCGAAACGCTCGACGGTCCATTCAAAGCCCTGGGGCACGACCTTGAAGCCCATGAACAGAATGGCGACCACCAGGCCGACAAAAAGCAAAAGCACACTACCGATCTGCATAACGATTCCTTGTTGATGTGTGGATCTGTGGAGTTGCAATCGCTGGAGTGTAGCTGTGCCGATGCCGGATAAGTACAGCCGGGCTCAGTTCTGCTCACTCTGGGGCGTCACCCGCAGAACCTCCTCGATGGTCGTCAGCCCGGCGCCGACCTTTTGCGCTCCTGACAGCCGCAGGCTGCGCATGCCTTCCTTGAATGCCTGGCGCCGCACGGCCAGCAGATCGGTATCAGGACTGATCAGCGCTTTGATGCCATCGCTCATTTGCATGATTTCGTAGACCCCGGCGCGACCGCGATAACCGGTGTCGCGGCATTCCACGCAACCGATGGCTCGCTGGGCATTGGTCGGCAAGGGTGCTTGCCAAGGACGGGTCAGGGTTTGCCAGTCGTCTTCGCCCAGCGTCAGCGGCGCCTTGCAGTGCGGGCACAGGGTCCGCACCAGTCGCTGGGCCATGACGCCGAGCACCGTTGCCTTGATCAGGTAATGCGGCACGCCGAGCTCCAGCAGGCGGCTGATGGCGCTGGGTGCATCGTTGGTGTGCAGGGTCGACAGCACCAGGTGCCCGGTGAGCGCAGCCTGGATCGCCATCTCCGCGGTTTCGAGGTCGCGGATCTCGCCGATCATGATGATGTCCGGGTCTTGCCGCATCAGCGCGCGCACACCGGCGGCGAAGGTCAGGTCGATGTTGTGCTGGACCTGCATCTGGTTGAACGCCGGCTCGACCATTTCGATCGGGTCTTCGATGGTGCAGAGGTTGACCTCCGGCGTCGCCAGTTTTTTCAGGGTGGTGTAGAGGGTGGTGGTCTTGCCCGAACCCGTCGGCCCGGTGACCAGGATGATGCCGTGGGGCTGGCGGGTCATGTCTTGCCAACGGCGAAGGTCGTCGGCGGAAAAACCAAGCTGGTCGAAATCCTTGAGCAGGACTTCCGGATCGAAGATCCGCATGACCATTTTTTCACCGAAGGCCGTGGGCAGTGTCGACAAGCGCAGTTCGACTTCACCGCCGTCCGGGGTCTTGGTTTTCACCCGACCGTCCTGGGGTTTGCGTTTCTCGGCGACGTTCATGCGTCCCAGGGTTTTCAGGCGACTGACGATGGCCATGGTGACCTGGGGCGGGAATTGATAGACATTGTGCAGCACACCGTCGATGCGAAAGCGCACCGTGCCTTGTTCGCGCCGGGGCTCGATGTGGATATCGCTGGCGCGCTGCTGGAACGCGTACTGGAACAGCCAGTCGACGATGTTGACGATGTGTGCGTCGTTGGCGTCCGGCTCCTGGTCGCTGGCACCGAGGTTGAGCAGCTGTTCGAAATTGCCGAGGGTACTGACTTGCGGGTCGGCGCTGTTCGCCCCGGTGACCGATTTGGCCAGGCGGAAGAATTCGACGCTGAAGCGCTGGATGTCCACCGGGTTGGCCACTACACGCTTGATCGGCAATTTGAGCACGTGGGTCAGGTCAGCCTCCCAGCCGCTGACATAAGGCTGGGCGCTGGCCACGGTCACCGCCTCGCGGTCGATCGCTACCGCGAGGATCTTGTGGCGTTGGGCGAAGGCATAGGACATCAGCGGGGTCACGGCCGCGACATTGATTTTCAGTGGGTCGATGCGCAGGTAAGGCTGGCCGGCCTGCCGGGATAACCACAGGGTCAGGCTCTCGAGATCCAGCGGTTTGCCGGGACGGCTGAGATCGTCCAGCTGTTGGCTGGCAATGAACTCTAGCGGATGCATTTGGCCAAGGGAGGCGTTGCGGCGGCGGGCATTGAGCGCGTGTTCGGCCGAATCCTGACTGATAAAGCCTTGGGCGACCAGTTCGCGCAGCAGGTCATTGAGATCCAGCCAGCGGTCCTGAAAGGCGAGATGTACGGACATGCGGGCTCCTTTTGAACGACAGTGCGCAAAGGATAGCCGTGAGCAGGCTGACCGCTGGGCCACTACCCGATGAAGCCGTTTCGGAGTTTTTCAGCCCGCCGCTTGAGCCGCTTCGGCCCATGGGGCATCAGCTTCTTGCAGCTCCACCGAGCAGACGCTGATCAGGTTACGAAGTTTTTCCGCAATCACTTGCGCGCGGTGCCAGCTCAAACCGTCGATGACGATTTCGATGGTCATCCAGTCGTCCTGGTGTTGCGCGTTGACCTGTTCCGGCGTGAGCAATTGCAAGGCGAACAGATTGAGGGCGCGACACAGCAGGTCCGGTTCAGCCTCGGCCGTCATTTGATAGCGAACCCGGCAATGGGCGTTGCCGACGTTCCAGACATCGGCGCGGGCAGGTGGGGTGTTCACGGCTTCGAGATACGGCATGGTCTGGCTCCAAAATCATTGGAGAAATGTTTACATCCTGTGCCGGGTATTTCTTCTCTATGATTGGCTGTATTGCAGAAATGAAGAATAAATCAATTCACTTGTTACTCGGTTAAGGGTTTTTTTATGCAAAGCGAACTGGACAGCTACGACCGCAAGATCCTCGCCTTGCTGCAAGAGGATGCTTCGCTTTCCAGCGCACAGATCGCCGAGCAGGTCGGCCTCTCGCAATCGCCGTGCTGGCGGCGGATTCAGCGGATGAAAGAGGAGGGCATCATTCGCGGCCAGGTGACTTTGCTCGACCGCAAGAAAATCGGACTGAACACACAGATCTTCGCGGAGGTGAAACTCAATGCCCACGGGCGTTCGAACTTCACCGAATTCACCGAGGCGATTCGCGGCTTTCCGGAGGTGCTGGAGTGTTACGTGCTGATGGGGGCGGTGGATTTCTTGCTGCGGATTGTCACGGCGGACATCGAGGCCTACGAGCGTTTCTTCTTCGAGAAACTGTCGATGGTGCCGGGGATTCAGGAGGTCAATTCGATCGTGGCGTTGTCGGAGATCAAGTCGACGACCAGTTTGCCGGTGGTGCGCTGATGATGCTTGAGGGCCTTTGTGGCGAGGGGGCAAGCCCCGTCGCCACAAGGTATTACAGGCGCAGCAACATCTTCCAGGCACGGTTCTGATACACCGCAATCGCCTGCTGCTTGCGGGCATCCAGGACTTCATCGGTGATCGATTCGTTGGCCAGTTGTGCCAGTTTGTTCAGCTCGCCGTACAGGCGATCCATTTCCGGGATCTCCAGCACGTTGCGCGCATGGTGCAGCCAGACCTGGATGCGTTCGATGCGCGGCAGTTGCTCGGCCAGGTCTTCTGGTTGTTGCTGGTAACGTTGCAGTTGCAACGAAGTGGCTTCTTCGCCCAGCAGGCGCGGCAACCAGCTGCCCAGTTGCGCAGCGCCCTGGCGATTGCCACGGGTGTTGCGGTCGGCGGCCCAGGTGCGGGCCAGCAGCCAGCGCGAGGTGGTCAGGGAGAACAGGCCCCAGCGCGGATCTTCGAGTTCTTCGAGGAACTGCTCGGGTGCGGCTTTGCGCACGTCTTCATCTTCCAGGCCGGCCTGGACCAGCGGGCGCCAGTCTTCCAGCAAGGCATCGAGGGCGATACGCAGATCGTGGGTCGACTGACGTGGTGCGGCCTGGCCCAGGCTGCTGATCAGCGCGCGCATTTCCGCGAGGCATTCGACCCAGTCCTGCAACAGGCGCCAGTGGCCGTTGAAGCGATACTGCTCGGCCAGACGCTGGCTGCTGCCCAGCAAGTGCCAGCTCAGCGCGGCGAACGAGTCGTCCAGCGGTGTTTCCGCCGTGATCTGCGGTGCCGGCAGGCTCAACGAATAGCTGTGGGCGTCGTACAGGCGATAACCGCGCTCGGCCTTGCTGATGTCGCAAGGCATCAGGGCCAGTTTCTCGGCCAGCTCGGCGGCCAGTTCCAGCAGGGCTGCCGGCTCGCCTTCGCGCAGTTCCAGTTCCAGCTCACAGATTTCTTCTTTCTGCTTGCCGACCACGACGTGACCCAGGTCCAGCGCGGCTTCGATGACCACTTTGGTCTTGCCGCGACCCCAGGCGATTTCCGCGCGTTCGCGGACGAAGTCGGTGGTGAAGATCGGCTTCAGGGTTTTCTTGTCGAGCTCGGCCAGCTCCTCGGGCCAACATTCGCCGTCGAGTTTCTTCAGGTCGAGCTTGGCCTTGGGCAGGGGCCAGTTGAATTCATTACGCTCGGACAAGCCGGCGATGCTCTGGCCACGGGTCTTGAGGGTCTGAATCACTTCTTCGCCATCCTTGCGCAGGCGCAGGGCGACTTTGGCCTGGGCCAGGTCGCGCTCGGGCGTGTCGAAGTACTGGTTCATCAACTCACGGCGTTCCCAGCCACTTTTGTTGCGTTTTTTCAGTAACGGGTGCTCGCGCAGGGCGGCGAGGGTTTCGCGGCTGACGCGGAGTTTGATTTCGGTTTCTTTCTGCATGGCCGGAAAATCCAGGATCGGGAGCGCAGCCGGGGGAATGTGTGGCTGCCAAGGTCGTGCAGTGTACAGGACTCAAGGTTAGTCCGCGTCGCGACGGTTTATTCCTGCCATCGGTTGGTTCTATGATGGACCTCAATTCGGGTGCCGGGAGTCAGCGATGCCATTGCCGTCGATGAAAGAACAATTCGCTGCTTTGATCGCCGCACCGTCGGTCAGTTGCACCCAGCCCAGTCTCGATCAAACCAACCGCCCGGTCATCGATCTGCTGGCGACCTGGCTCGGTGAGCTGGGTTTCACCTGCGAGATTCAGCAGGTCAGCCCCGGCAAGTTCAACCTGCTGGCCAGTTTCGGCTCCGGCCCCGGCGGCCTGGTGCTGGCCGGGCACAGCGACACCGTGCCGTTTGACGGCGCGCTGTGGCAAACCGACCCGCTGAAGCTGACTGAAGTCGACGGTCGCTGGATTGGCCTGGGCAGTTGCGACATGAAGGGTTTTTTCGCCCTGGCCATCGAGGCGGTCAAACCGCTGCTCGATCAGCCGTTCAAACAACCGTTGCTGATCCTCGCCACTTGCGATGAAGAAAGCTCGATGTCAGGCGCCCGCGCGCTGGCCGAAGCGGGGCGACCGCTGGGGCGGGCGGCGGTGATCGGCGAGCCGACCGGGCTCAAGCCGATCCGCATGCACAAAGGCATCATGATGGAGCGCATCGACATCCTCGGGCAGAGCGGTCATTCCTCCGACCCGCGCCTGGGCCACAGCGCCCTGGAGGCCATGCACGATGCCATCGGTGAACTGCGTGGCCTGCGTCTGTTGTGGCAGCGCGAGTTCCGCAATCCACAGTTTGGCGTGCCGATGCCAACGATGAATTTCGGCTGCATCCATGGCGGCGACAACCCCAACCGCATCTGCGGCCAGTGTTCGCTGGAATTCGATTTGCGGCCATTGCCCGGCATGGACCCCAAGGTCCTGCGTGCCGAGATCCTGCAGAAGCTCAAGCCGGTTGCCGAGCGGCATCAGGTCAAGATCGATTACGCACCGTTGTTCCCCGAAGTGCCTCCGTTCGAGCAGGCCGAGGACGCCGAGCTGGTGCGCCTTGCCGAAAAGCTCACCGGTCACAGCGCCGAAGCAGTGGCGTTCGGCACCGAAGCACCTTATCTTCAGCGCCTTGGCTGTGAAACGCTGGTGCTTGGCCCGGGTGATATCGCCTGCGCCCATCAGCCGGGGGAATACCTCGAAATGTCACGTTTGCAGCCTACGGTGCATCTATTAAGGCAACTGATCGAACACTATTGCCTGACACCCCTGTAGGAGCGAGCTTGCTCGCGATGGACGTTAACGATGACGAGGTCCGCCTGGATAAACGCGGTGCCCTCATATCCATCGCGAGCAAGCTCGCTCCTACAGGGTTTTGCAGTTAAATTGCCGATGTTCCAACCCGTATTCATGAGGAGAGCGCGCGTGTCGCCAAGCCTGTTCCGACGATAACCATCAGCCCGCTGTGCGTTTTCAGTTTCGCCCTTTTTTCGGCTGCTATTTATTACAGGCCCAGGTTCATGCCCGAATACGTCAATTGGCTTCGTCACGCTTCGCCTTACATCAACGCCCACCGCGATTGCACCTTTGTCGTCATGCTGCCCGGCGACGGCGTTGAACACCCGAACTTCGGCAATATCGTCCACGACCTGGTGCTGTTGCACAGCCTGGGTGTGCGTCTGGTGCTGGTTCACGGTTCCCGCCCGCAAATCGAAGCGCGCTTGGCAGCTCGTGGCCTGATCCCGCATTACCATCACGGCCTGCGCATCACCGATGCCGCGACCCTGGAGTGCGTGATCGACGCGGTTGGCCAGTTGCGCATTGCCATTGAGGCTCGCCTGTCGATGGACATGGCTTCGTCGCCGATGCAGGGCTCGCGCCTGCGGGTGGCCAGCGGCAACCTGGTGACTGCACGGCCGATCGGCGTGCTTGAAGGCGTCGACTATCACCATACTGGCGAAGTACGCCGGGTCGATCGCAAGGGCATCAACCGTCTGCTGGACGAGCGCTCCATCGTGCTGTTGTCGCCGCTGGGTTATTCGCCGACCGGGGAGATTTTCAACCTGGCGTGCGAAGACGTCGCCACCCGTGCGGCCATCGACCTGGGTGCGGACAAACTGCTGCTGTTCGGCGCCGACCTGGGCTTGATCGACGAACACGGGCGCCTGGTGCGTGAACTGCGTCCGCAGCAGGTGCCGGCGCATTTGCAACGGCTGGGCAGCAACTATCAGGCGGAATTGCTGGATGCCGCGGCCGAAGCTTGCCGTGGCGGCGTGGCCCGCAGCCATATCGTCAGCTACGCCGAAAACGGTGCGCTGCTGACCGAACTGTTCACCCGCGACGGTGGCGGCACCTTGGTGGCCCAGGAGCAGTTCGAAGTAGTGCGCGAAGCGGCCATTGAAGACGTCGGCGGTTTGCTGGATTTGATCAGCCCGCTGGAAGAGCAGGGCATCCTGGTGCGCCGTTCCCGCGAGGTGCTGGAGCGCGAGATCGAACAGTTCAGCGTGGTCGAGCGCGAAGGCATGATCATCGCCTGTGCGGCGCTGTATCAGATTGCCGATTCCGATGCGGGTGAGCTGGCGTGCCTGGCGGTGAACCCGGAGTATCGCCATGGCGGTCGCGGTGATGAGTTGCTGGAGCGCATCGAGACCCGCGCCCGGGCTCAGGGTTTGAAGACTTTATTCGTCCTTACCACCCGCACCGCTCACTGGTTCCGCGAGCGTGGTTTTGTGCCGAGCAGCGTTGAGCGCCTGCCATCGGCGCGGGCGTCGCTGTACAACTATCAGCGTAATTCGAAGATCTTCGAAAAAGCCCTTTGATGTTGGAGCGGCAGAGGTTCCTGTGGCGAGGGGGCTTGTCGGAACGCCGCATCGCCCCGTTGGGCTGCGGAGCAGCCCCAAACCTGCCTGACCGAGCCGTATGATCTTGCGGCCGCTTCGCGACCGAACGGGGGCAAGCCCCCTCGCCACAAGGTTTTACATTCACTCCTGGACAAACTTCGCGCTGACATACGGCGAATAATCCGGCAGCACCGTCTCCACCTTCCCTTGCTCCTTCAAGAATTTCGCCGTCTCGCCAATGGCCTTGGCCGTGCCGCCATCCAGCAGTGCGGTGCTCTGTTGCGCCTTGGCATCCGGGAATGCGGAACCTGCCAGTAACTCAGGCACATCGGCGGCATTGGCACCGGTCAGTTTGGCGATTTTTTGCACAGGTTCCGAGTCGACCGTCCAGTTGGCTTTATTTGCTGCGTAATCAGCAAAGGCGTCGAGGGTGACCTTGGCGAATTTGGCCACGACCTCTGGGTGCTTCTCTGCGTAATCCTTGCGCGCCACCCAGACCTCAAAGGTGGGTGCACCCCATTGGCCTACCTGTGCAGCGTCGGTCAGGGTCTTGCCACTCTTGCGGATTTCCCCCAGGGCGGGCGACCAGACAAACGCGCCATCAATATCACCACGCTTCCAGGCTGCTGCGATTTCCGCGGGCTGCAGGTTCACGACTTTGACTTTCGAACTGTCCAGGCCCCAGTGCTTCAGCGCGCCAAGCAGGCTGTAGTGGGAGGTTGAAACGAAAGGCGTGGCGATGGTCTTTCCGATCAGATCTTGCGGTTTTTCGATGCCGCTGCCGTTGCGTACCACCAGCGCTTCGGCGGCATTGATCTGGGCCGAGACGATGAACGCGACAATCGGCAGGTTGCGCGAGGCGGCAGCGGCCAGCGGACTGGAGCCGAGATTGCCGATTTGCAGATCGCCGGAGGCAATCGCCGTGACCACTTCCGGGCCGCTGTTGAAGCGCCGCCAGTCGATTGGCTGGCCGATGGTTTTTTCATAAAGGCCATCGGCCTGGGGGACTTTGCTCGGGTCGATACCGGTTTGATAGCCGACGGTAAGGTTCGCCGCATGAGCGGTGAAAGAAAATGCGAACAATACACAAACTGTAACAATTGGTCCGGATAGTGCACGTTTTGACGTCATGGGGCCGCCTTTCGGTAAAAGATTTGTTTCCGAATTACGTCGAAAACTAATCGATCTAAAAAAGCGAAAATAAATACCGATTAGGAATTAGCTTATGAGCCAAACCTTCTATTCTGGGATGGTTAGGGAGTGGGGAGCTAAATTCCTAAACGGTATTAGAAAAGAATCGGGTAATTCTTTTCAGGTTCATGACGGATTCATGACCCTGCAGGGACCAAAAAACCGGGGATTAGACTATGGTCGTAGACACACATGGTTACGATTGACTTGTGGGTCACGCTCTGGCGCTAATCGCGCATCTTAGGATTTCGGGCATCGACTCGAGACCAGGAACACAAGAATTAGAATCGAGAGGAGCTACACAATGAACAAGTCCACCTTGGCTTTGGCCGTGACCGTGGGGGTTTTGGCGCAGCAGGCAGGCGCCGCAGGTTTCCTGGAAGACAGCAAGGCGTCCATCAGCTCTCGCACCATGTATTACGATGCCGATATGCGCGAAGGTGCGAGCACTCCTGCCAACCGTCAGCGCGAAACCGCTGAAGGTCTGAAGTTCGATTACCTGTCCGGTTTCACCCAAGGTACCGTAGGTTTTGGTATCGACGCCCAGGCGCTGGTGGGTATCCACCTGGATGGCGGCAAGGGGCATCACCCGACCGGTAACAGCAACTCATTCTTCCCTAGCGATGGCAATGAGGCGGCCGACGAGTGGAGCCGTTTGGATGGCAACGTCAAGGCGCGCTTCTCGAAGACTGAAGCCCACCTGGGTGGCGCTCTGGCACCTAACCTGCCGATCCTGATCGCGAACGACAGCCGTCTGCTGCCGCAGACCTTTGAAGGTGGCACCATCACCTCCAAAGAAATCGACAACGTGACCTTCAACTTTGGTCAACTGGAGCACGCGTCGGGTCGTGCTTCCTCGAACTCCACTGGCCTGTCTGTGGCTGGCGCCACTCAGGACAGCAACAAATTCCTTTACGGCGGTGCTGACTGGAAGGTCACCAAAGACCTCTTGCTGCAGTACTACTATGCGAACCTGGAAGACTTCTACAAGCAGAACTTCCTCGGTCTGGTGCACGTCTACCCGATCGCGGCCAATCAGTCGTTCAAGACCGATATCCGTTATTTCGATAGCAGCTCCGACGGCAAGAACGGCGATCCGGGTTTCCGTTTCAACAACAACAACGGTTTCGCCAAGACCCCGGGTGAGATCGATAACAAGACCTGGAGCGCCATGTTCACCTATACCCTGGGTGGCAACGCGTTCCTGATCGGGCATCAGCGTGTCAACGATGACGGCGGCTTCGTTTTCTTGAACCAGGGCAACCTTGTCGATGGCAACGGTAATCCTGAAGGTGCCGGCGGCGCGAGCTTCTACTCGTTTACCGATGCCACAGTTGGCAGCTTTATCCGTGCCGGTGAAAACACCACGTTCGGTCAGTACTCCTATGACTTCGCCTCCCTGGGTGTACCAGGCTTGAAAGCTTCGATTGCTTACTTGAATGGCCAGGACATCAAGGCTACCAACGGTATTGGTAAAGACCTGAGTGAGCACGAGACCGACGCGCGCATTGATTACGTGATTCAAACGGGTGCACTGAAAGGGTTTGGTACGACGCTGCGTCACGGTACCTACCGTGGCAACACCAGCACCCTTGATCAAGACCAGACCCGTCTGATCTTCAACTACACCTACAGCTTCATGTAATCGCCGTAAGAAAAAGCCCCGCTCGCTGGCGGGGTTTTTTTTGTCTGTTTTTTGTTATTCCATAAAGATCTTTTATGATTATTTATTATTCTTTTTAGTTTCTATCCATCCCGCTTAAAGTGCGCCTGTCCGACACTCATCCCTGAGCTCGGGTTTAGCAATTTCGCCCCTCGACAATAGATCAGGTTCAGGAACCGGCCTCACCGCCGATACCTCGGATCTGTCGTGGAAAGGCATATTCCCAGTTGATATTAAAAAGCATCAAAAAATTCTTTTTGGCTTTAAGGCCATGTATCCTGCGGCCCGCCAAATGACCGGCCTAGACGGTTTGCCGCGAATTTACGCATTCAGGATCCCGGGCAATCGATTCGGGACCAGGAACATCAGAATTAGAAACGAGAGGAGCGAAACATGAACAAGTCCACCTTGGCCATCGCTGTGGCCGTCGGGGTTTTGACCCAGCAGGCAAGCGCCGCGGGTTTTATCGAAGACAGCAAGGCAACATTGGGGCTGCGCAACTTCTACATCAACACCGATTACCGTGACGGCACTGGCCCGAACAAAAACGAAGAATGGGGCCAAGGCTTCGATCTGCGTTTCATCTCGGGTTACACCCAGGGCACCGTCGGCTTCGGTATCGATGCGATCGGCCTGTTGGGCGTCAAACTGGATTCCGGTGGCGGCACCAACGGCGCGAGCAACAACTCGTACGGCGGCACCGTGTTCCCGAGCAAGTCCAACGGCGAAGCGGTTGATGACTTCTCCAGCCTGGGTTTGACTGCCAAAGCCAAGATCTCCCAGACCGAGCTGAAGCTGGGTACCTTGCAGCCAAAGCTGCCGGTAATCGTGACCAACGACGGTCGTCTGTTGCCGCAAACCTGGCAGGGCGGCCAGATCGCCTCGAACGACATCAAGGACCTGACCTTGATCGGCGGTCAGATCGAGCAGGTAAAAGGTCGTAACTCGAGCAACAACGAACAGTTGTCTATCTCCGGCGCCAACAGCCGTTCCGCTGCAGGTCGCGACAGCAACAAATTCATTTATGCCGGCGGTGACTACAAGATCACCAAGGACCTGACTGCCCAGTACTACTACGGCAACCTGGAGGAGTTCTACAAGCAACACTTCCTGGGTCTGGTGCACAACTGGGCAATCGGCCCTGGCGTGTTGAAGTCTGACTTCCGTTACTTCAACAGTTCCGACGACGGTGCCAACGGTCACGATCCTCTGTACTTCACCACTGGCAACTACAGCGGTGCAGCCAACGGCAAGGGCAAGGTCGACAACAACCTGTACAGCGGCCTGTTCCTGTACACCGTTGCCGGTCACACCTTCGGTGGCGGTTACCAGGTCAGTAACGGCAACAGTGACTTCCCTTGGCTGAACCAGGGCGACGGTTCGTCGAACTACACCATCACTGATTCGCAAATCCAGAAGTTCGGCCGTGCGGGCGAGCGTACCTGGCTGGCACGCTATGCGTATGACTTCGCCAAGGTCGGCGTACCTGGCCTGACGGCGGGTCTGGTGTACCTGCACGGCGACAATATCGATACCGTTAACGCCAAGGGCCGCGAAGCGGCCAATGGTGCTTCCGAGTGGGAGCGCGATCTGAGCGTGGCTTACGTCGTTCAGGAAGGTCCGCTGAAAAACCTGGGCCTGGCGTGGAAAAACGCGACCTGGCGCACCGACCTGCCGAACACGCGTTCGCAGGACGAAAACCGCGTGATCCTCAGCTACTCGATCCCGCTGCTGTAATAGCGCTCGCGTAACCGAGACAAAAAAAGCCCCGCCTGGTATTGCACCGGGCGGGGCTTTTACATTTTCAAGACGGGTTCACCCCCGTAATCCCGCCTTGAACTTCCCTCTTTGCAGCAACTCAAGGCCTTCTCGAACCTTGGGGCGATGTTCGGCGGGTTGTGCGGGCACGTCCAGTGAACAGATATTTAATATTTCTTTATGATCTAAATAAATCGATATTTATTCTTTTTAATAGATAAAAAACACAGGCACAGTTGAGCCCATCAAGCACTCACAAGGAGCAGCACCATGGGTCTCAGACTTGGCGATATCGCCCCCGATTTCGAACAGAACTCCAGCGCCGGCATCATCCGTTTCCATCAGTGGCTGGGCGATAGCTGGGGCGTGCTGTTTTCCCATCCTGCGGATTTCACCCCGGTGTGCACTACCGAGCTGGGTTTCACCGCCAGGCTCAAGGATGAGTTCGCAGCGCGCGGCGTCAAGGCCATCGCTTTGTCGGTGGACCCGGTAGAGTCTCATCACAGGTGGATCGAGGACATCAACGAAACCCAGGCCACCGTGGTCAACTTTCCGATCCTGGATGACGCCGACCGCAAGGTCTCGGACCTCTACGACCTGATCCACCCCAACGCCAACGACACCCTGACCGTGCGCAGTCTGTTCGTGATCGACCCGAAGAAAAAGGTCCGGCTGACGATTACCTACCCGGCGAGCACCGGCCGCAACTTCAATGAAATCCTGCGGGTGATCGACTCGCTGCAACTCACCGACAACTACAAGGTGGCCACGCCGGCCAACTGGCAGGACGGTGATGAGGTGGTGATCGTGCCGTCGCTCAAGGATGAAGATGAAATCAAACAGCGCTTTCCCAAGGGCTATCGGGCGGTCAAGCCTTACCTGCGCCTGACGCCGCAGCCGAATCGGTAAGTCTTCAGCATTTTTGGCGCAGCTGCGGACCCCTGTGGGAGCGAGCTTGCTCGCGATGGCGGCGGATCAGGCGCAACGGAATTCAAGATGTGTACCCACAAAGCAGGGGATTTTCAGGCCGTTTCGACGGCCTGTTTTTTTGCCTGGAAGAAACCGGTTTTCATATTTCTTTAACGAATAACCAAATGAATAAATATGATTTATGGATATATAAATCAGCTGTTAAGGTCACTCTATCGAAGCGAGATCGCAAGCCGCGAATCGCCAACACCGTGCAAGGAATCGTCTGAATGTTGGTTGTCTCACTCGGTGGCAGTCCCAGTCAGCGCTCTCGTTCCGGGGTGCTGCTGGATCGCTCCCAGCGTTGGTTGCAAGGGCAGGGCGTGGAAGTGGTGAGTTATCAGGTGCGGGACTTCCCGGCCGAGGACTTGCTGCACGCACGCTTCGACAGCCCCAAGGTGATCGACCTGCTGCAACAGATTGAAAACGCCGATGGCCTGCTGATCGCCACACCGGTTTACAAGGCATCGTTTTCCGGAGCACTGAAAGTCGTGCTGGATCTGCTGCCCGAACGTGCCTTGAGCCACAAGGTGGTTTTGCCGATGGCCACTGGCGGCAGCATCGCTCACATGCTGGCGGTGGATTACGCGCTCAAGCCGGTGCTGTCGGCATTGAAGGCCCAGGAAATGCTGCAAGGGATTTTCGCCGTCGACAGCCAGATCGCCTACGGCGAAGGCAGCGCACTGGCGCAGTTGGCGCCGGAGCTGGAACAACGACTGAATGAATCGCTGGAGCTGTTTTTCAGCGCCATGGCGCGACGGCCCAAGCCGCTCGATCCGAACCTGTTGAATGATCGTTTGTTGAGTGCTCGCTGGAGCATTTGAGCCTCACCGAAAATTGAAGTACTGGCCTTACTCGCCCGCCAACGGGCAAGCAGGTGCAGCCAAAACCCAACTGCAAAAAGGAGAGCGCCATGCGCCCTGTCATTTTGCGTCGTGGCCTGGTCGCTCTGTTTGCTGCGGCTGTCACCTTCGGCGCCATTACTCAAGCTCAAGCCGAGACATTACGAATCGGCTATCAGAAATACGGCACCCTGGTGCTGCTCAAAGCCAAGGGCACCCTGGAAAAACGCCTCGCCGCCCAAGGCGTGGACGTGCAATGGACTGAATTCCCCGGCGGCCCGCAACTGCTCGAAGGCCTGAACGTCGGCTCCATCGACTTCGGCGTCACCGGTGAGACGCCGCCCGTGTTCGCTCAAGCGGCCGGTGCCGATTTGCTCTACGTCGCCTATGAACCGCCAGCGCCGCACAGTGAGGCGATCCTGGTGCCGAATGACTCGGCGATCAAGTCGGTGGCGGACCTCAAGGGCAAGAAAGTCGTGCTCAACAAGGGCTCCAACGTGCACTACCTGCTGGTGCGTGCGCTGGAAGACGCCGGCCTCAAGTACACCGACATCCAGACCGTATTCCTGCCGCCAGCCGATGCCCGCGCCGCGTTCGAGCGGGGCAGCGTCGACGCCTGGGTGATCTGGGACCCGTACCAGGCCGCCGCCGAACAACAGCTGCAAGCGCGCACCCTGCGTGATGGTCAGGGCATCGTCGACAACCATCAGTTCTACCTGGCGACCAAACCTTACGCGCAAAAAAATCCCGAGGTGATCAAGACCCTGGTGGAAGAAGTGCGCGCGGTGGGCGAGTGGTCCAAGGCTAATCCGCAAGAGGTGACCCAACAGGTTTCACCGCTGCTCGGCCTGCCAGCGGACATCACCCTGACCTCGGTGAAACGCCAGGGCTATGGCGCGCTGTTCCTCACCCCGGAAGTGGTCGCGGCGCAGCAGAAAATCGCCGACAGCTTCTACCAGCTCAAGCTGATTCCCAAGCAGTTGAGCATCAAAGACGTGATCTGGACGCCGCCGGCTGCCGTTGCCCAAAGCTCAGTAACCAAAGCCCAATAAATCGTTTCCCCAAGGAGACCACTCCATGAGCCTCAATATTTTCTGGTTCCTGCCTACCCACGGCGACGGCCATTACCTTGGCACCGCCGAAGGCGCACGCGCCGTTGACCACGGTTACCTGCAACAAGTCGCGCAAGCCGCTGACCGCCTGGGTTTTGGCGGGGTACTGATCCCTACCGGGCGTTCCTGCGAAGACTCGTGGCTGGTGGCGGCATCGCTGATTCCTGTGACCCAGCGCTTGAAGTTCCTGGTTGCCCTGCGCCCCGGGATCATTTCCCCGACGGTGGCGGCGCGTCAGGCGGCAACCCTGGATCGACTGTCTGGTGGTCGTGCGTTGTTCAACCTGGTGACGGGCGGTGATCCGGAAGAGTTGGCGGGCGATGGTCTGTTCCTGAGCCACGAAGAGCGCTATCAGGCCTCGGTGGAATTCACCCGCATCTGGCGCCGGGTGCTGGAAGGCGAAACCGTCGATTACGACGGCCAGCACATCAGCGTGAAAGGGGCGAAATTGCTCTATCCGCCGATCCAGCAACCGCGTCCGCCGCTGTACTTCGGTGGTTCTTCGGACGCTGCACAAGACCTGGCCGCCGAACAGGTGGAAATGGTCCTGACCTGGGGCGAACCACCGGCCGCCGTCGCGGAAAAAATCGAACAGGTCCGAGCCAAGGCCGCCAAGCTCGGACGCACCGTGCGCTTCGGCATTCGCCTGCACGTGATCGTGCGTGAAACCAACGATGAAGCCTGGAAAGCCGCGGATCGGCTGATCTCCCATCTCGACAACGAGACTATCGCTCGTGCCCAGGCTTCACTGGCGCGTTTCGATTCGGTCGGTCAGCAACGCATGGCCGCATTGCATGGCGGCAACCGCGACAACCTGGAAGTCAGCCCTAACCTGTGGGCCGGCGTGGGGCTGGTGCGCGGCGGTGCCGGTACGGCGCTGGTGGGCGATGGTCCGACCGTGGCCGCTCGCGTGAAGGAGTACGCGGACCTGGGCATCGATACGTTCATCTTCTCCGGTTATCCACACCTGGAGGAGTCGTACCGGGTGGCCGAGCTGCTGTTCCCGCATCTCGATGTCGAGCGTCCTGAACTGCCGAAAAGCGCCGGTTACGTCAGCCCGTTCGGCGAGATGGTCGCCAACGATATTCTGCCCAAAGCCGCGTCCCAGAGCTGAGGCGCGCCATGAACAAATTCATCCACAGCCTGGCGCCCTGGGCGTTGCCGGTGTTGCTGTTGGCGGTATGGCAGTTGAGTGTGTCGGCGGGTTGGTTGTCGACAAGGATCCTGCCGGCCCCCATCGCCGTCATCGAGGCCGGTGTGAGCCTGGTGCGTAGCGGCGAAATCTGGACGCACCTGGCGATCAGTGGCTGGCGCGCCGCGCTGGGCTTCACCATCGGTGGTGGCATTGGCCTGACCCTTGGCTTCATCACCGGCCTGTCGAAGTGGGGCGAACGCCTGCTCGACAGTTCGGTGCAGATGATCCGCAACGTGCCGCACCTGGCGCTGATTCCACTGGTGATCCTGTGGTTCGGCATCGACGAGTCGGCGAAGATTTTCCTGGTGGCGCTGGGCACCTTGTTCCCGATCTACCTCAACACCTATCACGGCATCCGCAACGTCGACCCGGCGTTGGTGGAGATGGCGCGCAGCTATGGACTGAGCGGTTTCAGCCTGTTCTGGCAGGTGATTCTGCCGGGGGCGCTGCCTTCGATACTGGTCGGCGTGCGCTTCGCGCTGGGCTTCATGTGGCTGACGTTGATTGTGGCGGAAACCATTTCCGCGAGTTCCGGCATCGGCTACCTGGCAATGAATGCCCGAGAGTTTTTGCAGACTGACGTGGTGGTGCTGGCGATTCTGTTGTACGCGGTGCTCGGCAAACTGGCCGACCTCGCGGCCCGTGGACTTGAACGAGTGTGGCTGCGCTGGCACCCGGCCTATCAGGTTGCCAAGGGAGGTGCAGCATGATCGCCGAGCAACCTCCACGCCTGCTGCGCGGCATTCCGCTGGCGGTGCGCAAGCTGCAAAAAACCTTCGGCTCGCGGCAGGTGCTGCGCGAGATCGACCTGCACATTCCGGCGGGCCAGTTTGTCGCTGTGGTCGGTCGCAGTGGCTGCGGCAAAAGTACCTTGCTGCGCTTGCTCGCAGGCCTCGATCAACCAACTGGCGGTGAGTTGCTCGCCGGTGCCGCGCCATTGAGTGATGCGCGGGAGGACACGCGGCTGATGTTCCAGGAAGCGCGTTTGCTGCCCTGGAAAAAGATCATCGACAACGTCGGTCTGGGCCTTAAGGGCAACTGGCGGCCGCAAGCGCTTGAAGCCTTGGAAGCGGTGGGCCTGGCCGATCGCGCCCACGAGTGGCCGGCTGCGCTGTCCGGTGGACAGAAGCAACGCGTGGCATTGGCCCGTGCGTTGATTCATCAGCCGCGCCTGTTGTTGCTCGATGAACCCTTGGGGGCGCTGGATGCCCTGACCCGAATTGAAATGCAGCAACTGATCGAACGGCTCTGGCAACAGCACGGTTTCACGGTGTTGCTGGTGACCCATGACGTCAGTGAAGCCGTGGCGATTGCCGATCGGGTGATCCTGATCGAAGACGGCGAAGTCGGCCTCGACCTGCACGTGGAACTGCCGCGCCCTCGGGTGCGCGGTTCCCATCGGCTGGCGGCGCTGGAAACCGAAGTCCTCAATCGCGTGCTGGCGCTGCCCGGCCAACCACCGGAACCGGAACCTGTTTCACCCTTGCCTACGCAATTGCGCTGGGCTCAATAACTCAAGTCTTACCCAACGACAGGAATCAACATCATGACTATCAAGGCCATCAACGTTCGCAACCAGTTCAAAGGCTCCATCAAGGAAATCGTCCTGGGCGACGTGCTGTCGGAAATCGACGTGCAGACCGCGTCCGGCATCGTCACCTCAGTGATCACCACGCGCTCGGTGAAAGAGCTGGAGCTGGCGGTGGGCAGTGAAGTGATCGCGTTTGTGAAATCCACCGAGGTGTCGATCGCCAAGTTGTAAGGCGAATGCGTAAACAACAACCCCGAAGGGTTTGAGCCCTTCGGGGTTTTTTGTGCGTGTGATTCATTGAGATCGGTGGTGCCGCCTTCGCGAGCAGGCCAGTAGGCCAATCAAGAAATCAGGATGGAATGCTGCGCTTGGGCAAATACGGTGGCAAATACAACCCCACATAAGCATCAAACACCCGCATCCCTTCCTCTGCCATGCGCGGCGTAATCTGCCCGTGCTGCTGCACCGAGCGCGCATACACCCGGTCGCCCAGTTCCATGGCCAGGGCGAACACATCGACATCACTCGGCAATGTCGGCAGCTCGAAGTGATGGTCGAACAGCTTGTGCATCAGGTCGCCCAGCTCGATGTCGTGCTGGCGGTCGGCTTGGGTGACTTCGGTCAGACCATGCTGGGCCAGAATGAGTTGGCGGGCCGCGGCGTCCTCGGCGTAGATGTCGAGCATGCGTTGTTCCACCAGTCGCGACAGATCGCGCCAGCCATCCAAGGCGAGGTGATCGATGGGGGCTTGCAGGCAGGCGCGGAAGGCCGCGTGGACGTCAGCGGTCAAGGCTTCAAGCAACGCCGGCACGCTGGCGAAGAAGTGGTAGACCGAGGAGGGCGGAATCTCCGCGCGCTCGGCGACGCTGTAGATCGACAGACTGGCCACGCCCTCGGCGGCCAACAGCGTGCGGGCCGCATCGAGTATCGAATCGATCCGGGCCTGGCTGGTTGCGCGGGGTTTGCGGGGGGTGGCTACGCGTGTCATTGGAGTCTCCTGCGGGGCAGCGGGCATTGTACGCAGAGCGGGCAGATGTTCCATATCCCCCTGTGGCGAGGGAGCTTGCTCGCGCTGGGTCGCGAAGCGGCCCTAAAACCGGTAAATGCGGTGCACCTGATAGAACCGTCTCGCGGATTAGAGGGAGTCCTTCGGCCTCCAGCGGGAGCAAGCTCCCTCGCCACAGGGATTGATGTTGGCCATAAAAAAACGCCGCAGGCTATGAGGCCGGCGGCGTTTCTTCACTACTGCAACCGCTTACACGGTATGCAGGTACCAGTTGTACTCGAGGTCGGAGATGGAGTGTTCGAACTCCTCCAGCTCGCTCTCTTTACAGGCCACGAAGATATCGATGTATTTCGGATCGATGTACTTGGCCATGACTTCGCTGTCGTCCAGCTCGCGCAGTGCATCGCGCAGGTTGTTCGGCAGGCTCTGCTCGTTCTGCTCGTAGCTGTTGCCTTCCACTGGGGCGCCAGGCTCGATCTGATTGGTCAGACCGTGGTGCACCCCTGCCAGGACCGAAGCCATCAGCAGGTACGGGTTGGCATCGGCGCCGGCTACACGATGCTCGATGCGCACGGCGTCGGAGGAACCGGTCGGAACGCGAATCGCCACCGTGCGGTTATCCAGGCCCCAGCACGGCGAGTTCGGCACGTAGAACTGTGCGCCGAAACGACGGTAGGAGTTGACGTTCGGGCAGAGGAAGGCCATCTGCGCCGGTAGGGTCTCGAGCACACCGCCGATCGCGTGACGCAGTGCGGCGTTCTGCTCGGGATCCTCACTGGCAAAAATGTTCTTGCCGTCTTTGTCGAGAATCGAGATGTGCACGTGCAGACCATTACCCGCCTGGCCTGGGTAAGGCTTGGCCATGAAGGTGGTGTCCATTTCATGGTCGTAGGCGATGTTCTTGATCAGGCGCTTGAGCAGGACCGCGTAGTCGCAGGCCTTGATCGGGTCAGCCACGTGGTGCAGGTTCACTTCGAACTGCGCCGGGGCACTTTCCTTGACGATGGCGTCGGCCGGAATACCTTGCTCTTTTGCACCTTCCAGAATGTCCTGGAGGCAGTCGACGTATTCGTCGAGGTCGTCGATCAGGTAGACCTGAGTCGAGTGCGGACGTTTGCCGGAAACCGGCGAGCGAGGTGGTTGCGGACGACCGTTCACGTTCTCCTGGTCGATCAGGTAGAACTCCAGTTCGAACGCGGCGCAGATGGTCAGGCCCATTTCGTCGAACTTGCGTACCACATTGGCCAGCACTTCACGCGGGTCGGCGAAGAATGGCTCGCCTTCGAGTTCGTGCATGGTCATCAGCAGTTGCGCGGTCGGGCGCTTCTGCCATGGCTCATTGCATAGGGTATCGGGGATTGGATAGCAGATTCGGTCAGCATCACCGATGTCCAGGCCCAGGCCGGTGCTTTCCACCGTCGAGCCATTGATATCCAGAGCAAATAAAGAGGCCGGCAGGTTGATGCCTTTCTCGTAAACCTTGTGGAGGCTGGTGCGTTCAATGCGCTTGCCGCGCACCACACCATTCATATCCGCAATCAGAAGGTCAACGTACAGAACCTCAGGATGTTCCTTAAGGAACGCGTTCGCTTCGTTAAGCTGAACGGCACGCGGGGGTACCGACATGATGCAACACCTTTGTTGTTAAAAATATCAATCATTGATCTTTTCAGATTCCAGTCAACCCGAACGGCATGCCGAAGTCAAGCGAGGCCTTTTTTGCCCTAAAAAAGCGCCCGTGTGGCTTTTTTGAGGCACTTTGGGGCGTTTTTATGCCCTTGACCTCTATGGCGCCCGCAGGCTTGAGCGGGCCGTGTTGTATTTTTTACGGGGGTGTTGTGTAAAAAAATGAACAAGGCTAAGCTCGAATCAAACCCATAACAGCAATAATACCGGGGTGCTTCATGTCTCGCCTGCCGATAATCGGCGTCACCGACTGCTCAAGACAGGTCGGTCGGCATGTTAATCACATCAGTGATGACACGTCCGTCCGTTCCGTGGCCTCAGCGGTTCTGGTGATCCTCCCATCCGTGACGGTTCGACCGTCCCCGTCCGATATTCTGGACGGTCGCGATGGCACCCCCATTACGGTTACTCCATTCAATATAGAACCGATTCACAATAGCGGCCTGACCATCGTTCAGGGCACCGCTCGCGATTCTGCACGCCCGGCCTCTGCAGCCGTGTCGGCAAGCACGATAATCTGCCGCGCAAACGCTCTACAACGCGACGCCGATGCGTCAAACAACGCCTGACCTTAAAAGGGTCGGACAACTCAAGCCTAGAGGCATTTATGAGTAACAACCTCGACCAGCTCACCGATTGGTTGAAAAACCACAAGATCACAGAAGTCGAATGCATGATCGCCGACTTGACCGGGATTACCCGGGGCAAGATTTCGCCGACCAACAAATTCATCGCCGAAAAAGGCATGCGTCTGCCAGAAAGCGTGCTGTTGCAGACAGTGACCGGCGATTACGTCGAAGACGACATCTATTACGAACTGCTCGACCCGGCCGACATCGACATGATCTGCCGCCCCGACCAGAGCGCGGTGTACCTGGTGCCGTGGGCCATCGAGCCGACCGCCATCGTCATCCACGATACCTACGACAAGCAAGGCAACCCGATCGAGTTGTCGCCGCGCAACGTGCTCAAGAAAGTCCTGAAACTCTATACCGACAAAGGCTGGCAGCCGATCGTGGCGCCGGAAATGGAGTTTTACCTGACCAAGCGCAGTGACGACCCGGACTACCCGTTGCAGCCGCCGATCGGCCGCTCCGGTCGCCCGGAAACCGGTCGTCAGTCGTTCTCCATTGAAGCGGCGAACGAATTCGATCCGCTGTTCGAAGACGTCTACGACTGGTGTGAACTGCAGGACCTGGACCTCGATACGCTGATCCACGAGGACGGCACGGCGCAGATGGAAATCAACTTCCGTCACGGTGATGCCCTGTCCCTGGCCGACCAGATCCTGGTGTTCAAGCGCACCATGCGCGAGGCCGCGCTCAAGCACAACGTCGCTGCGACCTTCATGGCCAAGCCGATGACCGGCGAGCCGGGCAGTGCCATGCACTTGCACCAGAGCATCATCGACATCGAGACCGGCAAGAACATCTTCTCTAATGAAGACGGGACCATGAGCCAGCTGTTCCTGCACCACATCGGTGGCCTGCAGAAACTCATTCCCGAGCTGTTGCCGCTGTTCGCACCCAACGTCAACTCGTTCCGCCGCTTCCTGCCGGACACCTCGGCGCCGGTGAACGTGGAGTGGGGCGAAGAGAACCGCACCGTGGGCCTGCGGGTGCCGGATGCGGGGCCGCAAAACCGTCGGGTGGAAAACCGCCTGCCGGGCGCCGATGCCAACCCGTACCTGGCGATTGCCGCGAGCCTGCTCTGCGGTTACATCGGCATGGTCGAAGGCCTGAACCCGAGCGCGCCGGTGGTGGGACGTGGCTATGAACGCCGCAACCTGCGCCTGCCGCTGACCATCGAAGACGCGCTGGAACGCATGGAAAACAGCGCAACCGTCGAGCGGTACCTGGGCAAAAATTTCATCACTGGCTACGTCGCGGTCAAGCGGGCCGAGCATGAAAACTTCAAGCGCGTGATCAGTTCGTGGGAAAGGGAATTCCTGCTCTTTGCCGTCTGATACGCCGGGCGTCGCCGCTGTCTGGCGGCGCCTTCACCTGATTTTTTAGGAGATTCGTATGACCAGCAACAATCCGCAAACCCGTGAATGGCAAACCCTGAGCAATGATCACCACCTGGCTCCGTTCAGCGACTTCAAGCAGCTGAAAGAGAAAGGCCCGCGGATCATCACCAACGCCAAGGGTGTTTATCTCTGGGACAGCGAAGGCAACAAGATCCTCGACGGCATGGCCGGCCTGTGGTGTGTAGCGATTGGTTATGGTCGCGATGAACTGGCCGATGCCGCCAGCAAACAGATGCGCGAACTACCGTACTACAACCTGTTCTTCCAGACCGCGCACCCGCCGGTACTGGAGCTGGCCAAGGCCATCGCCGACATCGCGCCGCAAGGCATGAACCATGTGTTCTTCACCGGTTCCGGCTCCGAAGGCAACGACACCATGCTGCGTATGGTTCGTCACTACTGGGCGATCAAGGGCCAGCCGAACAAGAAAGTCATCATCAGCCGCAAGAACGGCTATCACGGTTCCACCGTGGCCGGCGCGAGCCTGGGTGGCATGACGTACATGCACGAACAGGGCGACTTGCCGATCCCGGGCATCGTTCACATTGCCCAGCCGTACTGGTTCGCCGAAGGCGGCGACATGACCCCGGAAGAATTCGGTATATGGGCGGCCAATCAGCTGGAAGAAAAGATTCTGGAAGTCGGCGTCGACAACGTCGGCGCCTTTATTGCCGAGCCGATCCAGGGTGCCGGTGGCGTGATCATTCCGCCAGAGACCTACTGGCCGCGCATCAAGGAAATCCTCGCCAAGTACGACATCCTGTTCGTGGCTGACGAAGTGATTTGCGGTTTCGGACGTACCGGTGAGTGGTTCGGTGCCGATTTCTACGACCTCAAGCCCGACATGATGACCATCGCCAAGGGCCTGACCTCGGGCTACATCCCGATGGGCGGCCTGATCGTGCGTGATGAAGTGGTGGACGTGCTCAACGAAGGCGGCGACTTCAACCACGGTTTCACCTACTCCGGGCACCCGGTGGCGGCGGCTGTGGGGCTGGAAAACATCCGTATCCTGCGCGACGAAAAAATTGTCGAGCGCGTGAAGTCAGAAACGGCACCGTATTTGCAGAAGCGTCTGCGGGAACTGAACGATCACCCGCTGGTGGGTGAAGTTCGTGGGGTGGGTCTGTTGGGGGCCATCGAACTGGTCCAGGACAAGGCCACGCGCAAGCGTTACGAAGGCAAGGGCGTCGGCATGATCTGCCGCCAGTTCTGCTTCGATAACGGCCTGATCATGCGCGCCGTCGGCGACACCATGATCATCGCTCCGCCACTGGTGATTACACCGGCGGAAATCGATGAGCTGGTGACCAAGGCTCGCAAGTGTCTTGACCTGACCCTGAGTGCATTGCAGGGCTAAGTGCTAGGCTCTGAGCGGAAGTCCAAAGTTCTACATATGTAGTAGGAACTTTCGCTCAGAACTGTCAGAAAGCATGGC
The DNA here is from genome assembly GCF_019947365.1 of Pseudomonas sp. GL-R-26. Taxonomy (NCBI): domain Bacteria; kingdom Pseudomonadati; phylum Pseudomonadota; class Gammaproteobacteria; order Pseudomonadales; family Pseudomonadaceae; genus Pseudomonas; species Pseudomonas sp. GL-R-26. The sequence continues at coordinate 336,236 of NZ_JAGYGI010000001.1, read as the reverse complement.
CGTTTCCTTGAAAGACCGATGTGGATCTTGCCAGACTAGCCGCGGTTCCAGTTGCCCGGGTTCGGTCGCTGAACAAGTGGTTCAAAAAAGAAAAATTTGGAGCATTACGCATGAAGGCACTAGGTAAAAAGCTCGCTGGCAAGACTCTGCTTGCCATGTCCGTGATGGGTTTGATGGCGGGCGCGGTTCAGGCCGATGACAAAGTACTGCACGTGTACAACTGGTCCGACTACATCGCACCGGACACCGTCAAGAAGTTTGAAGACGAGTCGGGCATCAAGGTTGTCTATGACGTCTTCGACAGCAACGAAACCCTGGAAGCCAAGTTGCTGGCTGGCAAGTCCGGTTACGACATCGTTGTACCGTCGAACAACTTCCTGGCCAAGCAGATCAAGGCCGGCGTCTACCAGAAGCTGGACAAGTCCAAGCTGCCTAACTGGAAAAACCTGAACACCGACCTGCTCAAGGCTGTTTCCGTGAGCGACCCGGGCAACGAGCACGCCTTCCCGTACATGTGGGGTTCGATCGGTATCGGCTTCAACGCCGAGAAGGTCAAGGCTGCACTGGGTGCCGACGCACCGGTCGATTCCTGGGACCTGATCTTCAAGCCTGAAAACGCCGCCAAGTTGAAATCGTGCGGTATCAGCCTGCTGGACTCGCCAACCGAGATGATTCCGGTGGCGTTGCACTATCTGGGCCTGCCAACCGACAGCCAGAAGAAAGAAGACATCGACAAGGCTGAAGCGCTGATCATGAAGGTCCGTCCTTCGATCGCCTACTTCCACTCGTCCAAGTACATCTCCGACCTCGCAAACGGCAACATCTGCGTGGCCGTGGGTTACTCGGGTGACATTTACCAGGCCAAGTCCCGTGCTGCTGAAGCCGGTGACAAGGTGAAAGTCAGCTACAACATTCCGAAAGAAGGTGCAGGCAGCTTCTACGACATGGTCGCCATCCCTAAAGATGCCGAAAACGTCGAAGGCGCCTACAAGTTCATGACCTTCCTGCAGAAGCCGGAAATCATGGCTGAAATCACCAACGCCGTGCGTTTCCCGAACGGTAACGCGGCTGCCACTCCACTGGTGGATAAAGACATCACCAGCGACCCGGGCGTTTACCCACCTGCGGACGTGTTGGCCAAGCTGTACGCAATTGCCGACTTGCCGGCCGCGACCCAGCGGATCATGACCCGCAGCTGGACCAAGATCAAATCCGGTAAATAAGCCGGTTTGATTCAACAACCTGTTGTCGCCACCCGCGCGGTGGCGACAACAGGTGTAATTAAATGACAGAAAGTTTTGCTGGAACGGTTTTTCGAGGGTAAGTTGCGCGCCGGTTTTGTTGCCGGGCAACCACGGTTGTCATGTAGCGCGGGGCAACTTGGGCCCAACTAATTTCAGAGGACCTCCACTTGCCTATTTTTTCTTTGTTGCGCAATGCCATGCTGGTGGGTGCCGGGCTGACGATTGCTGTCAGTGTCCAGGCCGCCGGTACTGTGCATATTTATAACTGGTCGGACTACATCGGCGAGACCACCCTGGCCGATTTCCAGAAAGAGACCGGTATCAAGCCGGTTTATGACGTCTTCGATTCCAACGAAACCCTGGAAGGTAAATTGCTGGCCGGGCGTACCGGCTACGACGTGGTCGTGCCGTCGAACCACTTCCTCGGCAAACAGATCAAGGCCGGGGCATTCCAGAAGCTCGACAAGTCGCAGCTGCCGAACTATTCGAACCTCGACCCGGTGCTGCTCAAGCGCCTTGAGCAGAACGATCCGGGCAACCTGTACGCCGTGCCGTACCTGTGGGGCACCAACGGCATCGGTTACAACGTCGACAAGGTCAAGGCTGTGCTGGGCGTCGACAAGATCGACTCCTGGGGCGTTTTGTTCGAGCCGGAAAACATCAAGAAACTGCACAGCTGTGGCGTCGCGTTCCTCGATTCCGCCGATGAAATGATGCCGACAGTGCTCAACTACATGGGCCTGAATGCCAACAGCACCAACCCTGAAGATTACAAAAAGGCCGAAGATAAGTTGCTCGCAGTGCGGCCTTATGTGACCTACTTCCACTCCTCCAAGTACATCGCGGATCTGGCCAACGGCGACATCTGCGTGGCGATCGGTTTCTCCGGCGACATCTTCCAGGCCAAGCACCGCGCCGAAGAAGCCAAGAAAGGCGTGAACATCGCCTACTCGATTCCGAAAGAGGGCGGCGCGCTCTGGTTCGACATGCTGGCGATTCCGAAGGACTCGGCCAACGTCAAGCAGGCCCACGCCTTCATCAACTATTTGCTGAAGCCTGAGGTAATTGCCCAGGTCAGTGATTACGTCGGCTATGCCAACCCCAACCCGGGGTCGGACAAACTGATGGAACAGTCCATTCGCACCGACGAAGCGGTCTATCCACCGCAAGAGGTGCTCGACAAGACCTACGTGTCGGTCGAGTTACCACCGAATATTCAACGTTTGATGACCCGCAGCTGGACCAAGGTCAAGTCGGGTAAATAGCTTCAAGGCTCAAACTATCCAAGGTTGGCTCACCTTGAGCGAACTGCACTCTTTTTTTCTGGGAGTTTCGTAAATGGCAGTTGCCTCCGGCGCCTATAAGAAAGCCCTCGAGGGCGACCAGCAACCTAAACAGGTGCTGGTCAAAATCGACCGGGTCACGAAGAAGTTCGACGAGACGATTGCCGTGGACGATGTGTCCCTGGAAATCAAGAAAGGCGAAATTTTCGCCCTGCTCGGCGGTTCGGGATCGGGCAAATCCACTTTGCTGCGCATGCTCGCAGGTTTCGAACGGCCCACGGAGGGACGCATTTTCCTCGATGGCGTAGACATCACTGACATGCCGCCCTACGAGCGGCCGATCAACATGATGTTCCAGTCCTACGCCTTGTTCCCGCACATGACCGTGGCGCAGAACATCGCCTTCGGCCTCAAGCAGGACAAGATCCCGGCCGCTGAAGTCGACGCCCGCGTGGCCGACATGCTCAAGCTGGTACAGATGAGCCAGTACGCCAAGCGCAAGCCGCATCAGTTGTCCGGTGGTCAGCGTCAGCGTGTGGCCTTGGCCCGTTCCCTGGCCAAGCGTCCGAAGCTGCTGCTACTCGACGAACCGATGGGTGCACTGGACAAGAAGCTGCGTTCGCAAATGCAGCTGGAGCTGGTGGAGATCATCGAGCGCGTCGGCGTGACCTGCGTCATGGTGACCCACGACCAGGAAGAGGCCATGACCATGGCCGAGCGCATCGCGATCATGCACCTGGGCTGGATCGCCCAGATCGGCAGCCCGATCGACATCTACGAAACCCCGACCAGTCGCCTGGTCTGCGAATTCATCGGTAACGTGAACATCTTCGAAGGCGAAGTGATCGACGACGCCGAAGGCCACGCGATCATTACCTGCAAAGACCTGGATCGCCAGATCTACGTCGGCCACGGCATCAGCACTTCGGTGCAGGACAAGTCGGTCACCTACGCGATCCGTCCGGAAAAACTGCTGGTCACCGCCGACATGCCGACCTGTCAGTACAACTGGTCCAGCGGCAAGGTGCATGACATCGCCTACCTGGGCGGGCACTCGGTGTTCTACGTCGAACTGCCAAGCGGCAAGCTGGTGCAGTCGTTCGTGGCCAACGCTGAGCGCCGCGGGCAGCGTCCGACCTGGGGTGATCAGGTCTACGTGTACTGGGAAGACGATAGCGGCGTGGTACTTCGCTCATGAACATGCGCAAACTCAAACGCCGTCTCAATCGAATAATTCCCGGTGGCCGTCAAATGGTCATCGGGGTTCCCTTCATCTGGCTGTTCCTGTTCTTCATGCTGCCGTTCTTCATCGTTCTGAAGATCAGCTTCGCCGAAGCGGACGTGGCCATTCCGCCCTATACCGAAATCTACAGCTACGCCGAGCAGAAGCTGCAGTTGCTGCTTAACCTGGGCAACTACGCGATGCTGGCCGGTGACGAGTTGTACATCGCCGCTTATCTCGGCTCGTTGAAGATGGCGCTTTTCAGCACCATCCTTTGCCTGCTGATCGGCTACCCGATGGCCTACGGTATCTCCGTTGCCCGCAAGGAAGTGCAGACGGTGCTGGTGCTGCTGATCATGATGCCGACCTGGACCGCGATCCTGATCCGCGTTTACGCGTGGATGGGCATCCTCAGCAACAACGGCCTGCTCAACGGTTTCCTGATGAGCATGGGCTGGATCGACGAACCGCTGCAGATCCTCAACACCAACCTGGCGGTCTACATCGGCGTGGTTTATTCCTACCTGCCGTTCATGATTCTGCCGCTGTACGCCAACCTGGTGAAACACGACCATAGCCTGTTGGAGGCTGCATCGGACCTGGGTTCGAGCACGTTCAACAGCTTCTGGAAAATCACCGTGCCGCTGTCGAAAAACGGCATTATCGCAGGCGCAATGCTGGTGTTCATCCCGGTGGTGGGCGAGTTCGTGATCCCGGAACTGCTCGGCGGTCCGGAAACCCTGATGATCGGTAAAGTGCTCTGGCAAGAGTTCTTTAACAACCGTGACTGGCCGGTGGCGTCTGCCCTGGCGGTGGTGATGCTGGCGATCCTGATTGTGCCGATCATCCTGTTCAACCGCAGTCAGGCCAAGGAAATGGAGGGTAGAGAATGAAGCGCTTCCGTTTCTCCAGCCTGATGCTGGTACTGGGTCTGTTGTTCATCTACCTGCCGATGCTGATCCTGGTGATCTACTCGTTCAATGCCTCCAAGCTGGTGACGGTGTGGGGTGGTTGGTCGATCAAGTGGTACGTCGGCCTGCTCGACAACACCCAGCTGATGGGCTCGGTGGTGCGTTCGCTCGAAATCGCCTGCTACACGGCGGTGGCGGCGGTGGCGCTGGGTACACTGGCGGCGTTCGTCCTGACGCGCATTACCCGCTTCAAGGGCCGTACCCTGTTCGGTGGCCTGGTGACTGCGCCGTTGGTGATGCCTGAGGTGATCACCGGTCTGTCGCTGTTGCTGCTGTTCGTGGCCATGGCGCAGATGATCGGCTGGCCGCAGGAACGCGGTATCGTCACCATCTGGATCGCCCACACCACGTTCTGTGCGGCCTATGTGGCGGTGGTGGTCTCGGCGCGCTTGCGCGAGCTGGACCTGTCCATCGAAGAGGCGGCCATGGACCTCGGTGCACGGCCGTGGAAGGTGTTCTTCCTGATCACCATCCCGATGATTGCGCCATCGCTGGCGGCGGGCGGCATGATGTCCTTCGCGTTGTCGCTGGATGACCTGGTGTTGGCGAGCTTCGTGTCGGGCCCGGGTTCAACGACCCTGCCGATGGAAGTGTTCTCGGCGGTGCGTCTGGGCGTGAAGCCCGAGATCAACGCCGTGGCCAGCCTGATCCTGTTGGCAGTGTCGATCGTGACCTTCATGGTCTGGTTCTTCAGTCGTCGCGCCGAAGAAAGCCGTCGTCGTGCGATCCAGCAGGCGATCGAGGAAGCAGCAGCCGACTCGTGGAAGCAACCGGACGTGCGTCGCGCGCAGGCACCGGAAGCGGCTTGAGCAATGCCGGGTTGACCTCATTATCGAGTTCAGCCCAAGTCCAAAATGTAGGAGCGAGCCTGCTCGCGATGACGGAATGTCAGTCGACTTAATTGTTGCCTGACACACCGCTATCGCGAGCAGGCTCGCTCCTACATTGGTTTTATGCGACCCAAGGGGATTTGCGGATGACCTCGACGAAGTTCATCGGCTTGAACCCCGGCTCCTGATCAACCAGCACATCGGTTTTCACATTGCCGAACGTGGTCTGCGGACGATGGCGCAAGCCGTCGGCAAACGCGCAGATGATGCACTCCTTGAATCTCTCGCCCCGTGGATGCGCATGCACCACCGCTTCGCGCTGCACGCTGGAAAACGCCGCGTAGTCCATGCCCAGCACGTCCATCTCGACGCCAGCCGTGACCAGCGCCACGGTGGGCCGCAAGTGCTGAGGCACGCCCGGCGTGGTGTGCAGGGCAATCGATAGCCAGACCTGTTCGATGTCGTCATCGCTCAACCCGTAGGGCTTGAGGAACGCCGCTGCCGCGTTTGCACCATCGACTTCGAAGCGCTCGTTGTCGCTGCGATGACCTTGCACCAGGCCCAGGTCATGGAACATCGCGCCGACGTACAACAACTCCGGGTTGTAGGCCAGTTGCTTGCGCTCACCGCTCAGTGCGCCGAACAGGAAGACCCGGCGCGAGTGGTGGTAGAGCAGGTCGGACTCGATGTCACGAATGTATTCGGTGGTGGCCTTGGCCAGTGCGCTGTCGGGGATCTGGATGCCGGCGATGGTGCTGCTCATGGAGTTTTCCTCTTCGTGATGAGGGTTTCAGTCTGTTCCGGCCCCCGAAACCGGACAATCGATCCATGGCTGCGATCCCGGCCAATGAGCGTGCATATCGCGCCAACCTCGCTTGTTGCGTGTGGATTGGCTAGGGTTGAACCGGGTTAGTGAGTTTACTGTGGCGATCCAGATTCATTGAGGGCGTTTTCAGGCCATGAGTAAAACCGTAGCCATCGTGGTGTTTGCCGGCGTCCAGTCGCTGGATGTCACCGGCCCCATGGATGTGTTTTCAGAGGCCAATCGCTTCCTCGCCCCTGAGGATCACTATCGTCTGGAGGTGATTGGCGTCGAGCGCGGGATGATGGCGTGCTCCAACGGTTTGGCACTCAATGCCCATCGGCATTTCAGCGAAGCGCTGGAGCCGTATGACCTGTTGCTGGTGGCTGGCGGGCCGCAGTTGCCGTTCATGGATTTCGGCAGGGTATTCGATGGCTGGTTGCGCGATGCCTGTGCCCGGGCCACGCGCTTTGGCTCGATCTGCAACGGCGCGTTCATGCTCGCCCGGGCCGGATTGCTGGAGGGGCGCACGGTCACCACGCACTGGCAGGACGCATCGGATCTGGCGGCGTTGTGCCCCACGTCTCGGGTGGAAGCGGATCGACTGTATGTTGAGGATGGCGAGCTGTTCACCTCGGCCGGGGTCACAGCGGGGATCGATCTGTCGTTGTATCTATTGGGCCGGGATCACGGGCCGGAAGTGGCGCTGAATGTCGCCAAGCGGTTGGTGGTGTTCACCCAGCGTTCGGGCGGGCAATCGCAATTCAGCCCGTTCCTTACGCCCCACGCCGAACCGGATTCGGCGGTCGCAATGGTCCAGCATTACGTGTTGGCCAACCTGACGGGCGATCTGACCATCGCCGACCTGGCCAATGCCGCCAACATGAGCGCGCGCAACTTCTCCCGGGTGTTTGCCAGGGAAGCGAAAATCACCCCGGCCGAGTTTGTCGAGCGTGCACGGGTCGATGCGGCGAGGACGCTGCTGGAAAGCACCCGCGCGCCGCTCAAGACCGTGGCCTATCAATGCGGTTTTCGCGATGCCCAGCACATGCGCAGTGTGTTCAATCGTAGATTGGGGGTGACGCCTCAGCAGTTCAGGTTGAATTTTGCGGCGATGGTTTGAGCTGACATTTTTTGTTGTCTGTGAGGGCCCCTTCGCGAGCCTGCTCGCGCAGGGGCCGGTCCAGCCAGCAAAAATCTATGGCACAGCCCGCGCCGGCAACAGCTTCAACGTACTGCGCGTATTGGCCGTGACCTCTTCATCATTGAGATGCGCCTGGAAGTACATCCCCTCGACGTAGGCCTCGGCCTGATCATCATAGTGGCTGTCGAACAGGACGCCGCTCTGGCCGACCGGGTTGACGGTCAGGCTGTGGGTCGGGTCGTCGAAGTCGATCAGGCGTCGGGTCGAGGGGCCGTAGGTGACGGGCCAGGGTGCCGGTCCGATTTTCGCCGAGAGGTTGTTCGGTACTTCATGAGTGCCGGGTGCGGCGAAGGGGCCGACATTGAAGAACAGGTCCAGCGGCTTTTGCTGCCCCAGCGGATGGCCATGGGTCAATGTGTGCGCACTGCCCCACTGCCATTGCGAGGCGTCTGCGCCGAGGGTGCTCTTGAGGTGCGCGAGGCTGGCTTGCCAGGCGGCCTTCACCGTGTCGGCACGGGTTTCCTTGCCCTGGGTGTTGCGGTTGTCCCACCACGGTGAGTCGGCGCTGGCAGCCAGGCGGGGGAGCGCGGCATCGATCACCCGGGTCGAGAGCAGCGTTTCGAAGAAGTCGTTACCCAGCTCATCGTGCATCGTCGCGTCAGCCAGGTTGAACAGGAACTGGTTGAACAGCGTGGCGCTGGTCGAGTCGAGGGGGTAATCGCCTTGCCACTGGGCCAGTTGCTCCACCAGCTTGAGCTCGGCGGGATCGCTCACCACTTCGCGTAACACCGGCAACAGCGGTGCCAACAGGCGCGGGCCGTAGGCGGTGGTGGTGCCCAGTTGCAGCTTCTGGCTGTTTTCCAGGTCCCATTTGACCGTTTTGTCGCTGAGCTGGCGATTGAGTTGCTGGCCGCGATCGGCAAGGTTGTAGTAGCCGGGAATCTCCATGCCGGTCGGCGACACCGGCTGGAAGTTGGCCGAGACGATGTAGCCCCGCGCCGGGTTTTCTTCCTGGGGGTTGGCCGTGAACGGGTAGAAGCCGTCCTTGTCCGCCTCGGCGGTGCTGCCGTCGAGGATGAACCACGGGCGTACGCCCGCCGGGCGTTTAGGCAATTGCGCCGCTGCCCACCAGCCGATGTCACCCTTGGCATTGGCCCAGACAACGTTCAGGCCCGGGGCCTGGATTTTTGCCGAGGCACTGCGGGCCTTGGCCAGGGTGTCGGCGCGATTTAGCTGGTAGAAGCCCTCCAGGATCGGGTTCTGGCTTTCGAGAAACGCCCACCACATGGCAATCGGCGTTTTGCCGGCGCCGCTGCCCAGGGCATCGTTAACGATCGGACCGTGGGGCGATTGACGCAACACCAGGGTGACTGGCGCCTGGCCCTTGACCGCGATCTGCTGCTCGCTGGTCGTCATGTCCACCCACTGGCCGTGATACCAGGCTTGATTAGGGTTGTCCGGGTTGACCTTCTCGGCGATCAGGTCGAGGTCGTCGTTCTGGAACATGGTGATGCTCCAGCCGAAGTCGCGGTTCATGCCCAGGGAGGCAAACGGCATCAGGGCCTGATAGTGGCCGTAGAGTTCGAAGCCCGGCGCCGAAAGTTGCGCTTCGTACCACACCGACGGCGCGGAAAAACGGATATGCGGATCCCCCGCCAGCAGCGGTTTGCCGCTTTGGGTCCGGCTGCCTGCGACGACCCAGGCGTTGCTGCCCTCGAACTGTGGCAGGCCGTTGTCAGCCAGGGCTTGTTCGCTCAGGCGGGCGAGGGCGTTGAGGTCTTTCCAGTCGGCGCTGGCCAAGGGGGTGCCAGTGCCGTTGAGCACGCCCTTGGGCTGCCAGTCGAGATCGAAGACGTTCAGGTATTCGGGCCCCAGTTGATCACGCACGAATGTCAGCAAGGGTTCAGTACGAAATGCCGCGGCAAAACTGTACGCCATGTAGCCGGCGATGCTGATGGTGTCCTGGGCGGTGAACGGGCGTTTTGGAATGCCCAGCACATCGAACTCCACGGGTTTTGCGTGGCTGTCCTGATACTGGTTGATGCCGTCCAGATAGGCTTGCATGGCGATAAAGGAGGGCGACTGCTTGTCGAGATTCGCGAAGTAGGTTTCGGCGCGTTCGCGAATGCGCAGGCTACGCATCAGTTTGTCGGTATCGAGCAGTTTCGGCCCCAGTACTTCGGCCAGTTCGCCACGGGCCAGGCGACGCAGGACTTCCATTTGGAACAGGCGGTCCTGGGCATGCACATAGCCGAGGGCGCGATACAGGTCGGTTTCGTTGTCGGCGCGGATGTGCGGGACGCCGCGCTCGTCGTAGCGCACAGTGACGGAGCCTTGCAGGTGTTGCAGTTCCACCATGCCCTGGCGTGACGGCTGCTTGCTGTAGAAGTACCAGCCGGCCCCGGCGGCCAGCGCGACGATCAACAGAGCGAGAGCGGTCAGGCTGCGTTTCATGGAGACTCCTTGTTGTTATTGTGATTCCTGGTGCCACTGTGTAACACGGCGTGCCGATTTGGCGCATCGCCCGTAGGAGGGATTCGTATTACCGCGTCTTTCCCTATTTAGTTGGCTCGACAGGCCACGGGCAGTAACACCCCACCGCCAGTGTGTGCGTGGCACTCACCGCACGTCCCTCATCCAGCGCTTGCAGGATCGGTTCGATAAAGCTGTTGCTCGAATTGCAGGTCAGGCCTTCGCTGTAGGGGCCGAAGTACGCCAGTTTGCCGCTGCGATCCCAGATTGCCACGGCCGGGCTGGCGGGGACCTGTTCGGAGCCGGGCAGGACGTCAATGGTTTTCAGACGGCTCAAGGTGCTTGGCAATTGGCCATGGCTACCGGGCTTTTGCACAGCATAGAATTCCACGCCATGGGGGGCGTAGCGCTCGACCAGTTCGCTCAGGTGTTGTTGATTGCCGACATTGCACGGGCAGGCCGGGTCCCAGAAATGCACCAGACGGATGGCGCCAGGCCCGGCGAGTGCTTCGGGAAGGCGCAGCGGATCGCCGGAAAACATCGCGGTGTGCTCGCTGAACGCCCGCAGGTAGCGCCCCTGGAACCAGTCGTAGGCCGCCCACAATACACCGGCACACATCACGGCGAGCAGGCTGGCAAACAGGGTGGCGCGAAGGGGCGAGCGCATCGGTTCAGTCCTCGAAGGTCGGCTAGCTTGCCATGCTTGCCGCGACAGAAGAATATCGCAGGCCTACAAAGTCCGTTTCACGCTCTGGAATCGTCCATGCCGGCCACTTTCGACCCCGATCTTTTACGTGCAAGTCTGCTGCCATTGGCGGCCGGGCAGCCGTTGTCGGCGCAGGCGCAGGCTTACCAGCGATTCTACGGGCTGGATTTTTCCCCGCGTCAGGTGCGCCGTGGCCTTGGGCGATTCGAGGTCGACGGTTATGAGCTGGTCAGCCAGTTCTGGTGGCCTGAGCGAGCAAAAGCGACGCTGTTTGTCATCCACGGTTTCTACGACCACACCGGGCTCTACCGGCATGTGATCGAATGGGCGCTGGACCAGGGCTTTGCGGTGATTGCTTGCGACTTGCCGGGACATGGCCTGTCCAGCGGCGAACGGGCGAGCATCAAGGATTTCGCCGAGTACCAGGACGCGCTGCAAGGCCTGTTCAGCGAGGCGCAGTCCCTCGACTTGCCGCAGCCGTGGCACCTGTGCGGGCAGAGCACCGGCGGGGCTATCGTGATCGATCATGTGTTGAATGCGGGGGCGAACAGCCCGGCCCAGGGCCAGGTGATTCTGCTGTCGCCGCTGGTGCGGCCGCGGGCGTGGGGTTGGTCGCAGCTGAGTTATTACGTGCTCAAGCCTTTCGTCAAAGCCATCGCCCGGCGTTTCAGCGAGAACTCCAATGACCCGGCCTTTCTGCCGTTCCTGCAAGCCGATCCGTTGCAGCCGTTGCGCCTGCCGACGGCCTGGGTGGGCGCATTGGCGCGCTGGATCAAGCGCATCGAGGCCGCCCCCATGAGTACCCGTCGGCCGCTGATCGTGCAGGGACAGGCCGACATGACGGTGGATTGGGAGCACAACCTGGAAGTGTTGCGAGGCAAGTTTGATCGGCCGCAGGTGTTGATGTTGCCCGAGGCACGGCATCATCTGGCGAATGAGACGCTGGTGATGCGAGAGGAGTATTTCGGGTTTTTGACCAGGCGGATCAAGGGTCGGAATCCCTAGTGCCTGCTCCGGCCCCTTAGCGGGCAAGCCCGCTCCCACAGGTTTTGCGGTGATCACAAATTTGTGGGGTGACTCAAAACACTGTGGGAGCGAGCTTGCTCGCTATAGCGGTCTATCAGTTGGTGAGGATCACTGGGTCAGGTTCGAATTGCTCTGTCCCACCGCCAACCCCGCCCGGATTGCCGCCAATGCGGCTTGATAATAAGCCTGGCCTTCCGTCGATTCGGCAAAGGTCGCGAACTCTTCCAGTTCGTTGTCCGACAGGTCGCGATAGACATACAGCAGTGTGTTGTTCAGGTCGCTGCCGATCTGGTCCATCAGGCGCTGGCGCTGGCCGTTGAGCATGCCCTGGGCCTGACCGGCACCGAGCAGGCCCGGGATCATCGAACTCAAGCTATCGGCGGCGACGCCAGCAATCGCCAGGCTGACTTCCGCGCCGGCCTCGCGTGCAGGCAGGGCTTGTGCCAAATGGCCGATGATCAGCATGCGGCTGTCGCTGGCCTGCATCTTCGGCAGGCCCTTGGCGTTTTTCGCCAGTTGGTCGCGACGGGTCGCCAGCAGTTCGGCGGCCACGACTTTCTTGCCCAGGGGCGACTGGAAAAACGTCAGCGCGGGTTTGGGGTTGGTGAGGTTTTTGCGCAATTGCGCTTCGGCTCGCTGGTCCACGGCCTGGGCGGAAAATCGCTGATTGCTGTTATTGACCAGTGCCTGAAACACCGTCGGTGGCAGGCTGCCCTGGTAGCGTTGCTGAGCGGCCGAGAGGGCGTCGCTGAAATGCGCGCGTTGTTCCGGCCAGCCGGCGACCTTGTACAACTGGTCGTGGCCGTCTGCCCAGGCGGGCAAAACGCAGAACATCAGCAGTGATAAAAGCAAACGGCGCATAGGGACTCCTGTCAGCAGGCGACTATTCTCCGTGCGGCATCCCTGCTTGTCGAGAATTCGTATCAACCCGCTGCGCGGCTCTGTCGGATTTCCGGGCACAGGAATACTATGCGCGCCATGCAAATATCCTCTGATCACCCGCTGCTGCTACGAATCGTCGACGACCTGGCCGAGCACGGCTGGTCGCAGCAGAATATTTTCCTGCCTCTGGATCTGACCCGAGCGCTGGCGGCCGAGTGTCGCAAACGTGCTGCCGAGGGTGAACTGGCTCCGGCCGCCGTGGGCCGTGGGCCGTCATCGGAGATCCGCGAAGGGATTCGTGGCGACCATATCCAGTGGATCGACCTCGGCCAGGCCGAGGTGTGCGACAGCTACCTGAGTTTGATGAACAGCCTGCGCGAGGCGATCAATCGCGGTCTGTTTCTCGGCCTGGAGGATTTCGAAAGCCACTTTGCGATGTACCCGCCCGGAGCCTTCTACCTGAAGCACGTCGACCGCTTTCGCGATGACGACCGGCGCATGGTTTCGGCGGTGGTTTACCTCAATGATGCATGGCTTCCCGAGCACGGCGGCCAGTTGCGCATGTATCTCGACAATGATCGCGTCCACGACGTGCAACCTATCGGTGGCTGCCTGGTGGTGTTTCTCTCCGGAGAGGTTCCCCACGAAGTCCTGCCCGCGACCCGGGATCGCCTGTCGCTGACCGGCTGGTTCCGCCGGCGCGGCAACGAGCCGTTCTGATCATGCAGAAAATTCTCGTCAGCCGTTGCCTGTTGGGCCACCGGGTTCGTTACGACGGCGGGGCCAGCGGGCCGTTCGATCAGCTTCAGCAGTGGCTTGATGAAGGGCGGGTCGTGCCGTTGTGCCCGGAGGTGGCCGGTGGTTTGCCAACACCTCGGGCGGCGGCGGAAATTCCAGGCGGGCAGGGCGCGCAAGTCCTCGATGACCAGGCGATGGTGATCACCACCGAGGGCGAGGATGTCAGTGCGCAGTTTCTGTCGGGGGCGTATCAGGCATTGGAGCTGGTACAAAAGCATGGCATCCGCATCGCCGTCCTCAAGGCCAACAGCCCGTCCTGCGGCAATCTGCTGACCTATGACGGGACGTTCAGCGGCGTGAAGGTCAGTGGAGAGGGCGTGACGGCGGCGCTGCTCAAGCGCCACGGGGTGCAGGTGTTCAGTGAGCTGGAGTTGCCGCAAGCTGCGGCAGCCTTGGCTGTACAAGACTGACAATCACCATGGATTCACTGTGGGAGCGAGCTTGCTCGCGATGGCGGCCTGATATTCAACATCAATGTTGACTGGACTGACCTCATCGCGAGCAAGCTCGCTCCCACAGGTTCTGCATTTACTTCAGTTCTGCAGCTTCGGCACCACACTCGCATCTGCCCCCAACCACTTCTGCTCCAGCGCCTGCAGTCGCCCGTCATCCTTGATCCGCTGCAAGGCGTTTTCCAGGCTGGCATGGAACGCCGGATTACCCTTCTGAAACGGAATCGCCAGGCTCACGGCCGGGTTGGTTTTGGGCTTCTCTTCCGTCAGCGACTGCACCAGCAAAATGGAGCGCGGCTCTTCCTTCTGCGCGATCAATTGCGCATGGGTTTGAATGTAAGGCTCGCTGAAGTCGAAACGATCCTGGAGATCCGGGGTCGCTGCTATGTGGTTGATAGCGATGTCGTACTTGCCGCTTTCGACGCCGGTCAGCAGATCACTGCCGTCGGTGACGACAAAGTCGGCCCGGACATCGAGTTCACTTGCCAGCAGTTGGCCCAACTCGACTTCGAAGCCGGTGAGCTTGTCGTCATCCTTGAAATTGAACGGGGGAGTGTTGGCTTCAACGGCAATGCGCAATTCGCCCCGGTCGTTGACGTCATCAATCAGTTCGGCATGAGCCAAAGGGCTCAAAAGGGGTAGCAGGCAGATCAGGCCAGGCAGAAAGCGCATGGTCACTCCTTTGAATTTATTATCGCGACCCACTGATTCAGGCTCGCTTTGCTATGGTTGTCGAGTGCCTTCGACAACAATTGGCCATGAAGTTGTCATGGTCATGCGGATTTTACGGAAAAACTGGAGAAGAGAATGAAAACCTTTATGTCACGTGCTGCTTTGGCTGGCCTGTTGATGGGTGTTTCTGTGCTGGCCAGTGCTGCAACGCCGGCTCCGAAAGGCGCCGAAGTGTCCATCGTGTCTCCCGAGGACGGTGCGACGATTCCACAGACAGTCGTCGTCAAGTTCGCGGTCGAGAACATTGCCCTGGCGCCGGCGGGCGATCCCACCAAGAACACCGGTCATCACCACGTGCTGATCGACGTCGACGAGCTGCCTGCCGCCGGTGCGCCGATTCCCAAGGATGCCAACCACCTGCATTTCGGCGGTGCGCAGACCCAGGCTGAAATAACGCTCACGCCGGGCAAACACACCTTGCAGCTTGAACTGGGCGATAGCAACCACATACCGTTCGATCCGCCGATCGTTTCCGAGAAGATCACCGTCAATGTGAAATAAAAAAGGGAGCCCGCTTCGCTGGGGCTCCCTTTTTTATAGTTGCAAGCTGCAAGCTATAAGCTTCAAGTCAAAGCAAAGCGAACCTCACTTGCCGCTTGAAGCTTGAAGCTGCTCTTAAAACAACACACGGCTACGGATGGTGCCGTTGACGTGTTGCAGCTTCTCTTGCGCCAGGTCCGAGTACTCGGCGTCGACGTCGATTACCACGTAGCCGACTTTCTCGTTGGTCTGCAGGAACTGGCCGGAGATGTTGATGCCGTTTTCGGCGAAGACCTTGTTGATCTCGCTGAGCACGCCCGGGATGTTCTCGTGGATGTGCAGCAGGCGGTGCTTGCCAGGGTGAGCCGGCAGGGCCACTTCCGGGAAGTTCACGGACGATACCGAAGTACCGTTGTCGCTGTACTTGACCAGTTTTTCCGCCACTTCCAGACCGATGTTGGCCTGGGCTTCAGCGGTGGAGCCGCCGATGTGCGGGGTCAGGATCACGTTGTCCAGGCCACGCAGCGGGCTTTCGAACTCTTCGTCGTTGGAGCGTGGCTCCACCGGGAATACGTCGATGGCCGCGCCGATCAGGTGTTTGTCCTTGATCGCGTCCGCCAGGTGGTCCAGTTCGACCACGGTGCCACGGGCGGCGTTGATCAGGATGCCGCCTTTCTTGATGGCGCGGATTTCCTTCTCGCCCATCATCCACTGGGTGGCGGCGGTTTCCGGTACGTGCAGCGAAACGATGTCGGACATCGCCAGCAGTTCGTGCAGGTTGCCTACCTGAGTAGCGTTACCCAATGGCAGCTTGGTGATGGTGTCGTAGAAGTACACCTGCATCCCCAGGCCTTCAGCCAGGACCGACAGTTGTGTACCGATCGAGCCGTAACCGACGATGCCCAGCTTCTTGCCACGGATCTCGAAGGAGTTGGCCGCGCTCTTGATCCAGCCGCCACGGTGGCAGGAAGCGTTCTTCTCAGGGATGCCGCGCAGCAGCAGGATCGCTTCGGCCAGCACCAGTTCCGCTACGGAACGGGTGTTGGAGTACGGCGCGTTGAACACGGCGATGCCGCGCTCGCGGGCAGCACTCAGGTCGACCTGGTTGGTGCCGATGCAGAAACACCCTACAGCCACGAGCTTCTTCGCGTGATCGAAGATCTCTTCGGTCAGTTGAGTGCGGGAGCGAATGCCGATGAAGTGAGCATCAGCGATCTTTTCCTTGAGCTGGGCTTCCGGCAGAGAACCAGTGAGGTACTCGATGTTGGAATAGCCCGCCGCCTTGAGGACGTCGACAGCCGATTGGTGGACGCCTTCGAGAAGAAGGAACTTGATCTTGCTCTTATCGAGAGAAGTCTTGCTCATCTGCGTAAACCTGTATCCCGGAGAAAAATGGCAGGAAATGGTCAACAGATGCTGACCCGGACGGCAACTAAACCGTCACCGCAGAACAGCCCTTGGGCACTATCCTGCGGGGTCGTTATGCTAGCATATGCACCCCGCTAAACACTCATTCCTGCGACGTGAAGCGTTCTCAGGATGACCATGAATTGTTCGAGAGTTCTGTCGATGACCAATCCTGCCCTGATTGAAGAGCTGAAGACCCTGGTTGAGCCTGGCAAGGTGCTGACCGATGCCGACTCCCTGAATGCTTACGGAAAGGATTGGACCAAGCATTTCGCCCCGGCCCCGACCGCCATCGTGTTCCCCAAGACCACCGAGCAGGTCCAGGCCATTGTCCTGTGGGCCAACAAACACAAGGTGGCGCTGGTGCCGTCCGGTGGTCGTACCGGGTTGTCTGCCGCTGCCGTGGCAGCCAATGGCGAAGTTGTGGTGTCCTTCGACTACATGAACCAGATCCTCGACGTGAACCTCACTGACCGCACCGCCGTTTGCCAGCCGGGCGTGGTCACCGAGCATTTGCAGAACGTCGCCGAAGAAAAAGGCCTGTACTACCCGGTGGACTTCGCTTCAGCGGGTTCGAGCCAGATTGGCGGCAATATCGGCACCAATGCCGGCGGGATCAAGGTGATTCGCTACGGCATGACCCGTAACTGGGTCGCCGGCATGAAAGTGGTCACCGGCAAGGGCGATGTGCTGGAACTGAACCGCGACCTGATCAAGAACGCCACCGGCTACGACATGCGTCAGCTGTTCATCGGTGCCGAAGGCACCCTCGGGTTCGTGGTCGAAGCGACCATGCGCCTGGACCGCGCACCGAAAAACCTCACCGCGATGGTTCTCGGCACCGCCGATTTCGACTCGATCATGCCGGTGCTGCACGCCTTCCAGAGCAAGCTTGACCTGACCGCCTTCGAGTTCTTCTCCGACAAAGCCCTGGCCAAAGTCATGGCTCGCGGCGATGTACCGGCGCCGTTCGAATCCGATTGCCCGTTCTACGCGCTGCTGGAATTCGAAGCGACCACCGAAGAAGTGGCCAACCACGCCCTGGAAACCTTCGAGCACTGCGTCGAGCAGGGCTGGGTGCTGGACGGCGTGATGAGCCAGAGCGAAACCCAGCTACAGAACTTGTGGAAGCTGCGCGAATACATCTCCGAAACCATTTCCCACTGGACGCCGTACAAGAACGACATTTCGGTCACCGTATCGAAAGTCCCGGCATTCCTGAAAGAAATTGACGCGATCGTCGGTGAACACTACCCGGACTTCGAAATCGTCTGGTTCGGCCACATCGGCGACGGCAACCTGCACTTGAACATCCTCAAGCCGGATAACCTGAGCAAGGATGAGTTCTTCGCCAAGTGCGCCACCGTCAACAAGTGGGTGTTCGAAACCGTCGAGAAGTACAACGGTTCGATTTCCGCCGAACACGGCGTGGGCATGACCAAGCGTGACTACCTGACCTACAGCCGTTCACCGGTCGAGATCGAGTACATGAAAGCGGTCAAGGCGGTGTTCGACCCGAACGGCATCATGAACCCGGGCAAGATTTTCGCTGTTTGATTTTCGAACTTTAAGAGCCAACGAAGCAGGAGTCGGTAATGAGCTATCAGCACCAGTATGTCGACGGTACGCGCATTCACTTCCCGCTGGGGAAAGTGGTGTGCATCGGCCGTAACTACGCCGAACACGCCAAGGAACTGGATAACCCGGTGCCGACCGAGCCGCTGCTGTTCATCAAGCCGGGCAGTTGCGTGGTGCCGCTGGAAGGCGGTTTCAGCATTCCGACCGAGCGCGGTTCGGTGCATTACGAGGCGGAAATCGCGGTTTTGATCGGCAAGCCGTTGTCGACCAAGCCGAGTCGTGAAGAAGTACTCGATGCCATTTCCGGCTTCGCCCCGGCCCTGGACCTGACCCTGCGCGACAAGCAGGCCGAGCTGAAATCCAAGGGCCTGCCCTGGGAAATCGCCAAGTCCTTCGACGGCGCGGCAGTGCTTGCTCCGTTCGTGTCTGGCAGCTCGTTTGCTGACCTGACCGACATCGGCATCCGCCTGACCATCAACGGTGAAGTGCGCCAGGACGGCAACAGCAGCGCAATGCTCAACCCGATCGTGCCGATGATCCAGCACATGGCCGGTTGCTTCTCGTTGCAGGCCGGGGACGTGATCCTCACCGGCACGCCAGTGGGCGTTGGTCCGCTGAATGTCGGTGACGAGATCGTTCTGGAATTGCCAGGCGCCAGCAGTTTCACCAGCAGCGTTCGCTGATCCAGGCGTCGCTGTACCCTGTGGGAGCGAGCTTGCTCGCGATAGCGGTCTATCATTCAACATCTCTGTTGACTGACACGGCCTCATCGCGAGCAAGCTCGCTCCCACAGTAGTATTTGGTGGGCTGAAGTCCGGATTCCACACAGTTCAACCCTGTCATTTCCCGTTTTTTTCACATCCAGTCTGGATAATTTCAGTGCTATTGGCCTCTGAGCCGGCCCCAAACTGTGCTATTACCCCTAGCCTGAATCTCTGGAACGCATCCCCGATGGTCACTCCTCCGCTTTCCACGCTTGAACCTGTCCGCCGCTCGCGCTTCGCCTTGCGTTGGTACATCTGGCTGCTGTTGGTGGCCGTTGTCGCCTACGGCGTCGCATTTGCCATGCAGTGGGATTCGCGGGGCGTGCTCTGGGTGAAAGAGCAATTCAAAAGCCCGGCCGAGCGTCAGGCGAGCATCTGGCTGCCGGACTATCGGGCGGTGATCGATGCCAAGCCATTGCCGGGCATGGAGAAGGATGAAGCATCGGACTTGGCCTACGACCCTCAGACCAAGACCCTGTTTTCGGTGATGGGCAAGAACCCGTTCCTGGTCGAGCTGACATTACAGGGCGATGTATTGCGCAAAATGCCTCTGGTCGGCTGGAGCAACCCTGAGGGCGTCACCGTGCTGGGCGACGGCCGGCTGGCCATTGTCGATGAGCGCGAGCATCTGATCGCTATCGTCCAGGTCGATGCCGATACCCGCGAATTGAATATCGCCGACTTCCCGAAATACGACCTCGGGCCTTCCAAGGACCAGAACAAGGCGTTCGAGGGTGTCACCTGGGACCCGCGCAATCAGCAACTGCTGTTGGGCGAAGAGCGCCCGCCGGCATTGTTTGCCTGGAAAGGTGACGGCAAGGTTCTGACCGGCGACAAGCTGAAACTGGCCAGCCATGCACTGGACATGCGCAACCTGTCTGCCCTGGCCGTCGATCCACGGACTGGCCACATGCTGGTGTTGTCCGCCGACTCGCACCTGTTGCTGGAGCTGGACAAGATGGGTGAGCAGGTCAGTTTCATCACCCTGCTGCGTGGCTTCAACGGCCTGAAAAATACCATTCCGCGTGCTGAAGGCGTGACCATGGATGAAGCGGGCACGTTGTACATGGTGAGTGAGCCGAACCTGTTTTATCGCTTCGAAAAACAGAAGTAATCAACGCCTGCGCTGATTGCCTGTACGTAAAAGGCCAGTGGCCATTAAGCTTCAGTTCAGACGGGCGTGATATTTCATCCGCCCGTTTTGACCCGAGCCCGCCCGAATGCATCGATTTGCCCGCCCCAAATCCCTGATTCTGATCCTGTCGGTGGTCTTGCTGATCGCGTTGATAGCGATCGCCCAGTACATGCGTCTGTTCGAGCGCGCCTGGTTCAATCTGCATACGCTGTGGCAGCCGGTGAGTTCCCGGTCCATGGGGCTGGACCAGTATCAGGTCGTGACCGAAGCGCAGGTGATCGATGGCCTGGCTGACAACGTTTCGGCGTTGACCTACGACCCGATACGCAAAAGCCTGTTCACCGTCACCAACAAACGGAGCGAGCTGGTCGAGTTGTCCCTCGACGGCAGGGTTTTGCGCCGTGTGGCGCTGCTCGGGTTCGGTGATCCGGAGGCGGTGGAGTTCATCAGCGAGGACATCTACGTGGTGACTGACGAAAGCCAGCAGCGGCTGATCAAGATTCGTCTGGAGCAGGACACCACCTTCGTCGATGCGGCAGACGCCGAGCAGATGACCATTGGCGTACACATGGGCAGCAACAAGGGCTTCGAGGGTCTGGCTTACGACTCTGTGGGCAAACGCCTGTTCGTCGCCAAGGAGCGCAACCCGATGCTGATCTACGAGGTACACGGTTTTCCGCGCTTCAACCCTGAAGACTCCTACTCGGTGCACGTGATCAACGACCCCAAGCGTGATGCCGGGATGTTCGTGCGGGATCTGTCGAGCCTGCAATACGACGAGCGCAGCGGGCATTTGCTGGCGCTGTCGGATGAGTCGCGATTGATTCTGGAGCTGGATGTGGATGGGCGTCCGCTGAGCACAATGTCATTGAGCAAGGGGCACCAGGGGTTGCAAAAAACCGTGCCGCAGGCCGAAGGGATCGCCATGGGAGACGACGAAACGCTGTACCTGGTGAGCGAGCCGAACCTGTTCTACGTGTTCAAGAAGCCAACGCAACTCTAGCCAACACCACAAAACACTGTGGGAGCGAGCTTGCTCGCGATAGCGGTCTGTCATTCAACATATCCGTCGACTGACACGGCCTCATCGCGAGCAAGCTCGCTCCCACAGGTCATTCATCTGCTCAGAAAATCTGGGCAGTCTGGCTTATTCCGCGCGCAGGGTCTTCACGCCCTCGCTCGTACCCAGCAACAACAGATCCGCCGGACGTGCCGCGAACAAACCGTTGGTGACCACGCCGACGATCGCATTGATCTGCGTTTCCAGTTCCACCGGATTGGTGATCTGCATGTTGAACACGTCGAGGATGATGTTGCCGTTGTCGGTCAGCACGCCTTCGCGGTAAACCGGGTCGCCGCCGAGTTTCACCAGCTCACGGGCCACGTGACTGCGGGCCATCGGGATCACCTCCACGGGCAGCGGGAAAGTACCGAGGACCGGCACCAGTTTGCTGGCATCGGCGATGCAAATGAAGGTCTTGGC
Source organism: Pseudomonas sp. GL-R-26 (assembly GCF_019947365.1). Classification (NCBI taxonomy): domain Bacteria; kingdom Pseudomonadati; phylum Pseudomonadota; class Gammaproteobacteria; order Pseudomonadales; family Pseudomonadaceae; genus Pseudomonas; species Pseudomonas sp. GL-R-26. Next base: position 314,825 of record NZ_JAGYGI010000001.1, on the reverse strand, counting down.
CACGGCCGCGACAATCTTCTCGCGGGTCAGGGCCGCGCCGCCGCCCTTGATCAGGTTCAGGTGCTCGTCGCTTTCATCGGCGCCGTCGACGTAGAACTCCAGGTCGCTGACGGTGTTCAGTTCGTAAACCGGAATCCCGTGGCCCTTGAGGCGCGCGGCGGTGGCTTCGGAACTGGCGACGGCGCCATCGAATGCGCCCTTGTGCTTGGCCAGCGCGTCGATGAAGCAGTTGGCGGTGGAGCCGGTGCCGACCCCGACGATGCTCTTGTCGTCGAGTTTCGGAAGGATGAAGTCGACGGCGGCCTGAGCCACTGCCTGTTTGAGTTGATCCTGGTTCATGCGGGCTCCGGGGTGCCGAGGAGGGGACGAAAGGCCGGCATTATAGGCTTCGGGGCGGGGAAGGTCATTGCCCGATTGGCAGGTCAAAAGATCGCACCTGTAGGGGCTGCCGAAGGCTGCGATCTTTTCGCTGGCTTAAAACCACCTGTTTAGTGTGGTCGCCCGCCCAAAATGCGGGTTAGACTCCTTGGTCCTGCCCAACCCGCTCAGTGATGCTTTCCGATGCTTGAACAGTACGTCAAAAAGATCCTCACCTCGCGCGTTTATGACGTTGCCGTAGAAACCCCGCTGCAGACTGCCCGCCAGCTCTCCGAGCGGCTGGGCAACAGCATTTGGCTCAAGCGCGAAGACTTGCAGCCGGTGTTCTCGTTCAAGATTCGCGGCGCCTACAACAAGTTGACCCGGTTGAGCGACGAAGAACGCGCTCGCGGTGTAGTTACCGCGTCGGCGGGCAACCATGCCCAGGGTCTGGCCTTGGCGGCAAAGGTGTTGGGCGTGAAAGCGACCATCGTCATGCCCAAGACCACCCCGGAGATCAAGGTCGAAGGCGTGCGCTCCCGTGGCGGCAAAGTGGTGCTGCACGGCGATTCGTTCCCGGAAGCCCTGGCCTACTCGCTGAAACTGGTCGACGAAAAAGGCTACGTCTATATTCACCCGTACGACGACCCCCACACCATTGCCGGGCAGGGCACGGTGGCGATGGAGATTCTGCGCCAGCACCCACAGCCACTGGATGCGATTTTCGTCCCGGTGGGTGGCGGCGGCCTGATCGCCGGCATCGCGGCGTACGTGAAATATCTGCGCCCGGACATCAAGGTCATCGGTGTTGAGCCGGACGACTCCAATTGCCTGCAAGCCGCCATGGCAGCGGGCGAGCGCGTGGTGCTGCCGACTGTGGGCATCTTCGCGGACGGTGTTGCCGTGGCCCAGATCGGTCAGCACACCTTCGACATCTGCAAAGATTATGTCGATGAAGTGATCACCGTCAGCACCGACGAAATCTGCGCCGCCATCAAGGATATCTACGATGATACCCGCTCGATCACCGAACCTGCCGGCGCCTTGGGCGTGGCGGGGATCAAGAAGTATGTCGAGCAGCGCGGCGTCAGCGGCCAGACCTTCGTGGCCATCGACTCCGGGGCCAACGTCAACTTCGACCGCCTGCGCCACGTCGCCGAGCGTGCGGAGCTGGGCGAAGGCCGCGAAGCGATCATCGCCGTGACCATTCCCGAGAAACCGGGCAGCTTCAAGGCGTTCTGCGAGGCCATCGGCAAGCGCCAGATCACCGAATTCAACTACCGCTACAACACCGGCAGCGAAGCGCACATCTTTGTCGGCGTGCAGACCCACCCGGAAAACGACCCGCGTAGCGCGTTGATCGCCAGCCTGAGCGAACAGGGTTTCCCGGTGCTGGACCTGACCGACAACGAACTGGCCAAGCTGCACATCCGCCACATGGTCGGCGGGCGTGCGGCGCATGTGGTCGATGAAGTGGTCCTGCGTTTCGAATTCCCGGAGCGTCCGGGCGCGCTGTTCAACTTCCTCAACAAGCTCGGCGGGCGCTGGAACATCTCGATGTTCCACTACCGCAACCATGGCGCGGCCGATGGCCGGGTCGTCGCGGGCCTGCAAGTGCCCCACGACGAGCGCCACTTGGTGCCGGCGGCGCTGGAAGAAATCGGTTACCCGTACTGGGACGAAAGCGACAACCCGGCCTATCAGCTGTTTCTTGGCTGAACAGCTACGCTGACGGGCAAGGCAATAAGGAGTTCTGACAATGGAAACGTTAACTGCCCTGAAAGCGGCGCACATGGTGGCAACTGTTGTACTGCTGGCTTGTGCGCTGGGGCTGGGAGTCTGGGTTTTGCTTGCGCGGCGCAAGGGTGACGCGACAGCGGGTAGTCGCACCTTGCAGCGGCCAAGGGTGTTTGTCTGGCTGCTGATGGGGCTGGCGCTGCTGAGCATGCCGTTTACCGGCTGGTGGATGGTGCATCTGGTGGGCTGGCCGCTGGGGCAGACCTGGTTGCTGGCCTCCAGCGTGCTTTACACCGTGGCGGCACTGGCGTGGTTCTGGCTGCTGGTGCGGCTCAACAAACTGCGCAAGACGCCGGCTGGGGTGGGGAAATTCACCTTTGCCTTGGCGTTGTTCAGTTTTGTCTGTCTTGTGGCCATTGCCGGGTTGATGGGTGCCAAGCCTGTTTAAGGCTGGAGACCGTATCGACCCAATCGCGAGCAGGCTCACTCCTACATTGGAATGCGTTCCCCTGTAGGAGTGAGCCTGCTCGCGATAGCAATGTTAGTCGCGCAACGAAATCACCGGCCAACCCCGCTTCTCGGCCTCGGCCCGCAGATTCGGGTCGGGATCAACCGCTACCGCATGAGTCACCTGCTCCAGCAACGGAAAATCATTCATCGAGTCGCTGTAGAAGTAGCTGTCTTCCAGCGTAAACCCGGTTTCTTCCAGCCAGCGATTCAAGCGCGTCACCTTGCCCTCGCGGAAGCACGGCACGTCGGTGCTGCGCCCGGTGTAGCGGCCGTCGAGCATTTCGCATTCGGTGGCGATCAGTGTTTCGACACCCAGGCGCTCGGCAATCGGCCCGGTGACGAAGCGATTGGTGGCGGTGATGATGACCAGTTTGTCGCCGGCCGCGCGGTGCTTGGCCAGCAACTCGATGGCCTTGGGCAGCAGGATCGGTTCGATGCAGTCGCGCATGTAATCGCTGTGCCACTGATCCAGCGTGGCCATTTCGGTGCGGCCGAGCACTTCCAGGCAGAAGTTCAGGTAGGCGGCGTTATCCAGTTTGCCGGCCAGATAATCCTGGTAGAACGCATCGTTGCGAGCCTTGTAGGCGACGGCGTCGAGAAAGCCGCGCTCGCACAGGTAATCGCCCCAAGCGTGATCGCTGTCACCGCCCAGAAGGGTGTTGTCCAAATCGAATAAAGCCAGGCGCATTACAGTTACCCGCTGAAAAGTCAGTAAAAAGGCGACAAGAATACGGTCTTTTCACAAGAGTGCACATAAGGTAGGAACCTTCGTTGCCGCCTTAACAACCTTTGTGGAACAATGCGGCGACATGCGTTTGCGAGGTTGTTGCCGTGATCGACCCCGATGGTTTTCGCCCCAATGTCGGGATCATTCTGACGAATGACGCCGGCCAGGTGCTATGGGCTCGCCGAATCAATCAAGATGCCTGGCAGTTTCCGCAGGGTGGAATCAACCCCGAAGAGACGCCGGAAGACGCCTTGTACCGCGAGCTGAACGAAGAAGTGGGCCTGGAGCGCGAAGATGTTGAAATTCTCGCCTGCACCCGGGGCTGGTTGCGCTATCGTTTGCCGCAACGTCTGGTACGTACCCACAGCCAACCGCTGTGCATCGGCCAGAAACAGAAATGGTTTCTCCTGCGCCTGATCTCCAACGAGCAGCGGGTGCGGATGGATTTGACCGGTAAACCGGAATTCGATGGCTGGCGCTGGGTCAGTTATTGGTATCCGTTGGGCCAGGTGGTGACATTCAAGCGCGAGGTGTATCGACGCGCTCTCAAAGAGCTTGCCCCGCGCCTTTTAGCGCGCGACTGACGACGGAGTTCGACCCCGAGCCATGCTCAATACGCTGCGCAAGATCGTCCAGGAAGTTAACTCCGCCAAGGATCTCAAGGCGGCGTTGGGGATTATTGTGTTGCGCGTCAAAGAGGCCATGGGCAGCCAGGTCTGCTCGGTCTACCTGCTTGATCCGGAGACCAACCGGTTCGTGCTGATGGCCACCGAGGGCTTGAACAAGCGCTCGATCGGCAAGGTCAGCATGGCCCCCAACGAAGGTCTGGTGGGTCTGGTCGGCACGCGTGAAGAACCCCTGAACCTCGAAAACGCCGCGGACCACCCGCGCTACCGCTACTTCGCCGAAACCGGTGAAGAGCGCTACGCCTCGTTCCTCGGTGCACCGATCATTCACCACCGCCGCGTCGTCGGCGTGTTGGTCATCCAGCAAAAAGAACGTCGCCAGTTCGATGAAGGGGAAGAAGCCTTCCTCGTGACCATGAGCGCGCAACTCGCCGGTGTTATCGCCCACGCCGAAGCCACCGGTTCGATCCGTGGTCTCGGCCGTCAGGGCAAAGGCATCCAGGAAGCCAAGTTCATCGGCGTGCCGGGTTCGCCAGGTGCGGCGGTCGGTACGGCGGTGGTCATGCTGCCACCGGCCGATCTGGATGTGGTGCCGGACAAGAGCATCGCTGACATCGACGCCGAGCTCAAACTGTTCAAGACCGCCATCGAAGGCGTACGCGCCGACATGCGCACGTTGTCCGCCAAGCTCGCCACGCAGTTGCGCCCGGAAGAGCGGGCATTGTTCGACGTCTACCTGATGATGCTCGACGATGCCGCGCTGGGCAGCGAAGTCACCACCGTGATCAAGACCGGCCAGTGGGCCCAGGGCGCCTTGCGCCAAGTGGTCACCGATCACGTCAACCGTTTCGAATTGATGGACGACGCTTACCTGCGCGAGCGTGCATCCGACGTCAAGGACCTCGGTCGTCGCCTGCTCGCCTACTTGCAGGAAGAGCGCCAGCAAACCCTGGTCTACCCCGACAACACCATTCTGGTCAGCGAAGAACTGACGCCGGCGATGCTCGGCGAGGTGCCGGAAGGCAAGCTGGCCGGTCTGGTATCGGTGCTCGGCTCCGGTAACTCCCACGTCGCGATCCTGGCGCGTGCCATGGGCATCCCGACGGTGATGGGCCTGGTCGACCTGCCGTACTCCAAGGTCGACGGCATACAGATGATCGTCGACGGCTACCACGGCGAGGTCTACACCAACCCGAGTGACGTGCTGCGCAAGCAGTTCGCCGAAGTGGTCGAGGAAGAGAAACAACTGGCCCTCGGGCTGGATGCGCTGCGCGATCTGCCGTGCGTGACGGTCGATGGCCACCGCATGCCGCTGTGGGTCAACACCGGCCTGCTGGCGGATGTGGCGCGCGCGCAGAAGCGCGGTGCCGAAGGCGTGGGCCTGTACCGCACCGAAGTGCCGTTCATGATCAACCAGCGTTTCCCGAGCGAAAAGGAACAACTGGCGATCTACCGCGAGCAACTGGCCGCGTTCCACCCGCAACCGGTGACCATGCGCAGCCTGGACATCGGCGGTGACAAGGCGCTGTCGTACTTCCCGATCAAGGAAGACAACCCGTTCCTCGGCTGGCGCGGCATTCGCGTCACCCTCGACCACCCGGAAATCTTCCTGGTGCAGACCCGCGCCATGCTCAAGGCCAGCGAAGGCCTGAACAACCTGCGAATCCTGCTGCCGATGATTTCCGGCACCCATGAGCTCGAAGAAGCCCTGCACCTGATTCACCGCGCCTGGGGCGAAGTGCGCGACGAAGGCACTGACGTGCCGATGCCGCCGGTTGGCGTGATGATCGAGATTCCGGCGGCGGTGTATCAGACCAAGGAACTGGCGCGGCAAGTGGACTTCCTGTCGGTCGGTTCCAACGACCTGACCCAGTACCTGTTGGCTGTGGACCGCAACAACCCGCGGGTGGCCGACCTCTACGATTACCTGCACCCGGCGGTGCTTCAGGCGCTGCAGAACGTGGTGCGTGATGCCCACGCCGAAGGCAAGCCAGTGAGTATCTGCGGTGAAATGGCCGGTGACCCGGCGGCGGCGGTGCTGTTGATGGCGATGGGTTTCGACAGCCTGTCGATGAACGCCACCAACTTGCCGAAAGTGAAGTGGATGCTGCGCCAGATCAACCTGAGCAAGGCCAAGGAATTGCTGGCTGAGCTGATGACCATCGACAACCCGCAAGTGATTCACAGCTCGTTGCAATTGGCGCTGAAGAACCTCGGGTTGTCGCGGATGATCAATCCGGCAGCAATCAAGCCTCTCTAAAACGCTGACGGCCCCTGTGGCGAGGGAGCTTGCTCCCGCTGGAGTGCGAAGCGCTCCTAATCCGGCTAATGCGGTTTTTCAGAAAAACTGCGGTAGCTGGATTGCAACTGCTTCGCAGCCGAGCGGGAGCAAGCTCCCTCGCCACAGGACCGCGCCAGATCAAATTTTTAGTTCCACTTCCCCAAGATGCCCGCCATACGGCCCGAAACTTCTTTCGACCAGATGCAATGTCCCATCCGCCTGCACAATCAACGCCGTACTCGCCCGCGTTCCATAGCTCTGACTGGCAATGAACACGCTCGACAACAGAGTTTCAGTGGCCAGTCCCACTCCGGTATCCGGCAACTCGGCAAACGGCGCGGTTTGCGCATCGCTCAATAACGCCAGCAGCGCCTGAGGCTGCGGATCATCCAGTACCTCGCTCAAGGCAGCCTTGGCCTTGAGCAGTTTCGGCCATGGCGTATCCAGCCCGGCGTTCGACACGCCGTAGACTCCCGGTTGCAGCATCACGGCTTGCGATTCCCGGGCATTGAAGTGCCAAAGCTCGTTTCTGTTGCCAACCAGTAGATTGAACCCGCCATATTCAGGCGAACGTCTGACAACGTCGGCCAAATAGTCATCAATCGAGCAATCGCCCTCGAGGAATCGCGCGACCAGCTCCCCACGAGACTTGCGCCCCGGCGGTCGATGGGGATCGCGAATATTGGTCAGCGCCGCAAATCGTCCGTTGGCGCCGACACCGAGCCAGGTGCCACCGGCCTCGAGGTCGCGCCCCGCATGCACATGCGGCGCTTCGGGCCATGGCGCCAGCGGCAGGCTGGGGCGGGCGTAGAACTCATCGCGATTGGCCGCCACGACCAGCGGCTGGGCATGACCCGGTCGCCAGGCAAAAACAATCAGGCACATCAGGCTGTCCTTGTGTGTTTTTTGTTCACTCTACGCAGACATCGCTCATCGATCCATCGCCTTGCACAGTGGAGCTTGAGGCCATGCATCCGTTACCATGCCGCTCCGGTTTTGGGGAGGCGAGCGGGGACGACCATGGAATTTCTGCTCTATCTGGCGCTCGGCGCCTGTGCGGGTGTGCTCGCCGGGCTGTTTGGCGTGGGCGGCGGGATCATCATCGTCCCGGTGCTGGTGTTCAGCTTCACGGCCCAAGGGTTCGATCCGTCGATCCTCACGCATCTGGCAGTGGGTACCTCCCTGGCGACGATCATCTTTACTTCGGTCAATTCGGTACGTGAGCATCACCGCCGTGGCGCTGTACGTTGGCCGATCTTCATGTGGATGACCGTTGGCATTCTGATCGGTGCCGGGTTCGGCGCGCTGACGGCGGAAGCGATCTCCGGCCCCAACCTGCAGAAACTCATTGGCGTATTCGCCCTGGTGATCGCCGCTCAGCTTGCGCTGGATGTCAAACCCAAGGCCAGCCGAACCGTGCCGGGCAAACTCGGTCTGACCGTGGCCGGCAGTGTAATTGGCTGGGCTTCGGCGATTTTCGGCATTGGCGGCGGTTCGTTGACCGTGCCATTCCTGACCTGGCGCAGTGTGCCGATGCAGCAAGCCGTGGCCACTTCATCGGCCTGCGGTCTGCCGATTGCCCTGGCCAGTGCATTAAGTTTCATGATTCTGGGCTGGCACGATCCGTTGCTCCCGGCCCATAGTCTCGGTTTCATTTACTTGCCGGCGTTGCTGGGCATTGCCCTGACCAGCATGGTCTTCGCCCGCTTCGGTGCGCGACTGGCCCACAACCTGTCGCCAAAGTTGCTGAAACGGCTGTTTGCCGCTTTGCTGTTCTGCGTCGGCCTGAACTTCCTGCTCTGACGGGCAGCGCAATCCTGGCTTAATCCTGAGGTGGCAGCGTCGCCCGGGAATTTTTAAGATTTGAACTCTAACGAGGAGTCGCAATGCTGCCTTACCCGCAGATCGACCCGGTGGCCCTGGCCATCGGTCCGCTGAAAATCCACTGGTACGGTCTGATGTACCTGATCGGCATCGGCGGCGCCTGGCTGCTGGCGTCCCGCCGCTTGAACCGCTTCGACCCGACCTGGACCAAGGAGAAACTCTCCGACATGGTGTTCTGGATGTCGATGGGGGTGATCGTCGGCGGGCGACTGGGTTATGTGCTGTTCTACGATCTGAGCGCCTATCTGGCCAACCCGACGCTGATTTTCGAAGTGTGGAAGGGCGGCATGTCGTTCCATGGCGGTTTCATCGGCGTGATGCTGGCGGCGTTGTGGTTCGGCAAGAAGAACAACAAGTCGTTCTTCCAGCTGATGGATTTCGTTGCGCCGATGGTGCCGATTGGCCTGGGCGCCGGGCGTATCGGCAACTTCATCAACGCCGAGCTGTGGGGCAAGGCAACCGATGTGCCGTGGGCGATGGTCTTTCCGACCGATCCGGCGCAACTGGCGCGTCACCCGTCGCAGTTGTACCAGTTCGCCCTCGAAGGCGTGGCGTTGTTCCTGATCCTCTGGCTGTTCTCGCGCAAGCCGCGGCCGACCATGGCGGTATCGGGGATGTTCGCGCTGTTCTATGGCATCTTCCGTTTCATCGTCGAGTTCGTCCGCGTACCGGACGCCCAGTTGGGCTATCTGGCCTGGAACTGGCTGACCATGGGCCAGGTGCTGTGCGTGCCGATGATCGTCGGCGGTCTGTTCCTGATCTGGCTGGCGTATCACCGCGCCCCGGCGACTCCAGCGGCAGCCGTATAAAATTCGAACCCCGCAGCGATGGTTGCGGGTTCAAGGACACAGGTAATTCATGAAGCAATATCTCGAACTGGTCGCCCACGTCATCAAGAACGGCACCAAACAGGCCAACCGTACCGGTGTGAACACCATCAGCTTTCCCGGTGCGATGCTGCGTTATGACCTGCAGGAAGGTTTCCCGGCGATCACCACGCGCAAGATGGCGTTCAAATCGGCCATCGGCGAAATGTGCGGGTTCCTGCGCGGCGTGAACAACGCTGCCGAATTCCGGGCGTTGGGCTGCAAGGTCTGGGACCAGAACGCCAACGAAAACGCCCAGTGGCTGGCCAACCCGTTCCGTCAGGGCGAAGACGACCTCGGCGAAATCTACGGCGTGCAATGGCGCAAATGGCCGGCGTACAAGCAGATCCCGGTCAGCAACCCGGCTGCTATCGAGCAGACCCTGAAGCAAGGCTACCGCCAGATTGCCGAAGGCGAGGAGGATGGCCAGGCCTACGTGGTGCTGTACAAGGCCATCGACCAGGTTCGCCAGTGCGTCGACACCATCATCAAGGACCCGGGCAGCCGCCGCATCCTGTTCCACGGCTGGAACTGCGCCCAGCTCGATGAAATGGCGTTGCCGCCGTGCCACTTGCTGTACCAGTTCCACCCGAATGTCGAGACCAAAGAGATCTCTCTGACCCTCTACATCCGCTCCAACGACCTGGGCCTGGGCACGCCGTTCAACCTCACCGAAGGTGCTGCGCTGTTGAGTCTGATCGGTCGTCTGACGGGCTACACGCCGCGCTGGTTCACCTATTTCATCGGTGATGCCCACGTCTACGAAAACCACCTGGAGATGCTCAACGAACAGCTCAAGCGCGAGCCGTTCCCGATGCCGAAACTGGTGATTTCCGACCGTGTGCCGGAGTTTGCCAAGACGGGTGTTTATCAGCCTGAATGGCTGGAGCTGGTGGAACCGGGCGATTTCTCGCTGCAAGACTACGAGCACCACGCGCCGATGACCGCGCCGATGGCGGTCTAAAAAACCACCACCGACCCTGTGGGAGCGAGCTTGCTCGCGATAGCGGTTTGTCAGTCACATCAATGTTGAATGTGCCGCCGTCATCGCGAGCAAGCTCGCTCCCACAGGGTTTTGTGTTGTTTTCAGTGGCCGTGACTACGGCCAACATGGGAATGCTCAACCTCCGTCGCCACAACCCCGCCGCTCACTTCCAGCCGCTGCAAAATCCCGCATTGATCGACCTCCGGCCCCTCGCCGCAGCGTTGGCGCAGGTCGAGCAGTTGTGTCTGCAAGGCCAGCAAGCCGTCGATCCGCGCCTTGACGTGGTGGATGTGCTCGTCGATCAGCGCGTTGACGCTTTCGCACTGGTCCTGCGGACTGTCGCGAAACGCCAGCAGGCTGCGGATTTCTTCGAGCGTCATGTCGAGGGTGCGGCAGTTGCGGATGAAGGTCAGGCGCTCGGCGTGAGGCTGGGTATAGACGCGATAATTGCCGTCACTGCGGGCCGGTTCCGGCAGCAGGTTCTCGCGCTCGTAATAGCGGATCGTTTCCACGGCGCAGTCCGTGAGTTTTGCCAACTCTCCAATTTTCATGACGCCAATCTCCAAAACTCCAGAATGGGTGCTTGACCCTATAGTGGCTACAGGGTCTTTACTTGGCAACAGGTACTCTTATGGACGCAACCAATGAGCGATTCACTGCACTCCCACAAACCCGGGGCTGAGCACGAGCACAGCCACAAGCTCAAACCCGTGCAAAAACATGGCCACGGCGGTCACGGCGACGCCTGTTGCTCATCTAAAGCGGCAGCGCCTGCGCTGGTAAAACTGAGTGAATCGCCGACGATTGGCGCTCGACTGAGTCGTTTTCGCATCGAGGCAATGGACTGTCCGACCGAGCAGGCACTTATCCAGAACAAGCTAAGCAAACTGACCGGCGTACAGCAGTTGGAGTTCAATCTGATTAATCGGGTGCTCGGCGTGACCCACGATTTGCCCGGTATCGAGCCGATCGTCGAGGCCATCAAGTCCTTGGGCATGCAGGCCGAACCGCTGGACCAGGGTGCTGAAACCCCGACTCCGGCGCCTCGGAAAAAACCGTGGTGGCCCTTGGCCCTGTCCGGTGTTGGTGCATTGCTGGCAGAAGTTATCCACTTCACTGGTTTCGCTCCGAACTGGGTGGTGGCGGTTATCGCACTGGTCTCGATCCTCAGTGGTGGCCTTGGTACTTACAAAAAAGGCTGGATCGCCCTTAAAAACCGCAACCTGAACATCAACGCCCTGATGAGCATTGCCGTGACCGGCGCGGTGCTGATCGGCCAGTGGCCGGAAGCGGCGATGGTGATGTTCCTGTTCACCGTGGCCGAGTTGATCGAAACCAAATCCCTCGACCGTGCGCGCAATGCCATTGGCGGTTTGATGCAGATGACCCCGGACACGGCAACGGTGTTGCAGGCTGACGGAAGCTGGCTTGAGCAGGATGTAAAAACCATTGGGCTCGGCGCGCGGGTACGGGTTCGTCCCGGCGAGCGTATCGGCCTGGACGGTGAAGTGCTGTCCGGTCGCTCGACCATCGATCAGGCGCCAATCACCGGTGAAAGCCTGCCGGTGGAAAAAACCGTCGGTGACAAAGTATTCGCCGGGACCATCAATCAGGCCGGCTCCCTGGAGTACGGGGTGACCGCCGCGGCGGATAACTCGACCCTGGCCCGCATTATCCACGCCGTTGAGCAGGCCCAGGGCGCGCGGGCGCCGACCCAGCGTTTCGTCGACAGTTTCTCGAAAATCTATACCCCGGCGGTGTTCGTCCTGGCACTGGCCGTGGCGGTGATCCCGCCAATGTTCATGGGCGCGTTGTGGTTCGACTGGATCTACCGGGCGCTGGTGCTGCTGGTGGTGGCCTGTCCGTGTGCGCTGGTGATTTCCACGCCGGTGACCATCGTCAGCGGCCTCGCGGCGGCGGCGCGCAAAGGCATATTGGTCAAGGGCGGTGTCTATCTGGAGGGCGGTTACAAGCTCGACTACCTGGCTCTGGACAAGACCGGGACCATTACCCACGGCAAACCGGTGCAGACCGATTACCTGTCGCTGGACCCGACCGCCGACGACTCGGCGCCCGCCATTGCCGCCGCGCTGGCCGGGCGCTCGGATCACCCGGTTTCCCTGGCCATCGCCAAGGCGGCTGTGGATAACCAGACCGCGACGCTGATTGTGGATAACTTCGAAGCGCTGGGCGGGCGCGGGGTGCGCGGCGAGATCAACGGCCAGCTCTATCATCTGGGCAACCATCGTCTGGTGGAGGATCTGGGCCTGTGTTCGCCGGCGCTGGAAGAAAAGCTGTTTGCCCTGGAAAAACAGGGCAAGTCGGTGGTGTTGCTGCTCGATTCGTCCGGCCCGTTGGCGCTGTTTGCCGTGGCGGACACGGTAAAGGAATCGAGCCGCGAGGCTATCCGGCAGTTGCATGACCTGGGCATCAAGACCCTGATGCTCACCGGTGATAACGTCCACACCGCCCAGGCCATTGCTGCGCAGGTCGGTATCGACGAGGCCAGGGGCGACCTGTTGCCGGGGGACAAATTGCAGTCGATCGAGGCTCTTTATGCCCAGGGGCATCGGGTCGGCATGGTCGGCGACGGCATCAACGACGCCCCGGCGCTGGCGCGTTCCGAGATCGGTTTCGCCATGGCCGCTGCAGGCACCGATACCGCGATCGAAACCGCCGATGTCGCCCTGATGGACGACGATCTGCGCAAAATCCCGGCATTCATTCGCCTTTCGCGGCAGACTTCGAGCATCCTCAAACAGAACATCGCCCTGGCTTTGGTCATCAAGGCGATCTTTCTTGGGGTAACCTTCGCCGGGGTCGCTACCATGTGGATGGCGGTGTTCGCCGACATGGGCGTGAGTCTGCTGGTGGTGTTCAACGGTTTGCGCCTGCTGCGCAAGTAAAGGATGAGGGACGGTTGTGCTGAGTGCGGAGCTGAAGGCGTTTTACATGGTGGCCCGCCTGGGCAGCATTACCCAGGCTGCCAAAAAGCTTGGCCTGAGCCAGCCGACGGTGACGACACAGATCCGCAACCTCGAAAGTCAGTATTCGGTCGAACTGTTTTACCGTGGCGGCCGGCGTCTCAGCGTCAGCGAGGAGGGCGCGCGGCTGCTGCCGATGGTCAAGGTGCTGATGCAGCAGGAAGCCGACATCGAGTTTTTCCTGCGTAACTGCGGCCAGGTCCAGGGCACATTGCGTATTGCCGCCACGGCGCCGTATTACATCCTCGACCTGGTGAAAACCTTCCGCGAGCGCCTGCCGCAGGTTGAGGTTTCGGTGGAAATCGGCAATTCCCAACAGGTGCTTGAAGCGCTGGAGGATTACCGGGTCGATGTCGCGGCGTCGTCGCAGTTGCTCGAAGACGCGCGGCTGATTCGCCGGGTGCTCGGCAGCGATCCGCTGGTGCTGGCGGTGCATCGCAATCATCCGCTGGCGGTTCACGATCACGTGCCGCTCGGCGCCTTGGCCGGGCATACCCTGCTGATGCGCGAACCGGGCTCGACCACCCGTCGTTTGACCGAAGATTTGCTGGCCAGTGCCAGCGTGTGTTTCGGCCCGCTGCTGGAGATCGGCAGCCGCGAATCGATCCGCGAAGCGGTGCTGCGCAACATCGGCATCAGCATCATTGCCCGTCAGGAAGTGCCCCATGATCCGCAACTGCGGGTGCTGACCATCGAGAATGCACCGCAGATTCCCGAATACCTGTACTGCCTCAAGGAGCGCAAAAACGCGCGGCTGCCGGCGGCGTTCCTGGGGTTGGCGCAGGAAATGGCCCCTGTGTAGAACTCTGTGGCGAGGGAGCAAGCTCCCTCGCCACAAGTTAGTCATTGTCCAATAACCAAAAATCCCGAATACCACTATCGGCAGTTTTTGCCTTACTGCCACATGACGGACTCATTACAACTCTAGGATGGCCCCATCTGCTAGATGAGATCCGTCCATGAACAACTCGATCGCAACTGCCCTGACCAACCCCGGCGCACCGATGAAGGTGCGCGGTGTACAGAAACGCTTCGGCGCCTTCACTGCGCTGGATAACGTTTCCCTCGACGTGGCGGCTGGTGAGCTGGTGTGTCTGCTGGGGCCGTCGGGCTGTGGCAAAACCACCTTGCTGCGCTGCATCGCCGGTCTGGAGAAGCAGGACAGCGGCGAGTTGTACCTGGGCGATCGCGACGTTTCCCACCTGGCGCCCCAGGCGCGGGACTACGGCATTCTGTTCCAGTCCTACGCGTTGTTCCCCAATCTCACCGTCGAAGCGAACATTGCCTACGGCCTCGCCGGCAGTGGTCGCGACGAAGTGCGCCGTCGCGTCGGTCAGATGCTGGAACTGGTTGGCCTGACCGGCAGCGAGAAAAAATACCCGGGCCAGTTGTCCGGTGGTCAGCAGCAACGTGTGGCATTGGCCCGCGCCCTGGCGCCCGCGCCTTCGCTATTGTTGCTGGACGAACCGATGTCGGCCCTCGATGCCCGGGTGCGCGAGCATCTGTGCACCGAATTGCGCCAACTGCAACGCAACCTCGGCATCACCACCCTGATGGTCACCCACAATCAGGACGAGGCCATGCTGATGGCCGACCGCATTGCCGTGATGAACAACGGCAAGGTCGAGCAGTACGCCACGCCGCAGGAAATCTACAACCGCCCGGCCACGCCATTCGTGGCAGAGTTCGTCGGCCAGGGTAACTGGTTGCCGTTCCAGCGCAGCAGCGACAGCCACGCCCAGGTCGGCGGGCTGAACATGCGCCTGGCCGATGGCAGCGCCAAGACCGCGTCGGGCCGTTTGTTCTGCCGTCCGGAAGCGATCAACGTCAACCCGCTGGTGCACGAGGAAAACCTGTTCCCGGCCAAGGTTCGTGAAATCACTTTCCTCGGCAACCGCTGCCGCATGAGCTTTGAACTCGATCAGTTGCCGGGTCATGCGTTGTTGGCGGAGCTGGCACCGGAAGCCATGCCACGCCTTGGCGCCCAGCAGATCATGGTCGCCTTGCCTCCGCGCAGCCTGCAGGTATTTGCCTGATGAGTGCGAACATCGCGCTGCCGCTGCCGTACAAGAAGGTTCGGCAGACTACCCGCGCCGAAATCGGTGACCGGTTGTTCGTGGTCGGCGGCAAAGTCCTCATGCTGGTGTTGTTGGGCGTTGCCGTATTGACGCCGTTACTGGCGATCTTCTGGCGCGGTTTCAGCGCCGAGGCCGGGCAGGGCGGTGGCTGGGTCGCAGCGAAAGAACTGGTGAGCAGCGAAAACTTCCACTGGTTGCTCGGTAACAGCCTGAAGGTTTCCCTCAGCGTCGCGGCCATTGTCGTACCGCTGGCCTACCTGTTTGCCTACGCGCTGCAACGCACCTTGAT
The DNA here is from genome assembly GCF_019947365.1 of Pseudomonas sp. GL-R-26. Classification (NCBI taxonomy): domain Bacteria; kingdom Pseudomonadati; phylum Pseudomonadota; class Gammaproteobacteria; order Pseudomonadales; family Pseudomonadaceae; genus Pseudomonas; species Pseudomonas sp. GL-R-26. Next base: position 299,501 of record NZ_JAGYGI010000001.1, on the reverse strand, counting down.
TCCGGCCAAAGGCATCTGGCGGGGCATTTCGCTTCTGCCATTGATGGCGCCGTCGATGCTGCCGGGGATTGCGCTGGTTTACCTGTTCGGCAACCAGGGCATGCTGCGTGGCCTGCTCTCGGACAATATCTACGGTTTCTGGGGTATTGTGCTTGGCGAAGTCATCTACACCTTCCCACACGCCTTGATGATTCTTCTGTCGGCCCTGTCCCTGGCCGATGCGCGACTGTTCGACGCGGCCTCCAGCATGGGTGCGAGTCCTGCAAAAGCCTTCCGCAGTATCACCTGGCCGGCGACCCGTCAGGCCGTGTTCGCCGCATTCTGCCTGGTGTTCACTCTGACCATCACTGACTTCGGTGTGCCAGTGGTGGTCGGTGGCGACTATCAAGTGCTGGCGCTGGAAGCCTACAAGGCGGTGGTCGGCCAGCAGCAATTCGGTCGCGGTGCCTTGATCGGCATGGTGTTGTTGCTGCCGGCGCTGTTCAGCTTCGGCGTCGATGCCTGGTTGCGTCGTCGTCACGGTGACTCCATGAGCGGTCGCGCCCAGGTGTTCAAACCCGCGCCTTCGAAGCTGCGCGACAGCTGCTACCTGGCCATCGTCCTGCTGATCTGCGCCGCGCTGCTGCTGGTGTTCGGCATGGCGGTGTTCTCGTCCCTGGTGAAGTTCTGGCCGTACAACCTGTCGCTGTCGCTCAACCATTACCAGTTCAACGAAACCGCCGGTGGTGGCTGGCTGGCCTACGGCAATAGCTTGAAGATGGCCCTGGGCACGGCGTTGATTGGCAGCCTGCTGATTTTCACCGGCGCCTACCTGATGGAAAAAACCAAGGGCCAGCGCGGACTGAACCTGACCTTGCGCATGCTCAGTTTCGTCCCGATGGCGGTGCCGGGCCTGGTGCTGGGGCTGGGTTACGTCTTCTTCTTCAACCTCACCGGCAACCCGCTGCATGTGCTCTACGGGACCATGACCCTGCTGATCGTCTGCACCATTGCTCACTATTTGACCACCGCGCAAATGACCGCCACCACCGCGCTGCGTCAGCTCGACGCCGAGTTCGAAGCCGCTGCGCTGTCGCTCAAGGCGCCGCTGTACCGCCACTACCTGCGCGTCACCGTGCCGATCTGCCTGCCAGCCTTGCTGGACATCGTGCGCTACCTGTTCGTCTCGGCCATGACCACCGTTTCGGCGGCGATCTTCCTCTACAGCCCCGACACCATCCTCGCGGCAGTGGCGGTGCTGAACATGGACGACGCCGGCAACGTCGGCGGTGCGGCAGCGATGTCGACCCTGATCCTGATTACCTCGGCGGGCGTGTCCCTGCTGCTGGCCTGGGCCTCGCGCGGCTTGCTGCGCCGCTCCCAGGCTTGGCGCCAGACCGCGCCCGGTCATTGAATCTGCACAACCCATCAACTCAAAAACAGGAAAAGATCATGTTCAAGCCTATGGCCCTGGCCGCTGCTGTCCTCACCGCTTTCAGCCTGAACGCCTTTGCGGCGAAAACCGAGTTGACGGTGTACACCGCCCTCGAAGCCGAACAACTGAAGACTTACAAAGAAGCTTTCGAAAAGGCCAACCCGGACGTCGAAATCAAATGGGTGCGTGATTCCACCGGCATCATCACCGCCAAACTGCTGGCCGAAAAAGCCCGTCCGCAGGCTGACGCCGTGTGGGGCCTGGCCGCTTCAAGCCTGGCGATCCTCGATCAGCAAGGCATGCTGCAAAGCTATGCACCGAAAGACCTGGGCAAGATCGGCGCGAACTACCGCGACGCGGCCAACCCGCCAGCCTGGGTCGGCATGGACGTCTGGGCTGCGACCATCTGCTTCAACACCGTCGAAGCCGAGAAGCAGGGCCTGACCAAGCCAGTGAGCTGGCAGGATCTGACCAAGCCTGAGTACAAAGGCAAGATCGTCATGCCGAACCCGGCCTCGTCCGGCACCGGGTTCCTTGACGTCAGCGCCTGGCTGCAAACCTTCGGCGAGAAGCAGGGCTGGGCCTACATGGACGGCCTGCACCAGAACATCGGCCAGTACGTTCACTCTGGCTCCAAGCCTTGCAAACTGGCGGCGGCTGGCGAATTCCCGATCGGTATTTCCTTCGAGTACCCGGCCGTTCAGCTGAAACGCCAGGGCGCACCGCTGGACATCATCCTGCCGAAGGAAGGCCTGGGCTGGGAGATCGAAGCGACTGCGGTGATCAAGGGCACTGCCCACGAAGAAGCGGCGAAGAAACTGGCTGACTTCTCTGCCAGCCCTGAGGCGATGGATCTCTACAAAGAAAACTTCGCCGTACTCGCGCAGCCTGGCATCGCCAAGCCGCAGACCGAACTGCCGGCCGACTACGAGCAGCGCCTGATCAAGAACGACTTCGCCTGGGCTTCGAAGAACCGCGACGAGATCCTGACCGAATGGCGCAAGCGCTATGACGGCAAGTCCGAGAAAGTGGCGGCCAAGTAAGGTCTTCATCGGCTGACAGGGCCTCATCGCGAGCAAGCTCGCTCCCACAGGTCCTGTGGCGGTCACAAAATTTGTGTCCACTACAAATCACTGTGGGAGCGAGCTTGCTCGCGATAGCGGTCTCGAATTCAGGACAAGATTCCATGACACACCACAACGACATGCTGATCGTCGGCGCCGGCGTCCTGGGTTTGTCCCACGCGTATGCCGCCGCCAAGCGCGGTCTGAAGGTCACGGTTTTCGAGCGCAGCGAAACGCCCCTCGGCGCTTCGGTGCGTAACTTCGGCCAGGCACTGGTCACCGGCCAACCGCCGGGACCGATGCTGGAGTTGGCCCGCGCCAGTCGCGGAATCTGGGGCGATTGGGCGCAGCTCGCCGGCCTGCAACTCAAGCGCAATGGCTCGTACCTGTTCGCCCGCACCGAAGCGGAAGAGCAACTGCTGGAAGCCTTCTGCGAGGGCCGCGCCGTCGAATACGGTTACCGCGTCGACCTGCTGCGCGGCGCTGCGCTGCGTGATTTGTACGGCGGTCAGTTCCGCCATCACCGCGCGGCCTTGCATGGCATGGACGACCAGCAGCTGTATTCCCGCGAAGCGATTCCGGCGCTGATCGACTTCCTGCGCCGCGACCTGGGCGTCAAGTTTCACTTCTCTACCCTGGTGCGCGATATCGAGCCGGGGCGCCTGCACAGCACCGCCGGCAGCTTCAGCGCCGAACAGATCATCGTCTGCTCCGGCCACGATTATCAGACCTTGCTGGCCGAACAGATCGCCGAACTCGAGCCGCAAATCTGCTGCCTGCAAATGCTCCGTGCCCGACCGCAAATCAACCTCAACCTGCAACACGCGTTGCTCACCGGTTTGAGCTGCGTGCACTACGGCGCCTTCGCCGATTTGCCGGAAGCCGCGGCGGTACAGGCAGAAATTCTGCAGTACGCACCGCACCTGCACGAAAACGGTATCCACCTGCTGATCAGCCCGACGCCCTATGGCGAATTGATCATTGGTGATTCGCACCATTACGGCAGCGATCCGTCACCCTTCAATGCCGAGCAGGTCGACGACTGGATGATCGAACTGGCCGAGCAGACCCTGGGGTGCAAGGTGCAAGTGGTCGAACGCTGGCAGGGGGTCTATGGTTCACGGGGGCCGGGACCGTTCTCGTTCCTGCGCCCGGCAAAAGGCCTGAGCGTGGCGTTGATGCACACCGGTGTCGGCATGAGCGTCGGGCCGGCAATGGCTGAGCGCAACGTTGCCACGGTATTGGGGGAAATCTGATGGAGCGTAATGAACAAGTGATTGCCGAGGTGTTCGGTTTGTACGAGCTCTTCGGTGACAGCGACTACATCGGTGAGCCGGTGTCGCAGATCGAGCACATGTCCCAGGCGGCGGAGCTGGCCATGGCCGAAGGCTTCGACGATGAAGTAATTCTGGCGGCTTTCTTTCACGACATCGGGCATATCTGCGCCGAAAGCGTGGAGAGCATGGGCGGCTTCGGTGTGGTCAGCCATGAACGGCTCGGTGCCGACTACCTTCGCCGCGCCGGATTCAGCGAGCGCATGGCACGGCTTGTCGAATACCACGTGCAGGCCAAGCGTTACCTGACACTCAAGGAGGCGGGATACTACGAGCGCTTGAGTGAAGCCAGTCGCCGAACCCTGGAATATCAGGGCGGGGTGATGACGGCTGAAGAGGCCGAGGCGTTCGAGCAGGACCCGCTGTGTGCCGTGAGCTTGCGCATGCGCCAGTGGGATGAACTGGCGAAAGAGATGCATGTGCCGGTGATTGATCTGGCGGTGATGAAGGACAAAGCGGTGCGGCTGTTGGCGGCGTAAAGCCAGTGATACCGAGTTGCTGCCATCGCGAGCAGGCTCACTCCCACACTGGATCTGTGATCGACACAAATCCCCTGTAGGAGCGAGCCTGCTCGCGATGGCGTCAGTTAAAACAACACAAATGTTCAGGTGACTACAGCTGCTGCGCCAACCCCTCAACCTGCTCCTGCCGCTCCGCCTGATTCAATTTGGGATGAGGATTGAGCGACGACCACTGCGGATGCGCCCGCGCTTTGTTCAGCGCCTCAGGCAGTTTGCCTTCGCGCCAGCTTTTATCCCGTGGCGTGGCCACCTGAATACTGTCCATCGCTGCGTGCCCACGGGCATTGAGTGCTTGCAGCAATTGCCGCTGGCGCAGCGCCAACAGGCGCAGCACGTTGTCATCCACCGTCAATTCGCGCTGGCCCTTGATCTTGCCCAGCAAGCGGCTGCCATAACTGCGCGCGGTTTGCAGCGCGCCGCCGGCGATGGCCCCGGCCAGTGCGGCGGCGCCGAGGGTGATGCCACCGACCAGCAGATCAACCCCTGCCCCGGCGGCAGCACCCGCGGCGATTCCGCCGCCGACCCGCACGCCCAGTTGCTTCAGGGTTTCCGGGTTGAACAGGTCATCGCCCCAACGGCCGTCGAGCAGCGGCAAATCACTGGCAGCGGCATCCTGTGGGCGGAAGGCATAGAGCTTGAGCAGGGCCTCGACGCAACGCTGCTCACGCTGGCGTACGGCTTTGCGCAGTTCGCTGATCGCCTTTTGTTCCTGCTCGGCTTCACTGACCACGCTGCGTCGGCAGGCCGCGCAATCGATCAGTAATTCGGCAATCAATCGCTCTGCGCTTTGTTGGCGAGCCAGACGCTGGGCTTGCTGATCGGCGATCAGGCGTTCGAGTTGCGGCCGGGCAGACTCCAGCAACAGGGCGAGACTTTCATAGAGTCGACGCTCACCATCCTCCGGCGGCGCGACGCTGTCGAAGCGTACCAAGGCATGCAAGCCCAGCCGTGCCAGTGCTTCCCGCCAGGCCGGTTCGCGATGGTTGGCGCTGCTGACGAAATTCAGCACCGGCAGCAAGGGTTTGCCGCAACTGGCCAGCACCTCCAGCTCGTCGCGATACTTGGCCAGCACCGGCTCTCGGGCGTCGATCACGTAGAGCCCGGCGTCCGACGCCAGTAACTGGCGCAGCACCTTGGCTTCCTGTTCGAAGCGTTGCCGGGCTTCGCTGCCCTCAAGGAAGCGCGCCAGCCGCGCCGGGCCGTCGAGGCGTTCGCCGGGACGCTCCAGGCGTTCAAGGTAGTCGAGCAGGGCGATGGCGTCTTCCAGGCCCGGGGTGTCGTAGAGATCGAGCAAGGGCTCACCGTCCACCGACAATCGTGCGCCTTCGACGTGTCGCGTGGTGCTGGGGCGATGGGACACTTCACCGAAGCCGACGTCGCGGGTCAGGGTGCGCAGCAACGAGGTTTTGCCGACGTTGGTGTGGCCGACCACGGCGAGTTTCAGGGGCTGCTTCCAGGCGTCAGTCATGACCGGACTCCAGCCAGCTCATCGGTGCGCAATCGGCAAACGGTAGCTCAAGCTGTTGCAGCGCCACGTGCCAGTCGCCCAGGCGTTCGGCGTCCAGCGCTTCACCGGGGGGCGCCTGCAACAACCACACGCGGGTGGCGCTGGCGCTGCGGGCCAGTTCGGCGATCAGCGCCAGGCTGCCGCGATCCGGCGAGCGCCGCGGATCGAACGCAATGGCCAAGCGCGCCGGAGGGAAGCGGCTCAGTTGTTCGAGGAGTTTGTGTCGCGATTCGCGGCTGTCGAGGATGCCGGCGTTGCTGACGTTTTTCGGCAATTGCGGTGGCCACGGGCGGTCGTCGTCCAGCTCGATGGCGACCAATAGAGCACCATCACTTTGTTGTTCGCTGACACCGCTTTCCATGCGATGCAGTTGCTCAGGCGCCGCATCGCTGATGCCGAGGCGTTCGCTGGTGGGCATCAAGCGTTCGCGTAGCTGTGCGTAACCGGGCAGGTTCAAATCCAGACGCAGCGCTGTTTGCCCCATCTTCCAGCGCCATAGGCAAAACAGCGCGAGCAGCAGGCGCGGCAAAACGCCGTAGACCAGCAGAACGCCCACCAGCCAAGCGGCCCAAGCCTGGCGGGCGCTTTCGATGTTCAGGGCGGCGTCGCCACTGGCGCGGATCATCTCCTCGGTGGGCACGCTGAAACCGAGCAGGGCCGGCAGCGCACCAAGGGCCTGAGTGACGGCGATAAAGGTGTCGGCGCTGAGAATGGTGGTTTCCCAGACGAAGCCATAGCGTCGGGTCGCCATCAACGTCAGCAGGATCACCAGCGCGCTGAGCATCGCCAGCAACCACAGGCTGTTGACCAGTACGCCGATGGCCCAGCGATTGAGCTTCTGGCGTTGCAGCAATAACAGCAGGGCCGGCGCCAGTTGTGCGGCCTTGGCGTCCCGGGCGAGTTTTTCACTTAGCCACAGCCACAGTCGCCCGAGGCTGGCGCCGTGTTCGCCGGCAAACACCAGGCCCAGGGCCCAGCTCAGCAGCAGGATCAGGTTGAGCCCGAGCAGGCTGCCCAAGGCCCAGAATACATTCACCGGGTGCAGGCCATCGCCCATGGCGGCAAAGGCCAGGCCGGCGCCGCTGATCACCGCCAGCACCGCCATGACGATCAGTGCCAGTCGCGCGCCTTGCAGCCAGTGTTTCAGGGCATCGGCCAGGCCATCGCGCTCGGCCAGCCACAGGGCTCGGCGTTGAATGCGCAACGGCAAATCGCCGCCGGCGCTGCGGGCCAGTCGGTTGGCTTCAAGGTCTTCCAAGGGACCTGCGTACTCTTCGCGCAGGCGGATGGTTTCTGTCAGCCAGAGGTTATTCAGTTCAGTCACGCGGCATCCCGTCGCTTAAATGAGCTGTGAGCATAACCGCTGTGACGCTTATCGGCGAAAGCGAGGCTCTGGTATCCTCGCCGGCATGACTAAATCACTCCCTCTCAGCCTGATCGCAGCCCTCGGTGAAAACCGTGTGATCGGCGTCGACAACAGCATGCCCTGGCACTTGCCGGGGGACTTCAAATATTTCAAGGCCACCACGCTCGGCAAGCCGATCATCATGGGGCGCAAGACCTGGGACTCCCTCGGTCGCCCGCTGCCGGGCCGCTTGAACATCGTGGTCAGCCGTCAGGTGGGTCTGCTGCTGGAAGGCGCGGAGGTTTATCCGTCGCTGGAAGCTGCTGTAGCTCGCGCTGAAGAGTGGGCAAAAGAGCAGGGCGTCGATGAGCTGATGTTGATTGGCGGTGCGCAGTTGTATGCGCAAGGGCTGGCGCAGGCTGATCGGTTGTACCTGACCCGCGTGGCGTTGAGCCCGGAAGGGGATGCGTGGTTTCCGGAGTTTGATTTGAACCAGTGGAAACTGGTGTCGAATGTGCCGAATCCGGCGGAAGGCGACAAACCGGCGTACAACTTTGAAGTCTGGGAGAAAGCCTAAACCTGTGGCGAGGGAGCTTGCTCCCGCTGGGCTGCGCAGCAGCCCCAAAACCCTGCACTGCATGCTTACTGAAAGATTGCATCAGGCCACACTGGGGCCGCTTCGCGACCCAGCGGGAGCAAGCTCCCTCGCCACAAAGTTGTTCGATCGTTAAGCCTGCGCCAACGCCGAATGCTCATCCGCATCCAGCAGTTCTTTATCAGTCTGCTGCATCACCTGACTGGTAATCGCCCCCGCCGTCATCGAGCCACTGACATTCAACGCCGTACGCCCCATATCAATCAGCGGCTCGACCGAAATCAGCAACGCCACCAGTGACACCGGCAAACCCATCGCCGGTAGCACGATCAACGCCGCAAACGTCGCGCCGCCACCCACCCCGGCCACACCGGCCGAGCTCAGCGTCACAATCGCCACCAAAGTCGCGATCCACAGCGGGTCCAGCGGGTTGATGCCCACAGTCGGCGCCACCATCACCGCCAACATCGCCGGGTACAGGCCGGCACAACCGTTCTGGCCAATGGTTGCGCCAAACGAAGCGGCGAAACTGGCGATGGACTGCGGAATGCCCAGGCGACTGGTCTGCGCTTCAATGCTCAACGGAATCGTCGCAGCGCTGGAGCGGCTGGTGAAGGCAAACGTCAGCACCGGCCAGATCTTGCGGAAGAAGCGCAGCGGATTGATCCCGGCGGCCGACACCAGCACGCCATGCACCACAAACATCAGGCCCAGGCCGATGTAGGACACCACGACAAAACTGCCGAGCTTGATGATGTCTTGCAGGTTCGAACCGGCGACGACTTTGGTCATCAGCGCCAGCACGCCGTACGGGGTCAGCTTCATCACCAGACGGACCAAGCGCATCACCCAGGCTTGCAGGGTGTCGATGGCGTTGATCACTTTCTGACCTTTCTCGGCATCATCCTTGAGCAATTGCAGGGCCGCGACACCCAGGAACGCCGCGAAAATCACCACGCTGATAATCGACGTCGGCTTGGCCCGCGCCAGATCGGCGAACGGGTTTTGCGGAATGAACGACAACAACAGCTGCGGCACATTCAGGTCGGCGACCTTGCCGGCGTAATCGGTCTGGATGGTTTGCAGGCGCGCCATTTCCTGGGTGCCGGCCACCAGGCCTTCGGCGGTCAGGCCGAACAGGTTGGTCAGGCCGATACCGATCAAGGCCGCGATGGCCGTGGTGAACAGCAGCGTGCCGATGGTCAGGAAGCTGATTTTGCCCAGCGATGAGGCGTTGTGCAGGCGGGCCACGGCACTGAGGATCGAGGCGAACACCAGCGGGATCACGATCATTTGCAGCAACTGCACGTAACCGTTGCCCACCAGATCGAACCAGCCAATCGAGGCTTTCAGCACCGGGTTGCCGGCACCGTAGACAGTGTGCAGCGCCACACCGAACGCCACGCCCAGCACCAGTGCGAGCAGGACTTTTTTCGCCAGACTCCAAGTGGTGTGGCGGGTTTGCGCCAAGCCCAGGAGCAGGGCGAGGAACACCAGCAGATTGAGGATCAGCGGCAGATTCATTGGAACTCCCATTAGACTTTTGCCAACTGCCTTCCGGGGCAGCTGCGAACCGGCAAGCCTAACAGCTTGAAAACTAATGAATTAATATCAAAAACGTATGGTCTCCGTCGTTTTTGGAATAAGCGGATGTCGCTGTCAGAAATGCACCTGGCGCGAAAGGGACGCAGGCGGTCGCTGACAGACGAGGACTGTCACACTTATTTGTTAGCGTCGATCTCTTTCACATTCAGGGAGAAACGCCAATGAAGTTCGCACCGAAATTGCTGGCAGCAGCACTTTGCCTGGGCCTTGCCGGCCAGGTGCTTGCAACGGATCTGAAACACTGGCCCGCCGATCAGGCCAAGGCGCTGGAGGCGATGATCGCCGCCAACGCTAACAAAGGTAACTACGCGGTGTTCGACATGGACAACACCAGTTACCGCTACGACCTCGAAGAGTCGTTGCTACCGTTCATGGAGAACAAGGGCCTGATCACCCGCGACAAGCTCGATCCCTCCCTGAAACTGATGCCGTTCAAGGACACCGCCGACCACAAGGAAAGCCTGTTCAGCTATTACTACCGCCTCTGCGAAGTCGACGACATGGTTTGCTATCCATGGGTCGCCCAGGTGTTCTCCGGCTTTACGCTCAAGGAACTCAAGGGCTATGTCGACGAGATGATGGCGTCGGGCAAACCGGTGCCGGCGACTTATTACGAAGGCGACGTGGTCAAGAAGCTCGACGTCAACCCGCCGAAGATCTTCACCGGCCAGCAAGAGCTGTACAACAAGTTGATGGAGAACGGCATCGAGGTCTACGTGATGACCGCCGCCTCCGAAGAGCTGGTGCGCATGGTCGCGGCCGATCCGAAGTACGGCTACAACGTCAAGCCGCAGAACGTGATCGGCGTGTCGCTGTTGCTGAAGGACCCGAAGACTGGCGAGCTGACCACCGCGCGCAAGCAGGTCACCGCCGGCAAGTATGACGAGAAGGCCAACCTCGGCCTCGAACTGACCCCGTACCTGTGGACCCCGGCGACCTGGATGGCCGGCAAGCAGGCGGCGATCCTGACCTACATCGATGAATGGAAAAAACCGGTGCTGGTTGGCGGCGATACCCCGACCAGTGACGGTTACATGCTGTTCCACAGTGTTGACGTGGCCAAGGGCGGCATCCACCTGTGGGTCAACCGCAAGGACAAGTACATGGCCCAGATCCAGGGCATGATGGCCAAGAACGCTGCGGCCCAGGCCAAGGAAGGGTTGACGGTGACGGCTGACAAGAACTGGGTGATCGTGAAGCCGGAAGACATCCAGTAAGACCGAGGCGCTCCAATCGCGGGCAAGCCCGCTCCCACTAGGTTCTGGGTGAAGCACAAATTGTGTGGACTCTGAAGATCCTGTGGGAGCGGGCTTGCCCGCGATGGCGGCGTCACATTCACAGTTGTATCCACTGCCAATCCCGCTTCGCAAACAAAAAAATGCCCCGCACATGGCGGGGCATTTTTTGTTCAACGGTTAAGCCTTACAGCCCGTCAAGCATCGCCTTGTTACGCACAGCACCCTTGTCGGCACTGGTGGCCAGCAGGGCGTAGGCTTTCAGTGCGGTGGTCACTTTACGTGGACGCACTTCCACCGGTTTCCAGCCTTTCTTGTCCTGCTCCACTCGGCGCGCGGCCAGTTCTTCATCGCTGACCAGCAGGTTGATCGAGCGGTTCGGAATGTCGATCAGCACCTTGTCGCCGTCCTGTACCAGGCCGATCGCGCCGCCGGCAGCGGCTTCAGGCGAAGCATGGCCGATGGACAGGCCGGAAGTACCGCCGGAGAAACGGCCATCGGTGAGCAGGGCGCAAGCTTTGCCCAGGCCTTTGGATTTCAGGTACGAAGTCGGGTAGAGCATTTCCTGCATGCCCGGGCCGCCTTTCGGGCCTTCGTAGCGAATGATGACGATGTCGCCTTCTTTCACTTCGTCGGCGAGGATGCCGCGCACGGCGCTGTCCTGGCTTTCGAAGATCTTGGCGTTGCCTTCGAACACGTGGATCGACTCGTCGACGCCAGCGGTTTTCACCACGCAACCGTCCAGGGCGATGTTGCCGTAGAGAACGGCCAGGCCGCCTTCTTGCGAGTACGCGTGCTCGACACTACGGATGCAGCCGTTTTCACGGTCGTCGTCCAGGGTGTCCCAACGGGTCGACTGGCTGAACGCGGTTTGCGTCGGGATGCCCGCAGGACCGGCCTTGAAGAAGTGGTGCACGGCTTCGTCGGTGGTCTGGGTGATGTCCCACTTGGCGATGGCTTCTTCCATGCTGCGGCTATGCACGGTTGGCAACTGGGTGTGCAGCAAACCGCCACGGGCCAGCGAACCGAGAATGCTGAAGATCCCGCCGGCGCGGTGCACGTCTTCCATGTGGTACTTCTGGATGTTCGGCGCGACCTTGCACAGTTGCGGTACGTGACGGGACAGACGGTCGATGTCGCGCAGGTCGAAATCGATCTCGGCTTCCTGTGCAGCGGCCAGCAAGTGCAGGATGGTGTTGGTGGAACCGCCCATGGCGATGTCCAGGGTCATGGCGTTTTCGAACGCCTGGAAGTTGGCGATGTTGCGCGGCAATACCGACTCGTCGTTCTCGCCGTAGTAACGCTTGCACAGCTCGACGATGGTGCGGCCGGCCTGCAGGAACAGCTGCTCGCGGTCACTGTGGGTGGCCAGTGTCGAACCGTTGCCCGGCAATGCCAGGCCCAGGGCTTCGACCAGACAGTTCATCGAGTTGGCGGTGAACATGCCGGAGCACGATCCGCAGGTCGGACAGGCGCTGCGCTCGTACTCGGCGACTTTCTCGTCAGAAGCGCTGGAGTCGGCGGCGATCACCATGGCATCGACCAGGTCGAGGCCGTGGGAAGCGAGTTTGGTCTTGCCGGCTTCCATCGGGCCGCCGGAGACGAAGATCACCGGGATGTTCAGGCGCAGGGACGCCATCAGCATGCCGGGGGTGATCTTGTCGCAGTTGGAAATGCAGACGATCGCATCGGCGCAGTGGGCGTTGACCATGTACTCGACGGAGTCGGCGATGATTTCGCGGCTCGGCAGCGAATAGAGCATGCCGTCGTGGCCCATGGCGATGCCGTCATCGACAGCGATGGTGTTGAATTCCTTCGCCACGCCGCCAGCGCGTTCGATCTCGCGGGCGACCAGTTGGCCCAGGTCCTTGAGGTGCACGTGACCCGGTACGAACTGGGTAAAGGAGTTGGCAATGGCGATGATCGGCTTCTTGAAGTCGTCATCTTTCATCCCCGTGGCGCGCCACAGTGCGCGGGCACCGGCCATGTTGCGGCCGTGGGTGGATGTTTTCGAGCGGTAATCAGGCATGAAGCACTCCGGGCGGCTAATCAGGTATCAAAAGGGAAGTGAGCTTCTATTGACGTCTGGAACACTCAGAAATGGCCGCGTGTCCGGAAGTTGCCGATAACTTTGCGGGATCGCCGCGCGCTTCAGCTTGAGCTCATAAACCCGCCGGGGATGACTGGCGATGAATGTTCGCGATTCTACACGGCTGGCGGCTGGAGGGAATGCCGTAGGGCGCTTGATCATCGCCCGACCCTCGCATTTGTCAGCAACCCCCACAGACTGAAACCGATAAAACTGACGGCAATTGTCACCAGCAGATGGGTTCCTGCCAGGGCTAGCACAGCGCTGCTGATGGCGGCGGTGATGAACATGATTGTATTGCCAGCGGATGCAGCGGTTCCGGCATTACTGGAAAACAACAGCATTGCTGCAGAAATGGCTGCTGGCCGAACCAAGGTGACGGCCAGTGCACTGATTAGCATCGGCACAAACAATGTGAGCGTCGTCATTGCGTCGAAGATCAGGATCAACCCTAAAGCCAGACCGGCGATGCTCAGTAGGCTCAATCCGAGGTTTATCTGTTTGCTGAGGGAAATGCGCTTCTGCGCGGCCGAAGCTAGAGCTCCACCGAGGACGTAAGCCACGCCATAAGCCACCAGAACCAACGCATACTGATATTCAGACAGTTTCAGGACGTCCATGAAAATCAGCGGCGTCACGCTGATAAGGGCAAAGTAACAGGAGAAGACCAGCGCGGCGATCCACCAATAGCGAACAAAGTCTTTGCTGTTCAGGATGGTTTTCAGTGTTGACGTAATAGAAGTGGTTTCGTGGTCGGTTCGGGCTGATCTGGCAGGCAACTCTGATTGCGCATGGATAAAGATACCGAGCGCCATCAGGGAAAACGCATAAAAGCTGCCCTGCCAACCAAAAGATGTTTGCAGCCATGAGCCAAGCAGAGGGGACAGTGCGACAAATGACCCGCTCAGGGTCATGTAATAAATGCGCACCCGGGCTCGATCCTTTTCTTCGAACAGGTCCTCTACTAGCGCGTGGCCCAGCACAAAAAAACCGCACCCCAACGCCTGAACGGCGCGAAAGCCCATAAAAGTCGAATAGTCCGTTGCCTGGGTACAGCCGATCGCACCTATCGAGCACAGGATCAGGCATCCAAGCAGCACTTCCTTACGCCCCCATTTGTCCGAAAGGGGGCCGGTGACCAGTTGCGCGAAAGAAAAAACCAGTGTGAACAAGCTGACCGCAAACGCGATATCAACCATTGATGTATTGAACTCCAGCGCCAAGGCCGGGAAAGAGGGAAGCAGGATGTTGAGTGGGAAAAAGCTGATTAACGAAATATTGGTAATAAGAATGAATCGGGAGATTTTTTGACCTGTGATGTTATCGCTTATCCTGGCGCTTGAGTGCTCTGACATTTTTATGGGTTTCCGGGGTTTACTGGTGGGGTATTTTTGTTCAGTAAGCTTTGTAGTTCCTCACACAATGTCTCTCCCTTGCTGTGTCCAGCACCTATAAAAAGAAATACTTGTTCTGATAGGTCGTCCAGTTTTATAAGTTTTTCTATTTTTGATTCGGTCAGTGCAGCGGTTAGCCAAGTATTCAATCCAAGTGATGTTGCACACAGTTGTATAGTTTGCGAAATGTGGCCGATCTCTAGTAGTGAAACCCGATAGGCTTGCGAGTGAGGGTATTTCCACCACATTTTATCGAGGCGCGAAGTAAGGAATATTCCAAAAGGAATGTTGTCGGCAAAGTGTTGGCCTTGTAGAAGAGAACCGAGAGGGCTGTTCAAACGACTCAATAACTTTAAAGCATGCAAGTTCGGGTGATAGTAATAAATCCCAGGGTCGAGCCCTTGGACGTTATAAGCATATAAATATCCTTCGCTGGCGTTCAGTCCACCACCTGACGGGCTGCTGCGCCGTGCATTGAACATGCCCGGAGTCAGTTCACAGGTATCCGACTCTCGCTCCTTCAGGTAACCGAGACAAAAGTAGAGAAGCGTACTGACATCATTCAGCGACACGCTTTTTTTCCGAAAGGAACGGCATGTTTTCCGCTGCAACAAGACTTGCTTGAATCCGGTATGCCCGTCTAATGCCCTATTGTCAGTCGGGGGTGGCAGGCAGAGCAGGTTCTCACGCTGGAGGTGGGCGAATGGGTGAGGTGGTGGGGGCTCTCGACTCAGCGCCTCCTGACAATGAGCGAAGTAACGATCAGCCCATTCCTTTGTGTTCGTTGGGGTATTGCCAGCACCAAGGTCTTTGGTTCCGATGTGAAAAATCTTCGAAAGGTCATCCCATTGCCAGTCATCTGGAGGTAAGTCCTGTTCGACGAATATACCGGCTTCAAAAAAATCAGTGTCAATTGGGTGGCATTTATCAAATAGTGTTGTTTGCTCGATAAGCTCAATTAATCGACCTGCGTGAGAACTGTCGATTTCGAATTGCTCATGGGTTTTATAGTTCCAGATGAAAAGCCGGGGAGGCTTGGGTAGTAAAAAAATATAGGGGTTCAGTTGCATACGGCATCCCTCTTTTTAAAAGCCGGACAGAAGGTATTCTGCCCGGCTTTTCCTGAGTGATTACTTGGGCGTGCTAAGCATTGCGTGGTGGTGTACCGCTAGATTTTTCTAAAGTTGAACTTTCTTCATGATTCAATCTCCAGTAAAGGTTTTGATATCCACCACTCAAGTATTCAAGTGGTAAGCTGGATGATAGGTCTGGATGGATTGAGGTCAAGCGAAATGGTGTAGGGCGTTTCTCGAAGTGAAGTAGTCCTGTTCCGATAACTTTTACGTGATCGGTAAATGCTTAATAAGGCTGAGGTTTTTGTATTGGTTTCGGATGGCTAGTTGATCGTCCGAACTATTGAAGTGCGGACGATCAATATAAGTGCTGTCAGCAATTAGCTATTCGGCAACAACCGGCAAGTAATGCTCTTGATATACCGCGTCTCGGCAATCGCCGGATGCACCGGATGATCCGGACCCTGACCGCCACGTTCCAGAATCTGGATATTACGGTCCAGGTGGCGGGCGCTGGTCAGCAGGATGTTTTGCAGGTCGTCTTCTGGCAAGTGCATCGAGCACGATGCGCTGACCAGGATGCCGTCCTTGGTAAGCAGGCGCATGGCTTGCTCGTTCAGGCGGCGGTAGGCGCCTTCGCCGTTCTTCATGTCTTTCTTGCGCTTGATGAACGCCGGCGGGTCGGCCACGATTACGTCGAAGCGTTCTTCGCTGGCTTTCAGCTCTTTGAGGGCTTCGAACACGTCGCCTTCGATGCAGGTCATTTTCTCGGCGAAGCCGTTCAGTGCGGCGTTGCGCTCGACACCGTCGAGGGCGAAGGCCGAAGCGTCGACACAGAACACTTCACTGGCGCCGAACGCGGCAGCCTGCACGCCCCAGCCGCCGATGTAGCTGTAGAGGTCGAGCACGCGCTTGCCCTTGGCATAGGGTGCCAGGCGTGCGCGGTTCATGCGGTGGTCGTAGAACCAGCCGGTTTTCTGACCCTGGATGACCGGGGCTTCGAATTTCACGCCGTTCTCTTCCAGTGCAACCCACTCCGGCACCAGGCCGAAAACGGTTTCGACGTAACGGGTGAGGCCTTCGGCGTCACGGGCGGCGGAGTCATTCTTGAACAGAATGCCGCTTGGCTTGAGCACTTGGGTCAGCGCCGCGATCACGTCGTCTTTATGGGCTTCCATGGTCGCCGAAGCGATCTGCACCACCAGGATGTCGCCGAAACGGTCGACCACCAGGCCTGGCAGCAGGTCGGAGTCGCCGTAGACCAGGCGATAGAACGGCTTGTCGAACAGCCGATCGCGCAGGGACAGGGCCACGTTCAGGCGGTGTACCAGCAGCGACTTGTCCAGCGGCAACTTGATGTCACGCGACAGTACACGGGCGCAGATCAGGTTGTTCGGGCTCATGGCAACGATGCCCAGCGGCTTGCCGCCGGCGGCTTCGAGGATCGCCTGGTCGCCGGCCTTGAAACCGTGCAAAGGTGTAGCGGCTACATCGATTTCGTTGCTGTAGACCCACAAGTGACCGTTGCGCAGACGACGGTCGGCGTTGGCTTTGAGGCGCAGGCTAGGCAGGGACATGTCGTCGCTCCGGAAAAAAGAGCGGGAGTATAGCGTGTTGGGACCCCGGATTGGCCTGCAAGTGGACATGTGGCGAGTGTTGTCATGCGATTTGGTATGTCGGATCCAACTTCATAAAGGTTAGAATCACCGTCTGACCCAGAGTGTGCACAAATGTCCCAAGAGCTGACTTCCGAACAGATCCAACAAGCCCTGCAGGGCATCAGCGTACCGGCCCAGCCGCAAATCATGGTGGATTTGCAGATGGAGCAGTACATGCCCGACCCGGATCTGGAAGTCATTGCCAAACTGATTTCCCAGGATCCGGGACTTTCCGGTTCCCTGCTGAAGATCGTCAATTCGCCGTATTACGGGCTGAGCAACAAGATTGCTTCGATCCAGCGCGCGGTGAATCTGCTGGGCAGCCGCTCGATCATCAACCTGATCAATGCACAGTCGATCAAGGGTGAGATGAACGACGACACCATTGTCACCCTGAACCGTTTCTGGGACACCGCTCAGGACGTGGCGATGACCTGCCTGACCCTGGCCAAGCGCATCGGCGTTGAAAATGGCGATGAAGCGTATGCCCTGGGCCTGTTCCATGACTGCGGCGTGCCCTTGATGCTCCAGCGTTTCCCCGACTACATGGGCGTTCTGGAGCAGGCTTATGCCAACGCCAGCGCCGAATACCGGGTGGTGGATACGGAGAATCAGGTGTTCAATACCAATCACTCGGTGGTCGGGTATTACACGGCCAAGTCCTGGCGCCTGCCGGAACACGTGAGCGCGGCGATCGCCAATCATCACAATGCCCTGGCGATATTCAGCGATGAATCTTCGCGCAACAGTTCGTTGAAGAACCTGTTGGCGATCCTGAAAATGGCCGAGCACATTTGCGCGTCGTACCGGGTGCTGGGCAATCAGACCGACGATCACGAGTGGAACAGCATCGCACCGCTGGTGCTCGATTATGTCGGCCTCTCGGACTACGACTTCGAGACCCTCAAGCAGACGATCCGCGACCTCGGCACTCATCGCTGAGTGTCGGAAACTTCCAGGCCATGCACCTGAGCCGAGAGCACCATGCCTGAATTGCCAGAAGTCGAAACCACCCGTCGCGGCATCGCGCCGTACCTGGAAGGCCAGCGGGTCAGCCGGGTGATCGTGCGTGAGCGGCGCTTGCGCTGGCCTATTCCCGAAGACCTCGATGTGCGGTTGTCCGGGCAGCACATCGTATTGGTGGAGCGGCGCGCCAAGTACCTGCTGATCAATGCCGAAGTCGGCACCTTGATCAGCCATTTGGGCATGTCAGGCAATTTGCGGCTGGTGGAGGCCGGGCTGCCGGCGGCCAAGCATGAGCATGTGGACATCGAGCTGGAATCGGGCCTGGCCCTGCGCTACACCGACCCGCGGCGCTTTGGCGCAATGCTCTGGAGCCTTGACCCACTCAATCACGAATTACTGATCCGCCTGGGTCCTGAGCCGCTGACCGACCTGTTCGACGGCGAACGCCTGTTCCAGCAGTCCCGTAGCCGTTCGATGGCGGTCAAGCCGTTCATCATGGATAACGCGGTGGTGGTGGGTGTGGGCAATATCTATGCGACCGAAGCGTTGTTCGCCGCCGGGATCGATCCGCGTCGCGAAGCCAAGGGCATTTCCCGTGCGCGTTACTTGAAGTTGGCCATCGAGATCAAGCGCATCCTGGCGGCCGCCATCGAGCGCGGCGGTACCACGTTGCGGGACTTTGTCGGTGGAGACGGTCAGCCTGGTTATTTCCAGCAGGAACTGTTCGTGTACGGCCGTGGCGGTGAACACTGCAAGGTCTGTGGCACGGGGCTGCGGGAAGTGAAGCTGGGGCAGCGCGCCAGCGTTTTTTGCCCGCGTTGTCAGAGCTGATACGTCAAGCAAGATCAAAAGATCGCAGCCTTCGGCAGCTCCAGGGTTTTGTGTACACCCGGAGCTGCCGAAGGCTGCGATCTTTTAAGCTAATCAAACTTTGCCGGTAATCTTCCGGTACTTCTCCATCAACTGCTCTTCAGTCTCCGGATGAGCTTCGTCCAGTGGAATGCAATCCACCGGGCAGACCTGCTGGCACTGCGGTTCGTCGTAGTGGCCGACACACTGAGTGCATAGGTTCGGGTCGATCACGTAGATCTCTTCGCCTTGGGAAATGGCGGCGTTCGGGCACTCGGGTTCGCAGACGTCGCAGTTGATGCAATCGTCGGTGATGATCAGGGACATGCTAACTCCAGCCGGGGCGGCAAGCCCGGGCGCAATAAACCAATGCACACAATTGTGCCGCATTGGCGCCCGCAGTGCACGCGGGCGCGATCAAGTGCAGAGAGGTGCAGGCTACGAAAGCTGAAAAGATCGCAGCCTGCGGCAGCTCCTACTTCTTGAAGCGTTCGGTCAGTGCGTCCGCCACTACAGGGTGCACGAACTTGGTGATATCGCCGCCCAGGGCTGCGATTTCACGGACCAGCGTCGAGGAAATGAACGAATAACGCTCGGACGGTGTAAGGAACAGGCTTTCCACATCCGGCGCCAGCTGACGGTTCATGTTGGCCAGCTGGAACTCGTATTCGAAGTCCGACACCGCGCGCAATCCACGCAGGAACACGTTGGCGTTTTTCTCTTTGGCGAAGTGCGCCAACAGCGTCGAGAAGCCGACGACTTCAACGTTCGGCAGATGTTTAGTGACCTCGCGCGCCAGTTCTACCCGTTGTTCCAGAGGAAACAAGGGGTTTTTCTTCGGGCTCGCGGCGACGGCGATGATCACGTGATCGAACAGGCGCGAGGCGCGTTCGACCAGATCGCCATGGCCCTTGGTAATAGGGTCGAAGGTACCTGGGTACAACACTCGGTTCATCGCGTCGTCCTGGCGGGAATCCGTTGGGGAGTCGGATGGTATCGCAGCCTTCCCGGTCGGCCAAGTCGCCTTTTGGGTAAGAAAGCACTATAGACGATAGGAATAATCGTCATTTTCATGGGTTTTTTAAACGTTCGGCCAAGGATGTCGCCAGTTGCGCCGTCAGCCCGTAGACCGACAGCTGCGGATTGGCACCAATGCTGGTGGGGAACAGCGAGCCGTCGTGAATCGACAGATTGCCCAGTTGATGATGCCTGCCGAGGCTGTCGGTCACCGCGATTGTCGGGTCTTCACCCATGGCGCAACCGCCCATCACATGGGCACTGCCCAGGCGTGTGCGATACAACTCCAGGCTCAGGCCGTCGATCAGCGTGCGGGCTTCGGCGAGGGTCTTCACGTAGCGGGCGTCGGCGTGCATCGGCATCACGGCCTTGGCGCCACCGGCGAACTGGATCTCGGCCATGGTATGGAACGCCCGGCGCAACCCATCCCAGGCGTAGGGTGATAGCTGGTAATCCAGCACCGGCGTGTCATCGCTGCGCAGTTCGACGCTGCCACCGGGGCTGTCCGGGTGAAAACCGTCCCGCAGCAACGCCAGCATGGCGTGGGTATGGGCCAGATTGGCCATGTGCTGCGAGTTTTCCTGACCGAAACCTCCGAGCAATGTCGTGGCCAGTGCCGGGTGCAGGGGCGGGACTTCCAGTTTGTAGGACATCTTGCCCGTAGTGCCGTCCTGCCATTGGAAATGGTCGGAATAGATCGACTGCGGCGCGCCGTAGAAGGGGTTGACCACTTCGTCGAACAGCGCGGCAGACATGTTCACCGGGTGCAGGAACGTGCGTTTGCCCAGGCGCTTGTGCGGGTCGGGCGCCCCGGAGCGCATCAGCAAGGCCGGGCTGTTGATGCCGCCACCGGCCAGCACGAAATGCCGCGCCTTGACCGTTATGGTTCGCCCGGTCGGTGCGACGCAGCGTTCGTCCATCGCCGAACATTGCAGGCCCGTGACCTTGTCGCCGCTGATCGTGAGTTTTTCGGCGCGGGCCAGGTAAAGCAGTTCGCCGCCTTTTTCCAGTGTCGCTGGAATGGTGGTGACCATCATCGATTGCTTGGCGTTGGTCGGGCAACCCATGCCGCAGTAGCCGAGGTTCCAGCAGCCGCGAACGTTGCGCGGGATGACGTGCCATGAGTAATTCAGTGCTTCGCAGCCCTTGCGGATCACATCATTGTTGGCGTTGGGTGGCACCATCCACGGCGCCACACCCAGGCGTTGCTCCATTTTCTCGAACCACGGCGCCATTTCCGCCGGGCTGTGGCCCTTGACGTTGTGCTCTTTGGCCCAGTGTTCCAGGGTCGGCTCCGGGGTGCGGAAACTGGAGGTCCAGTTGATCAGCGTGGTGCCGCCCACCGCCCGGCCCTGGAGGATGGTGATTGCGCCGTCCTTGCTCATGCGGCCGATGCCTTCCTGATAAAGGCTGGCGTAGGCCTGGTCTTCCAGCAGCTTGAAGTCGCTGCTGGTCTTGAGTGGGCCTTCCTCGATCAGCAGTACCTTGTAGCCAACCGCGCTGAGGATTTCGGCGGTGGTGCCGCCGCCGGCACCGCTGCCGATGATCGCCACGTCCGCTTCGAGTGTCAGGTCCTGGGTCAGTTGCGAGCCGTTGTAGGTTTTCCAGCCTCGGGCCATGCCTTCGCGGAACGGATCGGGTACGGGCATCTTCGGGTTCTCTTTTTATTATTGAGGTACACGTTCAAGTGTGGGAGCGAGCCTGCTCGCGATAGGGGCGACTCGGTCTCAGACCGTAGGCGGCCCGGGATACCCGCAATGCGCCCACGATTCCTTGCGGCCGTACCAGGCCATCATCACCAGTTGCAGCAAGGAACTGTGACCCATGCGCAACAGGCTCAACGAGCTGTTTTCCCAGCGATCGAGAAAGGCTCGGATGTCGTTGGCGCTGGCGTTTTCCCAGCTGCCCCAGATCCCGGTCAGCGGTCCGCGGGTCACGGCCATGCCCAGCACATCGAACAGTTGCTGGGTCAGCTTGAGCATTTCCGGCGACAGGTGGGCGAGGTTGTAATCCAGGCTTTTCAGCGTGCCCTCGACAGCCTCGGGCATCCGTTCGGTGGTCACGGCACCCTCAAGCATGACCGGAATCAACGCCCGTAAAAACAACAGGTCGCCACTGCGTAGAGTGATGAAACCATTGGCCGGGACGCTCGACGAGCAGCCGCTGAGGCTGGCTCCGAGCCCGGCGGTGGCGAGGAAAGCTGTGGCGCCGAGGCTGAATTTAAGCAGCCCGCGCCGTGACAGCGCGGGTGTATCGGACAGGCTGGGGTTCATTATTGTTATTACCCGACGGTGATGATCGTTAGCGGATGAACAGCTTCTGGATCAGCTTCTGAATCGACTTGCCGTACGGCGGATAGATCAACTTCGCGGCATTGAACCGTTGTTTGATCAGCACGCCTTTGGCCTTGCTGAAGGTCAGGAACCCTTCATGGCCGTGGTAGTGGCCCATGCCCGAGGCACCAATGCCGCCAAACGGCATGTCGTCCTGGGCGACGTGCAGCAGTGTGTCGTTCAGGCACACGCCGCCGGAATGGGTTTCGTGCAGCACGCGCTGTTGTTCGCGCTTGTCGTAGCCGAAGTAATACAGGGCCAGTGGGCGAGGGCGCTGGTTGATGTAGGCAAATGCCTGGTCCAGATCCTTGTACGGCACGATCGGCAGCAACGGCCCGAAGATTTCGTCCTGCATCACCGTCATCTCGTCCGTGACGTTGAGCAGCAGGCTATGGCTCATGCGACGCCCCTGGCCTTGGTCGAACAGCGGCATCAGCAGCGCGCCCTTGCTGGTGGCGTCGCTAACGTAACCGTTGAGGCGCGCCAGTTGTCGCTCATTGATGATCGCGGTGTAGTCCGGGTTGTCGGCCAGCGTCGGATAAAACCCACGGACGGCTGTGCGATAGGCTTCGACGAAACCTCCGACGCGATCCTCCGGCACTAGCACATAGTCCGGTGCCACGCAGGTCTGGCCGGCATTCAGGGTCTTGCCGAAGGCGATGCGCTCGGCGGCGTCCTTGAGCGGCACATCCCGGGAAACGATGGCTGGGGACTTGCCGCCCAGTTCCAGGGTCACCGGTGTCAGGTTTTCCGCGGCGGCGCGCATCACGTGTTTGCCGATGCTGGTGGCGCCGGTGAACAGCAGGTGATCGAACGGCAGGCGTGAAAACGCCACGCCCATATCCGCCTCGCCCAGAACCACGCAAACCAGGTCTTCGGGGAAGATTCGCGCCAGCAGTTGCTTCATCAGCAGGCCGGTCGCAGGGGTCGACTCACTGAGCTTGAGCATCACCCGATTGCCCGCCGACAGTGCGCCGACCAACGGTCCGATGGCCAGGTACAACGGGTAGTTCCACGGCACGATGACCCCGACCACGCCCAGCGGTTGGTAAACCACTTTGGCCGAAGCCGGTTGGAAGGCTGCGCCCACCTTGCGTCGCGAGGCTCGCATCCAGCCCTTTAGATGTTTGCTGGCGTAATGGATGCCGTGCAGGCTGGGCATCAACTCCGCGAGCAGGGTTTCATCGGCGCTGCGATTGCTGAAGTCCTGGCTGATCGCATCGATCAGGGCCTGGCGCTCATTGTTCAACAAATCCTTTAGCGCCTTGAGCCATTGCTGGCGCTGCGCGGCCGGTGGCATCGGGTTGGCGGCGTAGGCGGCACGCTGGGCGTCGAACAGGGCCTGAAGCTCTTCCAGCGGCTGCTGTAGGTTCTGCAGGTAGGAAATTTCAGCAGTCATGGTCGGCTCCGGATTTATTGTAATGAAGCACTTTTTAGAGTCTATGCTCTAAAAAGTCAAATGACATCCTGGAACAGCTTTGTTTTATCCGCTCGCGGATAGATCTAAGATGCCCGTCAACGCACTCTGAATTAAAGCTCAAGCCATGGCCCCACGGATCAAAACCAGCGAGCGCATCGTGCAGAACAGCCTGGAGCTGTTCAACCAGCAGGGCGAGCGCAGCATCAGTACCAACCACATTGCTGCCCACATGGAAATTTCCCCGGGCAACCTGTACTACCACTTCCCGAACAAGCAGGCGATCATCGCCGTGTTGTTCAGCGAGTACGAAAGCCTGGTGGACAGCTTCCTGCGCCCGCCCCAGGGACGCGCCGCCACGGTGGAAGACAAACGTTTCTACCTCAAGGAACTGCTGTCGGCGATGTGGCGCTACCGGTTTCTGCATCGCGACCTCGAACATTTGCTCGACAGCGATCCGGACCTGGCCGACCGCTATCGACGCTTCTCCCAGCGCTGCCTGATCCAGGGTTCGGCGATCTACGAAGGTTTCGTCGCCGCCGGTATCCTGAAGATGGACAAGGTGCAGATCGAGTCCCTGACGCTCAATGCCTGGATCATCCTCACGTCCTGGGTACGTTTCCTGTGCACCACGCGAGAGAACTCCAGCCACTTGAGCGAGCAGGCCATTAAACGCGGGGTGTATCAGGTGCTGGTGCTGGAAGCCGGGTTTGTCACGGATGAGGCCCGCGATGCGGTCAGCGCCTTGTTCGACGAGTTTTACGTGCCCCTCGCCCAGGCACTGGAAGAAGTACAGTAGGATCAAGGCCGAGTTAATCACAGGAGCCCGCTATGCCCATTGCGCAACTGATCAGCCCGCAAGCACTGGACCTGAAAAAGGACCAGCCGGGGCTGGTGATTCTGGATTGTCGTTTTGCCCTCGAAGACCCGGATTACGGCCAGCGCAGCTATGCCGAAGGGCACATCGCCGGTTCGAGCTATGCCGACCTCGAGCGTGATCTGAGTGGCGCGGTGGTCAAGGGCGTGACCGGGCGTCATCCGTTACCCGAGCCGGCGCAACTGATCGAGCGCCTGCAAGCCTGGGGCATCAACGCCGATAGCGAAGTGGTTCTGTATGACGACGGTCCGGGGGCCTATGCGGCGCGGGCCTGGTGGTTGCTGGCATGGTTGGGCAAGCGCGACGGTGTATTCATCCTCGATGGCGGTCTCAAGGCCTGGCACGCGGCCGGTTTGCCGCTGAGCCTGGATGCGCCGGCGATTACCCGTGGCTCCTTCACCGGCAGTCCTGACTTGGCGTTGCTGATCGATGCCGAGCAGTTGCAAAAGCGCCTCGCGCGGCCGGAACTGACCCTGCTCGATGCCCGTGCATTGCCGCGTTTCAAGGGTGAAGTGGAACCGATCGATCCGATCGCCGGGCACATTCCCGGTGCCCAGTGTGCGGCGTTTACCGACAACCTGGGCAGTGACGGGCGTTTTCTGCCGGCCGATCAGCTCAAGCAGCGTTTCGCCGCGAAACTGGGCGATCGCTCGCCGAATGATCTGGTGGCGTACTGCGGTTCCGGCGTGACGGCGTGCCACAACCTGTTTGCGTTGTGTCTGGCCGGTTATCCGTTGGGTTCGTTGTATGCCGGGTCGTGGAGCGAATGGATCAACGAGCCTGCGCGGGGCATCGCCACCGGCGAATAAACACCACAAAACCCTGTGGGAGCGAGCTTGCTCGCTCCCACAGGGATGGATGGTGTTTTTGAGACCTGGTTAAACCTCAAGTCCCCGTTTTGCACTGCGATACGCCCCCGGTCCAACTCCATACACCTGCTTGAACTGCCGGCTCAGATGGCTCTGGTCGGCAAACCCCAGTTGCATCGCGACTTCCAGCGGCAAACAACCACGTTGCAGCAACGCCCGCGCCTGGGCGATGCGTTGTTGCATCAGCCAGGTGTGCGGCGGCATGCCGGTGGCCCGGCGGAACACCCGGGCGAAATGGAATGGCGAGAGATTGACCGCCGCCGCCAGCGCCTCCAGCGAGGGTGGTGCTGCCAATTGTGCGTGCAGCAATTCCTTGGCCAGGCTCACGGCCCGGTGTTCCTTGCCGGGTTTGCCGGCATCGGGCACCGCCGCATGACGCTGCAACAGCGACAGCACCAGTTCGCGCCAGACCGTTTGTTGCTGCAATGCGGTGGCGGGGCTTTCCAGCAAGCGGTGGAGTTGGCAGAAGCCGTTCACAAGATCCTGGTCGCGATACAGCGTGGCACCGAAGGCCGGCAAGTGATGGGTCGGCAGTTCGAGTTCAGCCAGCAGGGAGGTCATCTGCTCGCTGTCCGGATAGAACGCCCGGTACAGCCAGCCATCCTCGGTGCCTTTATGGCCGGTGTGCAATTCATCGGGATTGATCAGCACCAGCGTGCCGCTGCCCGCCAGGTGTTCGGCACCGCGATAGCGATAACGCTGGGCGCCGGCCATGATCATGCCGATCACATAGCCGTCATGCACATGAGGGGCGAAACGATGATCGATGTAGCGTGCGGACAATAGCTCGACCCCGGCCAGCGGCGGGGTTTGCCAGAAGTGAATTGACTCGCCTTGGTCAGCATCCATGATTCAAGTGCGCCCTGAGGCGGCCAGCCACTCGGGGATGCGCCGCTCCAGGTAGTAGCCAGGTTGCGTGAGCGTACCGTCGACGAAGCCGACATGCCCGCCCTTGGCTTGCAGTTCGAATTGCGTGCAAGGGGACAACTCATCGACGTGCGGCAGGCTGTGGGGAAACACGAAGGGGTCGTCGGCGGCCTGAATCATCAAGGTCGGCGTACGGATTTCGCCAAGGAAATAGCGGCTGGAGGCGCGGCGATAGTAATCCTCTGCATCGGCGAAACCGTGCAGTGGCGCGGTGACGCGACCGTCGAAATCCCAGAACGTGCGCATGTTTTCCAGTGATCCGAGGGCCGCCAGGGCTGCCAGGCCCTCCTCGCGTCCGTCGTGCTGGAACTGTCGTTGTTTGTTCTTGATATAGGCAACCATCTCGCGCATGAAATGCGCCTGGTAAACCTTGGAGAAGCCCTGGCCGATGCGGTCGGCGCACTGGTCCAGGCGGAACGGCACCGACACCGCCACGGCGCCCATCACACCGCTGTCGCTGCCGGTTTCGCCCAAATGCTTGAGCAGGACATTACCGCCCAGGGAGTAACCCACCGCATACAGTGGCGCGAGAGGTCGTTTGGCTCGCAAGTGCCTGATGGTTTCGGCCAGGTCTTCGCTGGCGCCGGAATGGTAGCTGCGCGGCAACAGGTTGGGTTCGCCCGAACAGCCGCGCCAGTTCAGCGCGACGCTGGCCCAGCCTCGGTCACCCAGGGCTTTTTGCATGCCGGCAACGTAAGGCGAATTCGACGAACCGGTGAGCCCGTGCAACACCAGTACCAAGGGGGCGCCGGCGCTGTGCGGGCCATGCCAGTCGAGGTCGAGAAAATCGCCGTCTTCAAGCCAAAGACGTTCGCGTTCGCGGCCGATGTGCACGGTTTTACGCCACAACGGCCCCCACAAGGTTTGCAAGTGCGGATTGCCGAGGCCGAAGGCGGGGGTAAAGGGCGGCGGTGAGGCCAGTGCGGGGTGCGATTGCACAGTCATTCTCGGTGGAAGTGTTCATGCGTCTGCCCGAAGACGCGGCGGGACAGCGCCGCGACCGCATCGTCATGGCTGTCTAACTTGCCACATTCTCGCCAGGCATGCGACACATGGCATTGGTTGCGCTTTCGCTCGGAGCTGGCAGCGGTTGTTGATCTGTCTTCGGCCCCAGGATGACAACGCGCCATTGATCGGCGTGGTGATGCCGATTGAGCGCGCTTTTGATTGAGGCGGGGCTCAGCTTCAAGGCTGCTTGCGTGGCAAAGTCGAGGTCCAGCGGCAGATTGTGCACGCTGATGGCGTACAACTGTCTCAGAATCTGCAAATTGGTGACGCTGTTCAGTGGCGCGCTACCGGTCAGTTGCTGTTGGCTGTCTTCGAGTTCCTGTCGGGTCGGCCCTTGGGCGAGAAAGTCGCTGAACATCGTCTTGATATGGGCCAGCACGGCATCGGCCTGCTCTGGTCGGGTTTGCAGTTCAATGGTCAGCAACCCTTGTGCCTGAAGGGCAGAAAGGTCGGCTTTGACGTGATAGGTCAGGCCTCGGCGTTCACGCAGTTCATTGGTCAGCCGGTTGGTGAAAATCCGCATGGCCATTTGCAGCGCGACGTAGTCCGGACCGCTTCGCAGGTCACTTGGCTGGGCGAGGCGCAGGTAAGCCTGGGTCGATGGTCGTTCAACGCGCAGCAAGCTCGGGGCTGTTGGACTTGTCACTGGCTTGATCGCGGCAGCGGCCGGTCCCAGGGGCAAGGCCGCGGAAATCTGCGTACCAATACGCTGGGCTTCTTCCTCGGTGAGGTCACCGACCAGTGTGATCTGGGCATTGCCTGCGGCATAAGCCTCGCGATGAAAGTCTTGCGCCAAGGAGCGGGTGATGGAGGCAAGCCCGGCCCGGGTTCCGTAGAGGGACTGAGCATTGCCGTGCTCGGGAAACAGCTGAGCGAGGTTCGCTTGTCGGGCTTGAGCGGCATGGGACTGGTCTTCAAGGTCCAGAAAGTACTGCAATTGGGATTTCACCCCAGGCAGGGACTCTTGCGGCAACAGCGGTTTGCCGAGTACCTGGGCAAACAGCTCCAGGGCTGGAGTGCGCCGTGATTCGTCACTCAGACTACGCAGGGAAAACCAGGTCCGGTCCTGGCTGATACCCATATTCATCCTTGCACCCAGATTATCGAACGTCGCCTGTATGGCGTTGACGTCCTTGCCGGTCACTCCTTCGTTCAAAAGGCTATAGGTGACAGCGGCCAGGCCGGGTTGAATCGGTGTGTGGGCGCTGCCGGCGGCAAAGCTTACAAGAGCATCGAACATCGGCAGGCCAGGGGTGCGGATGAACAGGATCTTCGTTCCGCCGAGAGTTTTGTAACCCTTGATCGGCAGCGTACGTTGGGTCGCCGGAGCCTGTGGTTCATTGAGCGATTGCAGCCCCGGTTTCCGGGCCTCCGTGGTTGCAGCGGCAGGGGCCTGTGCACTCAACAGCATGCCGGCCAGGATCAATCCATTGATGAGACCTTTGAGCTTATCCATTGTTTTTCTCCGGCAGGATTTTCGCGGTACTCAGGCGCTCACGCGTCAGGTAAGTCTTTGCGACTTGTTGAATATCCAGGGGAGTGACCTTGTTCAGCTCATCCGTGTCCTGATCGGTTAGCCGCCAGTCCAGACCGATGGTTTCCAGCAGGCCCAGGGTGTTGGCCTGCCCTTCCAGATCATCCTGCGCATAAACCGTGTTAGCGATCACAAGGTTTTTCGCGCGCTCCAGTTCTGCCGGTTCCGGTGCCTTGCTCTTCAGTGATTCGATCACTTGCCACAGGCGGGCGAGGCCTTCGTCAGCGTCATTGAGCTTGTCCGGGTTGAGCTGGGTGCTGATGGTCAGCAACGAATCACCGCGATTGAAGGCGTCGTACTCTGAGTTGGCCTCAGTGAATATCGCCTCGCTCCGTTGCAGTTGCTGTTTGATCCGCGCGCTACTGGATCCGGCCAGTAACATATCGAGCAAGCGCAGGGCATGGGCGGTCCGACGATCCGGTGCCGTGGCCAGGCTGGGCGCGTTGAAGCTCATGATCAGGCGCGGGGAGGCTACGGGTGCATGCAGGGTCAGTGACCGTTCACCGGCAGAAGCCAGCTCGACGGGGGCAGGCGCCACGGGTGTCGCACGTCGCTCAAGGTGGCCGAAGTGCTGCTGTGCCAGGGCCTTGATCTGCTCGGGTGCAACATCGCCAACGACCACCAGCGTCGCATTGCTTGGCGAATACCAGGCCTGATACCACTGCCGCAATTGCACGGCGTTCATTCGTTGCAAATCGTGCATCCAGCCAATCGTCGGGGTGCGGTAGCCGCTGGCCGGGTGGGCGATGCTGTTCAGTCGTTCGTGAGCAGACACGGTGATCTCATCATCAACGCGCATCCGGCGCTCCTCCTGAATGACCTTGAGCTCCGGCGTGAAGTCCTGTGCATCCAGCTCGGCCGTATTCATCAGGTCGGCCAGTATTTCGAAAGCGACGCCAGTGCGGCCGGAAGGCAGTGTCTGGTAAAAGACCGTGAAGTCAGTGCCGGTATATGCGTTTTGATTGGCGCCAAGCTTTTCCAGTATCACCGCGAACTCTCCGGCGCAGGCCTTGCTGCTGCCTTTGTAGACCATGTGTTCGAGGGCGTGGGACAGGCCGGACTGGCCGGGCGGTTCGTAGCTTGAACCGACCTTGATCCAGAGTTGGGCGGTGACGATGGGGGAGCGGTGGTCCTCGCGCACGACAACCTTGAGGCCGTTATCCAGTACGAAGTCTTGCGTCGCAGGAGGGGTCGCTGCGCTGGCCATGAGCGGCAGCCAGGCGATAAAGGGCAGCACAAATATGCTGCGGGAGATGTTCATCCGTGTTCATCCTCAGTGGTTTGCAGTTAATTGCGCAAACCACTGTGGATGATCCGGAAGGACGTCAGGCGGTAACTATGTAGTGCACTTCACAACCGGTTTGGGGCAGTCGCCCCGCCGAAATGTCAGGCGCTGCGTTGCCACAACGAGTAATACACGCGCCCGGATTTCTGCTCCCGGTGCAGGCGCCAGTTCTCCGGTAGGCCCAGGGTCGACGGCGCCGACTCGCTTTCGGTGTACACCCAGGCGTCTTCCGCCAGCCATTGGCGCTCTTCGAGCAACTTGCAAACGGCAGGCAGCAGGTTCTGGTTGAACGGCGGATCGAGGAACACCAGGTCGTAGGCCGTTGCGGTCTGGGTTTCCAGGTAGCGCAGGGCGTCGGCGGTCTGGACCTGGCCGTTGGTGCAACGCAGCGTGCCCAGGTGTTCCTTCAGGCTGGACACCGCGATACTGCTGGCGTCCAGCGCCTGGCCCATGGCTGCGCCACGGGACAGGGCTTCGAGGAACAGTGCGCCACTGCCGGTGAACGGGTCGAGCACCTTGGCGCCCGGCACGTAAGGCGCGAGCCAGTTGAACAGGGTTTCACGCACTCGGTCCGGCGTCGGGCGCAGGCCTGGGGCGTCGGGGAAACTCAGCTTCCGGCTGCGCCATTCGCCGCCGATGATGCGCAACTGGTTCACGCCGTTATGGACGTTCTTGGCGGGTTTTTTAGGATGGGCCATTAATGCTCCGGAACCCCGAGCGGTTGCTCGGAAGGTTTATCAGTAGGGGCCGGTAACGGCTTTTGCGGCACGGTCGGGCCAGCGCTGACGATGACCATCTTGTCCGTGCTCAGGTGTTTGTTCATGGCGGCTTTGACCTGCTCGACGGTCAAGTCCTGGGACTGTTGCATGAAGTCTTCCAGGTGACTCAACGGCAAGTTGTAGAAACCGATGGCGCCAAGCTGGCCGACGATATCGGCATTGCTCGCGGTGGACAGCGGGAAGCTGCCGGCCAGTTCGCGCTTGGCGTCGTCGAGTTCTTTTTCGGTCGGACCGGTTTTAAGGTAGTCGGCCAACACATCCTGCACCAGTTTCAGGGTGCCCTCGCTCATCTCGGCGCGGGTTTGCAGGTTGATCATGAACGGGCCACGCGCCTGCATCGGGGTGAAACCCGAATACACGCCGTAAGTCAGGCCACGCTTCTCGCGCACTTCGCTCATCAAGCGGGTGCCGAAGCCGCCGCCACCGAGAATCTGGTTACCCATGGACAACGCAGCGTAGTCCGGATCGTCGCGGTCGATGCCCAGTTGCGCGAGCATCAGGTTGGTCTGCTTGGACGGGAACTCGATATGGCCGACGCTGGCCTTGGGCTCGACCGGTTGGGCAATTTTCGGCAAGGCCGGGCCTTTGGGCAGGGCGCTGGAAACCTGGGCGGCAATCGCTTCCGCTTCCGCGCGCGACAGGTCGCCGACCAGTGCGATCACCACATTGCCGGCTGCGTAGGCTTTCTCGTGGAAAGCACGCAGTTGGGCCACGGTGATCGCCGGGACGGTTTTCGCCGTGCCGTCGCTGGAATGCGCGTATGGGTGATCACCGTACAAGCGGTTCATCAGTTCCAGGCTCGCCAGTTTGCCGGGATTCTGTTTCTGGTATTCGAAGCCGGCGAGCATCTGGTTCTTGATGCGGGCAAACGAGTCGGCGGGGAAGGTCGGTTTGCCGACGACTTCGGCGAACAGCTTCAGGGCTGGCTCGCGCTTGTCCTTGGCACTCAGGCTGCGCAGCGAAGCGATTGCCATGTCCTTATAAGCGCCGTTGCCGAAATCGACGCCCAGGCCTTCGAAGCCCTGGGCAATGGCACCGACGTCTTTGCCGGCCACGCCTTCGTTGAGCATGGCGTTGGTCAACACCGCCAGGCCCGGTGCGTCGCCGTCCTGGCTGCTGCCGGCAGCGAAGATCAGGCGCATGTCGAACATCGGTAGCTCATGGGCTTCGACAAACAGCACCTTGGTGCCTTCGGCGGTGTTCCAGGTCTGCACATCCAGCTTGCGGTGGTCCGGTGCCTTACCGTTGAGTTCGGTCAGCGATTGCAGTTTCTGGCTGGCCTTGGCCTTGTCCAGGGCTTCGCTGGCATTGGTTTGCTCAGGGCGCGACAAATAGAACGCTGCGGAACCGATAACGGCGACGGCGACCAGGCCGATCAGGGCCAGGCGAGAGGGTTTACGCTCACTCATGAGTCGTCTCCAGAGGCAGTACATGGGCGACGCTGAGACGTTCGCGGGTGAAATACAGCTTGGCGGCTTTCTGGATATCTTCCGGCGTGACGCTTTCCAGATCGGACAGTTCGGTGTCCATCAGTTTCCACGACAGGCCGACGGTTTCCAGTTGGCCGATGGCCGTGGCCTGACTGGTGATCGAGTCGCGCTCGAAGACCAGGCCGGCGATGACTTGTGCGCGTACGCGTTCCAGCTCTTCGGCGGTAGGCGCCGTGGTTTTCAGCTGGTCGAGCAGCTTCCACAAACCGGCTTGCGCCTGGGCGATGGTCTTGTGTTTCTGCGAGTTTGGCGATGCCGACAGGGTAAAGAGGCTGTCGCCACGGGTGTAGGCGTCGTAACTCGACGAGCCGCCGGACACCAGTTCTTCTCCGCGCTCCAGTTGCGTCGGGATGCGACCGCTGTAGCCGCCATCGAGCAGTGCCGAGATCAGGCGCAGGGCATTGACCAGGCGCTTGTCTTCGGCGGTGGCGATGCTCGGCACGTTGAAGGCCAGCATCAGGCTAGGCAGTTGGGTCTGCACGTGCAGAGTGATCTGGCGCTCGCCCGGTTCGGCCAGTTCCAGCGGCTTTTTCGCGGCGGGCACTTCACGCTTGGCGATCGGGCCGAAATAGCGTTGGGCCAGGGTTTTGACTTCGTCCGGGGTGACATCGCCAACCACCACCAGCGTGGCGTTGTTGGGCACGTACCAGGTTTCGTACCAGTGGCGCAGCTCTTCGACTTTCATCCGCTCAAGGTCGGCCATCCAGCCGATGGTCGGCGTGTGATAGCCGCTGGCCGGGTAGGCCATGGCCTTGAAGCGCTCGTAGGCCTTGGCCATCGGCTTGTCGTCGGTGCGCAGGCGGCGCTCTTCCTTGATGACTTCGATTTCCTTGGCGAACTCATCGGGTGGCAGGCGCAGGCTGGCCATGCGGTCGGCTTCCAGCTCGAAGGCCACGCCCAGGCGATCCCGGGCCAGCACCTGGTAGTACGCGGTGAAATCATCGCTGGTGAATGCGTTTTCTTCGGCACCGAGGTCGCGCAGGATCAGCGAGGCTTCGCCGGGGCCGACTTTCTCGCTGCCCTTGAACATCATGTGCTCCAGGGCGTGGGACAGGCCGGTATTGCCCGGTGTCTCGTAGCTGGAGCCGACCTTGTACCAGACCTGGGAAACCACCACGGGCGCACGGTGGTCTTCGCGCACGACCACCTTCAAGCCATTGTCGAGAGTGAATTCGTGGGTGGGTTGCGGGTCGGCAGCCAGGGCCGAAAGGGGCAGGCAAACTGTGCTGAGCAGCAGGCCAGCGGCGCGGCGGGCAAGAGCATTCATTCGTTTTCAAACCTTTGGGGCTGCCCGCTTGTTCTTAGCGTCAGCGGGCGAGAGGTAGGGCGTGTCATCAATCATTACCAGTACCGCGCCGGAGCCTGATAGTCCGCAGGGCAAGGCGCGAGGAGTGTAGTTTGGTCATTCCAAATAAACTCCGAGCAACGCAGCCCTGCGGACTATCAGGCCCGGCCCTCCGGGTGGTCGCCTGAAAGCGGGCCATACTGCGTTGCAGTCCTTGGCAAGGAAAGCACATTCCCTGCGGCCTGCGCCTTGTCTGGCCCGCTTTCAGGCGGCCACGCGGTACTGGTAATGATTGATGACACGCCCTAGGATACTGATCCGTTTTACTGGCGGCCACGCCTATCAGGCCTTTGATTGGCCTGCGGGTTGTATGGGTTACCGGCAGAAACTTTGAGTTTGTCAGCTAAACTCTGCGTTTTCGCCGACGATGCCGTTCCAGTCCTTCGTATTAGTCGACCTTTGAGGCGCCGTTGGCACCTCGACAAAATGTTGCGCGTGAACAAGCTGGGTCAATCGCAGTCTGTTCTGCATCGAATATTTAATTGCCGGGGCGCCATTGGCGCGTCGCTACCGTGAGATAGCCGTCCTCCATGTTTGGTTCCAACGACGACAAGAAGACCCCAGCTGCGGCTGGCGAGAAAAAAAGCCTGTTCGGATGGCTGCGCAAAAAGCCGCAGGAACCCGTCGTCGAACAGCCACAAGCCATTCCTGAACCAGCGCCGACGCCGGTCCCGGTAATAGAAGAAGTGCCCGCGCCGGTTGTTCTGCCGCTTGCCGAGCCGTTGCTGCAACCCAAGGTGGAGGCCGCTCCTGAACCAGTCAGCGAAATCGTCACCGAACAGCCACTGGCCCCGACAGCCGAACCGTGGTTGACCCTGCCGGTAGCCGAAGAGCCCGTGGCATTGGTCGAAAATGACCTGGCTCCTCACGTGACGCCACCGATTCCGGCTTCGACAGCGCTTACGCCTGCACCGGCTCACGCGCCTGTGGTCGAACCGATTGTTGCACCGGTCGTCGTGGCCGAGCCTGTGCCCGTTGTCAGCCAGCCAGAGGTTCCGGTATTCGTTGCTCCGGTTGCTCCGGTTGCTCCGGTTGCTCCGGTTGCTCCGGTTGCTCAAGCACCGGCACCCGCTCCGATTCCTGAGCCGATTGCGGCACCCGTCGAAACCCCGATCGAGCCGGTACGCACCGAAGAAACCAAAGCCGGTTTCTTTGCCCGCCTCAAGCAGGGCCTGTCCAAGACCAGCGCCAGTATCGGCGAAGGCATGGCCAGCCTGTTCCTGGGCAAAAAGGTCATTGATGACGAACTGCTCGAAGACCTCGAAACCCGTTTGCTGACCGCCGACGTCGGTGTCGAAGCCACCTCGGTGATCATTCAGCGTCTGACGCAGAAGGTTGCGCGCAAGGAGCTGGCCGACGCCGATGCCCTGTACAAATCCCTGCAAGCCGAGCTGGCAGCGATGCTCAGGCCTGTCGAGCAGCCGCTGAAAATCACCTCGCAGAACAAACCGTTCGTGATTCTGGTCGTCGGCGTCAACGGTGCCGGCAAGACCACCACCATCGGCAAGCTGGCGAAGAAACTGCAACTGGAAGGCAAGAAAGTCATGCTCGCCGCCGGGGATACCTTCCGTGCCGCGGCGGTGGAGCAATTGCAGGTCTGGGGCGAGCGCAACAAGATCCCGGTGATCG
Source organism: Pseudomonas sp. GL-R-26 (assembly GCF_019947365.1). Lineage (NCBI taxonomy): Bacteria > Pseudomonadati > Pseudomonadota > Gammaproteobacteria > Pseudomonadales > Pseudomonadaceae > Pseudomonas > Pseudomonas sp. GL-R-26. The sequence goes on along the minus strand of NZ_JAGYGI010000001.1, from coordinate 264,342 downwards.
CACAGCACACTGGCGCCGACTCGGCTTCGGTGATCTTCGACGCCGTGCAGGCCGCCAAGGCTCGTGGCATCGATGTCCTGATCGCCGACACCGCCGGCCGCCTGCACACCAAAGACAACTTGATGGAAGAGCTGAAAAAGGTTCGCCGGGTGATCAGCAAGCTCGATGCCGACGCACCTCACGAAGTGCTGTTGGTGCTTGACGCCGGCACCGGCCAGAACGCCATCAACCAGGCCAAGCAATTCAACCAGACCGTTGAACTGACCGGCCTGGCGCTGACCAAGCTCGACGGCACCGCCAAGGGCGGGGTGATTTTCGCCCTGGCCAAGCAATTCGGCCTGCCGATCCGCTACATTGGCGTCGGCGAAGGCATCGACGATTTGCGTACCTTTGAAGCAGAACCCTTTGTCCAGGCATTGTTTGCCGAACGGGAGCGTTCATGATTCGTTTCGAACAGGTCGGTAAGCGCTACCCGAACGGTCACGTCGGCTTGCATGAGCTGAGCTTTCGAGTCCGCCGTGGCGAGTTCTTGTTTGTCACCGGCCATTCCGGTGCCGGTAAATCCACGCTGTTGCGCCTGTTGCTGGCGATGGAGCGCCCGACCAGCGGCAAGCTGCTGCTCGCCGGGCAAGACCTGAGCACCATCAGCAACGCGCAGATTCCTTTCTTGCGCCGACAGATCGGTGTGGTGTTCCAGAATCACCAGTTGCTGTTCGATCGCACGGTGTTCAATAACGTCGCGTTGCCTTTGCAGATCCTGGGGTTGTCCAAGGCCGAGATCGCCAAGCGCGTGGACTCGGCACTGGAGCGTGTGGCGCTGTCGGATAAAACCGACTTGTACCCGGGCGACCTGTCCACCGGTCAGCAGCAGCGCGTCGGCATCGCCCGTGCCATCGTCCATCGTCCGGCCTTGCTGCTGGCGGATGAACCGACCGGTAACCTCGACCCGCGTTTGGCCGCCGAGATCATGGGTGTGTTCGAAGACATCAACCGCCTCGGCACCAGCGTGCTGATCGCCAGTCACGACCTGGCCCTGATCGCCCGCATGCGCCATCGCATGCTGACGCTGCAACGCGGTCGATTGATCGGTGACGGGGAGGCCGCGGTATGAGTGCAACACGTAGCCCCAAGGTTTCCGAGCGCGTGGCCCCGAAGGCCGCCGATCCGCAGCCGCAAAAGAAAAAACGCGATGATGACGACGGTCCGGACTTTGCCACGTTGTTCCGTGCCTGGATCGAAAGTCATCGCGCCAGTCTGGTGGACAGCCTGCGCCGCCTGGGCAAGCAGCCCATCGGCAGTTTCTTCACCTGCATGGTGATGGCGGTGGCCCTGAGTTTGCCCATGGGGCTGTCACTTTTGCTAAGTAACGTCGAGCGTCTGGGTGGTTCCTGGCAGCGCGCGGCGCAGATTTCCCTGTATCTGGACCTTGAGGCCAAGCCGGCCGAAGGCGAATCGCTGCGCGATCAGATCAAGGGCATGCCTGGCGTCGCCGATGCCGAATATGTTGGCCGGGATCAAGCGCTGGAAGAGTTCCAGCAACAGTCCGGGCTGGGCGAGGCGCTCAAGGAATTGCCAGAGAACCCGCTGCCGGGCGTGGTCTTGGTGACGCCGGCCGAAGTCGACAAGCCGGCCCTTGAAGCATTAAGACAAAAACTATCCGAGCTGCCGAAGGTACAACAGGCGCAACTTGATTTAGTCTGGGTCGAGCGTCTGGCAGCCATCCTCAAGCTGGGTGACCGTTTTGTCTTCGGTCTGACCGTGCTTCTGGTTTCTGCATTACTTTTGGTGATAGGCAATACCATTCGTCTTCATATTGAAAACCGCCGCACAGAGATAGAAGTGATTAAACTGGTCGGCGGCACTGACAGCTATGTGCGTAGGCCCTTTCTGTATATGGGCGCGTTGTATGGCTTCGGTGCGGGGATTCTGTCCTGGGGTGTACTGGCGTTCGGCCTTGATTGGCTGAACGACGCGGTGGTAGGGCTGGCCGGATTGTACGGCAGTGATTTTGCGCTGGCTGGAGTGCCAGTTGCCGACGGTCTGTCTCTCTTGCTTGGCGCGGTGCTGTTGGGGTATATCGGTGCATGGATTGCAGTCGCACGCCACCTGAGGGAGCTTGCGCCTAAGTAGTATCATTTTGCTCGTATTGACCTTTCAGCGTTTTTGGGTTTTAGGGAACTTGTCTTTCGGTTTCCGGTCAATTTTCGCAGTGCTGAACTGCACGAGTTTGTAAGTCGGAGGTTTTTTCGTATGACCAATTCTTTGCAACCTGCATATGCTCTGGTCCCGGGTGCGAACCTGGAGGCCTATGTGCACACCGTCAACAGCATTCCATTGCTGTCGCCGGAGCAGGAGCGTGAACTGGCCGAGAGTCTCTATTATGAGCAGGATTTGGGGGCGGCTCGGCAGATGGTGCTCGCCCACCTGCGTTTTGTCGTACATATCGCCCGTAGCTATTCCGGCTACGGTCTGGCTCAGGCTGACCTGATCCAGGAAGGCAACGTCGGCCTGATGAAGGCCGTGAAGCGCTTCAACCCGGAAATGGGCGTGCGCCTGGTGTCCTTTGCCGTGCACTGGATCAAGGCGGAAATCCACGAGTTCATCCTGCGCAACTGGCGCATCGTGAAAGTCGCGACCACCAAGGCCCAGCGCAAGTTGTTCTTCAACCTGCGCAGCCAGAAGAAACGCCTGGCCTGGCTGAACAACGAGGAAGTCCACCGTGTGGCGGAAAGCCTCGGTGTAGAGCCTCGGGAAGTGCGCGAGATGGAAAGCCGCCTGACTGGCCATGACATGGCCTTCGACCCGGCTGCCGAAGCGGACGACGACAGTGCTTTCCAGTCGCCGGCCAACTATCTGGAAGACCACCGGTACGACCCGGCCCGTCAACTGGAAGATGCCGACTGGAGCGACAACTCCAACCACAACCTGCACGAAGCGCTGGAAGTGCTGGACGACCGCAGCCGTGACATCCTCTACCAGCGCTGGCTGGCGGAAGAAAAAGCCACGCTGCATGACCTGGCGCAGAAGTACAACGTGTCGGCCGAGCGTATTCGCCAACTCGAGAAGAGCGCGATGAACAAGCTCAAGTTGTCGATCGCTGCGTAACTGGCGAGCAGGATCGAGTAGGAGGCGGGGTTGCCCCCGCCGTCCTCTCACACCACCGTACGTACGGTTCCGTATACGGCGGTTCCTGCCTACTGACAAACAACGTCAGCGAGCTTGGTTCCGTTGATGTGTCGCCTGCGGTATCTAAGCGCCCAGACCGGCCCTCGGAGCTTCCGGCTCCTACCTCCTAATGGTCTTGACCTCCGCTACGCGGAGTTTCTGCTTTACGCTCCAACAGAGATCACACCCGACTATCCACTCATGGCAGGTTCAGCCCTTCATTACTCCGGTTTCGAGCAACTACTACGGCCTCTGCTGACTTCTGTCGCCCATCCCGTCATCTCGCGACGCCGGTAGCACATGGCAGGCTAAACAGATCTCCCAGGGTAATTCGCGCGACCTTCCTGCTTATGCCTGTCGGATCTACGTCGCAGCGTTCCGTGCAAGTATCGGGCTTTGAAGATATTGGCCTTCTTACCCCGCTGCGCCGCCTCTATCCGCTTCCTGTTCGTCAGGCCAGCATTTTGCCTCGGGCTTCCTTCGGATTCGCAGTCACCCGCGACACCCTTGCCTCTGGCTAACACTTCCCCTTGCCGGGTGTGTAGAGGACTTTCACCTCCAAGTCACCAGCGTGGCCACCACAGCCAAGCTGGTTGCGCTTACGCGCAACGCGCCATGCCTGGCGCACCAATAAAAAACGCCCCGATCATTGATCGGGGCGTTTTTGTTTGTGCCTGATTTGTTTGCATCACATTGAACCTGTGGGAGCAAGCTTGCTCCCACAGGGATCTTCAGTGTTTCAAAAAATGGTGATCGGTTACTCGGCCCAAGGCGCCCGGCGCGAATCGTTCAGCCCGACCAGATAGCTGTCGCCACCCAGTTGGCTCATCTGCTGCCGAATCCAGCCCGCCCGACGCGAAACGTAGGAAGTCGGATGGCTCGCACTCCACACACGAGGATTGGGCAGTACGGCGGCCAACAAACTCGATTGCTGACGGCTGAGGTTTCTGGCGCTCACGCCAAAGTGATGTCGGGCCGCCGCTTCGGCACCAAATACGCCGTCATCCCACTCGACACTGTTGAGGTACACCTCAAGAATCCGCTGCTTGGGCCAGAACACTTCGATCAGTCCGGTGAACCAGGCTTCCAGGCCTTTGCGCAGCCAGCTGCGGCCAGACCACAGGAACAGGTTTTTCGAGACTTGCTGGCTCAGGGTGCTGGCGCCACGGATCGAACCGCCGCGCTCGTTATGGGCAAACGCCGCCTGAATCGCGCCGATATCGAAGCCCCAATGTTCCGGGAATTTCTGGTCTTCGCCGGCAATCACCGCGACTTTCAGGTCATCAGAGATCTCGTCCCAGGGTTTCCAGGTCCGTTGCAGGTCGATGGGTTCACCGTCGAACCAGGACTCGATCTTGCGCTCGACCATTAGCATCGTCCCTGGCGGCGGTACCACGCGAAAGATCAGCACCAGCAATACGCTGCCACCCATGAACCAGAGCACGGCCTTGGAGAAATGACGGAAATAGATACGCAGCATAGAGATGGCTTGGCCGAACCCGTTGAGCGGGCCATTATACAGACCCTTTGGATCGAAACTGACTGGAGTTCTGCATGCTGCGTGGCTTTCTGATACTGGCCGCTTTTTTCGGCTTCACCGGTGTCGGCCTCGGGGCCTTTGCCGCCCATGGCTTGAAGGACCGCCTGAGCGCCGAGTACCTGGCGATCTTCCACACCGGCGTCACCTATCAATTGGTTCACGCCCTGGCGTTGCTCGGTATCGCAGCGCTGGCCACGCAAATTCCCGGTCGACTCGCCACATGGGCCGCTGCGTCGTTTGCCATCGGTATCCTGCTGTTCTCCGGCAGCCTGTATGTATTGACGCTGACGGGCATCAGCAAGCTCGGCATCATCACCCCGTTCGGTGGCCTGGCCTTCCTGGTGGGCTGGTTTTGCCTCGGACTTGCCGCCTGGCGCCTGAGCTGACTTAACGGTCCATTTCATGACGAATGGCTTGGGTCGACCTGACTGATCGGGCTAGAATGCCAGCCCCTAAAAATGATGGCGGCATCCGGCATGCGCATTCAGTTGAACGGCGAATCCCTTGAACTGCCCGACGGTGAAACCGTTGCGGCCCTGCTGACCCGTCTGGACCTGACCGGACGCCGGGTGGCGGTCGAACTCAATCTGGATATCGTCCCGCGCAGTCAGCACGCAGACACCGCGTTGAACGACGGCGACAACGTCGAAGTCGTGCACGCCATCGGCGGCGGCTAGCAGCCTCGGCCCAGTGGCCACAGAATTCTGCAAGTACCTCACCCCTACAGAGGATTTCCCATGAGCATCGTTCGCAGCGACAAGCCTTTCGTCCTGGCCGGTCGTACTTACCAGTCGCGTTTGCTGGTCGGTACCGGCAAGTACCGTGACATGGAAGAAACCCGCCTGGCCATCGAAGCCTCGGGTGCCGAGATCGTCACCTTCGCCGTACGCCGCACCAACCTTGGCCAGATCGAGGGCGAGCCGAACCTGCTCGATGTGCTGTCGCCGGATCGCTACACTTTCCTGCCGAACACCGCCGGTTGCTACGACGCCATCGAAGCCGTGCGCACCTGCCGCCTGGCCCGTGAGCTGCTCGATGGCCACAACCTGGTGAAGCTGGAAGTGCTGGCCGACCAGAAAACCCTGTTCCCCAACGTGATCGAAACCCTCAAGGCCGCCGAAACGCTGGTCAAGGAAGGCTTCGACGTGATGGTCTACACCAGTGATGATCCGATCATCGCCCGTCAATTGGCGGAAATCGGCTGTATCGCGGTGATGCCGCTGGCCGGTCTGATCGGCTCCGGTCTGGGGATCTGTAATCCATACAACCTGCAGATCATCCTCGAAGAAGCCAAAATCCCGGTGCTGGTGGATGCCGGTGTCGGTACCGCTTCCGACGCCACTATTGCCATGGAGCTGGGTTGTGATGCGGTGCTGATGAACTCGGCCATTGCCCACGCCCAGCAGCCGGTCATGATGGCTGAAGCCATGAAACATGCGATCGTCGCAGGTCGCCTGGCCTACCTCGCCGGCCGCATGCCGAAAAAACTCTATGCCAGCGCCTCTTCGCCGCTGGATGGTCTGATCAAGTAAGAGCCATTGATGACTGAATCGAACGACACGCCAATCCAGACGGAAGAAGGCGACGAGCGCCAACACCGCCGCATCAAGAGTTTCGTGATGCGCGCCGGGCGCATGACCGAAGGCCAGCAAAAGGGCCTGGAGCAGGGCACTCCGCTGTTCGTGCTGCCGCTGGCCGATGCGCCGGTGGATTTCGACCAGGTGTTCGGTCGCTCGGCACCGCGCTCGCTGGAAATCGGTTTCGGTATGGGCCATTCGCTGCTGGAAATGGCAGCGGCTTCACCGGATCAGGATTTCATCGGCGTCGAAGTGCACCGTCCGGGTGTCGGTGCGTTGCTCAATGGCGTGCTGACGCAAGGCCTGACCAACCTGCGGGTCTACGATTGCGATGCGATCGAAGTGCTCAACCGCTGCGTGGCCGATAACAGCCTCGATCGCCTGATGCTGTTCTTCCCGGATCCGTGGCACAAGAGCCGTCACCACAAGCGCCGTATCGTTCAGGCGTCTTTCGCTGAGTTGGTGCGCAGCAAGTTGAAAGTCGGCGGCATTCTGCATATGGCCACTGACTGGGAACCGTACGCCGAGTACATGCTGGAAGTGATGAGCGTCGCGCCGGGTTACCGCAACCTCGCTGAAGACGGCAAGTGCGTGCCACGCCCGGCCGAGCGCCCGATCACCAAGTTCGAACGCCGTGGCGAACGTCTTGGGCATGGTGTGTGGGATTTGAAGTTCGAGAAACAGTCCTAAGCCGTAATGCTGTAAAAACTGTAGGAGCGAGCCTGCTCGCGATGAGGCCATGACATTCAACATCTGAGTTGACTGTCAGACCGCTATCGCGAGCAGGCTCGCTCCTACAGTTGTTTTGTATTCGGCAAAAAAATCAGCGGCGGTCAGCGACCACGCCAATCAACACCAGCACCACCAGCAACACCGGCGCCAGGCTGTAGTTGTTGAACTGGCTCAAGCCGCGCACGACCCACGGCGTGGCGTAGATCAGTGCCGCGCCGCTGCCGATCATGCACAGCAGGGACATCAGCGGCACGCGCAACGCGCCGGCGATGCTGCCCAGGCGCTGCTCGACCCAGCCTTTGAAATCCGCACCGAACAGCACCAGCAGGCAGCCCACCAAGGCCAGGGCGATTTCCGAGAGGTTGCTGCGGCTCCAGCGAGACACGGTGGCAAGCAGGTCGAGTACCAAATCCATTCGATTTCCTTATGTCAGAAATTTCTGCAGCAAGTCGTTGAGGAAGAGTTGTCCGCGCATCGTGGCTACCAGACGTGACGGTTCGACCTGCAACAGGCCGCTTTGTTCGGCTTCACGGCGGCCTTCAGCAAGGCTTTCCAGCGTCATGCCGGTACGTTCCGGGTACAGCCGCGATTCGACGCCTTCAGTCAGGCGCAGCGCGTTCATCAGGAATTCGAACGGCATTTCATCGTTGCCCAGCGCTTTCTCGCCAGCCAGGAAATTCTTCGCCGGATTCAGGTAATCCTTCGGCAGGCGCGTCTTCCAGGTGCGAATGATGCGTCCGTCCGGATGACTGAGCTTGCCATGGGCGCCGGCGCCGATGCCAATGAAGTCGCCAAAACTCCAGTAATTGAGGTTGTGGCGCGCCGGGCGACCGGGCAGGGCGTAGGCCGAGACTTCGTATTGCGCGTAACCGTGTTCGGCGAGCAGCGCTTGCCCGGCTTCCTGAATGTCCCACAGCGTGTCGTCTTCCGGCAGTGTCGGCGGCTGGTTCCAGAACACCGTGTTCGGTTCCAGGGTCAGTTGATACCACGACAGGTGTGTCGGTTTCAGGGCGATGGCTGTGCGCAGGTCCGCCAAGGCATCGTCCAGGGACTGATTCGGCAAGCCATGCATCAAGTCCAGGTTGAAGTTGTCGAACCCGGCCTGCCGCGCCATGCCGGCGGCACGTACGGCTTCGTCGCCGTTGTGGATCCGCCCCAGGGCCTCAAGCTTTTCTTGCTGGAAGCTCTGGATGCCGATCGACAGGCGATTGATCCCCAGTTTCCGGTACGCGACGAACTTGTCTTGCTCGAACGTCCCCGGATTGGCTTCCAGCGTGATTTCGATGTCGCTGGCAAACGGAATGCGCTGTTCGACGCCTTTGAGCAAGCGCCCCAGCGAATCAGCGCTGAACAGGCTTGGCGTGCCGCCACCAAAGAAAATCGAGCTCAGCTCACGACCATAAACGGCGTGCAGGTCCTGATCGAGATCGGCCAGCAAGGCGTCGACGTACTCTTCTTCCGGCAGCACGGGGCTGGCGGTGTGGGAGTTGAAGTCGCAATAAGGGCATTTGCGCACGCACCACGGGATGTGGATGTACAGCGCCAGCGGCGGCAGCACAGGCAGGGCCGCCCGAGGCGATTGAGCGTCGCCGCCGAAGATCAGCGGCGACGCGGATGATTCACGGGTCATTTCAAGCCCAGACGCTGGCGCAGCAGATCCATTGCACGGGCTCGGTGGCTGATCTGGTTCTTGTCGCCAGGGCTCATTTCGGCACTGGAGCAATCGCGCTCCGGCACCCAGAACAGCGGGTCGTAGCCAAAACCGTGCTCGCCGCTGGCCTGGGTCAGGATTCGCCCATGCCACAGACCTTCGCAGAGGATCGGCAGCGGATCGTCGGCGTGGCGCACCAGTGCCAGCACGCATACGAACTGCGCGCCGCGTTCGGCTTCAGGCACGACTTTCAACACGTCGAGCAGCTTGGCGTTGTTCGCCGCATCGCCCTTGCCGTCGGCATAACGCGCCGAGTAGATACCTGGCGCGCCGCCAAGGAAATCTACCGCCAGCCCTGAGTCGTCGGCCAGCGCCGGCAGGCCGGAAATGCGCGCGGCATTGCGGGCCTTGAGGATGGCGTTCTCGACGAACGACAAACCAGTCTCTTCAGGTTCGACGCTGCTGAACTCGCCAATCGAGCGCAGATGCACCGACTCGCCGAGCATGGCCTGGAGTTCCTTGAGTTTGCCGGCGTTATGGCTGGCCAGTACGAGTTGCGTGAAGTTGATCATTGGCCAGGGAAGAGCTCTTGGTTGAAATTGATGGTGTTGATCTTGTCGCCGGTCTGCACCTTGATGTCGAAGGTGCGGACTTCCTGCTGGGGTACTGGGTATTGGGCGATGTAGTAGATCGCTCCTTGCTCGGTGACCTGCTTGAAGTTCAGTGTGTAGCTTTGGCTGGTCAGGTCTTTGACGGTGCCGCTGACCTCGGCCGTCATCGGCGTGCCGGCCTTGATCACCGTAATGTTGATCACGCCCTGATCCTTGCTGCGGGTCAGTTGGGCGGCCTTGGCAACGTCCGGTAGCAGGTAGGTGGAGTTGAAGGTGTTGTAGTGCACCGTCACGTCACCGAAGGTTTCCTTGCGTTCGCTCTTGATGGCGTCGGCGGCCATGGTGGTGACGCTCAGGCAGGCAGTGAGTAGAAACAACGCTAGACGACCCATGATCGTTCTCCTTGAAATAGGGTGGATCAGACTGCGACCCTGTGGTCGGAAAGTCCCGGGCTGCTGACCCGGTAGATGCCGATCTCACCTAACAGATTAGGCCATAGCTTGCTGGCCCACCCGTGCCGATGTTGTTGATCCACGGCCAGCCGATCAATGACCTTCGCTTCACGTTCGCGACACAAGGCTTCAAAGTCGGCGAAGGTGCAGAAGTGAATGTTCGGCGTGTTGTACCAGGTGTACGGCAGGAACTCGGAAACCGGCATGCGGCCCTTGCTCGCCAGGTACCAGCGGCAGCGCCAGTGACCGAAATTCGGGAAAGTGATGATGCACTGACGGCCGACGCGCAGCATTTCCTCGAGGATCCTGTCCGGGTAGTGCACCGCTTGCAGCGCCTGGGTCATGACCACGACATCGAAACTGTTGCTGGCAAAGTTGCCCAGGCCCTTGTCCAGGTCCTGTTCGATGACGTTGATGCCCTTGGCCACGCACTCGGCGATGTTGTCGGCATCGTTTTCCAGGCCATAGCCGGTGACTTGCTTGTTGTCGCGCAGCCAGGTCAGCAGTTCGCCATCGCCGCACCCGAGGTCGAGCACGCGGCTGCCGGCGGGGATCCATTCCTGGATGATTTCCAGATCAGCTCTCATGGCTTTCTCACAACGTAATGCGGTTCATGTAATTGCCGAATGCCTGCAGGTAGCGCGGGATCGGAATCAGGAAGGCGTCGTGGCCTTGCGGAGCGTCGATCTCGAGGTAGCAGACGTCCTTGCGCGCGGCCATCAGCGCATCCACCAGTTCCCGCGAGCGGGCAGGGGAGAAGCGCCAGTCGGTGGTGAACGACATCACGCAGAACTTGGCCTTGGCACCTTCAAAGGTTTTGGCCAGGTTATCGTCGAAGTTCGCCGCAGGATCGAAGTAATCGAGCGCCTTGGTCATCAACAGGTACGTGTTGGCGTCGAAGCGCCCGGAGAACTCTTCGCCCTGATAGCGCAGGTAGCTTTCCACCTGGAATTCGACGCTGTGGAAGTCGTAGTTGAGCTTCTCGCTCTTGAGCCCGCGGCCGAATTTCTCGCCCATGGAATCGTCGGAAAGGTAGGTGATGTGCCCGACCATCCGCGCCAGCATCAGGCCGCGCTTGGGGATCACGTTGTGTTCCTGGAACGAACCGCCGTGGAATTCAGGGTCGGTGAGGATCGCCTGGCGCGCCACTTCGTTGAACGCGATGTTCTGCGCCGACAGCTTGGGCGCCGAGGCGATGGCCAGGCAATGACGGATGCGGTCTGGGTAGGTGATGCTCCATTGCATCGCCTGCATGCCGCCGAGGCTGCCGCCGATCACGGCCGCGAACTGGGCGATGCCGAGGCGATCCGCCAGGCGCGCCTGGCTGTGCACCCAATCCTCGACGGTCAACACCGGGAAGTCGGCGCCGAACGGCTTGCCGGTCTCCGGGTTGATGCTGCTCGGGCCAGTGGAGCCGTTGCAGCCGCCGAGGTTGTTCAGGCTGACCACGAAGAACTTGCTGGTGTCGATCGGCTTGCCGGGGCCGATGCAGCTGTCCCACCAACCGGGCTTGCGGTCGTCGACGCTGTGATAACCGGCGGCGTGGTGGTGACCGGACAGGGCGTGGCAGATCAGCACGGCGTTGCTCGCCGTGGCGTTGAGCGTGCCGTAGGTTTCGTAAATCAGGTCATAGGCCGGGAGCGAACGTCCACAGGCCAACGCCAGGGGTTCGCTGAAGTGCGCCACTTGCGGCGTCACCAGACCAACAGAATCGGGGGGAAAGGCAGCTGGCATCGACCCTGCTCTCATTGAAATGAGGCGTAAGTCTAAAGACCGCTGGGGTTAGCGGCAAGCAAAGGTCCGAGCTGTTTTCCTCCAGCTGTAACGAGGTGTATTCATTGCGAGCAGGCTCGCTCCCACAGGGATTGCATTTCAGATGTGGAAGCGAGCCTGCTCGCGATGAACGATGACGCGGTCAGCCTGCCGGGCGCACCAGATCAGGCAAGTCCGGCAACTTCTTCGGCGAACAGATTCGCACCCGTTTCTGCCGGTTCAACTCGCCACTGATCAGGCTGACCTGGCTCTTGGACACGCCAAAGGCCTTGGCCAGGAACGCCATCAGATACGCGTTGGCCTTACCCTCGACCGGCGGCGCGGTCAGGCGGATCTTCAGGCGATCGCCGTGCAGCCCGCAGAAATCATCACTGCGGGCTGCCGGTTGCAGGTGACACTCCAGAATCAGGTCGTCACCGTCCCAGCGGAAGTAGCTCATCAGATCAGGCCGAGCAGACCCTGTGGCATGAAGGCATAGTACGCAAGGCGCGGGATCAGCCAGCTTTGCAGCAACTGGATCACGATGAACGCGAAGATCGGCGAAATATCGAGGCCGCCCAGGTTCGGGATGATGCGGCGGAACGGGGCGAGTACCGGTTCAGTAATCTGCGCGACCAGCTCAGCCCCTGGGTTGTGGCTGCCCGGGGCAACCCAGGAGAGAATCACGCTGATGATCATCGCGTAGAACAGCACATTCAAAAACAACGAGAACAGGGCGATCACCGACCATGGCGCAATCAGCAACCAGTTAACCTCGAAGCCTTTGAGCGTGAGGATGACCGCCATCAGCAGTATCTGCACGATCAGCGCCAGCACCAGCGACGACATATCCAGCCCGAACATGCTCGGGATGACCCGGCGCAGCGGCTTGAGCAGAGGTTGGGTGGCTTTGACGATGAACTGGCAGAGCGGGTTGTAAAAATTCGCCCGAACCAGTTGTAGGATGAAGCGCAGCAGTACAATCAGTAGATAAAGGCTGCCCAAGGTTTTAATGATGAAAACGGCAGCATCGTTGAGTCCTAGCATTATTGAGTCCTTTTTAAGAGCTGATTAGCGGCCAAGTTGCTCAGCCATCTCGGCCGAGCGATGCGCGGCAGCGCCGAGTGCCTTTTCGACCAGGGCTTCGAAGCCATTGGCCTGGAACGACTTGATTGCAGCTTCCGTGGTGCCCGCAGGCGAGGTGACACGGCGGCGCAACTCGGCAGCGTCTACGTCGCTGGAGACCGCCATGTGTGCGGCACCCAGGGCGGTTTGCAAGGTCAGTTGCGCGGCGATGTCCGCTGGCAGGCCGAGTTTCACGCCGGCGGCGGTCATGGCCTCGATCAATAGGAAGAAATACGCCGGGCCCGAGCCGGACACGGCGGTGACGGCATCCAGTTGCTGCTCTTCATTCAGCCATAGGGCGATGCCGACCGCGGACAGCAACTCCTGGGCCTGCTGACGCTGTTCGGCGGACACCTCGGCTGTCGCGAACAGGCCGCTTGCACCCTGACGCACCAACGCCGGGGTGTTGGGCATGCAGCGCACGATCGGCTGTGCGCCGAGCCAGTTGTTCATGCTGGCGCAGGTGATGCCCGCGGCAATCGAAACCACCAGTTGATCGGGCTTGAGGCTTGGGCGAATGGCTTCGCACACGGCTTTCATCGCCTGGGGTTTGACCGCCAGCACGACCACGTCGGCACCGTCGATGGCCTGGGCGTTGTCGGCAAAGGTTTTGATGCCGTGTTCAGCACTCACGCGGGCGCGGGTTTCTTCACCCGGATCGCTGGCGCGGATCTGCGCTGCTTCCAGACCCTTGGCCCGCAGGCCACCGATCAGGCTGGCGGCCATGTTACCGGCACCGATAAAGGCAATACGCGTCTTGCTCATGTCAGGTCCTTATAAAGAGAAGAGTCAGCCATTTTTCAAGGCTGACCGTAGTCGCGGGCGCCAAACAAGGCCGTACCGATACGGACCCAGGTGGCACCTTGGGCAATGGCTGACTCGAGGTCATGGCTCATGCCCATGGAAAGTGTGTCGAGCGGCAGGTTCAGGCTGGCTTGCAGGCTTTGCACGGCAGCGAAAGCGGCATCCTGGGCGGCGCGATCTTCCGTAGGCTCCGGGATTGCCATCAACCCGCGCAGTTTCAGGCGCGGCAGGTCGCTGATGGCGTTGGCCAGAGCCGGCAGGTCGGCCGGGGCGCAGCCGGATTTGCTGGCTTCACCGCTGACATTGACCTGAATGCAGATGTTCAGGGGCGGCAAATCGGCGGGACGCTGTTCGGACAGGCGTTGTGCGATTTTCAGACGATCCACGGAATGCACCCAGTCGAAGTGCTCGGCGATAGCACGAGTCTTGTTCGATTGAATGGGGCCGATGAAGTGCCAGATCAAGGGCAGGTCGGCCAGTTCCAGCTGTTTACCCAGCGCTTCCTGCAAGTAGTTCTCGCCAAAGTCGCGCAGGCCGGCGGCGTAGGCTTCACGCAGGTCCTGAGCGGGTTTGGTCTTGCTCACAGCCAGCAACCGGACGCTGTTTTCGGCGCGGTTCGCAGCAAGTGTTGCGGCATGTATGCGCGAACTAACCTGAAGAATGTTGTCTGCTATGGTGGACATCAAGAGGCGCCAGCGGTCTGAAGGTTCGCGGCATTCTACTGGAATTGAGAGGCGCTATGGATATCACTGAGCTGCTGGCATTCAGCGCCAAACAGGGGGCATCCGACCTGCACCTGTCTGCCGGCCTGCCGCCGATGATTCGCGTCGACGGTGATGTGCGGCGCATCAATCTGCCGGCCCTGGATCACCAACAGGTGCAGGCTCTGATCCATGCCATCATGAATGACGCCCAGCGGGTGGAATTCGAAAAGCATCTGGAAACCGACTTTTCCTTCGACGTGCCCGGCGTGGCGCGCTTTCGGGTCAATGTGTTCAATCAGAACCGTGGCGCGGGTGCCGTGTTTCGCACAATCCCGTCAAAAGTGCAGAGCATGGACGAACTGGGCATGGGCGGCGTGTTCCACAAGATGACCGACGCTCCCCGTGGCCTGGTGCTGGTGACCGGCCCGACCGGTTCCGGCAAGTCCACCACGCTGGCGGCGATGATCGATTACCTCAATACCCATCGTCATCACCACATCCTCACCATCGAGGACCCCATCGAGTTCGTTCATGAGTCGCGCAAATGCCTGATCAATCAGCGTGAAGTCCATCGCGATACCCGTAGTTTCGCCACCGCCTTGCGTTCGGCACTGCGGGAAGACCCGGATGTGATTCTGGTGGGGGAGATGCGCGATCTGGAGACCATTCGCCTGGCATTGACCGCGGCCGAAACCGGCCATCTGGTGTTCGGCACGCTGCACACCACGTCGGCGGCGAAAACCATCGACCGGGTGGTCGACGTGTTTCCGGGGGACGAGAAGTCGATGGTGCGCTCGATGCTCTCCGAGTCGCTGCTGGCGGTGGTGTCCCAGACCCTGGTGAAGAAAATCGGCGGCGGACGCATCGCGGCCCACGAGATCATGCTGGGGACATCGGCGATCCGCAACCTGATCCGCGAGGACAAGGTGGCGCAAATGTACTCGGCGATTCAGTCGGGAGGGTCGTTGGGGATGCAGACGCTGGATATGAGCTTGAAGGACCTGGTGACCAAGGGGTTGGTCAGTCGTGAACATGCGCGGGAGAAGGCGCGGTCACCGGATAACTTCTGAGAATTGCAATGTTACCTGTGGCGAGGGAGCTTGCTCCCGCTGGGTTGCGAAGCAACCCCAAAAAACCGGGAACGCTACGCACTCCAGCGGGAGTAAGCTCCCTCGCCACAAGTACTCGCCGTCAGGTGTGCGCTAGCCAATCAGCGCTGAACAACCCGCAGCTGATTCGGCTCTTTCGGCAGAACCCGCTTGGCAACCACGTAGTGGTTTTCCCAGTACGGTTTCTTCAAGGTATCGATGGACACCGACTTGCCACGACGTGGCGCGTGGATGAAACGGTCGTTGCCCAGGTAAATGGCAACGTGATTGACCCGACGGCTCTTGATGTTGAAGAAAATCAGGTCGCCCGGCTTCAGGTCGTCGCGATCGACTTTCTCCCCATGACCGCTGGCCATGGCGTTGGAGGTGCGTGGCAGGTCGAACGTGGCGTCGTTGAACGCGTATTTTACCAGGCCGCTGCAATCGAAGCCTTTGCTTGGGCTGCTGCCGCCCCAACGATAGGGAGTGCCAAGGACGTTCACAGCGCGGCTCAGCACGTTGCTGCTTTCCTTGGTGCCCATCGGTGGAACCAGGCCGCTTTTGTCGTTGGCCAGGCTTGGAGCATATTTAGCGGATTTCTTGTCTTTGCTCGAAGGAGCAGAGGCATGGGATTTTGGGGTGTAACCATTAACGTTAGGAAGACGTTGCTCACGATTGGTGGCGTGGGCGGCCAGTGGCATCAAAAGGCAAATGGTTAGCCATGTCTTGAAAAATGAACGCATTAGGCAAGGCTCTTAATAAGTTAGCGCGCAACTTTATAACAGCTTTTTTGCCGCCTCCGAGGCCGTTGGTCGATTCAATCTGGAGGGCAATGGTGGCAAAAAAGCGGCAAAATGGCGCAATTGTCGGACAGGAGTCCGGTGTTACAAGGCTTTGACGGGAGTGAAGGTAGCATTTGCCATACGTCGGATGTCTGTAAAAAAGTCACAAAGAATTAAAGAATATTTATCTATCGTATGAATCGAGGTCATTCATGAACCCCTATCAACAGGCTGTCCAGCAGCAAGACACCCACAGTAAAGTGATCGGTTACCTGCTGTGGATTTTCGGTTTCACCGGCGCTCACCGCTTCTATTACGGCAAGCCGGTGACCGGGACTATCTGGTTCTTCACCTTCGGCTTGCTGGGGATCGGTTGGCTGATCGACCTTTTCCTGATTCCGGCGATGGACCGCGAGGCTGACTTGCGGTTTACCGCGGGCCCCATCGAATACAACGTGGCGTGGATCCTGCTGACGTTTCTCGGGGTGTTCGGTGTGCACCGGATGTATCAGGGGAAATGGATCAGCGGGTTGCTGTACCTGGTGACGGGCGGGTTGTTCTTTATTGGCGTGCTGTATGACTTCTGGACGTTGAATGACCAGGTTTCTGTGCGTAACGCGCAGAGTCGATAAGCGAAGAGCAAAAGATCGCAGCCTGCGGCAGCTCCTGCAGGGAAATGCATATTCCCGTGTGAGCTGCCGCAGGTTGCGATCTTTTGTTTTTAAGCCTGGTGGCTGATCCGCCCATCCACCAGGGTGTAACGCACCACACCCGGCAGGCTATGGCCAATGAACGGGCAGTTTTCGCCCTTGGACAGCCAGGTTTCACCCGCCACGGTCGAGGCCGCAGGGTCGAACAGCACGATGTCCGCCGCGCCACCCACCGCCAGTTTGCCTGCCGGCAGGCGCAAGGCCTCGGCAGGGCCGGCGCTCAGGCGCTTGAGCAACGTCGGCAGGTCCAGCAAGCCGTCTTCGACCAGGGTCATTGCCAGTGGCAATAGCAGTTCAACGCTGCTGATGCCCGGCTCGGTCGCGCCGAACGGTGCCAGTTTGGCGTCACGCTCATGGGGTTGGTGATGGCTGGAGATGGCCGAGATCACGCCGGATTTCACCGCTGCGCGCAGGCCCTCGCGGTCGGCGCGGGTGCGTAGCGGCGGCTGGACGTGGTACAGGCTGCTGAAGCCGATCAGGGCTTCGTCGGTCAGGATCAGCTGGTACAGGGCGACATCCGCGGTCACCTTCAGGCCCCGGGCCTGGGCCTGGGCGATCAGCTCCACGCCGCGTGCGCTTGTGAGCTGGCTGAAGTGTGCGCGCACGCCGGTCTGTTCAACCAGCAGCAGATCCCGGGCCAGGGCGACGGTCTCGGCACTTTCCGGAATGCCCGGCAAGCCCAGGAAGCTGGCGGTCGGCCCTTCATGAGCCAGGCCACCTTCGGCCAGGTCGTAATCCTGGGAGTTGAAAATCACCGTCAGGTCGAAAGTCGCTGCGTAGTCCAGCGCCCGGCACAGGGTACGGGTGTTGCGGAAACTCTCCAGGCCGTTGCCGAAGGCCACGCAACCGGCATCGCGCAGTGCCACGAGCTCGGCCAGCTGTTCACCGTCCAGGCCTTTGCTCAGGGCGCCAATCGGGAAGACTTTGGTGTTGCCGGCCTCACGGGCGCGGTCGAGGATCAGTTCGGCCACCGCCGAGGTGTCCAGGACCGGTTTGGTCTTTGGCGGGCAGCACAGGCTGGTCACGCCGCCAGCCGCCGCCGCGCGGGTTTCGCTGACAATCGAGCCTTTGCGGCTGTAACCCGGTTCGCGCAGGGCAACGTTGAGGTCGACCAGGCCGGGAGCGGCCACCAGGCCTTTGGCGTCGATGGTGTCGACGGCGACAAAACCGGCTGGCGCAGCGCCAAGGGCGACGACTTTGCAGGCTTCAATGTGGATATCGGTCACTTGATCCAGGCCAGTGGCCGGATCGATCACGCGGGCACCGAGAATGCTGAGCTTCACTGGGCGTTCTCCTGCTCGAATTGGCGTTGCGCAGTCTGCCCGCTCATGGCCATGGACAGTACCGCCATACGAATGGCGATCCCGTAGGTCACCTGGTTGAGGATCACCGAATGCGGGCCGTCGGCCACCGCCGATTCGATTTCCACGCCACGGTTGATCGGCCCCGGGTGCATCACGATGGCATCGGGCTTGGCGCCGGCCAGGCGCGCGGTGGTCAGGCCGAACAGGCGGTAGAACTCGCCCTCGCTCGGCAACAGGCCGCCGGTCATGCGTTCACGCTGCAGGCGCAACATGATCACCACGTCGACGTCTTTCAGGCCTTCGGTCATGTCGGTGTAGACCTTCACGCCGTATTGCTCGATGCCGATCGGCAGCAGGGTTTTCGGCGCGATCACGCGGATGTCCGGGCAACCGAGGGTTTTCAGGGCCAGCATGTTCGAGCGCGCGACTCGCGAATGCAGGATATCGCCGACGATGGCCACCGAAAGGTTTTCGAAACCGCCCTTGTGTCGACGGATGGTCAGCATGTCGAGCATGCCCTGGGTCGGGTGTGCGTGCCGGCCGTCGCCGCCGTTGATGATCGCCACTTGCGGGCAGACATGTTCGGCGATGAAGTGCGCGGCACCCGAATCACCGTGGCGCACGACGAACATGTCGGCGGCCATGGCTTCCAGGTTGCGCAGGGTGTCGAGCAGGGTTTCGCCCTTGCTCGCCGACGACGTGGACACGTTGAGGGTGATCACGTCCGCCGAGAGCCGTTGGGCCGCCAGTTCGAAGGTGGTGCGGGTGCGGGTCGAGTTCTCGAAGAACACGTTGCACACGGTCTTGCCGCGCAGTAGCGGGACTTTCTTCACGGCCCGGGCGCCGACTTCAAGGAAGGAGTCGGCGGTGTCGAGGATTTCCGTCAACAGCTCGCGGCGCAAACCGTCGAGCGAGAGGAAGTGGCGCAGCTGGCCCTGATCATTGAGCTGCAGCGGGCGCTTGGTTTCTAGAGGCGTCATCGCGAGGGGGACTCTCAATAGGGCGAATTAAAGGGCGAGGTCTTGCAGTTCGAGCGCAAGCTCCGGGCCGGACAGCTTCACCCGTTCGTGGGCGGCCAGCGACAGGGTCGCGCCAACCACGTTCGGGCGGATCGGCAGTTCGCCGGCGTCCAGGTCCAGCAGGCACACCAGCGTCACGCTGGCCGGGCGGCCGTAGTCGAACAGTTCGTTCATGGCGGCGCGGATGGTCCGGCCGCTCATCAGTACGTCGTCGATCAGCACCAGGTGCTGGCCTTCGATCTCGAACGGCAGCGCCGAAGGGCGAACCTGCGGGTGCAGGCCGTTCTGGCTGAAGTCGTCGCGGTAGAAGGACACGTCCAGGGTGCCGAGGGGCTCATTGCTGCCCAGCTCCTTGAGCAGGGCCTGGGCCACCCAGACGCCGCCGGTACGGATGCCGATGAAGCGCGGGTCGCTGATGCCTCGTTTGACCAGATAGGCGTCAAGTCGGGTCGCCATCTGGCTGATCAGTTCGGCGGGATTGGGCAGGCTCATGGTTGCTCCTTCTTGGGCCCGAGCCAGCCTGTGCGGGAAGTGGCTCGGGTTGTAGCTAGAGAGACGCACAGCGGCTCTTCAGGATTCAAACAGTGCGGTGTTTTCGTCGAGCCAGCCTTGCAGCAGCAGGGCGGCGGCGATGGCATCGACCGGGTTGTCGCGGTAACTGCCTTTCTGGCCACCACGAGCCAGGCGTTCGCCCTTGGCCTCGAAGGTGGTCAGGCGTTCATCGTGGGTATAGAAGGGCAGGTTGAAGCGGCCGTTCAGGCGCCGGGCGAACTTTTCCGCGCGGGCGCACATGTCGCTGGGCGTACCGTCCATGTTCAACGGCAGGCCGACCACAACAGCATCGGGTTTCCACTCTTTGATGAGAGCTTCGACCTGGTTCCAGTCGGGGATGCCGTTCTGCGCCTTCAGGGTGCACAGCTCGCGAGCCTGGCCGGTAATCACCTGGCCGACCGCAACGCCGATCTGTTTGGTGCCGTAGTCAAAACCCAGAATCAGCTTCAGGGCCATCAGGCGTGCCCCGCCTGGCTGGTCAGCAGGCTGAGGTTGACGCCCAGATGTTTGGCCGCCGCTTCCAGGCGCAATTCACTGCTGGTATTGAACAGGATGTCGGCGTCGAACGGGCAGTTCAGCCAGGCGTTCTGCGCCAGTTCGGCCTCCAGTTGCCCGGCTTCCCAACCGGCGTAGCCGAGGGCAATCAGGCTTTTCGCCGGGCCGACACCGTCAGCGATGGCGAACAGCACGTCCTGGGAGGTCGACAGGGCCAGCTCGTCTTCCAGATCAACGGTCGCCTGGAAGCTCAGACCTTTGGGGTGAAGAACGAAACCGCGATCGGTCTGCACCGGGCCACCGATGAAGATCGGCACATGCTGGCAGAGCGCTGGCGGTTCGATTTCCGGGCGCAATTGCTCAAGGATATCGGCCAGGTTCAGATCTTGCGGACGGTTGACCACCAGCCCCATGGCGCCATTGGCCGTGTGCTCGACGATGTAGGTCAAGGTGTGCGCAAAGTTCGGGTCGGCCATGTGTGGCATGGCGATCAGGAATTGATGCTTGAGGTAGCTGGGGCTGACGTTTTTCATGACCGCTAGTGTGGCGTTCGAGGGGCGAACTGACAAGCTGGGGATGCACAGGAAATGCCCCGAATATCAGTCGCGACACAGATTAAGTGTGGGAGCGAGCCTGCTCGCGATGATGGCGGTACATCCAGCATTTAAGTGTCAGACAGATCGCAATCGCGAGCAGGCTCGCTCCTACAGGGGGTTTGCGGTGAATCAATTGCTTGAGAGCCTGTCACCACGGGCAAATTTCCAGGTGCGGATGATCTCCAGCCGGTCGATATCCGACAAATCCCCGGTAAACGGTGCAAAGGGTGCTGCCAGTCGCACAATCCGCTGGGCCGCCTGGTCCAGCAGCGGTTGGCCCGAAGATTCCAGCACCAGCACTTCATACAGCGAACCGTCGCGGTTGATCGACACCATCAGGCGCAAGTTGCCGTAGATCTGTTTGCGCCGCGCTTCGTCGGGGTAGTTGAGGTTGCCGATGCGCTCGACTTTCTTGCGCCATTCGTCCTTGTACCAGGCGCCCTTGTCGCGCATGGTCGAGGCCGCGCTCAAACGGTGAATGCGTGGGCGCTTGGCGTACAGCTGTTGTTCGGCGGCCAGTTCCGCTTCGAGGCTGGCGATGTCGCTGGACAGTTGCTCGCTGTCGAAGGTCGGCGCCTGGACCTGGGGCTTGACCTCGGTCTTGGGCTCCTCGGTCTTGGCGGGGGCTTTTTTCGGCTTCGGCGCCACGGTGGTCACGGCAGCCTTCGGCGGGGCCTCCTGCGCTTCAGGCTTGGCGGCCGGCGGTGGCGTGACCTTTTGCACCTTGTTGTCCTGGAACGGCGCGACCTCGGTGGTCTTGGGAATCGCCTTTTTATCCAGGGTGCCGCTGCCTTGCTGATTTTCCTGGGCCAGGAAATCGGCTTTCTCGGGCTTTTTTTCGCTTTTGAAGGTGGCGAGGGTGATTTCCAGGGTTTTGCTGATCTGCTTGGGCTCGACCACTGCAAACCCGACACCCAACAGCAAGGCCAGGTGGATCAACACCGCCAGAAACAGGGTAAAACCGAGGCGATCAGCCGGGCGCACGCCACGGTGGGCGAGCTCAGCAGGCAGATCGGACGGGAGGGTCATGGCAAAAAAACCAACATCGCGTTTTTACGGGCCCGGCATGATAACGCAATGTTGGTTTTTAGCTTCAAGCTCTAAGCTTCAAGCGACAAGCTGTACTCCGCACGCTTCAAGCTTGCCGCTTGTGGCTTGCAGCTTGCAGCTGCTTCTCTATGGCATCCATCAACATGCCGCCGATGTCAGTGCCAAACGCGTTATCGATCTCGCGAATGCATGTCGGGCTGGTGACGTTGATCTCGGTCAGGTGTTCGCCGATCACGTCCAGGCCAACGAACAGCAGGCCTTTTTCACGCAGGGTCGGGCCGACTTGCGCGGCGATCCAGCGGTCCTTGTCG
Source organism: Pseudomonas sp. GL-R-26 (assembly GCF_019947365.1). Taxonomy (NCBI): domain Bacteria; kingdom Pseudomonadati; phylum Pseudomonadota; class Gammaproteobacteria; order Pseudomonadales; family Pseudomonadaceae; genus Pseudomonas; species Pseudomonas sp. GL-R-26. Next base: position 242,322 of record NZ_JAGYGI010000001.1, on the reverse strand, counting down.
GTCAGCGGACGGGCTTCGCCGCGACCACCGGCAGCGAGGTTGCCACGGGTTTCGCCTTGGGCTGGAATCCGCGCCAGGCAATAATCCACAGGCTCGCCATCGATCATCAGAATGCGCTTGTCGCCGTCCTTGATCGCCGGCAGGTAGGCCTGGCCCATGATCTGCTGGGCGCCGAGGGCGGTCAGGGTTTCGAGGATCACCGACAGGTTCGGATCGCCCGCGCGGTGACGGAAAATCGACGTGCCGCCCATGCCATCTAGCGGCTTGAGGATCACGTCGCCGTGTTTGGCGGCGAATTCGCGCAACACGTCGGCGCGGCGACTGACTACGGTCGGCGGCGTGCACTGCGGGAACAGCGTGGCGAACAGCTTCTCGTTGCAGTCACGCAGGCTTTGCGGCTTGTTGACCACCAGCACGCCAGCGCGCTCGGCTTGCTCCAGCAAATAGGTGGAGTAGACGAACTCCATATCGAACGGCGGATCCTTGCGCATCAGGATCACGTCCAGATCGCTCAGCAGCGCGTCGCTTTCGGCGCCCAGTTCGAACCATTTTTCCGGGTTGGCGAACACCTGCAGCGGACGCATCCGGGCCCGGGCCTGGCCTTCGCCCTGATACAGGTCGCGCTGTTCCATGTAGAACAGCTCCCAGCCACGCTTCTGCGCGGCCAGCAGCATGGCCAGCGAGCTATCCTTTTTATAGGAAATGCTGGCGATAGGGTCCATGACAATCCCGACGCGAACGCTCATTGGGTTTTCCTCGAAAATTGGCTACCGGATCGGTATGAAAAAAGTGGCGTCAGAGTGGCGCTGAGTGTGTTCCCGGTCAAGGAAAAACCACCTTGCGGGTCGGCCGATAGATTGGTTCTGGAGACTGTGCTAAAAAGGCTGCCATGTCGTGCCGGCCCTTGAACATCAAGGGTTTCGAGCCGCGTTAACCGGCAAACGGACAATTTGTTTCGCAAAGGCGACGGTAGAGCATTTTATGGAACAGCACCCCAGCGCCTTGAAGGTCATGGTGATCGACGATTCGAAGACGATCCGTCGCACCGCCGAAACGCTGCTCAAGAACGTGGGTTGTGAGGTCATCACGGCCATCGACGGTTTTGATGCCCTGGCCAAGATTGCCGACAACCATCCCGGCATCATCTTTGTCGACATCATGATGCCGCGGCTGGATGGCTATCAGACCTGCGCCCTGATCAAGAACAACAGCGCGTTCAAGTCCACGCCGGTGATTATGCTGTCGTCCAAGGACGGGCTGTTCGACAAGGCCAAGGGGCGCATCGTTGGCTCCGACCAGTTTTTGACCAAGCCGTTCAGCAAGGAAGAATTGCTTGATGCGATCCAGGCCCATGTTCCTGGCTTCGCCGCCGTTTTGCCGCAGTAGGACACGCACAGTGACGCTCGGCCATCGGGCCAGGCGTCGACAAGAATGGGGAAGACCATGGCACGTATTCTGATCGTCGATGATTCGCCGACCGAAATGTACAAACTGACCGGCATGCTGGAAAAGCACGGTCATGAAGTGTTGAAAGCCGAAAACGGCGCCGACGGCGTGGCCCTGGCCCGCCAGGAAAAGCCCGATGCAGTGCTGATGGACATCGTCATGCCCGGCCTCAACGGCTTCCAGGCCACCCGCCAACTGACCAAAGACCCGGAAACCGGGCATATCCCGGTGATCATCATCACCACCAAGGATCAGGAAACCGACAAGGTCTGGGGCACGCGCCAGGGCGCCAAGGACTATCTGACCAAACCGGTCGATGAAGACACCCTGATCAAGACCCTGAACAACGTGCTGGCCGGTTGATCGTCAGGCCATGAACGAGTCGCTGACGGCTTTCGAGCTGCTGCTGCAAATCGACCAGCGCTGTCGTCTGCTGGCGGCGGACCTGCCGTCCCAGCCGGCCCGGCGGGACAGCTGGAGCGGCATCGGTTTTCGCCTGGGCGAACACTGGTATGTCGCGCCTATGAGCGAAGTCAGCGAAGTCCTGCATGAGCCGCGCTCTACTCAGCTGCCGGGGGTCAAACCCTGGGTCAAGGGTGTCGCCAACCTGCGCGGGCGTTTGCTGCCGGTCATGGACCTGTGCGGCTTCTTCGGGCACGAGCTTTCGGCGGCGCGCCGGCAGCGGCGGGTGTTGGTGGTGGAACATGAAGAGGTGTTTGCCGGGTTGCTGGTCGATGAAGTCTTCGGCCTCCAGCACTTTGCCCAGGACAGCCTGGAGCCGGTGCCGGCAGACGAGTTGAAGGGGCCGGTGGCGGCGTTCGTCAAAGGCCGGTTTCAGCGCGAGCAGTGCTGGCAGGTGTTCAGCCCGTTTGCGTTGACGCAGTCCCAGGGGTTCATGAACGTCGCGGTGTAGTTGGAGCAACAGAGAACCTTGTGGGAGCGAGCTTGCTCGCGATGACGGACTTGCAGCCAGCATTAATGTCGACTGACACACCGCTATCGCGAGCAAGCTCGCTCCCACAGGTTCCTCGGCAAGTCTTGGAAGGTGTGGGTTAACAGGCGAGGACCGATGATAAAAGCAAAAGCAGGCAAGCCAATGGAAGGGTCGCGCAGCCGGTCGCAGATTATCGTGCTGTTTATCGCGCTGATCGTCTTCATCATGCTGCTGTTCGCCAACTTCGCGTACCTCAACACCCAGGCTGTCTATGACAAACAGTACATCGGCCACGCCGGCGAACTGCGCGTGCTGTCCCAGCGTATTGCCAAGAACGCCACCGAAGCCGCCGCCGGCAAGTCTGCCGCGTTCAAGTTGCTCAGTGATGCGCGCAACGATTTCGCCCAGCGCTGGGGTTATCTGAAGAAGGGCGACCCGGCCACCGGTCTGCCGCCAGCCCCTACCACCGTGCGTCCAGAGATGCGCGCGGTGCAACAGGACTGGGAACGCCTGCTGAAAAACACCGATGCGATTCTTTCCAGCGAGCAAACCGTCCTGTCGCTGCATCAGGTCGCCGCGACCCTGGCCGAAACCGTGCCGCAATTGCAGGTCGAGTACGAGAAAGTCGTCGAGATCCTGCTGCAGCGGGGCGCCCCGGCGGCCCAGGTGGCCATGGCCCAGCGCCAGTCGCTGCTGGCCGAGCGAATCCTCGGCGCGGTCAACACGGTGTTGGCCGGCGACGAAAATTCTCAGCAGGCCGCCGATGCATTCGGGCGTGACGCGACGCAGTTCGGCAAGGTGCTCAATGGCATGCTCCAGGGCGACCCGGCGCTCAAGGTCAGCCAGGTCGAAGACCACGACGCCCGTGCGCGACTCGCGGAAATTTCCGAGCTGTTCGAGTTCGTCTCGGGCTCGGTGGACGAGATTCTCGAAACCTCGCCGGAACTATTCAAGGTCCGCGAATCGGCCTCGAACATTTTCAGCCTGTCGCAAACCCTGCTCGACGAAGCCTCACACCTGGCCAGCGGTTTCGAAAACATGGTCGGCGGGCGCACCACAGACACCATTGGCGGTTATGTGCTGGGCTTGTTGGCGCTGGCTTCGATCATCCTGATCGGCATGGTGATGGTGCGCGAAACCAATCGTCAGTTGCGCGAAACCGCCGAGAAAAACGAGCGAAACCAGAACGCGATCATGCGCCTGCTCGACGAGATCGAAGACCTGGCCGATGGCGACCTCACGGTGACGGCCTCGGTGACCGAAGACTTTACCGGCACTATCGCCGACTCGATCAACTACTCCGTCGACCAGTTGCGCGATCTGGTCGCGACCATCAACCTCACCGCCGGCCAGGTGGCCGCCGCCGTGCAGGAAACCCAGGCCACCGCCATGCATCTGGCCCAAGCGTCGGAACATCAGGCCCAGCAGATTTCCGAAGCGTCGATGGCGATCAACGACATGGCCGAGTCCATCGACCAGGTGTCGGCCAACGCGGCGGAATCTTCGGCGGTTGCCGAGCGCTCGGTGGAAATCGCCAACAAGGGCAACGAGGTGGTGCACAACACCATCCACGGCATGGACAACATTCGCGAACAGATTCAGGACACCGCTAAACGCATCAAGCGCCTGGGCGAGTCATCCCAGGAAATCGGCGACATTGTCAGCCTGATCGATGACATTGCCGACCAGACCAACATCCTTGCCCTCAACGCGGCCATCCAGGCGTCCATGGCCGGTGACGCCGGTCGCGGTTTCGCCGTGGTCGCCGATGAAGTGCAGCGCCTGGCCGAGCGCTCGTCCGCCGCTACCCGGCAGATCGAAACCCTGGTGCGGGCGATCCAGACCGACACCAACGAAGCCGTCATTTCCATGGAGCAGACGACGACCGAAGTGGTGCGCGGCGCTCGTCTGGCGCAGGATGCCGGTGTGGCCCTGGAAGAAATCGAAGGCGTGTCCAAGACACTTGCGGCGTTGATCCAGAGCATTTCCAATGCGGCGCAACAACAGACGTCGTCGGCCGGTCAGATTTCCCTGACGATGAACGTGATCCAGCAGATCACCTCGCAGACGTCGTCGGGTTCCACCGCCACGGCCGACAGCATCGGCAACCTGGCGAAAATGGCCAGTCAGTTGCGTCGTTCGGTGTCCGGTTTCACCTTGCCCGATGCCAAGGCGCAGGTTGTGGACAAAGCTTGAACCGCCCATGGGTATCTGAATTGTGATTGGAGTGGTTATGGGTGATCGGCACGACTATGTGGCCCTCGAGTGGGTCAAGGGCGAGATTGCCGAAACGCTGAAACAGGCTCATCACGCGATTGAAAACCTGCTCGATGATCCGCAGGCGACCCAAGCGCTGGATGATTGCCTGGCATGCATCCATCAAGTCCACGGCAGTTTGCAGATGGTCGAGTTCTACGGCGCGGCGTTGCTCGCCGAAGAAATGGAACAGCTGGCCATGGCCTTGCAGAGCAACCGTGCCAGCCATCGCGACGAGGCGTTGCACTTGTTGATGCAGGCCCTCGGGCAACTGCCGATCTACCTCGAGCGGGTGCAAGGCGCGCGTCGCGACTTGCCACTGGTGGTGTTGCCCCTGATCAACGACCTGCGCAGCGCCCGTGGCGAAAGCCTGTTGTCGGAAACTAGCCTGTTCAGCCCGCAATTGCCCGAGTTGCCAGCGTTGGATGCAAAAACGCTGGCGCAGCTGGAGCCGGCCGAGTTGCCCGGTGTGCTGCGCAAGCTTCGGCAGATGCTGCAGCTTGCGCTGGTCGGATTCCTGCGTGAACAGGACAACGACACCAACCTCGATTACCTGGCCAAGGTCTTCACCCGCCTCGAAGCACTGTGCACCAATGCACCTCTGAGCCCGTTATGGCAGGTGGCATCGGCGCTGGTCGAAGGCATGCGGGGCGGTGCGATCGCCAACAGCCCGGCCTTGCGCAGTCTGTTCAAGGAGGCCGACAAGGAACTCAAGCGCATGCTCGAACAAGGCATGCCCGGCATCAATCAACCGGCCCCGCCGGAGCTGCTCAAGAGTTTGCTGTTCTACATTGCTAAGGCCGAACATCCCACCGGGCAGATGCTGACCATGAAAGAACGCTACTCACTGGACGACGCGCTGCCTGACAGCGCGATGGTCGATGAAGAACGCGCGCGGCTGGCCGGTCCCGACCGTGATGCCATGCGCTCGGTACTGGCTGCGCTGTGCGAAGAGCTGGTGCGGGTCAAGGAGCGCCTGGACCTGTTCGTGCGCAGTGACCGCCAGCACACCTCCGACCTCGACAGCCTGCTGGCGCCGCTGCGGCAAATCGCTGACACCTTGGCGGTGCTGGGTTTCGGCCAGCCGCGCAAGGTGATCATCGATCAATTGGCGGTGGTGCTCAGTCTCGCTCAGGGTCAGCGCGAACCCAACGATGCGATCCTCATGGACGTTGCCGGGGCCTTGTTGTACGTCGAAGCGACGCTGGCCGGCATGGTCGGAACCGTTGAGCCGGAGAGCCAGGACGACAACCGCCTGCCGACCACCGACCTGACGCAGATCCATCAGATCGTGATCAAGGAGGCCCGCATCTGTTTGCTGCAGGCCAAGGACATGATCGTCGACTACATCGACGCCGATTGGGACCGCCAGCATTTGCAGGCGCTGCCGGCCTTGCTGACCCAGGTGCGTGGCGCGCTGGCGATGATTCCCTTGAGCCGGGCGGCGAGCCTGGTCGAGACCTGCAATCACTTTATTCGCGAGCACCTGCTGCTCGAGTCGGGTCAACCGGGCTGGCAGGAACTGGACAGCCTGGCCGACGTGATCACCAGCATCGAGTACTACCTCGAGCGCCTCAGCGATGACCCGCAGGCGCAGGGTGAAAACCTGCTCGATGTCGCGGAAAAAAGCCTGGCAAGCCTCGGGTTTTTCCCCAGTGAGCAGCATGTGCCCGTGCTTGATGATGTACTCAACCCGAGCGATGCGCAGGTCATGCAGATGATGCAGGAGCTGGATGATCCACAGATCGTCCAGACCCTGGCCGATGTGCTCGCCAGCCCGGTTTCGAGCCTGAACCCGCCCGCGTTGAACACCCCGGGCAGCCTGCTGCCGCCGCCCGCGGGCGAAGAGCCGGTGGACGAAGAACTGCGCGAAGTGTTCCTCGAAGAAACCGACGAGGTCCTGGAAGTCCTGCGCGAGTACTTACCGCGCTGGTCGGTCAACCCTGACAACCGTTCGGCCCTGGGTGAGCTGCGCCGCGCCTTCCATACCCTCAAGGGCAGTGGCCGCATGGTGCGCGCTCTGGTGCTGGGCGAGCTGGCCTGGGCCGTGGAAAACCTGCTTAACCGCGTACTGGAAAACAGCGTGGAACCGGGCGCCACGGTGCAGCAACTGATCGGCGATGTGCTGCATCTGCTGCCGGAACTGGTGGCCGAATACGCCGCCAATGCCCAGCGTCAGCGCAACGATGTCGACCAGTTGGCCGCCCGCGCCCATGCCCTGGCCAAGGGCGATGAACCGGTGTCCGATGAGGATACGCAAGATGTCGCGGCCCTCGACCCGCTGTTGCTGGAGATCTTCCGCAAAGAAGCCGAAACCCATCTGGGCAGCCTCAATCGCTTCCTTGATCAGGCTGCCGAGCACGTGCCGTTGCAGGCCAGCGACGAATTGCAGCGCGCCTTGCACACCCTCAAGGGCAGCGCTTATATGGCCGGTGTGTTGCCTATTGCCGAGCTGGCCGCACCGCTGGATCAACTGGCCCGAGAATACAAGGCGCACCTGATCGCGCTGGATCTGGATGAAGTCGAATTGCTGCTGGAAGCAGAAGGGCTGTTTCGCCTCGGCTTGCGCCAGCTCAAGAAAGATCCGCTGGCGGAAATTCCCGGTGCCCGGGGTTTGGCCGAGCGCGCCAGGGTGCTGCTGGCCGAGCACCTGGAAAACCTCCTGAGCACACCGAACAGCGGGTTGCGGATCAAGCGCGATCCGCAACTGATCAACAACTTTCTCGCCCAGGGCATGGACATCCTGCTGGACGCCGAAAGCCTGTTGCAGCGTTGGCAGCAACACCCCGGCGAACGTCAGGAACTCAGCGCGCTGCTGGACGAACTGACAACCCTCGGCGAAGGCGCCCACCTGGCCGACCTGCACCCGGTGGATGAGCTGTGCGAAGCATTGCTCGATCTGTACGGTGCCGTGGAAGAAAGCAGCCTGGCGGTCAGCGAGCGGTTTTTCCATGAGGCACAGGCTGCCCACGAAGCGCTGATCAACATGCTCGACGAACTGGCCGCCGGCCAGGAAGTCAGCCCGCAGCCGCAACGGATCAGGGCCTTGCGCGAACTGCTCGACGAGAGCCTTGACCCTTCCGCCATGGGCCTGATCCGCAGCGATGGCAGCCGCAGCTTGAGCATCCGCGAATTGGGTACGGCCACCGCCGAGCTTGAGCAGAGTGCGACGGCGCCAGGACTGGACGATGAAATCGTTGCGATCTTCCTTGAAGAGGCGGTGGATATCCTCGAAAGCGCCGGTCAGGCCTTGCAGCGCTGGTTGCGCGACTCGGACAACGCCGCGCCGCTGTCGTCCCTGCAACGGGATTTACACACCCTCAAGGGTGGCGCGCGCATGGCCGAGGTCGGGCCGGTCGGGGATCTGGCCCATGAACTGGAAAGCCTTTACCAGGGCTTGGTGGACCGTCGTTATGCCTTCAGCGATTCACTGGCGGTACTGCTCAAACAGAGCCATGAGCGACTGGCGCTGTACCTCGAACAGTTGCAGCTCAACCAGCCGCTGGACGATGCCCCTGAGCTGATCGAAGCCATTCGTGCCTACCGTCAAGGTCATTCGGGTATCGCCGAGTCCGCCCGGCAGGCGACCGACAACGACTCGGCTGCGCACGATCCGGAATTGCTGGAGATCTTCCTCGAGGAAGGTTTCGATATCATCGAAAGCTCCGGGGCGGCGCTGGAGCGCTGGCAGGCCCAACCTTCGAGTCGTCAGGAAGTGGAAACCCTGCTGCGCGACCTGCACACGCTCAAGGGTGGCGCGCGCATGGTGGAAATCGCCGCGATCGGCGATCTGGCCCATGAACTGGAGTTCCTCTACGAAGGCCTGTCCACCGGCATGCTGCAACCGACGGAGCCGTTGTTTGCGCTGTTGCAGCGCAGCCATGACCGCCTGGCGCAGATGCTCGACGCGGCCCGCGCCGGCGAGCCGATGCCGCCGGCCGACCGCTTGATCGATGCGATCAAGAACTTCAGCCACCCGGCCGTGCCTGAAGCGCCCGCGCCGGTTGCGCCGTCGGCCACGCCCAAGGCCGAGCCGCTGGCGCCGCCGTCCGATGTCGGCGCCGACATGGTCAAGGTCTCGGCGGAGCTGCTCGACGATTTGGTCAACCTGGCCGGTGAAACCTCGATCTTCCGTGGCCGGATCGAGCAGCAGGTCAACGATGCGCACATCGCCCTGAATGAGATGGAGACTACCATCGAGCGGATGCGCGACCAGTTGCGCCGCCTCGACACCGAGACCCAGGGGCGGATCCTCAGCCGCCAGCAAGTCGACGCCGAACGCCTGGGCTACGAGGAATTCGACCCGCTGGAAATGGACCGCCACTCACAATTGCAGCAACTGTCCCGGGCGCTGTTCGAATCGGCCTCTGACTTGCTCGACCTCAAGGAAACCCTCGAGCGACGCAATCACGACACGGAAAACCTGCTGCAACAGCAGGGCCGCATCAACACCGAATTGCAGGAAGGCCTGATGCGCACGCGCATGGTGCCGTTCGAACGCATGCTCCCGCGTTTGCAGCGCATCGTCCGGCAGGTGTCCAGCGAACTGGGCAAGGACGTGGATTTCATCGTCGACAACGCCGAAGGCGAGATGGATCGCAACGTTCTCGAGCGCATGGCCGCGCCGCTGGAACACATGCTGCGCAACTCCGTCGACCATGGCCTGGAGTCCGTCGAAGCGCGGCTGGCGGCGGGGAAACCGGCCAAGGGCAAGATCACCCTCGATCTGCTGCGCGAAGGCGGCGACATCATTTTCGACATCCGCGACGACGGCGCCGGTGTGCCGCTGGACGCGGTGCGGCGCAAGGCGATCAAGCGCGGCCTGCTCGCCCCGGACAGTGTCATCAGTGATCACGACGTGTTGCAGTTCATCCTGCAACCGGGGTTTTCCACCGCCGAAAAAATCACCCAGATCTCCGGGCGCGGCGTTGGCATGGACGTGGTGCACGAAGAGGTGCGGCAACTGGGCGGCACCATGAGCATCGACTCGGTGCCCGGGCAGGGCGTGCATTTCCGCATTCGCCTGCCGTTTACCGTATCGGTCAACCGGGCGTTGATGGTGCAGTGCGGTGAGGACCAATACGCGATCCCGCTCAATACCATCGACGGCATCGTGCGCGTCCTGCCCAATGAACTCGAAGGGTATTTCCGCTTCGATTCGCCGACCTACGAATACGCCGGACAACGTTACGAGCTGTGCTACCTGGGTGAGCTGCTGAAAACCAGCCCGCGCCCGAAACTGTTGGGCCAGAGCCTGCCATTGCCGGTGTTGCTGGTGCAGTGCAACGAACGGCACATTGCGGTGCTGGTGGACGCCATGGCCGGCACTCGCGAAATCGTGGTCAAGAGCCTGGGGCCGCAGTTTGCGGCGGTGCAAGGGGTGTCCGGGGCGACGATTCTCGGGGATGGCCGGGTGGTGCTGATTCTGGATTTGCTGGCGCCGATCCGCGCCATGCAGGCCCGTGTACCCCAGCGTCCGGCGGGGCAAGAGATCGAGGCCGAACCGCATCGGCCGCTGCTGGTGATGGTGGTCGACGACTCGGTCACCGTGCGCAAGGTCACCAGCCGCTTGCTCGAACGCCACGGCATGAACGTGCTGACCGCCAAGGACGGGGTCGATGCCATGCTGCTGCTGGAAGAGCATATGCCCGACCTGATGCTGCTGGACATCGAGATGCCGCGCATGGATGGCTTCGAAGTCGCGACCCAGGTGCGCAACGACGAACGCCTGCAACACCTGCCGATCATCATGATCACCTCCCGCACCGGACAGAAACACCGCGACCGCGCCATGGCCATCGGCGTCAATGATTATCTTGGCAAGCCGTACCAGGAATCGGTGCTGCTCGAAAGCATCGCCTTGTGGAGCAAGACCCATGCTTGAGCACCGCACCAGCAACCTCACAGGCCTGCTGCTGCCGTTGGCCGACCGCAACCTGATCCTGCCCAACGTCGCCGTTGCCGAGCTGATCGATTACCAGCAGCCGGGGACGTTCGACCTCGACACACCGCCGTGGTATCTGGGCCTGGTGACCTGGCGCGACCGGCAGATTCCGCTGCTGAGTTTCGAGTCGGCATGCGCGCAGAAAGTCGTCATCGGCGAACGCGCGCGGATCGTCATTCTCAACGCCCTTGGCGGGCGGCCCGAACTGAAGTTCATCGCGCTGTTGGTGCAGGGGATTCCTCGCTCCTGCAAGCTCGATAGCCAGTTGAGTTATGTGGATGTGCCGTTGTGTTCGCTGGAGCAGGCGGCGGTGCAGGTGGGCGAGCAGGTGGCCAAGGTGCCGGATTTGTTGGCGCTGGAGGCGTTGTTGGTGGATGCCGGGTTAATCAACTGATCCCGATTCAGTTGTGGTCTTTCCGGCCCCTTCGCGGGCAAGCCCGCTCCCACAGTGTCCGTGTGTTGCCCAAATTCAACGGCAACCACTAACCCTGTGGGAGCGGGCTTGCCCGCGAAGAGGCCCGCATGAACGACGCAGATCTCGATCATTAACCTGAGCGTAACGATCCACCACTCTGCTTGATTGATACGCTACGCCCAACACTCCTAAGGTAGCTCCACGACAGCGAACCCGTGGAGTGGTCATGACAACAACAATATCCCCCGACTCGCGATGGACGCGGCGGCGCAGCGAAAAGCAGCGGCGCCTCGAGCTGGTGCGAGGTCTCGCCGACGGTGTGGTGTTGCCCACCGACAACATCGTCGCGGCGCTTGAAGCGCTGATCCTGCCCGGCGACCGTGTGGTGCTCGAAGGCAACAACCAGAAGCAGGCGGATTTCCTCTCGCGCTCCCTGGCCAAGGCCGACCCCGCGAAGCTGCACGACCTGCACATGATCATGCCCAGCGTCGGGCGCTCCGAGCACCTGGACCTGTTCGAACGCGGCATCGCCCGCAAGCTCGACTTCTCTTTTGCCGGCACCCAGAGCCTGCGCATCAGCCAGTTGCTTGAAGACGGCCTGCTGGAAATCGGCGCGATCCACACCTACATCGAACTCTACGCACGACTGGTGGTGGACCTGATTCCCAACGTCGTGCTTTCGGCCGGATTCATGGCCGACCGCGCCGGCAACATCTACACCGGGCCGAGCACCGAAGACACCCCGGCACTGATCGAGCCGGCGGCCTTCAGCGACGGCATCGTCATCGTCCAGGTCAACCAGTTGGTGGACGACGTCAGCGACCTGCCGCGCGTCGACATTCCAGCCTCCTGGGTCGACTTCGTGGTGGTGGCCGACAAGCCGTTCTATATCGAACCGCTGTTCACCCGCGACCCTCGGCACATCAAGCCCGTGCACGTGCTGATGGCGATGATGGCGATCCGCGGGATCTACGAAAAACACAACGTGCAGTCGCTCAACCACGGTATCGGTTTCAACACGGCCGCCATCGAACTGATCCTGCCGACCTACGGCGAGTCCCTCGGCCTCAAAGGCAAGATCTGCCGCAACTGGACCCTCAATCCGCACCCGACCTTGATTCCCGCGATCGAAAGTGGCTGGGTCGAAAGCGTGCATTGCTTCGGCACCGAGCTGGGGATGGAGAACTACATTGCGGCGCGGCCGGATGTGTTCTTTACCGGGCGCGACGGCTCCCTGCGTTCCAATCGGATGTTCAGCCAACTGGCCGGGCAATACGCTGTGGACCTGTTCATCGGCGCGACTTTGCAAGTCGATGGCGACGGGCATTCCTCCACCGTGACTCGCGGACGCCTGGCCGGTTTCGGCGGGGCACCGAACATGGGCCACGACCCGCGCGGTCGCCGTCACGGCACGCCGGCCTGGCTCGATATGCGTAATACCGATGTGGCCGAGCCGATGCTCGAGCGTGGCAAAAAGCTCGTGGTGCAGATGGTCGAAACCTTCCAGGAGGGCGGCAAACCGACTTTCGTTGAAACCCTCGATGCGGTCGATGTGGCGAAGAAAAGCGGCATGCCATTGGCGCCGATCATGGTCTACGGCGACGACGTGACCCACCTGTTGACCGAAGAAGGCATCGCCTACCTGTACAAGGCGCGCTCGCTGGAAGAACGCCAGGCGATGATCGCCGCCGTCGCCGGGGTGACCGCCATCGGCCTGCGCCACAACCCCAAAGACACCGCGCGCATGCGCCGCGAAGGCCTGATCGCCTTGCCCGAAGACCTCGGCATCCGCCGCACCGACGCCACTCGCGAGTTGCTCGCAGCGAAAAGCGTGGCTGATCTGGTGGAGTGGTCCGGTGGCCTCTACAACCCGCCCGCCAAGTTCAGGAGCTGGTAATGCACGCACTTAACCTGCAACCCAAAAGCCTGAGCCTGGCCGAACGGCTGGCGGATCTGGCGGTGGACGCGCTGATCGACGAGGCTGATCTGTCGCCAAAACCGGCACTGGTCGACCGTCGCGGCAATGGCGCCCACACTGATTTGCACCTGGGGCTGATGCACGCATCTGCTCTGTCCTTATGGTCGACCTTTAAAGAAATGGCTGAAGCCGCCATCGAGTTCGGCGAGATCGACTTGCCCCTGCGCGAAGCCGTGGGCCGCATCGGTCGCGAAGGTGAGCAAGCCATGCTCGACACCACCGGTGGGGTGAACACCCATCGCGGGGCGATCTGGGCCTTGGGCTTGTTGGTCACTGCCGCGGCGCTGGAGCCTCAATCCTGCAGCGCCAATAGCATGGCGTTACGTGCTGCGCGGTTGGCCCTGCTCGACGACCGTTTTGCACCACGTCCGCTCAGTCACGGTGCGCAAGTCGCCCAACGCTACGGCGCTCGCGGTGCCCGTGAAGAAGCGCAATTGGGTTTTCCGGCAGTGACCCAACGTGCTCTGCCACAACTGCTGCGCAGCCGCGCCGCCGGCCATGGCGAACAGAACGCCCGGCTCGATGCGCTGCTGGCGATCATGACCAATCTGGCTGACACCTGCGTGCTTTACCGCGCCGGTGAAGAAGGCCTGAACACCATGCAACTGGGCGCCCGGGCGGTGCTCGATGCTGGTGGCAGTGCCAGCCTCGGCGGACGTCGCCGCCTGCATGAGCTGGACCAACAACTCATCGCGTTGAATGCCTCGCCCGGCGGTGCTGCCGACCTGCTCGCAGCCTGCCTGTTCATCGACCGTATCGCGTCTGGCGACGGCCTCATCCAGGGAGTGTTTTGATGGAAACCTTATCTTTTGAATTCCCTGCCGGGCAGCCGCCACGCGGTCGCACCCTGGTGGGTTGTGTCGGCTCTGGCGATCTGGAAGTGCTGATCGAACCGGGCCAGTCCGGCAAGCTGACGATCAACGTGCAGACCTCGGTCAATGGCAGCGAACAGCGCTGGCAGCACCTGTTCGCACGGATGTTCGACGGTCAGACGCCACCGGCGATGGATATCGATATCCACGATTTCGGCGCGACACCCGGCGTGGTGCGCCTGCGTCTGGAGCAAGGCTTCGAGGAGATCGGCCATGACTGACAGCGCATCCCTGCTGAACAAGCACAGTTTCGTCGAGCTCGGTGCTCGGCAACGCGCCAAGGCGTTGCTCGACGCCGGCACCTTCCGCGAACTGCTCGACCCCTTTCAACGGATCATGTCGCCGTGGCTGTCGCGCCAGGGCGTGGTGCCACAAGCCGATGACGGCGTGGTGATCGCCAAGGGCAATCTCGATGGTTTGCCGGTGGTGATCGCGGCCATCGAAGGTGCGTTCCAGGGTGGCAGTCTCGGTGAGGTCGGCGGAGCAAAAATTGCCGGCGCACTGGAACTGGCCGCCGAAGACAACCGCAACGGCATCCCGACTCGCGCCGTGCTGCTGCTGGAAACCGGCGGTGTGCGCTTGCAGGAAGCCAACCTTGGCCTGGCGGCCATTGCCGACATCCACGCGGCGATTGTCGAGTTGCAGCAGTACCAACCCGTGGTCGGTGTGGTGGCGGGCAGCGTCGGTTGCTTTGGCGGCATGTCGATTGCCGCCGGGTTGTGCAGCTATCTGTTGGTGACCCAGGAGGCGCGACTCGGCCTGAACGGTCCGCAGGTGATCGAACAGGAAGCCGGACTCGAGGAATACGACTCCCGCGACCGGCCCTTCATCTGGAGCCTGACCGGTGGCGAGCAGCGCTTCGCCAGTGGCCTGGTGGATCGCTATGTTGCCGACGACGTGGCGCAGATTCGCCAGCAAGTCGGCGAGTTGCTCCAGCAAGGTTTGCCGGCGCAACCACGTAGCCAACAGGCCGAGCTGTTCCTGCAACATCTGGCGCGTCTGGACGCCGAACCGCAAATCGAGCCGTCTGTGGTTCGCGATCTGTACCAAGGAGAACGCCCATGAGTTCGTATTCCCTGCGAGGTTTGAACTGGTTCAACGCCTTGAGTGCCGGGGCGAAAGCGGTCGAGGGTTTGCCGGCTTCGCTGAAGGTCGCCGACGGTTCGCTGGGCGATCAGCCTGTGCGTTTCATCGCGGTGGTGGCCGACCCGGAAAACCGCTTCGTCCGTGCACGCAATGGCGAAGTGGGGCTGCTCGAAGGCTGGGGCCTGGCGAAGGCGGTGGATGAGGTGATTGCCGCCGATGCTGACAAAACGCAGAAGCGCGCAGTGATCGCCATCGTCGACGTGCCGAGCCAGGCCTACGGCCGACGCGAAGAAGCCCTCGGCATTCATCAGGCGCTGGCCGCTGCGGCGGACAGTTATGCCCGTGCCCGTCTGGCCGGTCATGCGGTGATCGGCTTACTGGTGGGCAAGGCGATGTCCGGGGCATTTCTGGCCCACGGTTATCAGGCCAACCGCTTGATCGCCCTGCGCGATCCGGGGGTGATGGTGCACGCCATGGGCAAGGCGTCGGCGGCGCGGGTGACCTTGCGCAGCGTCGAAGAACTCGAAGCCCTGGCTTCCAGCGTGCCGCCGATGGCCTATGACATCGACAGCTATGCCAGCCTCGGGCTGCTGTGGGAAACCTTGTCGGTGGAAAAGATCGAGCAGCCGACTGCGGCGGATCTGACGCGGGTGACCGAGTGCCTGCATCAGGCGATTGGCGATGTGGCCGCCGCGGGCCCTGATCTGAGCGGTCGCCTGGGTGCGGCCAATCGGGCGGCGTCGAGCAAGGTTCGCCAATTGCTGAGAGCGCAGTGGTGAGCACGCTGTTGGCTCACGACCTGCTGTGGGGCATGACCCCGCAGCAGTTACCTGTGGATGCGCCTGCCTGGGTGATCGAGTCGATCAGTGCCGGCCAGCCGGTGGTGGTCCGTCGTGCCTTGAGTGTGGCGGGGCAGGTGGCGGTGGGCGTGCGCGGGCCGTTGCGCGAACTGCGATTTGCAGCGGTGATGGAAGTCGCTGCCGTCACGCGCCGGGTGCGGCCGGAAGAACTATGCCATGTTCAAGGCCGACGCGATTTCCCGGCGCTGCGGGCCTTGGCGCAACTGCGCTCGCACCTCGATGACAGTGGTTGGGTCTGGGGTGTCAGCGGCAGCGCCGGGTTCGAGTTGGCCAGTGGGTTTGCCGCTTTGCACGAGGGCAGCGACCTCGATCTGATCCTGCGTACGCCACGTCCGTTGAGTCGTGTCGACGCGCAGGCGTTGGTGGCCGTTCTTGATGCCGCCGTGTGCCGCGTGGACCTGCAGTTGCAGGCACCGTCGGGCGCCGTTGCCTTGCGCGAATGGGCCGGTGCTTCGTCGCGGGTCCTGTTGAAAAGTGCCACTCAGGCCAGCCTGGTCACTGATCCGTGGAATCCACAGGAGCAAGCAGCATGAGCAGCTTGCTGGTGTTCCCCGGCCAAGGCGCGCAACAACCCGGGATGCTGGCGCGTTTGCCTCGGGAAACATTGAACGAGGCGAGCGACCTGCTCGGTGAGGATGTGACGCAGCTGGATTCTGCCGAGGCGTTGCAGTCGACGAGGGCGGTGCAGCTTTGCCTGCTGATCGCCGGTGTCGCCGCTTCACGTCAGTTGGCCATGGCCCCGGACTACTTGGCCGGCTTGTCGATCGGCGCTTACCCTGCAGCGGTGGTGGCTGGCGCCCTGGGTTTCAGCGATGCGTTGCATCTGGTCAGCCTGCGCGGTGAGTTGATGCAGCAGGCTTATCCACAGGGCTACGGCATGACCGCGATCATCGGTCTGGACCTGGCCACGGTGGAAGGATTACTGGCCCGGGTGCACAGCGCGCAAATGCCGGTTTATCTGGCCAATATCAACGCCGATAACCAGGTGGTGATTGCCGGTAGCGACGCGGCGATGAAAACGGTGGCCGAGTTGGCGAAAGGTTGCGGGGCTGGCTTGGCCAAGCGTCTGGCAGTGAGCGTGCCGTCCCACTGCCCATTGCTTGAGGTACCCGCGCAACGGTTGGCCGAAGCCTTCGCCAAAGTGCCGCTGCACACCCCGAAGATGGGCTACCTGAGCGGCAGTCGCGCGCGTCCGCTGATCAAGCCTGAAGCCTTGCGTGATGACCTGGCCTTCAACATGTGCCGCATCGTCGATTGGCGCGGCACGGTACAAAGCGCCTACGAGCGCGGCGTGCGTCTACAGATCGAACTGCCGCCCGGTGCGGTGCTGACCGGGCTGGCGCGCCGGGTGTTCGAGCAGGGCACCGTGATTGCCTTCGACGGTGCCCGGCTCGATACCTTGCAGGCGCTGATGCGAGAGGAGGGAAGCTGCCACTCTTAAATCACCCGACTTAAGGCTTCGAACAACAAAAACAACATTCGAAATGCACTTTGAGGACTACAACAATGATTATTTACGGTGTGGCGCTGTTGGCGATCTGTACGCTGGCAGGGGTGATCATGGGTGACATGCTCGGTGTGTTGCTGGGAGTGAAGTCAAACGTCGGCGGTGTCGGGATCGCGATGATCCTGCTGATTTGCGCACGGTTGTGGATGCACAGGCGTGGCGGCATGACCAAGGATTGCGAGCTGGGCGTCGGCTTCTGGGGCGCCATGTACATCCCGGTGGTGGTGGCGATGGCCGCGCAACAAAACGTGGTCACGGCGCTGCATGGTGGTCCGGTGGCGGTATTGGCGGCGATCGGTTCGGTGGTGATCTGCGGCTGCACTATTGCCCTGATCAGCCGGACCCACAAAGGCGAACCCTTGCCCGATGAACCGGTGGATGTAACGCCGGTTGGCGCACCGGCAGGAGGTCGCTGATATGTGGGATCTCATCAAGAATGGTCTGGAACATAACGGTCTGGTCACCGCATTCGCCTTCGTCGGCGTGATCATGTGGGTGTCAGTGCTGATTTCCAAACGCCTGACCTTCGGGCGTATCCACGGCTCGGCGATTGCCATCGTCATCGGCCTGGTACTGGCCTGGGTCGGCGGCACGATGACCGGCGGGCAAAAAGGCCTGGCGGACTTGACGCTGTTTTCCGGCATCGGGTTGATGGGCGGCGCCATGCTGCGGGACTTCGCCATCGTCGCCACAGCATTTGAAGTGCAGGCCACGGAAGCGAAAAAGGCCGGCTTGATTGGTGTGATCGCGCTGCTGTTGGGCACGGTGCTGCCGTTTATTGTCGGTGCGTGCATGGCCTGGGCATTCGGTTACCGCGATGCGGTGAGCATGACCACCATTGGCGCCGGTGCGGTGACTTACATCGTCGGGCCAGTGACCGGCGCGGCCATTGGCGCCAGTTCCGATGTGGTGGCGCTGTCGATTGCCACCGGTTTGATCAAGGCGATTCTGGTGATGGTCGGCACGCCGATGGCGGCGCGCTGGATGGGCCTGGATAACCCGCGCTCGGCGATGGTGTTCGGTGGGCTGGCCGGGACAGTCAGTGGCGTGACCGCCGGCTTGGCGGCGACGGATCGACGTCTGGTGCCTTATGGCGCGCTGACCGCGACCTTCCACACCGGGCTTGGCTGTCTGTTGGGGCCTTCGTTGTTGTTCTTTATTGTTCGGGGGATTGTCGGCTAGTCCAGTGACCGCTTTTTGTGGCGAGGGAGCTTGCTCCCGCTGGGCTGCGTAGCAGCCCTGAAATCTACCACCGAGATGAGTCAGGTAAATCCGGTGGCCTGATTTTACGGGCGCTTCGCACCCGAACGGGAGCAAGCTCCCTCGCCACAAGGGCTCCGTCAAACCTGCCGATTGGCATACATCCGACACTCCGCCAGCAACGCCAGCAGATTCGGATCACGCTCCTTGGCTTTGAGGAACACCACGCCAATGTGCTGCTGCAAGCGGTACTTTTCCTGCAACGGGATCAGCTTCACCCGGTTCTCGTATACCGCCGCAATCCGCCCCGGCAGCAACGCATAACCCACGCCCGAACTGACCATGCTCAGCAGGGTAAAAATGTCGTTGACCTGCATCGCCACCTTCGGCTCGAACCCTGCCTGCTCGAATACCCGCTTGCCGTCCTGATGGGTGGCGAAGCCCTGGGTCAGGGTGATGAAGGTTTCGTCGCGGACCTCGGCCAGGTCGACTTCGGTTCGCTGGGCAAACTTGGAATCGGCGGGTGTGGCGAGGAAGATGTCGTCGGAAAACAGCGGGATCTGCTCGCAATCCGGATCGTTGACACTCTCGTCCAGCGACACCAGGGCCGCATCGACTTCCATGTTCTTGAGCTTGTAGAGCAGGTCGATATTGGAGCCCAGAATCAGGTCGATGTTGAGCTCGCTGCGGCGGATCTTCAAACCCATGATCAGTTGTGGCACGGTCTTCACCGTCAGTGAATACAGCGAGCCGAGTTTGAAACGTTCGGCCGAGAACCCGGCGGCTTCGCGGGTCAGGCGCACGCTTTCGACGACATCCTGAATCAGCTTCTGCGCCCGTTCTTCCAGCACATAAGCGCTTTCCAGCGGCGTCAGGCTGCGGCCTTCGTGCTTGAACAAGGGGCAGCGCAGGGCGCTTTCCAGTGAATGGATCGCCCGATGCACGCTGACGTTGCTGGTCTGTAATTCGGCAGCGGCCCGCGCCAGGTTACCGGTACGCATGAAGGCCAGGAACACCTCGAGTTTTTTCAGGGTCAACTCTTCATCGATCAGCATGGGGCGGACTCTTTTTGGAATGACTCGATTGTGCCCAATTACGCCAGGCTCGTCGTACAGAAACATTGCGCTTTTACGCTTGAAGCCTGAGCCTTGCGCTCTGCGGCAATGAAATGCGAGGTAAGCAACGCATGTATCACGGGGAAAGACTGAACGCCTGGACGCATCTGCTCGGGGCCGTGGCGGCGTTTATCGGCGGGGTGTGGCTGATTGTGCTGGCCAGTCTCGACGGCAGCCCGTGGAAGATCGTCAGTATGGCGATCTACGCCTTCACCTTGCTGGTGCTCTACAGCGCATCGACCGTGTACCACAGCGTGCGCGGGCGCAAGAAAGCGATCATGCAGAAGGTCGATCACTTTTCGATCTATCTGTTGATCGCCGGCAGCTACACGCCGTTCTGCCTGGTGACCCTGCGCGGGCCGTGGGGCTGGACCTTGTTCGGGATTGTCTGGGGATTGGCGCTGATCGGCATTCTGCAGGAGATCAAGCCGCGTTCGGAAGCGCGCATTCTGTCGATCGTGATTTATGCGGTGATGGGCTGGATCGTGCTGGTGGCGGTCAAGCCGCTGCTTGCGGCGCTGGGTGGCGTCGGGTTTGCGTGGCTGGCATCGGGCGGGGTGCTGTACACCGTGGGGATTATCTTTTTTGCCCTCGATCATCGCCTGCGCCACGCCCACGGGATCTGGCATCTGTTCGTGATCGCCGGGAGCTTGCTGCATTTTGTGGCGATTTTCTTTTATGTCCTTTAAGGCTGTACCGGGACCAGGCGATCCAGCTGCTCCCGGGCTCGACGGCTGAATACCTGCAACAGGTCGTTCAAGGTGTGGGGCGGTGGTTCGGCGACGCGGGTCACTGCGTACAGGGTGATGGGTAGCGGCGGTGCCAGAGGGCGGATCGTTGTGGTGGCGGGAGAGGCGCCAAGGGCGGTGAACGGATCGATCACCGCCAGGCCCGCACCGGATTCCACCATCGCCCGTGCCAGTGAGTAGGTTTGCACGGCGATGCGTACCCGGGGCGGCGGTTCGACCGCTTCCAAGTAACTGTCGAGCCGCGCGGCCAGTGGATCGGCGCTGGATAAACCGATCAGCGGCGCATCTGCCAGCGCCATCAGCGGCAACGGTTTACCCACCTCTTCCTGAGTCCAGTAACCACTCGGCGCCAGCGCCACCAGCACGCCGGACGCCAGCGCCTGGGCCTTGAGCCCCGGGTGATCCGGGCGTTGCAGGGTCAGGGCGACATCCACTTCGCGCATCAACAGGTTCTGCACCAGTTCGCGACTGTGGGCGCTGGAGAGTTCGCAAACGATGTCCGGGTAACGCCCGGTCCATTCGTGAATGGCCGGCGGCAGCAATGACAGGGCCAGCGCCGGGGTGGCACCGATGCGCAGGCTGTGGCCAGGCTCGCGGCGCAGGCTCTGCGCCAGGCGTCGCACGCCTTGCAGGCTTTCGCTGACCTTGTCCACTTCGCGCTCCAGCTCCAGCGCTTCCGGCGTCGCCTGCAATTTGCCGCGTACCCGCAGGAACAGCGGAAAACCCAATTGTTGCTCGGCGTGCTGCAACACCTTGCTCACCGCCGGCTGCGAGACGTGTAGCAATTGCGCGGCAGCGCTGATCGAACCGGTCTGGCGGATGGCCTGGAAAATCTCGATATGGCGAAGGCGCATGGCAAGTCCATAACCTTTGTTTATGGGTTTGCCATCTTTATGCATTGTTCAACGTCTGTCACCTGGCTCTAACCTTGGCCTCGTCTTCACAACGGTTTTAAGGACGGACATGGCTCAGCGTGTGTGCATCATCGGTGGCGGCGTGATTGGCCTGGCAACGGCTTATGCGCTGGTGCGCGACGGCTTTGAGGTGACGGTGGTTGAGGCGCGTTGCTCGCTGGGCAGCGAAACCAGCTTCGCCAACGGCGGCCAGTTGTCCTATCGCTATGTCGCGCCCCTGGCCGACGCCGGTGTGCCTTGGCAAGCCATCGGCTGGATGCTGCGCGGCGATTCACCATTGAAGCTGCGCCCGCGCTTCGACCCGGCCCAGTGGCGCTGGATGGCGTCGTTCCTCGGCGCCTGCCGCCGCTCGGTCAACCGCGAGAACGCCGCGCACTTGCTGCGCCTGGCGCTGTTCAGCCAGGACACATTGAAGTCCTGGCGCGAGGACGATGGACTGGCGGGATTCCAGTGGCGGCGCAATGGCAAACTGGTGACTTTCCGCCGGAACAGCAGCTTCGAGCATGCGCGCCAGGGCCTGGCCGACCCGCAGCAACAGCAAGTGTTGTCACCGGCCGAATGCGCGCAGCTGGAACCGGCGCTGATAGATGCGCCCTTTGTCGGGGCGATCTACACCCCGGACGAAGAGGTCGGCGATTGCCACGGTTTTTGCCAGCAACTGGCCGCCCGGCTGCAAGCGTCCGGCTGTTGCGAGTTTCGTCTCGGGCAAGCGGTGACCGGCATTCGCCACAGCAATGGTAGCGTCAACGCCATTGAGCTGGGCGAGCAAGTGCTGCCGGTCGATCAACTGGTGATCGCCGCCGGTCACCGCAGTCCGCTGTTGGCGCTACCCGGGCTTCAACTGCCGCTTTATCCGCTCAAGGGCTACAGCCTGACCGTGCCGATCGGCATCGGTCACCGGGCACCGGACGTGAGCATCACCGACTACGACCGCAAGATCGTCTATGCCCGCATCGGCAAGCAATTGCGGGTGGCGGCGATGGTCGACATCGTCGGCTTCGACCCTGCTTTGGACCCCAAGCGCCTGGCGCTGATCAAGCGTCAGGCCCACGACACCTTTCCAAATGCCGGCGCCTATGACGAAGCCGTCGAGTGGGCCGGCATGCGCCCGGCCACCCCCAGCGGCGTGCCGTTACTGGGCGCGACGGCGTATCGCAACCTGTGGCTCAACCTCGGCCACGGTGCGCTGGGTTTTACCCTGGCATGCGGCAGCGGGCGCTTGCTCAGCGAGCTGATCGGCGAGCGCCGGCCTTCCATCGACCTGCGCGGTTTCAACCACCGGGCCGCCTGAACACCGATTTCTGAAGAGGAGACCGCAATGACCATTACCCGACTGCACAGCAACCCGCGCCTGTCTGGCGCCGTGACCTTTGGCGACCTGGTGTTTCTCTCCGGTCAGGTGCCGGGCGATGCCCTGGATGCCAGCGGCCAGACCCGCGAAGTGCTGGCGAAAATCGATACCTTGCTGGCCGAGGCGGGCAGCGACAAGGATCATCTGCTCAGCGCGACCATTTACCTGAAGAACATCACCGAGGATTTCGCCGCGATGAACGAGGTCTGGTCGGCCTGGCTATCGCCGGGGCAGGCACCGAGCCGCACCACCGTGCAGGCCGAACTGGCCCGACCGCAGGTGCTGGTGGAAATCACCGTCATCGCTGCACGCGTCTGATAAACCAACACCCACAACGGAGAATAACAATGCAAAAAATCACGTTGCTCGCTTGTACGCTTGGCCTGTTGCTTGGCAGTCAGGTTCAGGCCAATGAAGCGCCGCTGACCGGCACCCTGAGCAAGATCGCCAGCGCCAACAGCATCACCCTGGGCTATCGCGATGCTTCGGTGCCGTTCTCCTACGTGGGTGATCACAGCGGCAAGCCGATGGGTTACTCGGTGGATCTGGCGGGCAAGATCGTCGAGCGCATCCAGCAGCAACTGGCGCTGCCAGACTTGAAGGTGAAGTACAACCTGGTGACCTCGCAGACCCGCATTCCACTGGTGCAGAACGGCACCGTGGACCTGGAGTGCGGCTCCACCGGCGTGACCGCCGAACGGCAGAAGCAGGTGGCGTTCTCTTATGGCTTCATTTACGTCAAAGGCCAGTTGCTGACCGCGAAGGACAGTGGGATCAAGAGCTTCGCTGACCTGCGCGGCAAGAACGTGGTGACCACCGCCGGCACCACCAACGAGCGCTTCCTGAAAAGCTACAACGTCGATCACAAGATCGACATGTTCGTGATCAGCGCCAAGGACCACGGCGAAGCCTTCCAGATGCTGCAATCGGGCCGGGCGGTGGCGTTCTACATGGACGACGCGCTGCTCTACGGTGAGCGCGCCAAGGCCAATGACCCGCACAAGTGGGTGGTGGTCGGGGAGGAGCAATCGCGGGAGATCTACAGCTGCATGGTGCGCAAGGACGATCCGCAGTTCCTGGCGCTGGTCAACGGCGCGTTGGCGGATCTGTACAGCTCGGGCGAGATCAATGGCATCTACAAACGCTGGTTCGAGCAGCCGATCCCACCGAAGGGTTTGAACCTTGAGTTCCCGATGACCAGCGAACTCAAGGCGATCATTGCCAAACCGGTGAGTGATCCGGTGCAGTAGCCTAGAAATCACCCCAGAGTTGCTGGGCCACCGCCAGTGCAACAACCGGCGCGGTTTCGGTGCGCAGCACCCGTGGACCGAGGCGGGCGGCGTGGAAGCCGCTGGCCTTGGCCTGATCGACTTCGGCATCGGACAAACCACCCTCCGGACCAATCAGGAATGCCAGACTTGAAGGTTTGGCATGGCTCACCATCGGCTCAGCCACCGGATGCAGCACCAGCTTCAATTCGGCTTCGGTCTGCTTCAACCAGTCAGCCAACAACAGCGGCGGATGAATCACCGGCACTCGCGAGCGCCCACATTGTTCACATGCGCTGATCGCCACCTGGCGCCAGTGCAGCAGGCGTTTGTCGGCGCGCTCGTCCTTGAGCCGGACTTCGCAGCGTTCGGTGAAGATCGGGGTGATTTCAGTGACGCCCAGTTCCGTGGCTTTCTGGATCGCCCAGTCCATGCGCTCGCCCCGGGACAGGCCCTGGCCGAGGTGGATTTGCAGGGGCGACTCGATCTGCCCGGCGAAGCTTTCATCGACCTGCACTACGACGCGCTTTTTGCCGACCTCGACCAGCCTGGCGCGAAACTCCTGGCCCGAACCGTCGAACAACTGCAACGCATCGCCCTCGGCCATGCGCAGCACGCGGCTGATGTAATGGGCCTGGGCTTCGGGCAACTCATGCTCGCCGATGCTCAGGGGGGTGTCGATAAAGAAGCGGGACAGTCTCATGCTGGGTCTCTACTGAATCTAATGTTCGGCATCGTAAATGTGTCGAAGTAGCTTTTTGTGGCGAGGGGGCTTGTCGGACCGCCGCACCGCCCCGTTCGGCTGCGAAGCAGTCGCAAATCCTGCTGATGCGATTGATCCGGGGAAACCGGGTTGCCGGATTTGGGGTCGCTACGCGACCCAACGGGGGCAAGCCCCCTCGCCACAGGGTAATCAGTGACTGTCAACCCGGATCACGGAACCCCGGATGGAAGTCCTTCGGCACTGCCACGCTGACACTGTCACGGGTCGCAATGTCGATCCCTTCGCTGGCCACTTCGGCAAGGAAGTCGATCTGCTCCGGGGTGATCACATACGGCGGCAGGAAATACACCACGCTACCCAACGGACGCAGTAAAGCACCGCGCTCCAGGGCGTGCTGGAACACCTTCAGGCCGCGGCGTTCCTGCCATGGGTAAGCTTCCTTGCTGGCCTTGTCCTTGACCATCTCGATGGCCAGCACCATGCCGGTCTGGCGCACTTCGGACACGTTCGGGTGATCGACCAGGTGCGCCGTCGACGAAGCCATGCGCTGGGCCAGGGCCTTGTTGTTCTCGATGACGTTGTCTTCTTCGAAAATATCCAGGGTCGCCAGGGCCGCTGCGCACGCCAGCGGGTTGCCGGTGTAGCTGTGGGAGTGCAGGAAGGCGCGCAGGGTCGGATAGTCGTCGTAGAAGGCGCTGTAGACCTCGTCTGTGGTCATGCACGCCGCCAGCGGCAGATAGCCGCCGGTCAGGGCCTTGGACAGGCACAGGAAATCAGGGCGGATGCCGGCCTGTTCGCAGGCGAACATCGTCCCGGTACGGCCGAAGCCGACGGCGATTTCGTCGTGGATCAGGTGCACGCCGTAGCGGTCACAGGCTTCTCGCAGCAGCTTGAGGTACACCGGGTGGTACATGCGCATGCCACCGGCGCCCTGGATCAGCGGCTCGACGATCACTGCCGCGACCGTGTCGTGGTTTTCGGCCAGGGTCTGCTCCATGGCCGCGAACATGTTGCGCGAGTGCTCTTCCCAGCTCATGCCTTCGGGGCGCAGGTAGCAGTCCGGGCTCGGCACCTTGATGGTGTCCATCAACAGCGCTTTGTAGGTTTCGGTGAACAGCGGCACGTCGCCCACCGACATCGCCGCCATGGTTTCGCCGTGGTAGCTGTTGGTCAGGGTAACGAAGCGCTTCTTGTTCGGCTGATCGCGATTGAGCCAGTAGTGAAAGCTCATTTTCAGCGCGACTTCGATGCAGGACGAGCCGTTATCGGCGTAGAAACACCGGGTCAGGCCTTCCGGCGTCATCTTCACCAGGCGCTCGGACAACTCGATCACCGGTTGATGACTGAAGCCAGCAAGGATCACATGTTCGAGCTGGTCGACCTGGTCCTTGATGCGCTGGTTGATCCGCGGGTTGGCGTGGCCGAACACATTGACCCACCAGGAGCTGACCGCATCGAGGTAGCGTTTGCCTTCGAAGTCTTCCAGCCACACGCCTTCCCCGCGCTTGATCGGGATCAGTGGCAGTTGTTCGTGATCTTTCATCTGGGTGCAGGGATGCCACAGCACGGCGAGGTCGCGTTGCATCCAATGATTATTCAGGCCCATTTTCACTCTCCTGGAGGTGGTCCGTGACCAGCGCGGACAAACAATCGCGCAAGCCTATGCAATGCGTGCCACGGGGACAACCCATTGTGTCGAATGAGCTACTTTGTACAGGCCGATAGACGTTGCTGGCGGGCGTCTGACGGCTGACGTATCCTTCGCGGTTCTTGAGCCGTCTGGCTCGCAAAAACTGCTGTTTTCCTCGTGTGATTCCGGAGTTCGCTGAATGTCTGTCGGTTGGCTGCGCGCCTGTGCGCTGGTGATGTTGGGGCTGTTCAGCGTGTCTGCGCTGGCCAAGGATAAAACCGCGATCGTGATCGGCGGCGGCCTGTCTGGCCTGACTGCCGCGTACGAGCTGCAGAACAAGGGCTGGCAGGTCACCCTGCTGGAAGCCAAGTCGAGCCTGGGCGGCCGCTCCGGCATGGCCACCAGCGAGTGGATCGGCAACGACAAGGCCCAGCCGGTGCTGAACAAGTACGTATCGACCTTCAAGCTGAGCACCACGCCAGCCCCTGAGTTCGTGCGGACCCCAGGCTACCTGATCGATGGCGAGTATTTCTCCGCTGCCGACCTGGCGACCAAGCAGCCGGCCACCGCCGAGGCGCTCAAGCGCTTCGACAAGACCGTGGACGACCTGGCGCGCTCGATCGACGACCCGCAGAACCCCGCAGCCAACAACACACTGCACGCGCTGGATCAGATCAACGTGTCGAGCTGGCTCGACAAGCAGAACCTGCCAGCCACCGCTCGCCAGCTGATCAACCAGCAGATCCGCACCCGCTACGACGAACCTTCGCGCTTGTCGCTGCTGTACTTCGCGCAGCAGAGCCGTGTCTACCGTGGCGTCTCCGATCGTGACCTGCGTGCTTCGCGCCTGGTCGGTGGCAGCCCTGTGCTGGCCCAGGCCCTGGTCAAACAGCTGAAAACCATCAAGACCAGTTCCCCGGTCTCGTCGATCATTCAGGACAAGGACGGCGTGACCGTCAAAGTCGACAACGTCGGCTATCAGGCAGACTACGTGGTGCTGGCCGTGCCATTGCGCGCCCTGAACAAGATCCAGATGACCCCGGCGCTGGATGCCCAGCACCTGGCGGCGATCAAGGGCACCAACTACGGCTGGCGCGACCAGATCATGCTGAAGTTCAAGACGCCAGTATGGGAGCCCAAGGCGCGCATGTCCGGCGAGATCTTCAGCAACACCGGCCTGGGCATGTTGTGGATCGAACCTGCCCTGAAGGGTGGCGCCAACGTGGTGATCAACCTGTCCGGCGACAACGCGCGGGTGATGCAGGCATTCGGCGACAAGCAGATGGTCGATCAGGTGTTGATCCGTCTGCACGCGTTCTATCCACAGGCGCGTGGTTCGTTCACCGGTTATGAAATCCGTCGCTACAGCACCGACCCGTCGACTGGCGGCGCCTACCTGGCCTTCGGTCCGGGCCAGATCAGCAAGTTCTGGCGCCTGTGGGAACGCCCGATTCAGCGCGTAGCCTTCGCTGGCGAACACACCGACACTCTGTACCCGGGCACCCTGGAAGGCGCGCTGCGTACCGGTCAACGTGCAGCCAGCCAGGTTGAAGACCTGGCGGCGGGCAAGTCGTTCGAGCCGGCGAAAGTGGGTCCGGCCGCCGCAGCGGCGGGCGCTGGTGCGGTGGTGGCGAAGAAAGGCAATTTCTTCAGCAACCTGTTCGGCGGCTCGGATGACGAGAAGAAGCCAGAGCCGGTCAAGGCACCTGAGCCGGTAGCTCCGGCAACTCCGGCACCTGCTCCAGCTCCGGTTGTTGCACCGGCTCCGGTCGAAGCGCCGAAACCAGTAACCCCGGCAAAAGCCGAGCCGGCCAAGAAAGCTCCGGCGAAACCGGCTGCCAAGACCGAGGCGAAAAAAGCCCCGGCCAAGGCTCCTGTGAAGAAAGCCGAGCCGGTGAAGAAGCCAGTGGCTAAACCCGCGGCGACTCCGACAACGGATGCCAAGGCGTAGTAAGCCCCGGGCATAAAAAAAACGCGGCGTAAAAGCCGCGTTTTTTTATGCCTGGAGAAATCTGGGCACACAATCGAATAAACCTTTGGCAGGAAGTGTTATTGAATTGGGCTACATTTTTGTACACACATTTGCCGTTAATCTTTTCTTAACTCGCCTGTTTCAGACTCTTGATCGTATTTCTCGATATTTCAAAGCAAAATTTTCCGCTTTAATTCGATAGATAACTCGATAGTCTTGGGCCAGCACTTACAGGGATCTAGGCAATGCAGCTACGTAACTCTACCTCCCGCTACGGCTGGGTCAGCATCTTCATGCACTGGGGCGTGGCACTGGCCGTGTTCGGTTTGTTCGCCCTTGGGCTATGGATGGTTGGCCTCGGCTATTACGACCCATGGCGCAAGGAAGGGCCGGATCTGCACAAGAGCATCGGTTTGATCCTGCTGGGGGTCATGGTATTGCGCGTGTTGTGGCGTTTCATCAGCCCGCCGCCGCCAACCCTGGCCAGCTACAGCCGCATGACGCGACTGGGCGCCATGTTCGGTCATGCCTTTCTGTATTTCTGTCTGTTCGCTGTGATGATTGCCGGTTACCTGATTTCCACCGCAGAAGGCGCCGGGATTCCGGTGTTTGACTGGTTTGAAGTGCCTGCCCTGGTTTCCGGACTACCGGACCAGGCAGATAACGCCGGTGCGATTCACCTCTACCTGGCGTGGGTGCTGGTAATTTTTTCCGGCCTCCATGCGTTGGCAGCATTGAAACACCACTTTATCGACCGTGATGTGACCCTCAAGCGAATGCTGGGTCGCAAAGCCTGAAGTTCAACCTCGACTCCCAAGGAAAACAAAGCATGTTGAAAAAGACTCTCGCCGCTCTGGCCATCGGCTCCGCTCTGCTGTCCGCCAACGTGATGGCGGCTGACTATGTTGTAGACACCACAGGCCAGCACGCCTTCGTTGACTTCAAGATCAGCCACCTGGGCTACAGCTTTATCACCGGTACCTTTAAGACCATGGACGGCAAGTTCAGCTTCGACGCTGCCAAGCCTGAAGACAGCAAGATCGAGTTCAACGTGAACCCCGCCAGCGTCTTCACCAACAACGCCGAACGTGACAAGCACATCTCCAGCAAAGACTTCTTGAAAGTGGCTGATTTCCCTAAGGCCACGTTCGTGTCCACCAGCGTTAAAGCCACCGGTAAAAACGCTGCTGGCAAAGACACGGCCGACGTGGCCGGCGACCTGACTATTGCTGGCGTAACCAAGCCAGTCGTGATCAAGGCCACTTTCCTGGGTGAAGGCAAGGATCCATGGGGCGGCTACCGTGCAGGCTTCGAGGGCACTACCAGCATCAAGCGTTCCGATTTCGGCAAGATGATGGACCTGGGTCCACAGTCCGACGCAGTCGATCTGTACATCTCGTTTGAAGGTGTTAAAGCGAAGTAATGCTGAGACTGTAGGAGCGAGCCTGCTCGCGATAGACCTGAGAGCGCCGCGGAGCATCAGGCTTGCAGCGTTATCGTTGACGACCATCGCGAGCAGGCTCGCTCCTACAGGATGTCATCAGCCATAAAAAATGCCCCGGACCTTTTGGTTCGGGGCATTTTTTCATTGCAGCGATAACTCAGCGATTGCGGGTCAGCAGCGCTGGTTTCTCACCACGAGGACGGCTTGGCAGTTGATCCAGCTGCTCAGGTGTCGGGAAGCGGTCAGCCTTCGACTCCTTGTGCATGATCTTCGGCGCGGGACCGCGCGGGTTCTGTACGGCGGGTTCCGAACGCGGCTGGTCGTCACGGGCCGGACGGCGATTGCGCGAGTCTTCGCGGCGGGCCTGGCCGTCGCGCGGTGCGCCACTGCGAGGACCGCTACGCTTGGCCGGTGGGGTGCCGGTGCTGGCGCCTTCGCTGTTGCGCGGACCGTTCTGGCGACCTTGTGGCTTGCCGGAACGTGGAGCGCCCGAACCTGCCGCAGTGCCTTGTGCCGGAGCACCCGGACGGCGACCACGGCCTTGCGCGGGTTTCTGCTGCGGCACGTAGTCGACGCGGTTACCGAAGTTATCGACATCGTCGTCCAGGAACTCGTCCGGGGCACGATCAGAGGCGGCACGAGGA
This sequence comes from Pseudomonas sp. GL-R-26, assembly GCF_019947365.1. Taxonomy (NCBI): domain Bacteria; kingdom Pseudomonadati; phylum Pseudomonadota; class Gammaproteobacteria; order Pseudomonadales; family Pseudomonadaceae; genus Pseudomonas; species Pseudomonas sp. GL-R-26. The sequence goes on along the minus strand of NZ_JAGYGI010000001.1, from coordinate 212,013 downwards.
GGCTGCGACGGACGCTGTTCGCGAGCCGGAGTGCCTTCACGTGGCTTCTGCTGACGGGCAGGGCGCTCGCCGCGTTCGCCGGCCGGTTTTTCCTTGCCCTTGTCTTTGCCTTTGTCCTTGCGACCGCCGCCGCCACCGCTGCCGTTCGGACCGTCGCCGCGCGGGCCACGTGGATTGCGTGGGTTACGCATGTCCGGACGTTCGCGCACTTCAGGTTTCTCGGCTTCCACGGCACTCGCATCGAAGCCCATCAGGTCGCCGTCGGCGATTTTCTGCTTGGTCATGCGTTCGATGCTTTTCAGCAGTTTTTCTTCGTCCGGGGCGACCAGCGAAATCGCCTCGCCCGAACGACCGGCACGGCCGGTACGGCCGATGCGGTGCACGTAGTCTTCATCGACGTTCGGCAGCTCGAAGTTGACTACGTGTGGCAACTGGTCGATGTCCAGACCGCGAGCGGCGATGTCGGTGGCGACCAGGATGCGTACTTCACCGGCCTTGAAGTCGGCCAAGGCTTTGGTGCGGGCGTTCTGGCTCTTGTTGCCGTGGATCGCGACGGCGCTCAGGCCGTGCTTGTCCAGGTACTCGGCCAGGCGGTTGGCACCGTGCTTGGTGCGGGTGAACACCAGCACCTGTTCCCAGGCGCCAGCGGTGATCAGGTGCGCGAGCAAAGAACGCTTGTGGCTGGCGGCCAGGCGGAATACGCGCTGTTCGATACGCTCGACCGTGGTGTTCGGCGGCGTGACTTCGATGCGCTCCGGATTGTGCAGCAGCTTCCCGGCGAGGTCGGTGATGTCCTTGGAGAAGGTCGCCGAGAACAGCAGGTTCTGGCGTTTGGCTGGCAGACGGGCCAGGACCTTTTTCACGTCATGGACGAAGCCCATGTCGAGCATGCGGTCGGCTTCGTCCAGCACGAGGATTTCCACGTGTGACAGATCGACGCTGCCTTGGCCGGCCAGGTCGAGCAGGCGCCCAGGGCAGGCCACCAGCACGTCTACGCCACGGGACATGGCCTGAACCTGCGGGTTCATGCCGACACCGCCGAAGATGCAGGCGCTGACGAACTTCAGGTCACGGGCATAGACCTTGAAGCTTTCATGCACTTGCGCGGCGAGTTCGCGAGTCGGGGTCAGGACCAGTACGCGCGGCTGGCGCGGGCCGTGACGCTGGGATTTGTCCGGGTGACCGTTGGGGAACAACCGCTCCAGAATCGGAAGGGCGAAACCGCCGGTTTTACCAGTACCTGTCTGTGCCGCGACCATCAGGTCGCGACCTTGCAACACGGCGGGAATGGCCCGCTGTTGCACCGGAGTAGGCTCGGTATAGCCCGCTGCCTCGATGGCGCGGACTAAAGCCTCGGAGAGACCGAGGGAAGCAAAGGACATGAGTAATCCTGTTCTAGTTAGGGCTTGGCCCAATGGGAGTCTTGCCTGGCGCGAATCGCGTTTAAGAGGACGCAATCCCGTCCGGTCCTGCTGGGTCTCGAAGGCTCGTCTGCAAGCGCTCGCGCGGGCTGAAAGCTGCGCAGTAGCGGGGTTGAGATGCCATTAACGATTCCGAGCGTCCGGGCGTGAGCCTGGCGGGAAGGCCGGAGTATAACAGAGCAATCACTGCGCGCCGCTTTCCTGCTGCTCAACGGTTTTTTCCGTGGCTACCGTGGTCTTTTCGGTTTTCACGCTGGCTGCCGGTTCCGCGCCGTAGCGGGCACTCAGTTCAGCGTAGGCGGGCTCGCGCTTGAAACGTTTGAGTTCGGCGCCGAAACGCTGCACCAGCAGATCCATGCCCGCATTGCGCCGTACCGCGAGAAACTGGCTTTGCTGGCTGATGATCGTAGGGTTTTCGGTGATCTTGTTGCGGATTCCCAGTTCGTCGAGCAAATGCTGGCCGACCCGGCGGTCGGTGATCAGCAGGTCAATCCGCCCGCGTACCAGTTTGCCGAAGTTGGCTTCATGGGTGGGGGCCGGCTCGCGGGTGAACAGCGTCGAATCGCTGAAGTCCTTGCTGTACAGGTAACCCGGCGAGGTGCCGATGGTCAGGCCGCGCAAGTCATCGAGGGTGCGAAACGGATGGGGCCGTTCATTGGCGTAGAACATCACGAACTGGACTTCAGACAGTGGTTCGCTGGGGTAGAGCAGGGTCGCATCGCGTTCGTCGCTGTGAAAGATGTCCAGCGCGCCGTCGGCCTGGCCTGACTCCAACATCGACAGGCAGCGTTTCCATGGCAGGAATTGCCACTCCACTTCGATGCCCAGGCGCTTGAAGACAATGGCGGTGGTTTCGTAGTCCAGGCCCAGGGATTTGCCGTTGTTGTCTTCGTATACGTAGGGCGCCCACGGTTCCGTGACAATGCGCAGCTTCTCGCCCCGGGCGGTGAAGCTCAGGCAAGTGAAGACAAGCACGGCGATTAACTGCGTGATCAAAGGCATGGGCTGAGATTACGACGAGAAACCGGAAAGAGCCAGAAACTGACCGCAGAAGCTCTAACTCCGTGGATTGCTGCACATTAATAGTGCGCTGAAAGCAAAAGATCGCAGCCTGCGAAAGCTCCTACAGGAGCTGCCGAAGAATACGATCCTTTGAACTTGCTTGTCGCTTTCAGCTTGAAGCTTGCAGCTGCTTCAACGCGGCAACTTCAGGTTGTTCCACACCGCCAGGCTCGCTTCAGCCTGGTTCAGGGTGTAGAAGTGCAGGCCTGGAGCGCCACCCTGCAGCAGTTGTTCGCACATCTCGGTGATGACCTGTTCGCCAAAGCGCTGAATGCTCTGGGTGTCGTCGCCGTAGGCTTCCAGTTGCTTGCGGATCCAGCGCGGGATTTCCGCACCGCAGGCATCGGAGAAGCGCGCCAGCTTGCTGTAGTTGGTGATCGGCATGATGCCCGGCACGATCGGGATGTTCACACCCAATGCCCGCACGCGTTCCACGAAGTAGAAGTAGCAGTCGGCGTTGAAGAAGTACTGGGTGATCGCACTGTCGGCGCCAGCGTTGGCCTTGCGCACGAAGTTGGCAACATCGTCTTCGAAATTGCGCGCTTGCGGATGCATTTCCGGGTAAGCGGCGACTTCGATGTGGAAGTGATCACCGGTTTCTTCACGAATGAATTCAACCAGGTCATTGGCGTGGCGCATTTCACCGCTGGCCATGCCCATGCCCGAAGGCAGGTCACCGCGCAGGGCGACGATACGCTTGATGCCGGCGGCCTTGTACTGGGCCAGCAGGCCACGCAGGTCAGCTTTGCTATCGCCCACGCAGGACAGGTGCGGAGCGGCAGGGATTTTGACTTCGCTTTCGAGCTGCAACACGGTGTTCAGCGTGCGATCACGGGTCGAACCGCCGGCGCCGTAGGTGCAGGAGAAGAAATCGGGGTTGTAGGCGGCCAGCTGGCGAGCAGTGGCGAGCAGCTTTTCTTGCCCAGCATCGGTCTTCGTAGGGAAGAACTCGAAGCTGTAGCGACGATCTTGGGACATGGAGGGAACCTCCAGCTACAAGCTGCAAGCCACAAGCTGCAAGAGAAGCGGAGGTGCGCTCGTCTCTTGTGCCTGGAACTTGCTGCCTGACACTGTTTTGGCAAATTGGGGCAAAACTGCGGGCTTCGTGCGGCAAGATCGGCTTTTGGCCTGTGCTTGCCGCTTGAAGCTCAAAGCTTGCAGCTGCTCTTAGTAGCGGTAAGCGTGCGGCTTGAACGGACCTTCGACGGTCACGCCGATGTAGTCGGCCTGGGTCTTGGTCAGTTGAGTCACAACGCCGCCGAAGCCGCGGACCATTTCCAGGGCCACTTCTTCGTCGAGTTTCTTCGGCAGTACTTCAACGGTCAGGCGCTCGGCTTTCTTGGCTGGCGACAGGTCGGCGTACTTCTGGCCGAACAGGAAGATCTGAGCCAGAACCTGGTTGGCGAACGAACCGTCCATGATGCGGCTCGGGTGGCCAGTGGCGTTACCCAGGTTAACCAGACGGCCTTCGGCCAGCAGGATCAGGTAATCGTCGTTCTGTGGGTCGAAATCGCCAGCGCCGGTGCGGTGGATCTTGTGAACCTGCGGCTTCACTTCTTCCCATGCCCAGTTCTTGCGCATGAAAGCGGTGTCGATTTCGTTGTCGAAGTGGCCGATGTTGCAGACAACAGCACGCTTCTTCAGGGCCTTGAGCATGTTTGCGTCGCAAACATTGACGTTACCGGTGGTGGTCACGATCAGATCGATCTTGCCCAGCAGTGCCTTGTCGATGCTCGCTTCGGTACCGGTGTTGATGCCGTCGATGAACGGCGAAACCAGTTCGAAACCGTCCATGCAGGCTTGCATGGCGCAGATCGGGTCGACTTCGGAGACTTTGACGATCATGCCTTCCTGACGCAGGGACTGGGCCGAACCCTTGCCCACGTCGCCGTAGCCGATGACCAGCGCTTGCTTGCCGGACAGCAGGTGGTCGGTGCCGCGCTTGATCGCATCGTTCAGGCTGTGACGGCAGCCGTACTTGTTGTCGTTCTTGCTCTTGGTTACCGAGTCGTTGACGTTGATGGCCGGGATTTTCAGCTCGCCCTTGGCCAGCATGTCCAGCAGGCGGTGAACGCCGGTGGTGGTTTCTTCGGTCACGCCGTGGACGCGGTCCAGAACGGCTGGGTATTTCTTGTGCAGCAGCTCGGTCAGGTCGCCGCCGTCGTCGAGGATCATGTTGGCATCCCAAGGCGCGCCATCTTTCAGGATGGTTTGCTCCAGGCACCACTCGTACTCTTGCTCAGTCTCGCCTTTCCAGGCGAAAACCGGGATGCCGGCAGCGGCGATGGAAGCGGCGGCCTGATCCTGAGTCGAAAAAATGTTGCAGGACGACCAGCGCACTTCGGCACCCAGGGCAACCAGGGTTTCGATCAGCACGGCAGTCTGAATGGTCATGTGGATGCAGCCGAGGATCTTCGCGCCCTTGAGCGGTTGCTCTTCGGAGTACTTGCGACGCAGACCCATCAGGGCTGGCATTTCAGACTCGGCGATGATGGTTTCGCGACGGCCCCAGGCAGCCAGGGACATGTCGGCGACTTTGTAGTCGGTAAAATCTGCAGGCGTGTTGACAGCGCTCATGAAGAGCCTCCATTCGTAATGTATGCGAATGGGCGCCGTTGTGCGTTTAGTGTCCAGCCAGTGAAGGCCAGGCAACGCCCCATCCGAGCCTGACAGGTCGAACCTGCTGCAGCGCCCCTCGGACAGGTGGCGGGAAAACGGTAGCAATTGAAGATGACCGTTTTGAAACGGTGGCGATTATAGCTTTCTTTGAGCGGCAAGTTGCAAGCTGCAAGCGACAAGTTGCAGCGGCAAGTTGCAAGCGGCAAGCTACAAGAAATAGCCGCTCGACGATCAACTTGCAGCTTGTAGCTTGCCGCTTGAAACTGCTTTCAGGAGTGAACATGAACTTCCACACCCGCAAATGGGTAAAACCCGAAGACCTCAACCCCAACGGCACGCTGTTCGGCGGTAGCCTGCTGCGCTGGATAGACGAAGAGGCGGCGATCTACGCCATTGTCCAGTTGGGCAACCAGCGTGTGGTCACCAAGTACATTTCCGAAATCAACTTCGTCAGCGCCTCGCGCCAGGGCGACATCATCGAACTGGGCATCACGGCGACCGAATTCGGCCGCACTTCCATCACCCTGACCTGTGAAGTGCGCAACAAGATCACCCGCAAGAGCATCCTCACCGTTGAAAAAATGGTGTTCGTGAACCTCGGTGAAGACGGCTTGCCGGCGCCTCATGGTCGGACAGAGATCAAGTACGTCAAGGATCAGTTCAAGGATGATGACGCCGGTCAGTGAGATCGGTGATGTCCCCATCGCGAGCAGGTCGAATCATCGCTCCCACATTGAGCCGCGATCCCTTGTGGGAGCGAGCCTGCTCACGAATGCGGCATACAATCAAGGTGATGCTCAGCCCACCAAATCAAGCGCAGTCGCACCGCGACGCTGGCGATAGATGAAGAACAGTGCAGTCAACACGGTCAGCCCGCTGACCAGTGCACCGGTCCACGGCAAGTCCGCAAGGTCCGCGCCGCTGGCCACCACCAGCCCGCCGATCCAGGCGCCGGCCGCGTTACCCAGGTTGAAGGCGCTCTGGTTCAGTGTCGAACCCAGGTTCGGTGCCTCGTGGGCCTGATCGATGATCAGCAGTTGCAGGATCGGGCACAAGGCAAAGGCAAACGTCCCCCACAACACCAGTGTGATTGCCGCCGGGATCACCGAATGGCTGGTTTGCGTGAATGCCGCCAGCACCAACAGCACCGCCAGCGCCATGCCCACCAGCGAAGGCAGCAAGCGGCTGTCCGCCAGACGACCACCGAGCATGCTGCCGGCGGTCAAGCCCACGCCGAACAATAGCAGCATGATGGTGACGCCGTGAGGGCTGACTCCGGTGATGTCCTGCAGGATCGGTGCAATGTAAGTGAACACACTGAACAGGCTGGTTGAGGCCAGCACGCTCATGCCCAGGGCCAGCAGCACGTTGGCCTTGCCCAGTACCTTGAACTCGCTGGCCAGGTTGGCTTTATCCATCGCGATGTTTTTCGGCAGCCAGACCCATTGCGCAATCGCCGCCAGAACCCCGATCACCGACACCGCCCAGAAGGTCGAGCGCCAACCTGCGTATTGCCCGAGTGCGGTGCCCAGTGGCACGCCGAGCACATTGGCCAGGGTCAGACCGGTGAACATCATGGCAATCGCCTGAGCCCGTTTGTTGGGTGCCACCAGCCCGGCAGCCACCACCGAACCGATGCCGAAAAATGCGCCGTGGCACAGTGCCGTGATCACGCGCGCGGCCATCAGCGTGGCGTAGTTCGGCGCCAGTGCGCAGAGCATGTTGCCGAGAATGAGCATCAGCGTCATGCCCAACATCGTGGCCTTACGTGGCATGTTGGCGGTGCCGACCGCGAGGATCGGAGCACCGAACACCACGCCCAGGGCGTAGCCGGTGATCAGCAATCCGGCATCGGGAATGCTCACGCCGAGGTCGCGGGCGACATCGGGCAAAAGACCCATGATGACGAATTCAGTGGTGCCGATGCCGAAGGCGGCAACAGCGAGGGCAAGCAAAGCGAGTGGCATGCGCAAGGTCTCTGTCGGTAGTCTTGACGCTGTGATCAGGCATACGCAGGCCGACGACCGTTCTCGACGAGAGCGGGTCGGGCAGAATTTTTATTGGAATTAGTCTGTGCGCAACTGAGTGCGGCGTGGTCACTTGCAGTATAAGCAGCCACTGAAGTATGGCGAATCAATTCTCGGCGCCCCTATAAGGATCGTGGAGACAACAAAAGGAGTAGGCCGTGCTTGCGACGGCGTTGGTGTTGGTGGCGGCGCTGTTGCATGCGGCGTGGAATACCCTGATCAAGTTCAGTGCGGAGCGACTGTTGGTGGTGGCCTGCATGGACAGCGTGGCGCTGCTTTTTGTCGCGCTGATGCTGCCGTTCCTGAGCGTGCCGCCACTGGAGATCTGGCCGTGGATCCTGGCGTCGGCGGCGTTCGAGTTGCTCTATCGCTATTTGTTGATCCAGGCCTATCGGGTCGGTGACCTCGGGCTGGTCTATCCATTGATGCGCGGCCTGTCACCGTTGGTGGTGCTGGCGCTGACGCTGATCTTTGCCGGGGAGGTGCTGACCCATCAGCAGATCTTCGGAATCCTGCTGATCCCGTTCGGCATGCTGTGCCTGCTCTGGCAGGGCGGCGGCGGAGCGCGCCTTCCATGGTCGATGCTACCGGTGGTGGCGCTGATCGGTCTGTGCATCGGTTGCTACACCTACATCGACGGTCAGGCATTGCGGCGCTGGTCCCATCCACTGGATTACCTGGTCTGGGTCACCTTGCTCAGTGCCTGGCCGTTTCCGCTGTTGGCGTTGGTGCGCAAGCGGCCCGCGTTCATGTTGTTCTGGCGCGAGCAGTGGCGACTGGGCCTGGCCGTCGGGTTTTGCGTGTTGTTCAGCTACGCTCTGGTGCTGTGGGCGATGCAATTGGGCTCGATTGCAGAAGCGGCGGCGTTGCGCGAGATCAGCGTAATTCTGGTGGTGCTATTTGGCATGCGTTACCTGAAAGAACCTTTTGGCGGACCGCGCCTCTTAGCTTGTGGGCTGGTGCTGATCGGCATTTTGGTCATGAAATTTTGACTGTTCTGAAACGTGAAGAAGGGACTGCTTTATGACGGTTGCTCTGTGGTGCATTTTGATCGCGATTCTCCTGCCGTATGTGTGTACGTGGGTCGCCAAGATCAGTGGCGGGTTCAGGTTGAGAGACAACCATGACCCCCGGGATTTTCTCGATTCGCTGGAAGGCTTGGGCAGGCGCGCGAATGCGGCGCAACTGAACAGCTTTGAAGTGATCCCGGCGTTCGCTGCGGCAGTGATCGTAGCGCACCTGGCAGGCAATGCCGAACTGGTGACGATCAATGTGCTGTCGGTGTTGTTCATCACCAGTCGCCTGCTCTACATCATTTGCTACCTGGCGGACTGGGCGACGCTGCGGTCGCTGGTGTGGTTCGTGGGGATGGCGTTGATCGTGAGTTTTTTTGTGGTGTCGGTCTAAACGATCTTCAGGGTTTTTGCCGGCCTCATCGCGAGCAGGTCGAATCGTCGCACCGTCGCTCCCACATTGGAACGCGTGTCTTCTGTGGGAGCGAGCCTGCTCGCGAAAGCTATCTAACGGTCAACACTCGCCTCAGGGCTTGGTCTTCTCTGCATCCGCCACCTGCGGTACTTGTGGCAGCGCAGCACCTTTGGGCCAGAGCATCCAGATCTGTCCCTGCTGTTTCATGTCCCCGGCCAGTTGCCCGGCCGCATCGCCGGTGCCCCAGAACAGATCCGCCCGAACCTCGCCGGCAATGGCGCCGCCGGTGTCCTGTGCTGCCACCGGGCGAACCAGTGCAGTGCCGTCCGGTTTGGTGGTCGATAACCACAGCAGACTGCCCAGCGGAATTACCTTGCGATCCACCGCCGCGCTGTAACCGGCAGTCAACGGTACGTTCAGCGAGCCGCGCGGACCTTCGTTGCTGTCCGGGTTGCGGGTGAAGAATACGTAGCTGGGGTTGCTGCCGAGCAGTTCGGGAATCCGCGACGGATTGGCCTTGGCCCAGGTGCTGATGGCGCCCATGGTCACGTCTTCTTTTTTCAACTCGCCCTGTTCCACCAGCCAGCGGCCGATCGGTCGATACGGATGGCCGTTCTGATCGGCGTAGGCAATGCGCAACTGGCGACCATTGTCGAGCTGGATACGGCCCGAACCCTGGATTTGCAGGAACTGCAGGTTCATCGGATCGGTCAGCCAGGCCACGACCGGCGCCTTGACCCCTTTGCTTTCGATGGTTGCCGCATCGTCGTACGGCTTGAGCACACGACCTTCGAGTCGACCGCGCAGGCGCTTGCCCTTGAGTTCCGGGTAAATGCTGTCGAGGGCGACGATGATCATGTCTTCGGGGACGCCATACACCGGCACACTGGCAACGCTGGTCTGGGTCAGACTGCCGGGGTAAACCGGTTCGTAGTAACCGGTGATCAAACCGTTGGAGTTGTCGTTGGCAGCGCGCAGGCCATAGACATCGAGGTTCTGCTTGAGAAAACCGCGAATGTCGCTGGCGGTTTGCGGCACGTTGGCAGCCGCTACGCAGGTGCCACCCCAGACCGGGTCGGCCTTTAGTCGGGTGCAGGCGCTGCGCCAGGAACCGAAACCGGCGACCAGGTCGCTGTCGGACACCGCCGGCAGCGCTTCCCATGTGGCGCTGGAGTAGGTGGCCAGGGCGTGGGTTTTCGGTTGTTTGTTGTCGCCACCGGTGCAGCCTGCGAGCAGGGCCACCATCGGCAGGGTCCAGGCCAGGCTGTGACGCCAGGCCTTGAAACGGCTGTTCATGGAGTGATTCCTTTGCCGGTTGCCTGAGCGCTCCATGTGCTCAAGCAACCCTTGTTGATAATAGGGCTATTGGTCTTTGCCGATGACGCGAGGATACTGGCCGCCGTTTCCCGTGACCTGAAGCCACCATGACTTTTAAAAGACTTTCTGTTGTATTGCTGGCCTGCCTGACGTTGTCCGCTTGTGGCGGTGTCGACCCCAACTCGCCGCTCGGCCAGCGCAAGGCCATTTTCAAGCAGATGCTCAAGACTGGCGAAGACCTGGGCGGCATGTTGCGTGGACGCATTGCGTTCGATGGTCCGAAATTCGCCGAAGGCGCGGTGAAGCTCGATGCGTTGTCCCGTGAGCCGTGGCAGCATTTTCCGCAAGTGCGCGAGGAAGATCACACCAGCGCCAAGAGCGATGTCTGGGAGCAACAGGCACGCTTTCAGGCAATGGCCCGCGACCTTGAAAGCGCCACCGGTGAATTGGTGATCGCCAGCCAGGTCCAGCCCTACAAGGCCAGCAACCTGGGGCCGGTGGTGCAGAAAGTCGAAGATGCTTGCAGTGCTTGTCATAAGGCGTTTCGGGATCATTGATTCTCGGCTGCGACGGTCTGTTGTTGTGGCGAGGGAGCTTGTCGGAGCGCCGCATCGTCCCGCTCGTCTACGCAGCAGGCGTTAGTTGGCAGTCGGGTTCGATCTGATGTTCAGGATGGCTGGTTTGGGGCTACTTCGTAGCCCGGCGGGAGCAAGCTCCCTCGCCACGGTTAGCCTTGGGTGTTGCTTGTTTATTTATCCAGCTCATCCAGTGCGTTCTGCAATTCCTTGCGGGCATCGGCGAGTTTGTCTTTGCGCTTGTTGATCTTGTCGGGGTCGCCTTTGCTCATGGCCTTGTCGAGGTCCGCCTGACGCTTGCTGACTTCGTGCTTGGCGTCGAGCACCTTGTTTTCCCGTTCCTTCTTCAGCGAGGCGTCGGTGCAGTTCGCTTCGACTTCGCTCAGGGCCTTTTCCAGGCCGGCCTGCTGGTCGGCATTACCGTGGACCTTGGCCAATTCGATCTGGTTGATGATTCCTTGCTTCTTGGCGGCGCAACCGGTCAGCCCTGGCGCTTCCTCGTCCGCCATCAACGGGGTGGCCAGCACGCTGCAAAGGGTCAACAGGGCGAGCGGTGAAAGAAATTTCATAAAAGCTCCATGTAGGAAAGCAAGCAGGCCGGTGTGGCAATGGCTTGTTGGAGCCCAGCGGTCCCTTGGGGTTCCCGGTGGGCGCAGGGCCGACAGCTAAAAGCCGTCAATCCCCGCATCACGTAATGTTTCACTCAAGGCCAGGACCTGCGGATCGCGGAAAAATGCGTTCAGTTGCGCTGCGCGCCCTGGCCCGATATCGGCCTCGGCCCGCCATTGTTCGATGTTTCGCTCTGCCAGTACCTGCCATGAATCGCCGAGATGCGCCTGGCCTGTCGGTGGTAATCCCAAGGCTTTGAGCCAGTGCGCGAACGGGCGTTGCCGGGCCTGGTTGAAGCCGTCCGCAAGGCGAGCCGCACTGCGCTCGCCGAAACCGTCAATGGTAGCAAGCTCTTGGGCATCGAGGGTCAACCAATCCAGCAGACCGTTCAGGCGACCTGTTGCAAGAAGTTTTTCCCAAGTACCCGGACCCACATTGGGTAGCGCCAGGCCCTGCTTGCTGCTGAGCCAGGTCAGGCGCGCGAGAAACTGGCTCTCGCAGCCCGGAGTCGGTTGCCAGCAACTCAATAAATGGAAGTCTGCTGCCAGCGGTGTGTTCAATTCGGCGCGTTCGCTGCTGCGCAATACAACGCTATCGAGCCTGGGAATGGTCAGCCCGGCCAGGCTGATGGCGACCTGATCACCCGGGCGTATGTCCAGCGCCTGCCAGCGTTGCAACGAACCGACGCTGACGTGTTTGATCTGCCGGTCATCGAGCTTCACCGGGGTCAGTTCAAGTACCGGAGTGATCCGCCCGGTCCGGCCGATTTTGAAGTGAACCTGGCGGACTTCGGCCAGTGCCTGGGCGAAGGGGTATTTCCAGGCGATGGCCCAGTAGGGCGACCTGGCCTGCCAGCGCTCAGCGGCTGGGCGCTGGTTTTGGCGCAGGACGATGCCGTCGCTGGCAAAGGGCAGGGCAGAGCGATACCAGTGCTCGCGCCAGCGTTCGGCATCGACAGCGGAGGCAATGGGCTGGCTGTATGTCGTGGTACTCGGGAAGCCAAGCGCAGTCAGCGCCGCGGCACGCGCGGGCACGCTCGCCGGCCCTTGGGGCCAGTCCCAGACAAACAAGTCGATGTTGGCGGCCTGTTCGGCGCTCAAGACCTTGCGCGCCATCAGGCCGGCCACCGAGCCACGAGCATTGAGGCTACCGGCCCGGGCCTGCACATGATCGGTCAGGCGCCAATACAGTTCGCCTTGCACGATCAGGTCCCGGGCCTGCGGTAGCCGTTGCGGGATGGCCGGAATCTGCCGTGCAGGAAGCGTCCAGTCCTGACCACTCTTGCCGTCACCACGGCTGATGGCCTGGGCCAACAGACCGTTGCGGTAAACCAGGGTCACCGCCACGCCATCGATTTTAGGCTGGACCCAGACGTCCACCCGGCCACGCAGCCATTTTTCCACGGCGGGCTGATCGTGCAGTTTGTCCAGGCCAGTGTGGGCGATAGGGTGGGGCAGTGTGCCGCGTGCAGTGCGCAAGGGGTCTGCGGACGGGCTCAGGTTGAAGCAGTGGCGCCATTGGGTGAGTTGGGCGCGGGACTGGTCGTAGAGTTCATCGGCGACCAGTGAGCGTCCCTGGCGGTGATAGCTGTCGTCCCAGAGGTCGACTTGCTGTTGCAGTTTGTTGACTTCAATCAGGGCGCGTTCCGGCGTCCAGTCGGGGCACTCGGCGGTATTGGCGGTCATGTGGGTAAAGAACAGTAGAACGGCAAAAAACAGGCGCAGGTGGGGAAGCATCTTGAGCGTCCTTGCTCGGTGAGGTGCTTGAAGGCTAGGTCAGTATCAGTTAGCGCAGCGGGCGGGGTTTTTACCGAGTGTTTCTAATGGCTTGCCCGCGAAGGCTGCGATGCGGTGTAAAGCGAATCCCAATAAAAAGCCCCGCAGGGCGCGAACCGTGCGGGGCTTCGGGTGTTGCGGGGAAGTCTTACAGGCCGGCAGCAGAACGCAGAGCGTCGGCGCGATCGGTTTTTTCCCAGGTGAACGTGGTGAAGGTGTCGTCGCCCACGGTCTTGGTCGCCGGGGTGCGACCGAAGTGGCCGTACGCAGCGGTTTCCTGATACATCGGGTGCAGCAGGTCGAGCATCGTGGTGATCGCGTATGGACGCAGGTCGAACACTTCGCGGACCAGTTTGACGATCTTGTCATCGCTGATCTTGCCGGTACCGAAGGTGTTCAGCGAGATCGAAGTCGGCTGAGCAACGCCGATGGCGTAGGACACCTGAATCTCGCAACGCTCGGCCAGGCCGGCGGCAACAATGTTCTTGGCCACGTAACGACCGGCGTAGGCAGCCGAACGGTCAACCTTCGATGGATCCTTGCCGGAGAATGCGCCACCGCCGTGACGGGCCATGCCGCCGTAGCTGTCGACGATGATCTTGCGACCGGTCAGACCGCAGTCACCCACCGGGCCGCCGATAATGAACTGGCCGGTCGGGTTGATGTGGAACTGGGTGTCCTTGCTCAACAGTTCGGCAGGCAGCACGTGCTTGACGATCAGCTCCATCACGCCTTCGCGCAGGTCGTTGTACGACACTTCCGGGTTGTGCTGGGTCGACAGAACGACGGCGTCGATACCGACAACCTTGCCGTTTTCGTAACGGCAGGTCACTTGCGACTTGGCGTCCGGGCGCAGCCAAGGCAGCAGGCCGGATTTACGGGCTTCGGCCTGGCGCTGCACCAGTTGGTGCGAGAAAGTGATCGGTGCAGGCATCAGCACGTCGGTTTCATTGCTGGCGTAGCCGAACATCAGGCCCTGGTCGCCGGCACCCTGATCTTCAGGCTTGGCACGGTCGACACCCTGGTTGATGTCTGGGGACTGCTTGCCGATGATGTTCATCACGCCGCAGGTCGCGCCGTCGAAGCCGACGTCGGAGCTGGTGTAGCCGATGTTGGTGATCACGTCACGAACGATCTGCTCCAGGTCAACCCAGGCCGAAGTGGTGACTTCGCCGGCGATGATCGCCACGCCCGTTTTCACCAGAGTCTCGCACGCCACACGGGCGAACTTGTCTTCAGCAATGATGGCGTCCAGCACCGCATCAGAAATCTGGTCGGCGATTTTGTCCGGATGCCCTTCAGACACGGACTCGGAGGTGAAAAGGGAGTATTCGCTCATCTCGATGTTTTCCTGAAATTACCGATGGTGAGTGTCGCCAGCCGGTCGCTGAAAATGGCGGACCTGGATCTGGAAACCATTACGTAAGCCTACATAGAGGCTTTCCCCGGGAACGAGTCCCGCAGCGGTGGCCCAACGGGCCAGATCGTCCTGTTCAAACCCCAGCCAGAGATCACCGCAGGCCTCCTTGGCCCAACTCTGGTTGTGGCTACATAACTCTGTCACTAACAGGCTACCGCCTGGTTGCAGCAAATTGGCCATGTGCTTGAGCGCATCGGCCGGCGCGGCAAAATGGTGCAGCACCATGTTCAGTACAACGCAATCGGCCTTGAGGCTGACGCCGTTCAATGCATCGGCCAGTTGCAGGCTGACGTTAGTCAGCTTGTCGCGTTCGCAGACCTGGCGCGCCAGCTCAAGCATCGCGCTGCTGTTATCCAGCGCCGTGACTTGCGCGAAGCGGCGCGCCAGTTCCGGCAGGAATGCGCCATCGCCGGGGCCGACTTCAATGGCCGTGGCGTCTTTGTCGAAGCTCAGCTTGTCGAGCAGGGCCACCACGCTTTCGCGGTATTGCGGCAGGCCGGCGATCAAGTCTTGCTGGGCGCGAAACTTCTCCGCCACCCGTGAGAAAAAGTCCTGGCTGGCGGCCGCGCGTTGTCCATGGACCTGGGTGATGCGCGACTGTACGTCGGTCGGCAGCGTCAGGTTGTCCACTTCTTCGAGCAGCGCTGCGTGCAATTTGCCGCCCAGCAGTTCGGTGTGGGGCAGTGCACGACGGTAGAAAATCGCGTTGCCTTCGCGGCGCGTCGCCACCAGGTCGGCCTGGGCCAGTACCTTGAGGTGGTGGCTCATGCCTGACTGGCCGATGCCGAAGATCTGTGCCAGTTCCAGCACACCGAACGAATCGTTGGCCAGTGCGCGCAAGACATTCAACCGCAGGGGATCGCCGCCAGCCTTGCACAAGGCTGCCAGCTCATCGCAATCGTCATGTTGAATGGATGGCACGCGTAAATTCATAAGGCCGGCAGTCTAGTCACGGGTCGAAGGCATCGCAAGAGCAATATCAAAAAGTTTTGATATTGCTCGATAGATGGCACTTCTTAACGTTAGCTTCAGTCAACAAACGGACGGCGGAAAGGTTTCACCAAGCGAATACGTCGTTATCCATTGGAAAAACGCCTTCAGATGACTATCTGTCATTGCCCCGAGGCGTCCCGGTGAGGGAAAATGCTCGCCTTTTTTCCGTTTCGTTTTATTCAAGCCCCCAGGAGAACAGCGATGCCTAGCCGTCGTGAGCGTGCCAACGCCATTCGTGCCCTCAGCATGGATGCCGTGCAAAAAGCCAACAGCGGCCATCCCGGTGCCCCGATGGGTATGGCGGATATCGCCGAGGTACTTTGGCGCGACTACCTCAAGCACAACCCGAGCAATCCATCGTTCGCCGACCGTGACCGCTTCGTGCTGTCCAATGGCCACGGCTCGATGTTGATCTACTCGCTGCTGCACCTGACCGGCTACGACCTGTCGATCGATGACCTGAAGCAGTTCCGTCAACTGCACAGCCGCACCCCGGGCCACCCGGAACTCGGCTACACCCCGGGCGTAGAAACCACCACCGGTCCACTGGGCCAAGGCCTGGCCAACGCCGTGGGTTTTGCCCTGGCTGAAAAAGTCATGGCGGCGCAGTTCAACCGTCCTGGCCATAACATTGTCGACCACCACACCTATGTGTTCCTGGGTGATGGCTGCATGATGGAAGGCATTTCCCACGAAGTCGCTTCCCTGGCCGGTACCCTGGGCCTGGGCAAGCTGATCGCCTTCTACGATGACAACGGCATCTCCATCGATGGCGAAGTCGAAGGCTGGTTCACCGACGACACGCCGAAGCGTTTTGAGTCCTACAACTGGCAAGTGATCCGCAATGTCGACGGTCACGACCCGGAAGAGATCAAGACGGCGATCGACACTGCGCGCAAAAGCGAGCAGCCAACCCTGATCTGCTGCAAGACCACCATCGGTTTCGGTTCGCCGAACAAGCAAGGCAAGGAAGATTGCCACGGCGCCCCACTGGGTGACGCGGAAATCGCCCTGACCCGTGCGGCGCTGAAATGGAACCACGGTCCGTTCGAAATCCCGGCCGATATCTACGCCGAGTGGGACGCCAAGGAAGCAGGTAAAGCTGTCGAGGCCGAGTGGGACCAGCGTTTCGCCGCTTACTCCGCCGCGTTCCCGACTGAAGCCAGCGAACTGGTGCGTCGTCTGAGCGGTGAGCTGCCAGCTGATTTCAGCGAAAAAGCCTCGGCCTACATCGCCGAAGTGGCTGCCAAGGGCGAAACCACCGCCAGCCGTAAAGCCAGCCAGAATGCCCTGAACGCATTCGGCCCGTTGCTGCCTGAGTTCCTCGGCGGTTCGGCTGACCTGGCCGGTTCCAACCTGACCCTGTGGAAAGGCTGCAAAGGCGTCACCGCCGAAGACGCCAGCGGCAACTACATGTACTACGGCGTGCGCGAGTTCGGCATGACCGCGATCATGAACGGTGTTGCCTTGCACGGCGGCCTGGTGCCTTACGGCGCGACCTTCCTGATGTTCATGGAATACGCGCGCAACGCGGTGCGCATGTCGGCCCTGATGAAGCAGCGTGTGATCCACGTCTACACCCACGACTCCATCGGTCTGGGCGAAGACGGCCCGACTCACCAGCCAATCGAGCAACTGGCCAGCCTGCGCTGCACGCCGAACCTCGATACCTGGCGCCCAGCCGACGCCGTTGAGTCGGCGGTGAGCTGGAAATACGCACTGGAGCGCAAGGACGGTCCTTCGGCCTTGATCTTCTCCCGCCAGAACCTGCAGCACCAGACCCGCGACGCCGGCCAGATCGCCGACATCAGCCGTGGTGGTTACGTGCTGAAAGACTGCGCTGGCGAGCCTGAGCTGATCCTGATCGCCACCGGTTCGGAAGTCGGCCTGGCCGTTCAGGCCTTCGACAAACTGACCGAGCAGGGCCGCAAGGTACGCGTGGTTTCCATGCCGTGCACCAGCGTGTTCGATGCCCAGGACGCCGGCTACAAGCAATTGGTCCTGCCGTTGCAGGTCAGCGCCCGTATCGCCATCGAGGCTTCCCATGCGGACTACTGGTACAAGTACGTGGGCCTGGAAGGCCGCGTGATCGGCATGACCACCTACGGCGAGTCGGCGCCTGCGTCGGCCTTGTTCGAAGAGTTCGGCTTCACCCTGGAAAACATCCTGGGTCAGGCTGAAGAGCTGCTGGAAGACTAAGTCCGACAGTGATGTTGTCCGGGCTGACGCCTTCGCGAGCAGGCTCGCTCCTACAGGGTTCTACATCGCCCATGTAGGAGCGAGCCTGCTCGCGATAGCGTCGGTTCAAACGACACAAAACTGATGGATTCACCACGGTAATCGAGAACCCCATGCCTCAACCGCGTCCCTACAAAGTTGCACTCAACGGCTACGGCCGGATTGGTCGTTGCGTCTTGCGTGCGTTGTTCGAGCGAGGCGAGAAGGCCGGGTTCGAGATTGTCGCGATCAACGATCTGGCGGACATGGCCAGCATCGAATACCTGACACGCTTCGACTCCACCCATGGCCGGTTCCCCGGCGAAGTGAAGGTCGACGGCGATTGTCTGCATATCAATGGCGACTGCGTGAAGGTCCTGCGCAGTGCTACCCCCGAAGGCATCGATTGGGCGTCCCTGGGCGTCGATCTGGTGCTGGAGTGCTCCGGTGCTTATCACACGCGAGAGGACGGCCAGCGTTTCCTCGACGCCGGCGCCCCGCGTGTGCTGTTTTCCCAGCCGATGGCCAGCGAGACGGACGTCGACGCAACCATCGTCTATGGCGTGAACCAGGATTGCCTGACCGGCGACGAGTTGCTGGTGTCCAACGCGTCCTGCACCACCAACTGCGGCGTGCCGCTGTTGCGCCTGTTGAATCAGGCCATTGGTCTGGATTACGTATCGATCACCACCATTCACTCGGCGATGAACGATCAGCCGGTCATCGATGCCTATCACCACGAAGACCTGCGCCGTACCCGTTCGGCGTTCCAGTCGGTGATTCCGGTGTCCACCGGTCTGGCGCGTGGTATCGAGCGCCTGCTGCCGGAACTTGCCGGCCGAATTCAGGCCAAAGCCGTGCGGGTGCCGACGGTCAACGTGTCCTGCCTCGATATCACGATGCAGACCGCCACCGCGACCGACGCCACCGAGGTCAACCGGATCTTGCGCGAAGCCGCCACCAGCGGCCCGCTCAAAGGCTTGCTGGCCTACACCGAGCTACCTCACGCAAGCTGTGATTTCAACCATGACCCACATTCGGCGATCGTCGATGCCAGTCAGACCCGCGTTTCCGGCCCACGGCTGGTGAACATCCTGGCCTGGTTCGACAACGAATGGGGTTTTGCCAACCGAATGCTGGACGTTGCAGAACACTATCTGCAAACAGCAACTTCAAAAAAACCGTAGGAAGTGCGACCCATGACCGTGTTGAAGATGTCCGACCTCGATCTGCAAGGTAAGCGCGTATTGATCCGCGAAGACCTCAACGTCCCAGTCAAGGACGGTGTTGTCACCAGCGATGCGCGTATCCTGGCCTCGCTGCCGACCATCAAGCTGGCCCTGGAAAAAGGCGCGGCCGTGATGGTCTGCTCGCACCTTGGCCGTCCGACCGAAGGCGAGTTCTCGGCCGAGAACAGCCTCAAGCCAGTCGCCGACTACCTGAGCCGTGCTCTGGGTCGTGAAGTGCCGCTGGTGGCCGATTACCTGGGCGGTGTCGACGTGAAAGCGGGCGACATCGTGCTATTCGAAAACGTACGCTTCAACAAGGGCGAGAAAAAGAACGCTGACGAACTGGCCCAGCAATACGCAGCCCTGTGCGACGTGTTCGTGATGGACGCCTTCGGCACCGCTCACCGTGCCGAGGGTTCGACCCACGGCGTGGCCAAGTTCGCCAAAGTCGCTGCTGCCGGCCCGCTGCTGGCTGCTGAACTGGATGCGCTGGGCAAAGCCCTGGGCGCCCCGGCCCAGCCGATGGCGGCCATTGTTGCCGGCTCCAAGGTGTCGACCAAACTCGACGTGCTGAACAGCCTGAGCCAGATCTGCAACCAGTTGATCGTCGGCGGCGGCATCGCCAACACCTTCCTGGCCGCTGCCGGTCACCCGGTCGGTAAATCCCTGTACGAGCCGGACCTGTTGGACACCGCTCGCGCCATCGCCGCCAAGGTCAGCGTACCGCTGCCAGTGGACGTGGTGGTTGCCAAGGAATTCGCCGAAAGCGCCACTGCGACCGTCAAGCTGATCGCTGACGTTGCTGCCGACGACATGATCCTGGACATCGGCCCGCAGACCGCGGCGAATTTTGCCGAGCTGCTGAAGTCGTCGCAAACCATCTTGTGGAACGGTCCGGTCGGCGTGTTCGAATTCGATCAGTTCGGTAACGGTACCAAGGTGCTGGCCCAGGCCATCGCAGACAGCGCGGCGTTCTCCATTGCCGGCGGTGGCGACACCCTGGCCGCCATCGACAAGTATGGCGTGGCCGAGCAGATCTCCTACATTTCTACCGGTGGCGGCGCGTTCCTCGAATTCGTCGAAGGCAAGGTCCTGCCAGCCGTTGAAGTCCTGGAAAGCCGGGCCAAGGCCTGAGGGTCGCCCGTTTGACCAGGCAGGGAGTGTTGAAATGGTCAAGACGTTAGCGCTGTTGATCGTCGCAGGTTCGCTGGTGGCGTGCGGGAGTAACCCGAAGGCCACTGCGGAACCGGCGCCGTCCGAGTCGGACAAAGGCTGCTACCAGGCTGACTGGCAGGCGGAAACCAACCCGGTGCTCAACAAGCGTTCCGGGCCGGAGGGCCTGGACAAATACGAGACCCAGGCACCCGCCAAGGAACATGGCTGCCCTTGACGGGTCTGACTCATTACTCAGGGCTGGCGGCGTGCGCCGTCAGTCGAGGGACACGGATGAAAGGTTTTATCGCCGTTGCGGCGCTGACGTTGTTGGCCGGTTGTGCTCAGTTGAACCTGTTCCAGTCGTCCGCCCCTGTGGATAACTGGACCACCTGGACCTGCGACAGCCAGGCCAAAGTGCTGTGGCGCTACACCGACGACAGCCGCAGGGAAGTCGACGTGCGCCTGGGCGGTGCCGATCAGGTCTACCGCCTGAAGCAGGAACCGGGTGCATCGGGTTCGCTGTACAGCAATGACATGCTGGCGTTTCACATAAAAGGTGAGGAAGGCCTGGTTTACTGGGTCGCCACCAATGATTTGATCGGCCGTGGTTGCAAGGCCGAGTAAAACGAAGAACACCGAATCCGCAGCCCGGGCCAACCCCCGATCTGCAAAAACTTGAATAGCCGCCGCCGCTCCGGCAGGCTGGCACGATTAACGACCCTCAACCGGGAGAGATACACACAATGGCACTTATCAGCATGCGCCAGATGTTGGACCACGCAGCCGAGTTCGGCTACGGCGTTCCAGCCTTCAACGTCAACAACCTTGAGCAGATGCGCGCCATCATGGAAGCCGCTGACAAGACTGACTCCCCGGTGATCGTCCAGGCTTCGGCCGGCGCCCGTAAATACGCTGGCGCGCCATTCCTGCGTCATCTGATCCTGGCCGCGATCGAAGAATTCCCGCACATCCCGGTGTGCATGCACCAGGACCACGGCACCAGCCCTGACGTCTGCCAGCGTTCCATTCAACTGGGCTTCAGCTCGGTAATGATGGACGGTTCCCTGGGCGAAGACGGCAAGACCCCGACCGACTACGACTACAACGTCCGTGTTACCCAGCAAACCGTAGCCATGGCTCACGCTTGCGGCGTTTCGGTAGAAGGCGAGCTGGGCTGCCTGGGTTCGCTGGAAACCGGTATGGCCGGTGAAGAAGACGGCATCGGCGCCGAAGGCGTTCTGGATCACAGCCAGATGCTGACCGACCCGGAAGAAGCCGCTGACTTCGTAAAACGCACTCAGGTTGATGCCCTGGCGATCGCCATTGGCACCAGCCACGGCGCCTACAAGTTCACCAAGCCGCCTACCGGCGACGTGCTGGCCATCGACCGCATCAAAGAGATCCACAAGCGCATTCCGAACACTCACCTGGTGATGCACGGTTCGTCTTCGGTTCCGCAAGAGTGGCTGGCGATCATCAACCAGTACGGCGGCGACATCAAAGAAACCTACGGCGTACCGGTTGAAGAAATCGTCGAAGGCATCAAGCACGGCGTGCGCAAGGTCAACATCGACACCGACCTGCGCCTGGCATCCACTGGCGCAATGCGTCGCCTGATGGCCACCAACCCGAGCGAGTTCGACCCACGTAAATTCTTCGGCGCCACCGTTACCGCCATGCGCGACGTGTGCATCGCTCGCTACGAAGCCTTCGGCACTGCCGGCAACGCTTCGAAGATCAAGGCGATCTCGCTGGAAGGCATGTATCAGCGTTACCTGAAAGGTGAGTTGAACGCCAAGGTCAACTAAGCCTGAGCGTTAAACTGCCTTGATGAAAAACCCGCCGAGAGGCGGGTTTTTTTGTGGGCGAGAGAAATGTATGACGCGGACTTTCGGGGCTATTGATTGTGATCGATATCCAGCTTGCTAAATGTCACTTTGCCGCCTTCCGTGGTGTACCCGGTGTTGTCCTGCACATAGACCCCGGCCTTGAAATACAGCGGTTTGTCGCGCCAGGTTGTGCTGATTTGCGTATCCCATTGATAACCTGCGGCGCTGATGCCCAAGGCGCCACCAGGGCTGAGATGAATGAGATAGTTGAACTCCTGGTCGAGTTTCACCCCCGTCGCAACGATGATCACCTGGCCTGTATCGTCATCGGGATGCATCCGGACCTTGGCGACGATATTGCCGGTGCCTGTACTGGTTTTGTATTGGTATTCGACCTTCACCAGAGGTTTCTGGCTTTGATAGGCATGGATCTGGCCGATGACGATCTTCCCGGAACTCGGCACCTGGTTTACTGCCAGAGTGGCATACAACAAATTGTCGGCCTCCGGGTAATACCAGTTTTTCAACGTGCCGTTGCTGTAGGTTTCACGCAATTCGGTGCGCGGATAAATCGCGTTTTCGGTACGGGAGCCGGTCACGGGCGACCAGAAAAACAATGTGCCGGTGTCGGAATGGAAGTATTGATCTTTGAAGCCATCCACCAGTTTGGCGGTTTCGACGGTGTACGGTGGGCTGCCAACGGGAACGCTGAGGTTCCAGGTTGCGAGATCGATCATGTCGGTTCTTCCACTGGGTTCATGCTGCACGGGCGTACCAGAAGCTCTAGACCGCACCTTTTGGGCGGCCTTTATAAGCGTAGCGGGGGATTTTGTTAATGCTCGCCTGACGGATGGCTGACGTCAACATCCTGTCGAAATGCCATCTTCCGGGGTTTCATCGGACAGAGCATTCGACCGTTAGTCGGTAAAAAGACACAATGATTAAATGATGGCTCACTGACACCTTCTGCTTTCGCAGAACCGGGTCTAGAGTGAAGGCACAGTATTTGTCCGGTTTTCACGAGAAACCGGCCTGACACCCCGCAATTAGAGAAGCAGCATGGAATGCGCGCAAACCACGCCAGTAGAAGGCGGCTCAACCCTTTTAGTCGTCGACGATTACCCTGAAAACCTGATTAGCATGCGCGCGTTGTTACAGCGCCAGGGCTGGCGGGTCATTACTGCCAACTCGGGTTTCGAGGCCCTCGGCTTGTTACTTGAACACGATATCGACCTGGTGCTGCTGGACGTGCAGATGCCAGGCATGGACGGTTATGAAGTGGCGCGCCTGATGCGCGGTAGCCAGCGGACCCGTCTGACACCGATCATTTTCCTGACCGCCAACGAACAGTCCAAGGACGCCGTGATCAAGGGCTATGCCAGTGGTGCGGTGGATTACCTGTTCAAGCCGTTCGACCCACAGGTCTTCACGCCCAAGGTCCAGGCGTTGCTTGAACACCAGCGTAACCGCCGGGCCCTGCAGCGCCTGAGTCATGATCTGGAAGCCGCTCGTGCCTTTAATGCGTCGGTGCTGGATAACGCAGCCGAAGGCATTCTGGTATTGGGTGAGGACGGTCTGATTCGTTTTGCAAATCCTGCGATGTCACGGTTGCTCAATGCCCCGGTGCAGGAGCTGCAAGGCAAGGAGTTTCTGGACTACCTGCAAAAACCGCATATCCCGATATGGGCCGATTCCGAGTTGCTGGCCGGATACAAACGCGGCGAAACCCTGCGACTGCACGATGCCCAGCTACGAACCGTGCCCGGCCAGCAGGTACCGGTGGCCTTGTCCTGCGCGCCATTGCCTGCCGAGCAACACGCGATGGTCGTGACCGTGCTGGACATGTCGGTGGTGCGCCATCTGCATCAGCAACTGGAGTTTCAGGCGGTCACCGATCCGTTGACCGGATTGCTCAACCGCCGGGGTTTCTACCAGACCGTAGAGAACCTGCTGTTGCGCGGTGAGCGTTCCGACAGTTCCTGGGTCTTGATGTACCTGGACCTCGACGGCTTCAAGCGAGTCAACGATTCCCTAGGGCACGATGCTGGTGATCGTGTGCTGCGCTGGGTCTCCGAACAGTTGAAGGCTTGCCTGCGGCCCTTCGACATTCTGGCGCGGATGGGCGGCGACGAATTCACCGCGCTGCTGGATCTGGAGTTCCCCGAGCAGGCGGCGAAGATTGCCGAGAAGCTCATCGAGCGAGTGTCGATCTGTCAGCAGGTCGATGGCCTCGATATCGCCCTGGGTGCCAGCATCGGCATCGCTACGTTCCCTGATTGTGGCGCCAATCTCGACGGCATGCTGCGGGCGGCCGACATCGCCATGTACGAAGCCAAGCGTGCCGGCCGTCAGCAATATCGCTTCTACGATCATGAAATGAATGGCCGGGCGCGCACGCGGCTGATGCTGGAAGAAAGTGTGCGCACGGCCATCGAGAACCGGGATTTCAATTTGGTGTATCAGCCTCAGGTGGCGATTGCCGACGGGCGGATTCGTGGCTTCGAGGCCTTGTTGCGCTGGCAGCATCCGAGCGTTGGCGATGTCCCCCCGGGGCTGTTTTTGCCATTGCTGGAGGAGGCGCGGCTGATCAGTCGCCTGGGTAGCTGGATCTACCATCGCGGCGCCGGGCAACGCAAAGCCTGGGAGTCCCTGTTTGCCGAGGACCTGGTGCTCGGCGTCAGCTTGAGCAGTACGCAGTTCGGCTTGCCAAATCTGGTCACCGAGTTGCGCCAGGTGCTGGAGCGCCATGGCCTGCAACCGCGTCATCTGGAAGTCGAGGTCACGGAAGAGGCCTTGATGCACAACCCCGAAGAAACCCGCAAGCAATTGCGCCTGTTGCACAATCTGGGCGTACGAGTGGCATTGGATGACTTCGGGGCCGGCCCCTGTTCCCTGACGCACTTGCGCGACCTGGAGCTGGATACCCTCAAGATCGACCGCCATTTGATCGCCAAGTTGCCGGCGTCGGCAAAGGATGCGGCGCTGGTGCGCAGTGTGATCGACCTGTGCAAACAGTTCGGGATGCTGGTGATTGCCGAAGGGGTGGAAACCGTTGCGCAGTATGAATGGCTGCAAGCCAACGGCTGTGAATCTGTGCAAGGTTTTCTGGTGGCCCGGCCGCTGATGGCCGAAGACACCGGGGTCTTTGTCCAGCCGTTTGACTGGGGCGCGCTACCCCGCTGAATTCGCTACACTGGCGACCTTTCAGTGACCTGTATTGCCGCCCCGATGACCGTGTTGAAATATCTCCAGGCTTATCCCGCTACCCTGCAGGATCAGGTGCGCCAGCTGATCGCCGACGGTCGGCTGGGCGATTACCTGAGCCAGCGTTATCCGCAAAAGCACGGGGTGCAGAGCGACAAGGCGCTGTACACCTATGCCCTGGACCTCAAGCAGGAGTACCTGCGTAATGCTCCGGCCATCGACAAGGTGCTGTTCGACAACCGCCTGGACCTGACCCACCGTGCCCTTGGCCTGCACACAACGATTTCCCGGGTGCAGGGCGGCAAGCTCAAGTCCAAGAAGGAAATCCGCATCGCTTCGTTGTTCAAGGAGGCGCCTTCCGAGTTCCTGAAAATGATCGTGGTGCATGAGCTGGCGCACTTCAAGGAATCGGACCACAACAAGGCGTTCTACAAACTGTGCGAACACATGCTGCCGGGTTATCACCAGGTGGAATTTGATGTGCGGGTGTACCTGACGTGGCGGGATCTGTAGGCGTTGCCGCAGGCTGCGATCTTTTAAGGAGCATTGGATGGACGTGAGCAAGACCAAGAGCAGCTTCTATCGCCGGTTGTACGTGGCGTACCTGATCGACAGCGGGCTGGCCAGCAGCGTCCCGTCGCTGACCGAGGTCACCGGCATGCCCCGGCGCACGGCACAGGACACCATCGCGGCGTTGGCGGATCTGGATATCATTTGTGAGTTCGAGCAGGAAGAAGGCGCGCGCAACCATGCGGGGCGCTATCGGATTCGCGAGTGGGGGGCGATTGATCGTGATTGGATCGAACGTAATCTGCGGCAGATCAAGGCAGTGTTGGAGTATCCCTGAAATCTTTCAGTGGTTTGACTGACGCCTTCGCGAGCAAGCCCGCTCCCACAGTTGATTTGAGTTGTGAACACAATCCAGTGTGGGAGCGGGCTTGCTCGCGAAGAGGCCCTTACGGGCGACGCATGCCAATGTGTGGAATGCCATCCTCGACATATTCCTCACCCGCCACGACAAACCCGTACCGCCCGTAATACCCCTGCAAATGCGCCTGGGCCGAGAGGTAGACCGGCAGGCCGGGCCAGTATTTTTCGATCTGTTTCAACGCCTGATCCATCAGCTCATGCCCCAGGCCGACGCCGCGTGCCTGAGGGGCAATGATCACCCGCCCGATCACCACGTCGCCGCCTTGTGACTGCGGGTCGAGCAGCCGCAGGTAGGCCACCAGCCGGTTACCGTCCCAGGCCATCACGTGGCAGGTGTCGCCTTCCAGGTCCTGACCATCAATATCCTGGTAAACGCATTTTTGCTCGACGACGAACACTTCCGCACGCAACTGCAAAATGGCGTACAGCTGCTCCTTGCCCAGGTCGCTGTGGTGTTTGCAGATCCAATCGACTGTCATGTTTTTATTCCCTGAAAACGTCGTTCCGATACTAAGCGCACTCACGCCAGAAGTCTTTATGGTGGAAGAATCTGTGACAAAGGCCAAAATGCCATCATTCATTTCTCGCGCAGATGTCTTCTTTGTGTAATCTGGATCGAAGCGCTGTGCTGTGGCGTCGATGAGCTAATGTTGAGTACCCGGGTCTTGCCGATACAGGGGCCTTGGGGTTTTGGCTGAAAACACGTCGGGCAACCTGCCCGCTAAGGATTTTCTGGCATGCCGCGATTGCATCGAGCTTTGGCCTTGATTGGATTGCTGTTGCTGGTTCAGGGAGCGGCGGCAGAAAAACTGCGGCTGGTCGCTGATGCCTGGCCCCCCTTTACCGATTCCACGCTCGTCAACGGTGGTTTGGCCACGGACATTGTCAGTACCGCACTCGCCAGGGCCGGCTATGCCAGTGAGTTCGAGCAGGTGCCCTGGGCACGGGCCTTGATGGGACTGGGCGAGGGTCGATACGACGTGCTGGTCAACGCCTGGTACACCGAGGAGCGGACCAGGCTTGGCCAGTTTTCTGGCGAGTACCTGCTTAATCGCGTACGCTTTCTCAAGCGCAAAGACGCGCCCATCGAATTCAATAACCTGCAGCAATTGCACACCTATCCGATCGCGATCGTGCGTGGATACGCGTATTCGCCTGCGTTCGACAGCGACGAGTCGTTGCAGAAAATCCCCGTGCACAGTTTCGCCATGGCGGTGCGCATGCTCGCGGCCGACCGGGTCAAGCTGACACTGGAAGATGAGTTCGTCGCTCGCTACTATCTGGCCCGTGAGTCACCCAAGGTGCGAAACGCCGTGGAGTTCCTGCCCAAGCCATTAAGCGAGAACAGCCTGCATATTATGGTCAGCCTGAAGAATCCCGAGCATGCGCGGATCGTCGCCGGTTTCGACCGCGAGATCGCGGCGATGAAGGCGGACGGGAGTTATGACAAGTTGATCAAACAGCACGGGATGTGAGTGGGTTGAGCCAGTTTCTGTGTTGTTGCTGATGGCCTCATCGCGCGCTTGCTCGCGATGAGGTCCGCACGGACACCACAGGTCTCAATCCTCACTGGTGTCCTTGATCAGATGCGCCGCCAGCGTCCTCAACGGCCCCAACTGCCGGCAGATCAACGCCAGTTGCGTCTGCACCAACCGCTGCCCCTCATCGATTTCATCAGGCATCTGTTCCAGTTCATTGGCCAGTGCTTCTTCTTCATCGCTCTGAATCTCGATCGAAGACTTGCTCGCCAGCCCTTGGGCGATCGCGTCGATGCTGGTGGCCAGTTTCACCCCGGCCCCATCGATCAAGTGCTCGCGCACGTCTGTCGGCAGTTGAGTTTCCCGATGCGCACCCAGGCCCGACAGGTAGCTGAGTAGCGTGTGTGACAGCACCAGGAAGCGGAAGCCTACATCCGCTTCCTTTCGGAAATGCCCAGGCTCCATCAGCATGTTGGCCAGTGTGGTGGACAGCGCCGCGTCGGCGTTGTGCGCGTTGCGGCGGGCCAGGCGGTAAGCCAGGTCGTCGCTTTTGCCCGCAGCGTATTGCTGCATGATCTGGCGCAGGTAAATGCTGTTGCAGGCCAGGGTGTTGGCCAGCACTTTGTTCAGGCGTCGGCCCTGCCAGTCCGGCAGGAACAGGAACACAGCGAGCCCGGCGATCAGGCTGCCGAGCAAGGTATCGAACAACCGTGGCAGGAACAGCCCGTAACCGTCACCCACCTGGTTGAAGCAGAACAGCACCATCAGGGTGATTGCCGCCGTCGCCAGGGTGTAGCGGGTGGTGCGGTTGGTAAAGAACACCACCCCGGCGGCAATGGCGAAACACGACTGGATCAGCGGGTTCGGGAACAGGTCGAACAGCGCCCAGGCCAGGGTCAGGCCGATGGCGGTGCCGATGATCCGTTGACCGAGTTTGCGGCGGGTGGCGCCGTAATTCGGTTGGCAAACGAACAGCGTGGTGAGGATGATCCAGTAACCCTGGGACGGGTGAATCAAATGCACCATGGCGTAGCCGATACTCAAGGCCAGGGGCAATCGCAGGGCATGACGGAACAGCAGCGAGGTCGGCGTCAGTTGCGTGCGCAAGCGCAGCCACACGTCCTTGAGGCTGCGCGGCGAACGGTCGAGCAGGCTGCTGTCGGTGGCATCGGCCAGGGCGTCGGGGTTGCTGGCATCGCTGAGCAGGCGGTCGAGAGTACCGAGGTTGGCCGCCAGTGCCCGCAGTGAACGCAGCAAGCCGCGCCAGGCCGGGTTGCTCTGGATGCGCAGGTGTTCGAGAGAGGCATCCAGGTCGCTCAGGGCCTCGGCGAAACTGGCGTCATAGGTGAACGGCTGGCGCATCTGGATCGATTCGGCCAGGGCCCGGCAGGCCTTGCCTTGCTGACGCAACAGGCGTTGGCAGCGGAACAGCACGTCGCTGTGGAAGAAGGCGTCGGCCAGAGCGTTATAAGGGTAGTGCGATGAGCTGGCGCGCTCGTGGATGTCCTGGGCAAGGAAGTACAGCTTGAGGTAGCGGCTGACTTTCGACCCCGGGCGACCATTGCCGACCCGGTGCAGGATGATCTCCTTGGCGGCGTTCAGTGCCGCCACCACCCGGCCGTTCTGCTGGGCCAATTCCAGGCGCCGCGCCTCCACGTCCATCTGCCGGATCGGCTCGAACAGCGAGGATTTCAGCTTCAGGTAAAAACCCAGTTCGCGGAACAACCGCGCCAGGCTCTGCTGCACCGGCTGATTGGAAAACAGCGCCTGCCACACCACCGACAGCAAGCCGTACCAGGCAGCACCGGCCACCAGCAGCAACGGTTCGTGCCAGACATCGCTGACCGCTCCGCCGCGCTGGTCCACGCCGATCATGGTGTAGACCGAAAGGATCAAAGTTGCCGAGGCAATCGCGCCATAGCGCTCGCCAAGAGCGCCGAGCATGGTCAGGCAGAACGCGGCCAGGGCGAAGGCGATGATAAACAGCGAGGGGTAGGGGAAGAGCAGTTCGACAGACAGGGCGGCGACAGCGAAACACACCAGCGTCACCGCCAGCGCGTTGATACGGCCCTGCCAGCTGTCGTCGGTTTCGGCCAGGGCACTGGCGATAATCCCCAGGAACAACGGGATCAGCAGGCCCATTTCATCCTGATACCAACACAGCGCCATGGTGCCGGTCAGGGCAATGAATACCCGCACGCTGTAGCTGAATTTATCCAGCGCCCAAAGGCGACGCAGAGACTGGCGGAACGAAGTCGATGACATGAAATGCGAAGGCCTTCCGAGGCAATGACGCTAAATTGAGCCACTAATGACGCCGACGCAATGGCGCCGATCACATCAGACAGCAAAATCTGTTCCTTGATACCACACGTATTCAATGTAGGAGCGAGCCTGCTCGCGATGAGGCCGGTACATTCGATATTGATGTCGACTGTTAGACCGCTATCGCGAGCAGGCTCGCTCCTACAGGTTTTGGGGTGAGTCAGACGTACTGCGCGGCGGCGTAACCAGAAGCCCACGCCCACTGGAAGTTGAACCCGCCCAGATGCCCGGTCACGTCCAGCACCTCACCAATGAAGTACAGCCCCGGGCTTTTCAGCGATTCCATGGTCTTGGACGACACTTCATTGGTGTTGACGCCGCCCAGGGTCACCTCAGCGGTGCGATAGCCTTCGGTGCCGGCGGGCACGACTTTCCAGCTCGCCAGTTTTTCCGCGATATCGGCCAGCTCGGCGTGGGTGTACTGCTTCATCGGTTTGGAGACGAACCAGTTGTCCGCCAGCAGGTTGGCCATCTTCTTGGTGAAGATTTCGCCAAGCAGGGTTTTCAGCTCGCTGTTGGGGCGTTCGGCTTGCTGCTGTTGCAGCCAGTCCGGCACGTCGTGATCCGGCAGCAGGTTGATCTCGACGGTATCGCCGGACTCCCAGAACGACGAGATCTGCAAAATCGCCGGGCCGCTGAGGCCGCGGTGGGTGAACAGGATGTTTTCGCGGAAGCTCTGGTCGTTGCAGCTCACCAGGCAATCCACCGACGTGCCGGACAACTCGGTGCACAGGGCCTTGAGCTGATCGGTGATGGTGAACGGCACCAGGCCGGCGCGGGTCGGCAGCAGTTCGTGTCCGAATTGCCTGGCCACCTGGTAACCGAAACCGGTGGCACCCAGGGTCGGGATCGACAGACCGCCGGTGGCGATCACCAGGGATTCGCAGGTGATCTGGTCGAGTGTCGTGTCCAGCAGGTAGCCGCTTTCGAGTTTCTCGATGGTCTGGATCGAGGTGTCCAGGTGCAGGCTGACGCCGACCTGATCGCACTCGTTGAGCAGCATTTCGAGGATGTCGCTGGATTTGTTATCGCAGAACAGCTGGCCGAGTTTTTTCTCGTGGTACGGCACGCCGTGCTTGGCCACCATGCCGATGAAATCCCACTGGGTGTAACGGGCCAGGGCGGATTTGCAGAAGTGTGCGTTCTGCGAGAGGAAATTGCTCGGCTCTGTGTACATGTTGGTGAAATTGCAGCGGCCACCGCCCGACATCAGGATTTTCTTGCCGGCCTTGTTGGCATGGTCCAGCAGCAACACCTTGCGCCCACGCCCGGCGGCGGTCAGTGCACACATCAACCCTGCGGCGCCAGCGCCAATGATCACGACTTCGGTAGAGCGCAAAACGGTGTCCTCACACAAAATTCAAATTCACCGGCGATCCATGTGGGAGCGGGCTTGCCCGCGATGGCGGACTGACAGACAACATTGATGTTGAATGTTCTGGCCTCATCGCGGGCAAGCCCGCTCCCACAGGGGTATACGTTGTTCTTACAGGATGCGAACGCGCAACGAACGGCCCTTGATCTTGCCGTCGTTCAAACGCTGCAAGGCCTGCTTGGCGACGCCGCGTTCTACGGCCACATAGGCCTGGAAGTCGAAAATCGCGATCTTGCCGACCTGGGCGCCTGGGATGCCGGCGTCACCGGTCAGTGCGCCAAGAATGTCGCCCGGACGAACCTTGTCCTTGCGGCCGGCGGCGATGCACAGGGTGCTCATCTGCGGCAACAGTGGGCCACCGCCCTTGGAGGTGAGGTTGTCCACCTGATCCCAGGTCAGTGGTGTCTGCTGCAATTGCTCGATGGCTTGGGCGCGCTGCGCTTCGGACGGCGCCACCAGGCTGACCGCGAGGCCTTTCTCACCGGCGCGGCCAGTACGGCCGACGCGGTGGATGTGGATTTCCGAATCACGGGCCAGTTCGACGTTGATCACCATGTCCAGGGAATCGATATCGAGGCCGCGGGCTGCGACATCGGTCGCCACCAGTACCGAAGTACTGCGGTTGGCGAACATCGCCAGCACCTGGTCGCGGTCACGCTGTTCCAGATCGCCGTGCAGGCCGACGGCGGAAATGCCTTTGGCGGTCAGGTGGTCGACGGTTTCCTGAACCTGCTGCTTGGTGTAGCAGAAAGCCACGCAGGAGGCCGGGCGGAAGTGGCCAAGCACCTTGGTCACCGTGCTCATGCGGTCATCCGGGGAAATCTCGTAGAAGCGCTGCTCGATCTGCGTGTCGTCGTGGAACGCCTCGGCCTTCACTTGCTGCGGGTTGCGCATGAACTTCGAGGCCAGCTGCTTGATGCCTACCGGGTAGGTGGCGGAGAACAGTAGGGTCTGGCGACGCTCCGGGGCCTGCATGATGATTTCTTCGATGGAATCGTAGAAACCCATGTCGAGCATGCGGTCGGCTTCGTCGAGGATCAGGGTGTTCAGGCCGTGGAGTACCAGCGAACCCTTGCGCAGGTGCTGCTGGATGCGTCCCGGGGTGCCGACGATGATGTGCGCGCCGTGCTCCAGCGAAGCGATCTGCGGGCCGAGGGACACGCCGCCGCACAGGGTCAGGACCTTGATGTTGTCTTCGGCACGGGCCAGGCGACGGATTTCCTTGGCGACCTGGTCAGCCAACTCGCGGGTCGGGCACAGGATCAGCGCCTGGCAACCGAAGTAGCGCGGATTGATCGGGTTCAGCAGGCCGATACCGAAGGCGGCGGTCTTGCCGCTGCCGGTCTTGGCCTGGGCGATCAGGTCCATCCCCTTGAGGATCACCGGCAAGCTTTGCGCCTGGATCGGCGTCATCTGGGCATAACCGAGGGAGTCGAGGTTAGCCAGCATGGCGGCGGACAGCGGCAAAGTATTAAATTCGGTGGCGATGGTGGTCACGGGACTGGCCTGCAAAACAAAATGTCGCGCAGTGTACCAGCCCGGTGGCCATTCGCCCTAAGGCTCTATGTGTTCTTCCGGACGTTTGACTCGCCGTCCGTCATTCTTTGAGAGCTGCGAGAAGATCGTTGCGGCCAGCATGGCCATGATTCCGACGGTCACGAAGGTCAGCTGGAATGCACCTAAAACGGTTTCTACGCCGTCATTTCCAATCTCCGCCGTAAAGCCACCGAGCAATGCACCCGCGCACGCAACACCCAGGCTCAGGGACAATTGCGCGACCACCGACAGCAGGCTGTTGCCGCTGCTGGCGCTGGCGTCATCAAGGTCGATCAGGGTCACGGTGTTCATCGCGGTGAACTGCAAGGAGTTGATCGCGCCAAGGATCGCCAGCAGGCACAGCAGCAGCCAGTACGGCGTCTGCTCGCTGACCAGGCCCATGCTCGCCAGCATGATGCCCAACGCAAGGGTGTTGCCGGTGAGCACGATGCGATAACCCAAGCGCTCGATCAGCGGCCGCGCGACCCACTTGGCGATCATCGCCGCCGCGGCCAGCGGCAGCATGCTCATCCCGGCCTGGGACGGCGAATAGCCCAGCGCCACTTGTAGCAACAACGGCACCAGAAAGGGCAGGGCGCCGCTGCCGAGGCGGGCGAACAGGTTGCCGAGAATGCCCACGGCAAAGGTCCGGGTCTTGAATAGGGACGGCGCAAACAACGGGTTCTCGATATGCCCGGCCCGCAGCCAGTACGCCGCCAGGCACGCCATGCCGCCGAACAGCAACAACATCACCCGCAGGTGCGGCAGGTGCAGTTCGCCCAGGCCTTCCATGGCGATGGTGATCAGAATCATCGCCGCGCCAAACAGCACGAAGCCCGGGCTGTCGAAACGGGTGCGCTCGGAACCGCGCAGGTCCGGGATGAATTTCCACACGGCGTAGCAACCGACCAGCCCCACCGGCAGATTGATCAGGAAAATCCAGTGCCAGGTCAGGTATTGCACCATCCAGCCGCCCATGGTCGGGCCGATCAACGGGCCGAGCAGCCCGGGAATGGTGATGAAGCCCATGATCCGCACCAGTTCCGAGCGCGGGTAGGCGCGCAACACCA
This sequence comes from Pseudomonas sp. GL-R-26, assembly GCF_019947365.1. NCBI lineage: Bacteria > Pseudomonadati > Pseudomonadota > Gammaproteobacteria > Pseudomonadales > Pseudomonadaceae > Pseudomonas > Pseudomonas sp. GL-R-26. The sequence continues at coordinate 178,419 of NZ_JAGYGI010000001.1, read as the reverse complement.
CCAGCCGCCCGACCGGCAGCATCAACGCGCCGCCCAGGCCCTGGATCACCCGGGCGCCGATCAGCATGCTCAGGCTGCTCGACAATGCGCAGAGCAGCGAGCCGAGGCTGAACAGCAAAATCGCACTGAAGAAGATTTTCCGGGTGCCGAAGCGATCGGCGATCCAGCCGGACGCGGGAATCAGCAAGGCGACCGTGAGCATGTAGGCGATGATCACACCCTGCATGCGCAATGGATCTTCGGCCAGGTCCCGGGCCATGGCTGGCAGGGCGGTGTTGAGGATTGTCCCGTCGAGGGACTGCATGAAGAAGGCAATGGCGACAACCCAGGGTATCCAGCGGGCGGTTACAGCGTCGAGAGGTGGGCGGTTGGGCATGGGACCTCAATTGGACTAGAAAGGACCATTGTGGCGAGGGGGCTTGCCCCCGTTCGGCTGCGCAGCAGTCGCAAATCCGGCAATGTGGTTGATCTGACGAAACGCATTTGCCGATTTTGGGGCCGCTTCGCGACCCAACGGGGGCAAGCCCCCTCGCCACAGGTTTCCCGGTATACCGGGATATTGCGTTTACAGCGTCAGGGTCAATCGGCTGACCAACGCCCCCGGCAACAACGCCGAAGCCGTCGCTCGCTGGCTGTAGGTGCTCGCCGACAGCAACAACTCCCGCTCCTCGGTCAACGCTTCCAGTTGCGAACCGAGCAGGCTGAAGGCGCTGTCATCGAAGCGCATGGTGCTGACCGGTGCCTGGATCTCGCCGTTCTCGACCCAGAACGTGGCAAACCGGGTCATGCCGGTCAGGCGTGCGGCCGGTTGATCGGAGAAGTTCAGGTACCACAGGTTGCTGATGTACAGCCCGGTGCCCAGTTGCTTGAGGATGTCCGCGTCAGGCAATGCCCCGGCTTTCATGTTCAGCGCGCTCGGCGATTCACCACCGCTGGCACCATTGGCGGTCAAGCCGTATTCGGCGGCGCTGCGCGAGCTGACCAGTCGTGCCCCGGCCTTGCCGTCGACGATCAACCCCAGATCGCTGCGCGGATACCCTTCATCGGAAAACGCCGGGCTCAGCGAGCCGCTGACTTTTTCATCCAGCGAGACCAGCGGGCTGAACGCGCTGTCGCCACCGTAGAGCTTTTGCAGCGGGCTGCTTTTGCTGGCAATCGACTGTGCCGAGAATCCACCCCAGCACAGCATGCCCATGATTTCTTCCAGCGCGGCCGGTGCCAGGTAGGCGCGGTATTGGCCGGGTGGCAAAGTGCGCAGCGGCCGGCCCAGAAACTCAAGCTGCTCGCGGGCTTGCTGGAAGCGTTTGGCAAAGCCTTCGCTGTTCCAGTCGTGCCCGGCGTAGCTGGCTTTCACGGCCTGGCCATTCTCGTGGAACAGACTGAAGTCGAAGTTGAAGCTGTTGGCCTGATGCCAGCCGAAGGCGCCCGAAGAGCTGGCAAAGCCACGACTGATCGGGCCGGCAGCGTAGAAACCGACAAGATCCAGACCTTCGGCGGCCTGGGTGATTTGCGCGACCACCTGCTCGGTGTCCGGCAGCGGATGCGACTGCACGTTGTTGCTCTGCCAACCGTTGTAGTTGAGCAGCAAGTAAGGATCCTGAGGCAGCAGCGGCAAGGTTTCCCGCAGCTGTTGCAGACCTTCGGTCAAACGTTGCAGATCAACCTGGGGATCGCCGGCCAGGGTGATGTTCAGGTCGGCATGGCGGCCTTCGTTGATCAGTTTCAGGCCGATGCTCGCCTGCTGCACCTGACCGGCCTGACGCACTTTGGCGTGGTTGAAGCGCACGAAGGCCGACGACTCGGCGGCGTAGCTGAGGGTGAACTGCTCGGGCTCGCGCAGGGCTTCACGCAGGCTGTTGACCAGCGCCTTGAACGACGCGGACTGGCTGTTTGAAGGATTCATCAGGCGTCTCCTCCGAATACATCAACGTTGCTGAACACGCAGGCCGGTGACGCGTGGCCGACGCGGATCACCTGGTTCGGTTCGCCCTTGCCGCAGTTCGGTGTGCCGAGGACCTTGAGGGTAGTGGCATCGCCGACGGCGCTGAGGCTCTTCCAGAATTGCGCGGAGATGCCCCGGTAATTGGGGTTCTTCACCACGCCCTTGAGTTCGCCGTTTTCGATCAGTTGGCCCCATTCGCAGCCGAACTGGAATTTGTTGCGCGCATCGTCGATCGACCATGAACGGTTGGTCGACATCAGCACACCGTTTTCGATACCGCCGATCAACTGCTTGATGGACTGATCGCCCGGTTCGATGTTGAGGTTGGCCATGCGGTCGATCGGTGGGCGGTTCCAGCCACAGGCACGGCTGTTGGCGACGCCTTCCATACCGGCACGGAATTGCGACAACGCACCGCCCAGCGGGCGCAGCAACAGGCCTTCACGGATCAGGAACTGTTTGCTGGCAGGCGTGCCGTCGTCGTCATGGCTGTAGCTGGCGAGTTCTTCGGGGATGTCCGGGTCGAAGGTCACGTTGAGCAGGCCGGAACCGTATTGCAGGCGGCCGAAATCACTGGCTTTGACGAAGCTGGTGCCGGCGTAGTTGCGCTCGTCGCCGAGGATGCGGTCCAGTTCCAGCGGATGGCCGATGGACTCGTGGATTTGCAGCATCATCTGGTCGGGCATCAGCAGCAGGTCGCGTTTGCCTTGCGGGGTGTTTGGCGCCAGGAGCAACTGCAGGGCCTGATCGGCCACCTGGGCACCGGCACCGATCAGGCCGCAGCGGCTGATGACGTCCGCCGCGCCTTGCTGGCCGAAGTTTTCGCGGCCAAGGCTGCGGGTCTGGCTGTCGTTGCCGTCGTAGGCCGTGACGTCCAGGCCGGGGTACACAAAGCGTTGGGCCTGGCGCAGTTCGGCACTGGCGCTGTTGAGGTAGATCTGCTCGACGTGGGTGATGCCGAGGCTGACTTGCCAGTTTACCAGGCGGTCGTCCTTGGGCACGGCGGCGGATTCGGCGCCGAGCAACTGGAAGCAGTCGCTCAGGGGCGGAAAGGCCTGGTCGAGGTTGGGTGAAAAGTAATCGGCGCGGTCGCTGGAAACGGCTTGTTCGCGCAGGTCCAGCAGGGCGTGGGGCTTGAGTCGACGGGCCTGGAATTCGGCGCGTTCGAGGGCAGCTTGCAGGCCCTGTTGCGACAGGTCGTTGGTGGCCGCATAGGCCTCGACGCCATTAACCCGCACGGTCAGCATCGCCCCTTCGTCACGGCTCAGGCTTGGCGGTTCGGCGACGTTCTTGCGCACCGACAGGTACTGTCCGGATTCGCGCACATAACGCAGGGAAAAGAATTCGGCACCCGTGCGCAAGGCAGCGAAGCGCTGCTTGAGCTGGGGGTAAAAATCGAACATTCGTGAACCTCCTGGGTATGGAGTGGCGATGGAGCGGTGTTGCGAGGGGAGGGGTGAAACGATTGCGTGGCGCTAGATTAGGCCTGCAAGGGGGGAGGATCAAGTTTGGATCTGTGGAGAGAGGGATTGCTGGGTTTGTCCGGAAGATGTGTGCGGGTTGTCAGGACCTCATCGCGAGCAGGCTCACTCCTACAGTGGTTGAGGGTGGATCACAAATCTGCAATCCAACCTGAAACCTGTAGGAGCGAGCCTGCTCGCGAATAGCCGTAACGCGGTGTAACGCCTTAAGCGATCTGGCTCAATTCCCGCACCGGCTTGCCCTTCACCGGCGCTTCACCCGCCACATAGTAAGTGGCGGTGCTGCGCGGCAACGGCTTGCGGCCACGGATCTTGTCGGCGATTTTCTCGGCCATCATGATCGTTGGTGCGTTGAGGTTGCCGGTGGTGATGATCGGCATGATCGACGCATCGACCACCCGCAGGCCTTGCATGCCATGCACGCGACCTTCGCCATCGACCACGGCCATTTCGTCGGTGCCCATCTTGCACGAGCAGGACGGGTGGAACGCGGTTTCGGCGTGCTCGCGGATGAACTTGTCCAGTTGCTCGTCGCTCTGCACGTCGATGCCTGGGCTGATCTCTCGACCACGGAAGGCATCCAGTGCAGGTTGCTGCATGATTTCACGGGTCAGGCGGATGCCGTCGCGGAATTCCTGCCAGTCCTGCTCGGTGGCCATGTAGTTGAACAGGATGCTCGGGTGCTGGCGCGGGTCCTTGGACTTGGCCTGGATGCGCCCGCGGCTCGGCGAACGCATGGAGCCCATGTGCGCCTGGAAACCGTGCTCTTTCACACCGTTGCTACCGTTGTAGTTAATCGCTACCGGCAGGAAGTGGTACTGGATGTTCGGCCATTCGAATTCCGGACGGGTGCGGATGAAACCGCCGGCTTCGAACTGGTTGCTGGCGCCGATGCCGGTGCCGTTGAACAGCCACTCGGCACCGATGGCCGGCTGGTTGTACCAAAGCAGCGACGGGTACAGGGAGACCGGTTGGGTGCAAGCGTATTGCAGGTACAGCTCAAGGTGATCCTGCAGGTTTTCACCGACGCCCGGCAGGTCGTGGACCACCGGAATGTCGAGCTTGTTCAACAGCTCGGCCGGGCCGACGCCGGAGCGTTGCAGGATCTGCGGTGAAGCGATGGCGCCGGAGCACAACAGCACTTCCTTGCGCGCCTTGACCTCAACGCGCTCTTCAGCGGCGCCGACCAGGTAACGCACGCCGACCGCACGCTTGCCTTCGAACAGGATCTTGTCGGTCAGGGCGTGGGTGACGATGGTCAGGGTCGAACGCTTCTTGGCGACGTCCAGGTAACCACGGGCGGTGGAAGCACGACGACCTTTCGGTGTCACGGTGCGGTCCATCGGGCCGAAGCCTTCCTGCTGGTAGCCGTTCAAGTCTTCGGTACGCGGGTAACCGGCCTGCACGCCGGCTTCAACCATGGCGTGGAACAGCGGGTTGTTGCCGGCTTTCGGCGTGGTCACGCTGACCGGGCCGTCGCCACCGTGGTAGTCATTCGGTCCGATGTCGCGGGTTTCCGCTTTACGGAAATACGGCAGGCAGTCCAGGTACGACCAGTCTTCCAGGCCTGGCAGTTTCGCCCAGCCGTCGTAGTCCATGGCGTTACCGCGGATGTAGCACATGCCGTTGATCAGCGAAGAACCGCCCAGGCCCTTGCCGCGACCGCATTCCATGCGACGACCGTCCATGTGCGGCTCGGCATCGGTTTCGTAGGCCCAGTTATAGCGACGGCCTTGCAGCGGGAACGCCAAAGCGGCCGGCATCTGCGTGCGGAAGTCGAAACGGTAGTCCGGGCCGCCCGCTTCGAGCAGCAGGACAGTGACGCCTGCGTCTTCGGTCAGACGGGTCGCCAGGGTGTTACCGGCCGAGCCGGCACCGATGATGATGTAGTCGAATTCTTGGGACATTGAATGCCTCCGTGAGCTGCAAGCCTCAAGCTTCAAGCTGCAAGTAGAAGCAGCGAAGCGGGGCTTGGTTGAAATGAGAGCGGTGGGCAAGCAAGGCTTTTGCCCTTGCTTGCCGCTTGAAGCTTGTGGCTTGCCGCTGCTCAGAACACTGAGCTGTAATCGCCCAGCTCGACCTGTACCGATTTGATGCGGGTGAAGTTGTTCAGCGAGCTGATCCCGTTCTCACGGCCGACACCCGACTGCTTGTAGCCGCCAACCGGCATCTTCGCGTCGGACTCGCCCCAGGCGTTGATCCAGCAGATACCGGCTTCCAGCTGATGAATCACGCGGTGGGCGCGGTTCAGGTCCTTGGTAACGATACCGGCGGCCAGGCCGAAGTCGGTGTCGTTGGCGCGGCGGATCGCTTCTTCCTCGGTTTCGTAGGACAGGATCGCCATTACCGGGCCAAAGATTTCTTCACGCACGATGGTCATGTCGTCGGTGCAGTCGGTGAACACGGTCGGCGCCACGAACGCACCTTTGGCGAACTCGCCGTCAGTCAGGCGCTCACCGCCGCATAGCAGGCGGGCACCTTCTTCCTTGCCCTTGGCGATGTAGCCCAGCACGCTTTCCATGTGCGCAAAGCTGACCAGCGGGCCGAAGTTGGTGTTTTCGTCTTCCGGGTTGCCGATGCGGATGCGCGCAACGCGCTCAGCGATCTTGGCTTCGAAAGCGGCCTTCAGGTGGGCCGGTACGAACACACGAGTGCCGTTGGTGCAAACCTGGCCGGAGCTGTAGAAGTTGGCCATCATCGCGGTGTCGGCGGCGCGATCGAGGTCGGCGTCGTCGCAGATGATCAGCGGCGATTTGCCGCCCAGTTCCATGGTCACGTCCTTGAGCGAAGAGCTCGAAGCGCTGGCCATGACTTTCTTGCCGGTGTCGGTGCCGCCGGTGAACGAGACTTTCTCGATGCGCGGGTGTTCGGTCAGCCAGGTGCCGACTTCACGGCCGCTGCCGGTCAGGACGTTGAACACACCGTTTGGCACGCCGGCTTCGGTGTAGATCTCGGCCAGTTTCAGGGTGGTCAGCGAGGTGACTTCGCTTGGCTTGAAGATCATCGCGTTACCGGCCGCCAGGGCTGGTGCGGATTTCCACAGGGCGATCTGGATCGGGTAGTTCCACGCGCCGATACCGGCCACGACGCCCAGCGGCTCGCGACGGGTGTAGACGAACGAAGTGGTGCGCAGCGGAATCTGCTCGCCTTCGATGGCCGGTACCAGGCCTGCGTAGTACTCCAGCACGTCAGCGCCGGTGACGATGTCGACGTAGCGGGTTTCGGAGTAGGCCTTGCCGGTGTCCAGGGTTTCCAGGGCGGCCAGTTCGTCGTTGCGCTCGCGCAGGATTTCCACGGCGCGACGCAGGATGCGCGAACGCTCCATGGCGGTCATGGCGGCCCAGATCTTCTGGCCCTTTTCGGCGCTCACCACAGCGCGTTCGACGTCTTCCTTGGTCGCACGTTGCACTTTTGCGAGGACTTCACCGTTAGCCGGGTTGATGGCTTCGAAAGTGGCGTCGCTGCTGGCGTCGCTGTACGCGCCATCGATGTAGAGTTTTTGCAGTTCGAAACGGGCCATAAAGTCCTCGCAAGAGCATTAAGTGGCTGGCGCGTTCGGTGGTTGAGCGTTTATGTGTGCTCTAACTCACCCGCTTGGCCAGTTGGGTATCCATGTATTCGTAAGCAATCTGTTGCGCCTGCTCGGTGTCGAAAGCATCTCCCGACAGCGCGCCGCGCAACCACAACCCGTCGATCAACGCTGCCAGGCCTCGGGCGGCACTGCGCGCATCATTGAGCGGCAGCACGCGGCGGAACTGGCAGCACAGGTTGGAATACAGACGGTGATCGTTGATCCGCTGCAACCTGTGCAAAGACGGCTGGTGCATGCTGGTGGCCCAGAAGGCCAGCCAGGTTTTCATTGCCGGGCCATTGACCTGGCTGGCGTCGAAGTTGCCTTCGATGATCACCTGCAGATGCGCCCGCGGGCTGTCATCTCTCAGCGCCTGTCGGCGCAGGGTGACGTTCTCGCTCAGGACGGTCATCAGGTACCCCATGGTGGCGGCAATCAGGCCGTTCTTGTCCCGAAAGTAGTGACTGATGATGCCATTCGAGACACCGGCCAAACGGGCGATCAGCGCAATGCTGGCGTCCCCCATTCCGACCTGATCGACGGCCTGCAAAGTGGCTTCGATCAATTGCTGGCGGCGGATGGGTTGCATACCGACCTTGGGCATCTTGCACATCTCCTTAGGCCTTCCGGTGGACGTGGAACGGCTACCGGGTTGAAGGCCAGTCTATTTTGTTTTGATTGAACGTTCAATCAACAAAGAATAAGATCTGCGACAAATCGTCGCTGCCTGTGAATTTTCCTACGTGCAGTGGCGGAAAAAACGACAACTGAAACGGCTCGAAACCTACGCGCTGCGGCGCTCCAGGGGTTTCGGGCTTTTTTCGGGGTGTCTTTATATCACCCGCCGGTCGGCTGCCCACTAATCGATTGGTCGGGTAACACGTTTGTCTTGCGTTCTTCTCTCGCACTGCCCGGAGCATCTGTGCCATGAGTTCTGCCTCGCTAATAAAGACCCCACCCGAGAAGGTGACGGTCAACGGTTGGGTGTTCTACACCTCTACCGCGTTGATTCTGTTGTTGACCGCCATTCTGATCATCGCCCCGCAAGAGGCCGGCAGAATGCTGGGTACGGCGCAAGCCTGGTTGTCCCGCAGCTTCGGCTGGTACTACATGGTGGTGATTGCCGCCTACCTGATCTTTGTCGTCGGCCTGGCGTTTTCGTCCTACGGCAAACTGAAACTGGGCAGCAAGGACGACACCCCGGACTTCAGCTACGGCGCCTGGGCGGGGATGCTGTTCTCCTCAGGTATCGGCATCTCGTTGCTGTACTTCGGTGCGTCGGAGCCCCTGGACCACTACTTCAACCCACCGGAAGGCGTGGCCGGCAGCAACCTTGCCGCCCGTCAGGCGGTTCAGCTGACATTCCTGCACTGGGGCCTGCATGGCTGGGCGATCTACGCGCTGGTGGGGTTGGCCGTGGCGTACTTTGCCTACCGGCATAACCAGCCGCTGGCGTTGCGTTCGGCGTTGTATCCGCTAGTGGGCGAGCGTTGGGTCAAGGGCGCTGCCGGGCATGCGGTGGACGGCTTCGGCATGTTCGTGACCCTGCTGGGGCTGGTGACGAACCTGGGGATCGGTTCGCTGCAAGTGTCGTCGGGGCTGGAAAACCTGTTCGGCATGGAACACAGCAACACCAACCTGCTGATCGTGATCATCGTGATGAGCACCGTGGCGACCATCGCTGCCGTGTCGGGTGTGGAAAACGGCATCCGCCGTCTGTCCAACCTCAACATCGTGCTGTTCAGCGGCCTGCTGATTTTCGTGCTGTTGTTCGGCCCGACCCTGCACCTGCTCAACGGCTTCGTACAGAACGTCGGTGACTACCTGAACGGCGTGGTGCTGAAGACTTTCGACCTCTATGTGTACGAAGGCGACAGTGAGAAATCCGACCGCTGGTTGGGCCTGTGGACCCTGTTCTACTGGGCCTGGTGGATTTCCTGGGCGCCATTCGTGGGCATGTTCATCGCGCGTATTTCCCGTGGCCGCACCGTGCGTGAACTGGTAGCCGGCGTTCTGCTGATTCCGCTGGGCTTCACCCTGGCGTGGCTGTCGATCTTCGGTAACTCGGCTTTGGACCTGGTGATGAACCATGGGGCGGTGGAGCTCGGGAAGACGGCGCTGGAACAGCCGTCCATGGCGATCTACCAGCTGCTTGAGCATTACCCGGCGTCGAAGGTTGTGATCGGCGTGTCGATCTTTGTCGGTTTCGTGCTATTCCTGACCCCGGCGGATTCCGGCGCGGTGATGATGGCCAACCTTTCGTGCAAGGGCGGCAATGTCGACGAAGACGCGCCGCACTGGCTGCGGATCTTCTGGTCGGCGGTGATCACCCTGGTGACCATCGGCCTGCTGTTCGCCGGCAACTTCGAAGCCATGCAAACCATGGTGGTGCTGGCCGGTCTGCCGTTCTCGGTGGTGCTGGTCTTCTTCATGTTCGGCTTGCACAAGGCCATGCGCCAGGACGTGCAGATCGAACAGGAGCAGGCGGAACTGGCGGCACGCGGTCGCCGTGGTTTCAGCGAGCGTTTGACCCAACTGGACCTGCAGCCGAGCCAATCGGTGGTGCAACGTTTCATGGACAAGCAAGTGAGCCCGGCGCTGGAAGATGCGACGGCGCAAATGCGTGCTCAAGGCCTGCAAGTGCAGACACTTCTGGGCAAGTCCAAGCGCTGCATGGGCGTACGGGTTGAGATGGAAGAGGGCAACCCTTTCGTCTACGAAGTGAGCCTGGACGGGTATCTGGCGACGCCAACCGAGTCGGCGCAGGTCGATGAAGCGCGTCAGCGTTTCTATCGCGCCGAGGTGTACCTGCACAACGGCAGCCAGGACTACGACTTGATGGGCTTCACCCAGGATCAGATCACCCGTGACGTGCTCGATCAGTTTGAAAGCCATCGGCAGCTCCTTGGCCGGGTTTATAGCTAAGGTGTGAAGGGGTTGCGGTGCAGTGATTGCACCGCAGTTCTAATTGTGGTGAGGGGGCTTTCCCCCGTTGGGTTGCGCAGCGACCCTAAACCCATACACCGCAGTAGTTCAGATAAACCGCATTATCCGGATTTACGACGGCGGCGCCGCCGAACGGGGGCAAGCCCCCTCGCCACAGGGTTCTCTGTTTACAGCTGAATATCTGCACAAACAAAAACGCCGCGATTCTCTCGCGGCGTTTTTGTGTCTGTTGCCTTACCCCAGGTTCTTGCCGAGCAGTGCGTGATACAGCTCGCTGTCGCCAAGAATCCCCACCACATGGTTGTTATCGTGCAGCACCAGTTTGTTGCCGGTCTGATAACGAATCTGCAGCGCATCGCGCATGCCGATGTTCGAGTCCACCAGGGTTGGTCGACGACCCAGGCCTTCAACGGCCTGACCCGGTACCCAGTTCTGCAAGTCCAGCGCAGACCCGTTCTGGCGAGCGCCCTTGATGGTGTTGCCTTCGGCCAGGTCCAGCCACGAATCGCCACCCGGATCGAGGCATACCGAACCGTTGATGCGTTTGCAGTTGTCCAGGCTGCGCATCAGGCTGCGGCCGCACAACACGTTCAGTGGGTTGGTGTGGGCTACGAAGGTCCGCACGTAGTCGTCCGCCGGGTTGAGGACGATTTCTTCCGGTTTGCTGTACTGGATGATCCGGCCGTCCTTCATGATCGCGATACGGCTGCCGAGTTTCAGCGCTTCATCAAGGTCGTGGCTCACGAAGACGATGGTCTTGTGCAACTTGCGTTGCAGTTCCAGCAGCTCGTCTTGCAGGCCTTGGCGGATCAGTGGATCGAGGGCCGAGAACGGTTCGTCCATCAGCAAAATGTCGGCGTCCATCGCCAGTGCGCGAGCCAGGCCCACGCGTTGTTGCATACCACCGGACAGCTCGTTGGGTTTCTTGTTGCGCCACTGGGTCAGGCCCACCAGCTCAAGCTTGTCGTCCACCAGTTTGCGGCGTTCTTTCTCGGGACGACCCTGCATTTCCAGACCGAAGCTGATGTTTTCGCGAACGGTCAACCAAGGCATCAGGGCGAACTTCTGGAACACCATCGCGATGCGCTTGGTGCGCATCATTTTCAGTTCTGCCGGCGTGCACGAGGCAATGTCGATCTGCTTGCCTTCGTGCTCGACGAACAACTTGCCACGGCTGACGGTGTTGAGGCCGTTGATACAGCGCAGCAGGCTGGACTTGCCGGAGCCGGACAGTCCCATCAGTACGCAGATTTCACCTTTTTCGATGTCCAGGCTGGCTTTTTCAACGCCGACAATCTGCCCGGTCTTTTTCAGGATTTCGTTGCGGGTCATGCCCTGGTCCAACAGCTTGAGGGCCTCGCGTGGATCCTTGGAGAAGATAACGTCAACGTTATCAAAGCGAATAATGCTCATGCATCACCCCCTACTTTGGCGTCGGGTTGTTTGCAGATACGGTCGAGCATGATCGCCAGCAGTACGATCGCCAGGCCTGCTTCGAAGCCCAGGGCGATATCAGCAGTGTTCAGTGCGTTGACCACCGGTTTGCCCAGGCCATCGGCGCCCACCAGTGCCGCAATCACCACCATCGAAAGGGACAGCATGATGCACTGGGTGATGCCGGCCGCGATGCTTGGCATGGCGTGGGGCAGTTCGATTCGTGAAAGCAACTGACGGCGCGAGCAGCCAAAGGCCTTGCCGGCGTCCATCAATTCTTCCGGAACATCGCGGATACCCAGGTAAGTCAGGCGGATGGGCGCGGCAATCGCGAACACCACCGTGGAGATCAGGCCCGGGACCACACCCAGCCCGAAGAGGGTGAGGGTAGGAATGAGGTATACGAAGGTCGGTACGGTCTGCATCAGATCGAGTACCGGACGCATTAAAGTATAGAACATCGGCTTGTGCGCGGCGACGATGCCCAGCGGCACGCCGATGACCACACAGACCAGGGTGGCGAACAGCACCTGGGCGAGGGTTTCCATGGTTTCCTGCCAGTACCCCAGATTGAGGATCAGCAGGAAGGAGGCAACGACAAAGGCGGTCAGGCCCCATTTGCGCTGGATGTAGTGGGCGAGCAGTGCGATCAGGCCGATCAATGCCAGCGGGTTGAACCAGGTCAGCGCAAACGTCACGCCGTGGATCATCGTTTCCAGTGTCACGGCGATTGCGTCGAAGGTGCTGGCGCCGTGTTGCGTCAACCATTCAACGAAGCTCGCGATGTACTGGCCTAGGGGTATTTTCTGATCAATCAGCATGGTAGTGAACGTCCGCATGCAAGGAAATAAACAGCCCGGGCAGGCGAACCTGCCCGGCATAAGCGATTACTGCAGTTTGGCTTTCACGGCCTCCAGGCCAGGTTTACCGTCAATGGTGGTCACGCCAGCGAGCCAGGTATCGAGCACCTGTGGATTCTTTTTCAACCAGGCCTTGGCGGCCGCGTCAGGCTTCATCTTGTCGTCCAGGATGTTGCCCATCAGTTCACTTTCCATGTCGACGGTGAACTCCAGGTTCTTCAGCAACTGACCAACGTTGCCGCACTCCTGCGCGTAACCCTTGCGGGTGTTGGTCGCTACGGTGGCGGCACCGAAGTCCGGGCCGAAGAAGTCATCACCACCGGTCAGGTATTGAATCTTGAAGCGCTTGTTCATCGGGTGCGGCGCCCAGCCCAGGAACACCACGGCGGTGTCGCGTTTCTGCGCGCGGTCGACCTGCGACAGCATGCCGGCTTCGGAGGATTCGACGACTTTGAAGCCGGCGGCCTTCAAGCCGAAGGCATCTTTGTCGATCATGCTCTGGATCAGACGATTGCCGTCGTTGCCAGGCTCGATGCCGTAGATCTTGCCGTCGAGCTCCTTCTTGAATTTGGCGATGTCGGCGAAGTCATGCAGGCCCTTGTCGTACAGCGCCTGAGGGACGGCGAGGGTGTACTTGGCGCCCTTGAGGTTGGTGCGCAGGGTTTCCACGGTGCCGGCATCGCGGTAGGCCTTGATGTCGTTTTCCATGGTCGGCATCCAGTTGCCCAGGAACACGTCCATGTTCTTGCCGTCGGCCAGGGACTTGTAGGTCACGGGCACGGAAATCATGGTGGTCTTGGTCTTGTAGCCGAGGGCGTTGAGCACAACGCTGGTGGTCGCGGTAGTCGCGGTGATGTCGGTCCAGCCGACATCGGAGAAGTTTACGGTACTGCATTGCGCCGGTTCTGCGGCTTGCGCCAGAACCGGCAGACTAAGCATGGCGGCCAACAACAACGACGGGGAACCTTTCATGGATGGACTCCTTGGTGTTTTTTTTGGCAGTGTTCCGACTGGACCACCGCACTTATAGGTTGCGGTTGGATGGCGTTCTGGAGACAGCTCTACCACGTCGCCTTGCAATCGAGTCGATATGATCATGTACCAGTGAAAATCTGACGCCTACAGGGTGCGTCGTATCCAGTACAGGGATGGTCGCATCCAGTGTCGGTGACGTCGTTTACAGATTTTTTCAGCCCGATTTCCCCCTCTGAACCGCAAAAAAACGGCGAAAACACAGCGTAAAAGACACGCGGCGCTGGTGGGCATGAGTGCGTCGGTTAGAGACGTCGAACAACTGGATAAAAGCTTGATGATGCGGTCATCTCGGCGGATTGCAGCTTGAGCGTAGCAGCTCCGTCACCGTGCGCTTTCGCGTGCGCAGTGGGCCCATCCAGGAGTTCGGCAGTAATGGCTATCAGTGTTTTCGACCTGTTCAAAATCGGCATCGGCCCTTCCAGTTCACACACCGTGGGGCCCATGCGGGCGGCGGCGTTGTTTGTGCAGGGCCTGCGCGAGCGCGGGCTGCTTGAGCAGGTGCGGCGTGTCGAAGTCCAGCTGTTCGGCTCGTTGTCGGCCACCGGCATCGGCCACGGCAGCGACAATGCGGTGATCATGGGCCTGATGGGCGAGTGGCCGGATGCGATCGATCCGTCGCAAATCGGCATTCGTATCGCCACCCTGCGTGAGACCGATACTCTGCTGTTCGACGGTCGCCTGCCAGTGCCCTTCATCTGGGCCCGGGACATGCGCCTGATCGACGAGAACCTGCCATTCCACCCCAACGCCATGACCCTGATTGTCGAAGGTGATGACGGCGAGTTGTATCGCGACACCTACTATTCGGTTGGCGGCGGATTTGTCGTCGATGAGGCGCAGGCCTCCAGCGGTGTCGTCGACCTCGACCGCACCGTGTTGCCTTATGACTTTTCCAGTGCGGCCGAGCTGCTGGAGCTGTGTAAAAAGCACAACTTGCGCGTGGCTGAGTTAATGATGGCTAACGAGAGGGTGTGGCGCAGCGAGGAGGAAATCCGCAGCGGCCTGATGAAGCTCTGGCGCGCCATGCAGGATTGCGTCGAACAAGGCCTCAAGCACGAAGGCATCCTGCCCGGCGGGCTGAACGTGCGCCGCCGCGCGGCCAAGCTGCATCGCAGCCTGCAGGAGCTGAACAAACCCAACGTGATCGGCTCAACCTTGAGCGCCATGGAATGGGTCAACCTGTTCGCCCTGGCGGTCAACGAAGAAAACGCCGCCGGCGGGCGTATGGTCACGGCACCGACCAACGGCGCGGCGGGGATCATTCCGGCAGTGCTGCACTACTTCATGAAATTCAGCGAGGTGGTGACCGACGCCAATGTCGTCGATTATTTCCTCGGCGCGGCGGCGGTGGGGATCCTGTGCAAGAAGAACGCCTCGATCTCCGGTGCCGAAGTCGGCTGCCAGGGCGAAGTCGGTTCGGCCTGCGCCATGGCGGCGGCCGGGCTGGCGGAAATCCTTGGCGCCACGCCAGAGCAACTGTGCAACGCGGCGGAAATCGGTCTGGAGCACAACCTAGGCCTGACCTGCGACCCGGTGGGTGGACTGGTCCAGGTGCCGTGCATCGAGCGCAACGCGATTGCCGCGGTGAAGGCGATCAACGCCGCGCAGATGGCTTTGCGCGGTGATGGTCAGCACTTCATTTCGCTGGATCGGGTGATCCGCACCATGCGCGATACCGGTGCCGACATGCATGACAAATACAAGGAGACATCGCGGGGTGGGTTGGCGGTTAGCGCGGTGGAGTGCTGAGACCGTATTGACCCTGTGGCGAGGGGGCTTGTCGGACCGCCGCACCGCCCCGTTGGGTCGCGAAGCGGCCCTAAAACTTTTACGACTGCTTCGCAGCCGAACGGGGGCAAGCCCCCTCGCCACGGACCAGTCAAAACTGCGCGCTAAGTGAACACCCGCTCGAAAACGCGCCACCTTTTAGCGCGTCGCTCACAGATAAATCGTCTTGCCACTGATCGAGGGCCAACCGGCCTTCGACCGCCCGTCACCCGTGCCTGCGGTGACACTCCTTTCCATCGCGGCGCAACGCCGTTCCCACAAGTGCTACCGAATTGCTCACGGCTTGTGGGCCGGGGCGCTTGCCAGTCCTGATGGCCATTTAAATCCCCCCGCCTTGCAAGACATATATAGACACATTCCGACGTCGTTTTTAGGAGTTATTGAACGCGCATTCAAATTTAGGCATGGCAATTGCTCTGTCATTACAAAGCCCGTCTCCCACGCGAGAACGATGGCAATAAAAAGAGCCTCCGCCTGAGGCCATCACCCGCTTTGTGTGAGGAGATACCGCGATGACGACGTTCAACTCCGGGGCCCAACCCCAGAACCGTGCGCCTCAATCCATCGGCTTTCTGCTGCTGGACAATTTCACGCTGATTTCTCTGGCCTCCGCAGTGGAACCCCTGCGCATGGCCAACCAGTTGTCCGGTCGCGAGCTGTATCGCTGGACCACCCTCACCGTCGACGGCGGCCAGGTCTGGGCCAGTGACGGCCTGCAGATCACCCCCGACGCCTCCATGCACAAAGCCCCGCCAATGGATACCGTGATTGTTTGCGGCGGCATCGGCATCCAACGCACTGTTACCCGCGAACACGTGTCATGGCTGCAAAGCCAGGCTCGCCAGTCCCGCCGCCTTGGCGCGGTGTGCACCGGCAGTTGGGCCCTGGCCTGCGCCGGCCTGCTCGACGGGTTTGATTGCAGCGTGCACTGGGAATGCCTGGCGGCGATGCAGGAAGCTTTCCCCCGTGTAGCGATGAGTACCCGCTTATTCACCCTCGACCGTAACCGTTTCACCAGCTCCGGCGGTACCGCGCCGCTGGACATGATGCTGCACTTGATCAGCCGCGATCACGGTCGTGAGCTGTCGGCGGCCATTTCGGAAATGTTCGTCTACGAGCGCATCCGCAACGAGCAGGATCACCAGCGAGTGCCGCTCAAGCACATGCTCGGCACCAACCAGCCGAAGTTGCAGGAAATCGTCGCGTTGATGGAAGCCAACCTCGAAGAGCCGATCGACCTGGACGAACTGGCGGTGTATGTCGCGGTGTCCCGTCGTCAGCTCGAGCGGTTGTTCCAGAAGTACCTGCACTGCTCGCCGTCGCGTTACTACCTGAAACTGCGCCTGATCCGCGCGCGCCAGCTGCTCAAGCAAACGCCGATGTCGATCATCGAAGTGGCGTCGGTCTGTGGCTTCGTGTCCACGCCGCACTTCTCCAAGTGCTACCGCGAATACTTCGGCATTCCGCCGCGTGACGAGCGCGTAGGGTCCAACACCACCCAGCAAGTGGCGATGATGCCGTTGCCACAAGCGCTGGTGCTGTCACCGTTGTCCGGGCCGTTGTCGGCGCTGAGCCAGGCGCGCAATGAGTCGACGTTTGCCAGTGTAAGGCTCTAGACCGGGGCGACTTCATTCGCGAGCAGGCTCGCTCCCACATTTGATCTGTGTTGTTCACAGAACCAATGTGGGAGCGAGCCTGCTCGCGAAGGCGTTTTATCGGGTGGTGTGGTTTTGCTGATACTCCGCCAACGCCGGCAGCAATTGTTTGTCGATGGCCTGGCGCACTGCCGGCAGGATCGTCGCGCTGCTGGTGTACATCTCCTTGACCATCTTGCGAAGTTCATACGCCCGGGCATCGTCCAGGCCCCTTACCACGCACTCGCAAGCCTGCTCGGCAGTGGCTCCATTGGGCACGTTGAATCCCAACGACTTGAGCTGGCCCAACAGGTCTTCCTGGTCTATCAAATCGGCGTGCATCATGACGCAATCCTTCTTCAGGGAACGGTGTCGTGGTTCGATTCTGGTAGGGGTGCCGGGTGTCGGCAAGGACGAATTGTCGCAATGGCTCAATTGGTTATGAACATGTCGTTTTCGGCTAACCTGGCCCGCGGGGGAGTGGGCACACTGGACTCAGCTCGCTTCACGAAGGTTTGGTCACCCTCGCACGGCAGCTCCTCAACAGTACCCTCTGCCTCGATCCTGTCACGGCTTGATCGGGGTTTTTTTTGCCTGTGATTCAGTGGGTTTTGTGTTGATTGATATACCGCCTTCGCGAGCAAGCCCGCTCCCACATTCAGCCGCGTTCCTATGGGAGAATCCGATCAACTGTGGGAGCGAGCCTGCTCGCGAAGAACGATGACGCGGTCTAGCGCTGTAACACCAGAATCCGCGACAACAACTCATCCCGGTCCACATAGCAGCCCTGGAAGTGCCGCGCCCCGGTGGCGGGGTCGAAGGCGTTGCGGGCATGCAGGGTGCGGCGGTTGTCGAAGCACCACAGTTCACCGGGATTGAGCCGCTGCATCAACCTGAACCGAGGCTCGCGGGTCATCGCGATAAAGCGCCGGTAGGCCTGATACAGCTTGGGCATCTGCTCCACCGAGGCATCGAACGGCCCGCGCAGAAAGTTCGCCATGCGGATCTCAGACACCTGCCCCAACGCATCCAGTGCAATGATCGGCGCCAGACAGCGGTAGTCGCTGTGACGGTCCTTGTTGCGAAACTCCACGGGGATTTCGCAGAGGCTTTTGAAGGATTCGGGGGCCTCTCGGCGCAAGGCGTCGGCAATGGCAAAACCGTCGACAAAAATGCTTTCGCCACCCTCGGCGTCATTGACCAGGCAATGCAAAAATTGCAGCCCCGGTTGCAACTCTCGGGTCGGCAAGTCGCTGTGCAGCGGCAGGTTGAAGGCGGTGTAGGCGTTGCTGTCGGCGTCGGCCTTGGATTGCACGTTGAACAGCACGCCGAAATTGCTCTCGCGGATGAAGGAAATTCGTTGGGCGATCAGCTTCAACGAGCCGGGCTCGGTGGGCACGCCACGGACCTGGGTCAATCCCACATCCCGCACCGCCAGCAGCCATTGCAGTAACGCTTGCGAGTCGTTCATCAGCGCCTGGTATTCGAACACTGGCAACTGCAAATCGCTGTGCCAGAGCCTGGCTTTAGGCTTGTGCTGCTGACGCTCGGCGCGGGATTCGTCGTCATAGGCATGGGCGCGCAGCCAGCCAGGGTCGAAACGGCTTGAGTGGCCGTCCTGCCAATCAACCGACAAACAGCCATCGCCGTCGATACTGGCGTTATCGGGCATCAGATCTTGAGCCACGTCGACGATTTCCAGTACTTGCTCGCGGGTCACGGTGTAGACGCATTGCGGGCACGGGCAGTTATCCCGCAGCCATTGATGGTGGAAAGGGCTGACGCGATCGTCGGCCCACTTCACCAGAACACTGTCCGCCAGGGTCTGCACGCCAGCCAGCGCGCTGATCAACGGATAGGTACGGAAGTCGGCAAGTGCAGCGGCGGTATTCATGGCGATCTCCTTGTTATTTTTTTGGGGGTAATGCAATCACTCGGCCAATGTACCCGGGTGTTGGCAGGTCCGCCTGTTCGGCGACGATGGCTTGCAAGCGGCCCAACGACTGTTCGCTGAACGGCGCCGAACGCGGCCCGGCGAGATCCACGTGCAGCAGCATCTGTTCGTTGCCTGCGAGCTCCTGGGCTTCACCGACCAGATGCAGGCTGTGATAGAGGTGCACGCGCTTGCTGTCGTGGGCGATGATTTGGGTGTGCACTTCGACCTGGGTGTCGAGCTTCACTTCGTGCAGGTAATTGAGGTGCAGTTCGAGGGTGAACAGCGAGTTGCCGCTGGCCTCGCGGCTGTTGCTGTCCAGGCCCAGGCGATCCATCAGGGCATCGGTGGCGTAGCTGAAGATCAGCAGGTAGAAGGCGTCGCGCAGGTGGCCGTTGTAGTCGACCCAGTCGGGGATGATTTTGGTTTGGTAAGTTGTCAGGGTGGGCATGGTTCTGGTTCCGAGATTTGTGGTGACTGTACCGGCGCTTTCGCGAGCAGGCTCGCCCCTACATTGGGATGCATTCCCCCTGTAGGAGCGAGCCTGCTCGCGATGGGGCCAGTGCTGCTGGCCCCACAGCCTGGGCTTACTCGCTGAAAGCCATCCCATGCTTCTCTTTGGTGGTCTTCACCGCTTCCAGCACCGCCAGCAGGCAGTCATCACGATAGCGCTCCAGCGCCGAAATGCTGTGTTTGCCCAGTTGATCGCTGGTGCCATCGACCACGTCGTCGATCAGTTTGTCGGTCAGCTCCGGTGCCGGCAGGTAGGTCCACGGCAATTGCAACGCTGGGCCGAACTGCGCCATGAAGTGGCGCATGCCGGCATCGCCACCGGCCAGGGTGTAGGTCAGGAAGGTGCCCATGAACGACCAGCGCAAGCCCGCGCCGAAGCGGATGGCATCGTCGATTTCGCCGGTGGTCGCCACGCCGTCGTTGACCAGGTGCAACGCTTCACGCCAAAGCGCTTCGAGCAGGCGGTCGGCGATGAAACCCGGTACTTCCTTGCGCACGTGCAGCGGGCGCATCCCCAGGGATTCATAGACCTTCATGGCCGCTTGCACAGCTTCCGGGGCGGTGTTTTTGCCACCGACCACTTCCACCAACGGCAGCAGGTAAACCGGGTTGAACGGGTGACCGACCACGCAGCGTTCCGGGTGCGTGGCACTCTCGTAGAACTCGCTCGGCAGCAGGCCGGAGGTGCTGGAGCCGATCAACGCATTAGGCTTGGCCGCCGCGCTGATTTTGCTGTGCAGGTCCAGTTTAAGCTCCAGCCGTTCCGGGGCGCTCTCCTGGATGAAATCGGCATCGCGAACGCACTCTTCGATGGTCGCGACAAAGCGCAGGCGATCCTGCGATGCACCCGGCGCCAGGCCTTGTTTCTCCAGCGCACCCCAGGCATTGGCGACGCGTTTGCGCAAGGCGGCTTCGGCACCGGGGGCCGGGTCCCAGGCCACTACATCCAGACCATGGGCGAGGGCGCGGGACACCCAGCCGCTGCCGATGACACCGCTGCCCAGCGCTGCGAAGGTTTTGATTTCGGTGATGAAGGTCATGGCAATTTCCTGAATTTGGCTCGGAAAAAAAACTGTGGGAGCGAACTCTGTGGCGAGGGGGGCTTGTCGGAATGCCGCACCACCCCGTTCGACTGCGAAGCAGTCGTAAACCATTGAGCTTGGTGTGTCTGAAACACAGCAGTTTCTGGTTTTAGGGCCGCTTCGCGACCCAACGGGGGCAAGCCCCCTCGCCACAAAAGCTCGCTCCCACAGGGGGAAAGTGTGTAAGGGTCAACCGCGCTTGGTCAGGCCCATTTTTGCCCGGCCTTCAGCCGGGGTCAGGACGCGGGCACCGAGGCGGCTGAGGATTTCACCGGCGCGCTCGACCAGTTGGCCGTTGGTCGCCAGCACGCCCTTGTCCAGCCACAGGTTGTCTTCCAGTCCGACCCGTACGTTGCCGCCGAGCAACACCGCTTGCGCCGCCATCGGCATCTGCATGCGACCGATACCGAAGCCCGCCCAGACCGCGTCGGCCGGCAGGTTGTCGACCATGGCTTTCATGGTGGTGGTGTCTGCCGGCGCGCCCCAAGGGATGCCCAGGCACAGCTGGAACAACGGGTTGTCGAGCAGGCCCTCCTTGATCATCTGCTTGGCGAACCACAGGTGGCCGGTGTCGAAGATTTCCAGCTCGGCTTTCACGCCCAGCTCTTGAATGCGTTTGGCGCCAGCGCGCAGCTGGGCCGGGGTGGAGACGTAAATGGTGTCGCCGTCGCCGAAGTTCAGGGTGCCACAGTCGAGGGTGCAGATTTCCGGCAGCAGTTCTTCGACGTGGGCCAGGCGGGTCAGCGGGCCGACCAGGTCGGTGTTCGGGCCGAATTCCATCGGGTTTTCGCCGGCACCGATTTCCAGGTCGCCGCCCATGCCGGCGGTGAGGTTGACGATGATGTCGACGTCCGCCTCGCGGATGCGCTCCATCACTTCGCGGTACAGCGCCACGTCACGGCTGAACTTGCCGGTTTGCGGGTCACGCACATGGCAGTGAACCACGGTGGCGCCGGCCTTGGCGGCTTCCACGGCGGCAGCGGCGATTTGTTTCGGGGTGACCGGCACGTGTGGGCTCTTGGCGGTCGTGTCGCCAGCACCGGTGAGTGCGCAGGTGATGATGACGTCGTGGTTCATTTGGGCGGTTCCTTACAGGCGAGTTTTTGGTTTTGGCCAGGCGTGGTGGTCCCGTTCGCAGCCCGTCGGGGCTGCGAGTCGGTGGTTCTATCGGGTTTATTTACTGGTCAGTTGCAGGTTTTCAGCGGCCGGTTTGCCATCGAAGGTGGTGACGCCTTCAAGCCAGCGCTTTTTGTCCTGCGGGTGATCCTTGATCCATTGCTTGGCCGACTCGAAAGCGTCCTTGTGATCCAGCAGCGGCTGCATCATCCGGCTCTCGTCTTCGGCGGTGAACGTCAGGTTGCTCAGCAGGCGACCGATGTTCGGGCATTGCTCGGCGTATGTCGGTGCAGTGACGGTCCACACCGTGGCCTTTCCTTCGTCCGGCCCAAGGGCGTTTTCACTGCCGGTGAGGTAGGTCATTTTCACGTTGACGTTCATCGGGTGCGGCGCCCAGCCGAAGAACACCACGGCTTCGTTGCGACGTACGGCGCGATCCACGGCGGCGAGCATGCCGGCTTCACTGGACTCGACCAGCTGGAACTTGCCGAGGCCAAACTGGTTCTTGGAGATCATCGCCTTGATCTGGGTGTTGGCGCCCGAGCCAGGCTCGATGCCGTAGATCTTGCCGCCCAGTTCTTTTTCGAATTTGGTGATGTCAGCGAAGGTTTTCAGGCCCTTGTCGGCGAGGTAGGTCGGCACGGCTAGGGTCGCGCGGGCGTCCTGCAGGCTTGGCGCTTCAAGCACCTTGACCTGTTTGGCGTCGACGAACGGGGTGATGGTCTGGGTCATCAGCGGGTTCCAGTAGCCGAGGAACAGGTCCAGACGCTGGTCGCGGATCCCGGCGAAGATGATTTGCTGGGAGGCGCTGGTTTGTTTGGTGCTGTAGCCGAGGCCATCGAGCAATACCTGGGTCATGGCGCTGGTGGCGATCACGTCGGTCCAGTTCACTACACCCATGCGCACGTTCTGGCACGCGGCGGGTTCGGCTGCCATGACACTGGCGCTCAGCAAAGCGGTACCACTGAGTGCAAGAACACAGCTGCTGATCAGTCGTTTCATCTCAGGTTCCTCGGCAGTTCGTTTATTGTGAGTTCCGGTGTCTGATGCGCCGGTGATGCCAAGTTACGCAGCAAAGCACCGATGAAAGCGCACTGCGGCGACCAGCTCTTGCACTGCAGCGACCTGTGCTCTTGAATGCCGCTCGCAACTGGCGTATCAACATCCCTACGCTGCCCGCCCTCTCGTTACCTGGCCTCTTGTTACCTGCTAAGCGAGTGCGCTCCATGTCCCAGGATTTCTACTTCTTGTTGATGCCGGGTTTCTCGGCCATCGGATTTATCTCGGCCATCGAGCCGTTGCGGGTCGCTAATCGATTTCGTGGCGAGCTGTATCGCTGGCATGTGCTGAGCGCTGATGGCGGGGCGGTGCTGGCCAGTAACGGCATGTCGGTCAACGCCGACGCGGCGCTGGAACCGCTCAAGAAAGGCGCGACGCTGCTGGTGGTCGCCGGCTTCGAGCCCCTGAAGTTCACCACCCCGGCGCTGGAGCACTGGCTGCGCCGCCTGGACCACGAAGGGGTGACCCTAGGCGCCATCGACACCGGCAGCTTCATCCTCGCCGAGGCGGGTTTGCTCGACGGTCATCGCCTGACCTTGCACTGGGAAGCCATCGACGCCTTCAAGGAATCTTATCCACAGCTCAGCGTCACCCAGGAACTGTTCGAGATCGACCGCCGGCGCATCACCTCTGCCGGCGGCACCGCTTCCATTGACCTGATGCTGGATTTGATCGCCCAGGCCCACGGTCCGGAATTGGCTATTCAGGTCAGCGAGCAATTTGTGCTCGGCCGCATCCGCCCACGCAAAGACCACCAGCGCATGGAAGTAGCCACGCGCTATGGCATCAGCAACAAGAAACTGGTGCACGTGATCGGCGAGATGGAGCAGCACAGCGAACCGCCGCTGAGCACGCTGGAACTGGCGGAATCGATCAAGGTGACGCGGCGACAACTGGAGCGCCTGTTTCGCCTGCATCTGAACGACACGCCGAGCAATTTCTACCTGCGGTTAAGGCTGGAAAAGGCCCGGCAGTTGCTACGGCAGACGGATATGAGCGTGCTTGAAGTGAGCATTGCCTGCGGGTTTGAATCGCCGTCGTATTTCACCCGCAGTTATCGGGCGAAGTATGAGCGCTGTCCGCGGGAGGACCGGCGTACCGCGAAAGCATAAACACCCGAAAACCCTGTAGGAGTGAGCCTGCTCGCGAAGGCAGTCTGTCAGACACATTCATGTCGACTGATGCACCGCTATCGCGAGCAGGCTCACTCCTACAGTTGTACAGCGGTGCCTGAGATTACTTCTTCACCAACGCCGAACACGCCGCTTTGTAAGCCTCATGCTGATATTTGTTCAGCGTCCCTGGCAGTTCGAAATTGTGCTTCTTGGCCTGGGCATTGATGGTCTGCGGCGACAGCAGGGCTACCTCGCAATTCTCCAGTAACTGGAAAACCCCTTCGATCTTGAAGGTGGTCGGCCCGCCAGCGAACTCGCCTTTCTTGCTGCGCTTCTTGATCGCGATGCGGTCGATGGAATTCTCGCGGACAAACGAGGCGACCTGAGCGGCGAACACTTTGACGTTGGCGGCTTCGTCGTCATCGTCCAGGGCAATTTTCTTGGTGGCGAGCGCGACATGGCCCAGCGCCTGACCGTCCAGCGTGGCCACGGCGATGATCGCTTCGCTGCCTTTGATTTCGATGCCGCAGACTTTCATGTTCAATCCCATTAGTGACAGAGGGTGTGTAGCTTACAGCTCAAGCTGACTGGCGGTGATGCCAAAAGCCGCAGCGATCTTCTCGCGGGTGGCCTTGCGAGGCTTGGCGACAGTCTCTTGCTGGGCGAAGGCCGGTTGAGTGATGCCCATGCGTTTGGCCACTTCTTCCTGGGTAAGGTTCAAGTGTTCGCGCCAGGCGCGGATGGGAGTAGCGCCATCGACGATTCGGCTCACCACCTCATGGGGGATCAAGTCGGGTTCGATTTTCTGCGCCACGTATTGTGCATAGGGAATGACCACGAAGGCTGGATTACCTTCGGCGTCATTGATGATTTGGATGTCAGTAGGTGCGTTCATCTCGGAAAAATATAAGTCTTTTATAAGAATTGCGAATCTTTGCTTATATTTTTATGGTTGGCCATCAACAACATTTGTCGGCATGTTGCGTGAAAAGTCCACAGAACAGCGGCTTTGGACAGAAGCTGTAGGTCAGATCAGAGTACTTTGTGGGAAAAGGGTTTTTGGGCGATTGAAAGCTGGTGGTAGTCCCAGCTTTCACCGGAATTTTCAGGACTACTCCTGCCCAATCGACTCCAAAAACTCCGACCGTTCATCACTCATCCGCGCCACACAATCGTTCTGGGCAATGGTGAACGCCTTGCTGCCAGCGGTAGTCGGGAAGGCTTCGACGGCGCAGTCTGCGTCGCGGGTCTTCAGCCATTGCTGTTGGGCGGCCTTGATCTTGGCGGTGATGTCGGCCAGTTGCGACGGGGTTTTGCCGTACTGCGACTGCATGCGCTCGGCCAGGCCCTGGAGGTTTTCCTTGAGCAGGTCTTCGGCGGTGGTTTTGCTGAAGGCCGAGCATTCCAGGGTCTGGACGTCGTTTTCGACTTTGTCGCACGGGTTGTCGTCGGACACCTCCGCTGCGTGTACGCCGGTCGCAATCAGTGCCATTGCCAGAATGATCGATTTCATTATCGTTGCCGCTCTTGTCCAGTGAAGCATCCAGTGATGCGGCGAATTCTGGCCCAAGCAGGCGGCCTTGAACAGGTCGGTGATTGTGCCTGGCGACGACCCTTTGTCGCGGATTGACGCTTTCGGCAATTCCCCTGTCGTTTTTGCACCCGGCTGCTTAGGCACCGAGGCATATGCTGGCCCCAAAGCGCCGGCAGACGATTCGGCGCATGAATCGCCAACAAGGGGACAGCCTGATGAGCCCAGCCGAATTACACGCCGACAGCATCGTTATCGACGGTCTGATCATTGCCAAATGGAACCGCGAGCTGTTCGAAGAC
The DNA here is from genome assembly GCF_019947365.1 of Pseudomonas sp. GL-R-26. Classification (NCBI taxonomy): domain Bacteria; kingdom Pseudomonadati; phylum Pseudomonadota; class Gammaproteobacteria; order Pseudomonadales; family Pseudomonadaceae; genus Pseudomonas; species Pseudomonas sp. GL-R-26. Next base: position 153,077 of record NZ_JAGYGI010000001.1, on the reverse strand, counting down.
ATGCGCAAGGGCGGTCTGACGGCAGCCAACTGCACCGTGTCGGTGTGGGAGGGCTTTCAGGCCACCGTCAACAACATCGCCGCCAGCCAGAAGCTGATCCGCGAGAACAGCGACCTGGTGATTCCGGTCCGCACCACCGCCGACATCCGTAAAGCCAAGGAGCAGGGCAAGACCGGCATCCTTTTTGGCTTCCAGAATGCCCACGCCTTTGAAGACCAGATCGGCTATGTCGAAGTCTTCAAGCAGCTTGGCGTCGGTATCGTGCAGATGTGCTACAACACCCAGAACCTGGTGGGCACCGGTTGCTACGAGCGTGACGGCGGCCTGTCGGGCTTCGGTCGCGAAATCGTCGCCGAGATGAACCGGGCAGGCGTGATGTGCGACCTGTCCCACGTCGGTTCCAAGACTTCCGAAGAAGTCATCCTCGAATCGAAGAAACCGGTCTGCTACTCCCACTGCCTGCCGTCGGGGCTCAAGGAGCACCCGCGCAACAAGTCCGATGAAGAACTCAAGTTCATTGCCGACCACGGCGGCTTTGTCGGCGTGACCATGTTCGCGCCGTTCCTGGCCAAGGGCATCGATTCGACCATCGACGACTACGCCGAAGCCATCGAGTACGTAATGAACATCGTCGGCGAAGACGCCATCGGTATCGGCACCGACTTCACCCAGGGCCACGGCCAGGACTTCTTCGAATACCTGACCCACGACAAGGGCTACGCCCGCCGTCTGACCAGCTTCGGCAAGATCATCAACCCGCTGGGCATCCGCACCGTGGGCGAGTTCCCGAACCTGACCGAGACCCTGCTCAAGCGCGGCCACTCCGAGCGCGTGGTACGCAAGATCATGGGCGAGAACTGGGTCAACGTCTTGAAAGATGTCTGGGGCGAATAAGCCGCCGCACTTCTGAATCCTTTCCCGCTGCCGTCCGTGCAGCGGGCAACACAACAATTTTTCTGGAGTTAAGTTTCCATGGCCAAGATCGCCCCGCAATTGCCAATCGAAGTCGACAGCGAAACCGGTGTCTGGACCTCCGACGCCCTGCCGATGCTGTACGTGCCACGTCATTTCTTCGTCAACAACCACATGGGCATCGAGGAAGTGCTGGGCGCTGAAGCCTACGCCGAAATCCTCTACAAGGCCGGCTACAAGTCCGCCTGGCACTGGTGTGAAAAAGAAGCCGAATGCCACGGCCTGGAAGGCGTCGCAGTGTTCGAACACTACATGAAGCGCCTGTCGCAGCGTGGCTGGGGCCTGTTCAAGATCCAGGACATCGACCTCGACAAAGGCACCGCCAGCGTCAAGCTCGAACACTCGGCGTTCGTCTACGTGTACGGCAAGGTCGGGCGCAAGGTCGACTACATGTTCACCGGCTGGTTTGCAGGGGCGATGGATCAGATCCTCGCCGCTCGCGGCAGCAAGATCCGCACCGTGGCCGAACAAGTCTACGGTGGCTCCGAAGAGGGCCACGAAGACGGCTTGTTCACCGTCAAGCCGTTGTAAGTCGAGGAACCCGCCATGGCTTTCGAAGCAATGTTCCAGCCGATCCAGATCGGCAAACTGACCATCCGCAACCGCGTGCTCAGCACCGCGCACGCCGAGGTCTATGCCACCGACGGCGGCATGACCACCGACCGGTACGTCAAGTATTACGAAGAGAAAGCCAAGGGCGGGATCGGCCTGGCGATTTGCGGCGGCTCCTCCAGCGTGGCCATCGACAGCCCGCAAGGCTGGTGGAAGTCGGTGAACCTGGCGGACGACCGGATCATTCCGCACTTCCAGAACCTGGCCGATGCCATGCACAAGCATGGCGCCAAGATCATGATCCAGATTACCCACATGGGCCGTCGTTCCCGTTGGGACGGCGAGCACTGGCCAACCCTGCTGTCGCCGTCGGGCATCCGTGAGCCGGTGCACCGTGCGACCTGCAAGACCATCGAGCCGGAAGAAATCTGGCGGGTGATCGGCAACTACGCCACTGCTGCGGCGCGGGCCAAGGCCGGTGGCCTGGACGGCGTCGAACTGTCGGCCGTGCACCAGCACATGATTGACCAGTTCTGGAGCCCGCGGGTCAACAAGCGTACCGATGAATGGGGCGGCAGCTTCGAGAACCGCATGCGTTTCGGCCTGGAAGTGATCAAGGCTGTGCGCAAGGAAGTCGGTCCGGATTTCTGCGTCGGCATCCGTCTGTGCGGTGATGAATTCCACCCGGATGGCTTGTCCCATGAGGACATGAAGCAGATCGCCAAGTACTACGACGACACCGGCATGATCGACTTCATCGGTGTGGTCGGCTCGGGTTGCGACACCCACAACACCCTGGCCAACGTTATCCCCAACATGAGTTATCCACCGGAGCCGTTCCTGCATCTGGCGGCCGGTATCAAGGAAGTGGTCAAGGCACCTGTACTGCACGCGCAGAACATCAAGGACCCGAACCAGGCGACCCGTATTCTGGAGGGCGGCTACGTCGACATGGTCGGCATGACCCGCGCCCACATCGCCGACCCGCACCTGATCGCCAAGATCAAGATGGGCCAGGTCGACCAGATCAAACAGTGCGTCGGCGCCAACTACTGCATCGACCGTCAGTACCAAGGCCTGGACGTACTTTGCATCCAGAACGCCGCGACCTCCCGTGAATACATGGGCGTGCCGCACATCATCGAGAAGTCGACCGGTGTGAAGCGCAAAGTTGTGGTGGTCGGTGCCGGTCCTGCCGGGATGGAAGCCGCTCGCGTGTCGGCCGAACGTGGCCACGACGTGACCCTGTTCGAGAAGAAAGAATTCATCGGTGGCCAGATCACGACCGCATCGAAAGCCCCGCAACGGGACCAGATCGCCGGTATTACCCGCTGGTTCCAACTGGAATTGGCGCGTTTGAAAGTTGACCTGCGCCTGGGCGTGGCGGCCGATGCGGCAACCATTCTCGACTTGCGTCCAGACGTGGTGGTGCTCGCCGTCGGCGGCCATCCATTCCTGGAGCAGAACGAACACTGGGGCGCGGCTGAAGGCCTGGTGGTCAGCAGTTGGGACATCCTTGATGGCAAGGTTGCACCGGGCAAGAACGTACTGGTCTACGACACCATTTGCGAGTTCACCGGGATGTCGACGGCCGACTTCCTCGCCGACAAGGGCAGCCAGGTCGAGATCGTCACCGACGACATCAAACCGGGCGTGGCCATCGGCGGTACGTCGTTCCCGACTTACTACCGCAGCATGTACCCCAAAGAAGTGATCATGACCGGGGACATGATGCTGGAGAAGGTCTACCGCGAAGGCGACAAGCTGGTGGCGGTGCTGGAAAACGAATACACCGGCGCCAAAGAGGAGCGGGTGGTCGACCAGGTGGTGGTGGAAAACGGCGTGCGTCCGGACGAAGAAATCTACTACTCGCTGAAGGAAGGCTCGCGCAACAAAGGCCAGATGGACATCGAAGCCTTGTTCGCGATCAAGCCGCAGCCATCGCTGAGCACCACGGGTGACGGCTACTTGCTGTTCCGTATCGGCGACTGCGTGGCTCAGCGTAATACACACGCTGCGATCTATGACGCGCTGCGGTTGTGCAAGGATTTCTAACAGTATCACCATCATCACTGTGGCGAGGGGGCTTGCCCCCGTTGGGCTGCGACGCGGCCCCAAAATCAGTCAATGCGGTCTGTCAGTAAAAAATGCATTTGACCGATTTACGACTGCTTCGCAGCCGAACGGGGGCAAGCCCCCTCGCCACAGGTCGGTGTCAGGCCTTTAACGGCAAGCACATGAACCCTTGCAAGACCCGAGGTCTTTGGGAGCTTCACCATGTTGAACACCCTTCTTCCAATCCTGTTGTTCGCAGCCCTGGGCCTTGGTGTCCTGGGCGCGTTGCGGCGGGTGGCCATGTGGCGCCGGGGCCGGGCTTCGAAAGTCGACCTGATCGGCGGCCTGTTCGCCATGCCCAAGCGCTACATGGTCGACTTGCACCATGTGGTCGCGCGGGACAAATACATTGCCAACACCCACGTCGCCACGGCCGGCGGTGCGGTGGCGTCCATCGTGCTGGCGATCCTGGTGCATGGTTTCGGCCTGCATAACCGCTTCCTCGGCTATGCGTTGCTGCTGATGACAGCGGTGATGTTCGTTGGTGCGATCTTTGTTTACCTGCGTCGGCGCAACCCGCCGTCCCGTCTGTCGAAAGGCCCGTGGATGCGCCTGCCGAAAAGCCTGCTGGCGTTCTCGGTCTCGTTCTTCCTGTTGACCCTGCCGGTGGCAGGGATCCTCCCGGAAAACTTCGGTGGCTGGCTGTTGGCGGCGATTCTCGGGGTTGGCGTGTTGTGGGGCGTGTCGGAGCTGTTCTTCGGCATGACCTGGGGCGGGCCGATGAAACACGCCTTCGCCGGTGCGCTGCACCTGGCCTGGCACCGTCGCGCAGAACGCTTCGGTGGCGGTCGTTCCACGGGCCTCAAGCCTCTGGACTTGAATGACCCGACCGCGCCACTGGGCGTGGAAAAACCCAAGGATTTCACCTGGAACCAATTGCTCGGCTTCGACGCCTGCGTGCAGTGCGGTAAATGCGAAGCGGCGTGCCCGGCGTTCGCCGCCGGCCAGCCGTTGAACCCGAAAAAACTGATTCAGGACATGGTCGTCGGCCTGGCCGGTGGCACTGACGCCAAGTTCGCCGGCAGCCCGTATCCGGGCAAGCCGATTGGCGAACACGCGGGTAATCCGCATCAACCGATCGTCAACGGCCTGGTGGATGCCGAGACCCTGTGGTCGTGCACCACCTGCCGCGCCTGTGTCGAGGAGTGCCCGATGATGATCGAGCACGTCGATGCCATCGTCGACATGCGTCGCCATCTGACCCTGGAAAAAGGCGCCACCCCGAACAAGGGCGCCGAGGTGCTGGAAAACCTGATCGCCACCGACAACCCGGGCGGTTTCGCGCCGGGAGGGCGGATGAACTGGGCAGCAGACTTGAACCTCAATCTGCTCAGCGAAAAGAAATCCACCGACGTGCTGTTCTGGGTTGGCGACGGTGCCTTCGACATGCGTAACCAGCGCACCCTGCGTGCGTTCGTCAAAGTGCTGAAAGCGGCGAAAATCGACTTCGCGGTGCTCGGCCTCGAAGAACGCGACAGCGGTGACGTGGCTCGGCGCCTGGGCGACGAAGCGACCTTCCAGCTGTTGGCCAAGCGCAACATCCAGACTCTGGCCAAATACAGTTTCAACCGCATCGTCACCTGCGATCCGCACAGTTTCCACGTGCTGAAAAACGAGTATGGCGCTTTCGATGGCAACTACCTGGTGCAGCACCACAGCACCTACATGGCGGAAATCATCGATGCTGGCGCGCTCAATCTCGGTCAGCACAAAGGCGACAGCGTGACCTACCACGACCCGTGCTACCTCGGCCGCTACAACGGCGAATACGAGGCACCGCGTCAGGTGTTACGCGCCCTAGGGATCGAAGTGAAAGAGATGCAACGTTCCGGCTTCCGCTCGCGCTGCTGCGGCGGTGGTGGCGGCGCGCCGATCACCGACATTCCCGGCAAGCAACGCATTCCCGACATGCGCATGGAAGACATCCGCGAAACCGGCGCCGAACTGGTGGCCGTGGGTTGTCCACAATGCACCGCGATGCTCGAAGGCGTGGTCGAACCCCGGCCGATGATCAAGGACATTGCCGAGCTGGTGGCCGACGCGTTGCTGGAAGAAGCCGCCTCCAAACCCTCTACGCCGGCCCAACGTGAACCAGCGGAGGCCCACTGATGAGCGACATTATCCGCCGCGACCCGCGGGCCGAATGGATTGCCCGCAACCGTCTGCACCCGCTGCACGCAGCCATGCAGCCGGCGCAACACAGCTGGATGGGGCCTAACGGCGTCATCCGCAAGAATCCCCATGGAGTCGGTTTCATCGGCCCCAACGGTATCAAACGCATCGACCGCAGCGGCGCTCAGCAGGGCGGGGCGACCAAGCGCTCGGCTGCCGTGGAAGTACAATTGCCGCTGCATCAGGTGACCGCGCCTGCGTTTTACATCAGCGTGGTGCCGGACATGGTCGGTGGTCGCTTGAGCAGTCACGACCGCGACCTGCTGGGCCTGGCCCATCAACTGGCCGGCAAGGACGGCGCAGTGCTGGCCGTGGTGTTCGGCGAACACAAGGAAAACGCTTTCGCCACGGCGGGCGTCGACCGCCTGCTGGTGCTGGAAGGCGAAGAATTCAACGGTTATGCACCGGAGCAACGGGTCCAGGGCCTGCGGGCTGTGGATAACCAGTTCAGCCCGCGTCACTGGTTGCTGCCGGACAGCCGCAGTGGCGGTGGCGAACTCGGCCGTCGTTTTGCTGCGGCACTGGGCGAGCGCCCGGCCACGCGGGTCTGGCAGGTCAAGGATCAGGAGTGCATCGGCCGTGCTGGCGCAGGTCTGCAAGACCTTGCCCGGCCGCTGGCGCGATTGATTCTGGCGGCTGCCGAGTGCGCCGAACCGGTCAGCGAAACCCGTCACGAAGCCTTGGCCGTGGAGTTATCCACAACTGTGGCGCGCAGCCTGTCGCGGATCGAAGATCTGGGCGCGGTGGCCGTCGATCCGGCGGCAATTCCAATGGCCGAAGCCGAGTTCATTTTCTCCGGTGGCAACGGGGTCAAGGACTGGGGACTTTTCCACAGGACCGCCGAAGCCCTCGGCGCGACCGAAGGCGCATCGCGGGTGGCGGTGGACGACGGCTTCATGGCCCGCGACCGCCAGGTCGGCGCGTCCGGCACCTGGGTCACTGCACGGGTCTATGTGGCGGTGGGGATTTCCGGGGCGATCCAGCACCTGCAAGGCATTGGTGCCTGCGACAAGGTGGTGGCGATCAACCTCGACCCGGGCTGCGACATGATCAAGCGTGCGGACCTCTCGGTGATTGGCGAGAGCGCGGAGATTCTTCAAGCCTTGATCGAGGCGGTAGAGGCTTACCGCAACGACGCCAAGCGCGATGCGGCTTAAGGGAAGGAAAGGGTTATGAGCACGAAAATCATCAGCCTGGTGTCCATCGGCGCCCACCCGACATCCGGTCGGCCGCGTCGCGCGGAGCAGGATGCGCGGGCGGTTGAACTGGGCCTGCAATTGGCTGGGGATAACTTGCAGGTGCTGCATGCCGGCGACATTTCCGAGCCTGCATTGCGCGCCTACCTGGGCATGGGGCTTGAGCAACTGCATGTGCTGGAACAACCGCAAGGCGCCGACGCGCTACCGGCGCTGACCGACTATTTGCGCGATGCCGGGGCGCAGGTGGTGTTGACCGGTAGCCAGGCGGAAACCGGTGAAGGCTCGGGCATGTTGCCCTTCCTGCTGGCCGAAAGCCTGGGCTGGCCGCTGGTGGTGGGACTGGCGCAGGTCGAGTCCATCGATGGCGGTTCGGCGCTGGTGCTGCAAGCCTTGCCCCGCGGTCAACGTCGTCGGCTGAAGGTACGCCTGCCGTTTCTGGCGACGGTGGATAACGCTGCACCCAAGCCTCGGCAGAGCGCTTACGGCCCGGCCCGACGCGGCGTGCTGCAAGCGCAGGACGTCGAGGTCATCGACGATGAACTGCTCGCGGTCGCAACCCTGCAACCGGCCAAGCCAAGGCCCAAGCGTCTGAAGGTGATCAAGGCCAAGAGCGGTGCCGACCGAATGAAAGCCGCGACGGCCAAGGCCAGTGGTGGAGGCGGGCAGGTACTCAAGGGCGTGACGGCGCAAGCCGGGGCCGAGGCCATCCTCAAATTGCTGATTGAAGAAGGTGTGGTTCGCTAACAAACACTGTGGGGGCGGCTTGTTCGCGAAAGCGTGGTATCAGGCGGCATTGATGTTGACTGATACTCCGTCATCGCGAGCAAGCTCGCTCCCACAGGATCTCTTCGTCCCGCACCACACCCGTCAGCCCGGTGAGCTACAGTTTTCCATGCGCTGATCAAGGGTGCGGCACGTTTTCGGGAGCTTTCAGACATTCAGCGCTGACTCATAAAACCCTGTTTTTATGACTGGCCTGAATATGAAGACTTTCGCTCTTCTGGCGCTCTGTGCATCGGCCATGTGGTTATCCACAGGCTTGATCTCTGCCGCCCAGACAAAGGCGTCCGAGGCTGATCAGGATTTTTACCGCTGGATAGACTCCGAACAAGGCCGCAACGCGTCCCTGGCGCAACTGCGGCAACAGTGCGACAAGGTACTGGATGCCGACAGACACCTCAGCTGCTCGGTGACGGTCTTCGCCAGATTGCTCGAAGCCAAGGCCGCCAATCAAATCCCCGAGTACTACCTGGCGATCAAGGCCAGGCATGCCCGGGCGATTGCGGCCAGCGCCGATCTGAAGCCGCTGTTCTCCACGTTTGGCAGCAAATCACTGGCTGTCCTGGCGGCGACCGGCGATTTCACGGTCAACGGTTCGACGCGGTATGAGGTGCTGCCGCTCTATCCGTATGCCGACGACTTCTACAACGCTGAACAAGTGCTGCCATTTATCGAGGTCGGCGCGGCCAATGGTGTCTCGGCGCGTTTTGTTCTGGACACGGGCGCACCGCAAACCCGGGTCAACATCGACACTGCGAAACAGTTGGGCATCAGGTTGTTGCCCGATGCTTTTTATCGCTACAGCACGTTTTATGGCGAAAAAGGCTTGGCCGCGAGGCTGGGAGTTCTCGGGTCGCTGAAAGTCGGCACCCGCGAGTTCAGGAATGTCCTGGTCTTTGTCAGCGACCGGGACAATCTGTTGGGGCTGGATCTGATCAGCAAGCTGGGGCGCTTGAAGATCACCAGCAGAACACTGGAGCTGAATCCGCCGCCGGCCACACGCTGTGATGCGCCGATTGCCATTAGCCGCCTGGATCTCAATCAACGGTTGGTGGTGGCCGCACAGCTGGATCGCCGGGCAACGCAGGCCATCATCGATACCGGAAATGTCGACTACTTGACGGCCTCGTCGCCCGGCAGGCAAGTCAGCGTTGTGCAGGCGCTGACACCGGGAGGCTCGAACGTTTACACCGGCAACAACAAACGCTTCCAACGCTTCGACGGCGTATTGGCCCTGCAAGGCAACACCATGGCGGTCACCTACAAATACTACCCGGGCTTTACCATCCCGCCGTCGCTGATAGGCGGGCAATACGTCCCGTCAATATTGCTCGGATGGCACGCGTTCAAAGACTTTGAATTGAACCTGGATCTGGATTCAGGTCGCTCATGTCTCAATAAAATCTGAACAACTTCGGTGTTTACCCACAATCCCTGTTGGTGGTTCTGTGGATAACATGTTCGCCCATGGCTACACCCCATATAAATCAGGCCCTGCAAGCCTCAGGTCAAAAAACAACCAGTCCTGTCCGTGGTTTTTCCAAGCTTTTTCAACGGGATAAGTGCTGTTGTGGGTGCAGACTTGCCCCCAATCTCTGTTGGCGCTTCTGTGGATAAGATGTTTGCTTTCGGCTGTAGGCCTTATAAACAGCGGCTTTCATGGTTGCGATCAAAAAGTGATCAATTGATGGTTGTGAGCCGTAGAATTCCACGCAAACACCGGTTTCTTGCGGGTTATAGCGGTTTTCCACAGTGTCTTCGAAGTTAACCCCAAAGTCTGTTGGCGCTTCTGTGGATAAGGTGTTCGCCATCCTCTGAAAGCTACGCAGTCCGTGCCTTTCAGGCTTCTGATCAAAAAATGATCAGACCGCTCGTGGAAGCATGCTTCTGGATAAGTCACGATTTTTCTTTGGGTTTTGTGGAGAAATTTTGCGGTCTTTCCACAGTTGTCCCCAATAGCTGTGGGTGGAGGTGTGGATAACTTGTTCGCGGAAGGCTGGGAGGTGCGGCGGGCATAGGCCTGAACGAGATAGGTCATATTTCGTGCAGTTCTAATGAGGAGAGGAATTACCGAGAGGATTGTGTTGATGCAGAGGGTGCCATCGCGAGCAGGCTCGCTCCTACAGTGGATCTGTGAACGACACAGATCGAGTGTGGGAGCGAGCCTGCTCGCGATGCTTTTGATGTTTAGCCGCTAACCGGGACACCCTTGAGGTACGGCGCAGGCTCGGCCCCCAGGTTGCTCAGCAGACGCTCGCTGTACCAGTCCACGAAGTTCACCACACCAAACTCATAAGTCTTGGAGTAAGGCCCAGGCTGGTACGCAGTGGAGTTGATGCCGCGCTGGTTCTCTTCGGCCAGACGACGGTCCTGGTCGTTGGTGGCGTCCCAGACCTGGCGCATGCGCTCCACGTCGTAGTCCACGCCTTCGACCGCGTCCTTGTGCACGATCCACTTGGTGGTGACCATGGTTTCCTGGGCGCTGATCGGCCACACGGTGAACACGATGATGTGGTCGCCCATGCAGTGGTTCCACGAGTGCGGCAGGTGCAGGATGCGCATCGAGCCCAGGTCCGGGTTCTGGATGCGGCCCATCAACTTGGCGCAGCCCTGCTTGCCGTCCATGGTCATCGACACGGTGCCCTTGAGCAGCGGCATGCGCACGATGCGGTTACGCAGGCCGAAGCTGGCGTGGGCGTAAGGGATCTTCTCGGCTTCCCAGGCAGCGGCGGAGGCGGCGACGTGGTCCTTGAAGGCCTGGTCGGCGCGCGGGTCGGTGACGTCGTCCCACTCCAGCAGGGTTTTCAGCAGTTCCGGGTGCGACGCGTTGCAGTGGTAGCACTCGCGGTTGTTTTCCAGCACCAGTTTCCAGTTGGCCTTTTCCATCAAGGTGGTTTGCACCGCCACCTTGGTGTTCTCCATGTCGTACGGTTCCATGTAATGGTTCAGTGTCGACAGGAAGTCATCGATGGCCGGCGGATTCTCCGCCAGGCTGATGAAGATGTAGCCGCCGGCGGTCTTCACGTTCACCGGCTTGAGGCCGTACTCTTTCATGTCGAAGTCGGCGCCCATTTCGGTGCCGGCGAACAGCAGGCGGCCGTCCAGTTCGTAGGTCCACTGGTGGTAGTGGCAAACCAGCTTGGCGACCTTGCCCTTGTCGCTGGTGCACAGGCGCGAGCCACGGTGGCGGCAGACGTTGTGGAACGCATGCACCACGCCTTCGGCGCCACGGATCACGATGATCGGGTTCTTGCCGATCTGCAGGGTCAGGTAGTTGCCCTTGGTAGGGATCTCGCACGTCATGCCGGCGATCAACCACTCTTTCTGAAAGATTTCCTGCATGTCGATATCAAACAGGCGCTCGTCGGAGTAAAACGGCTGCGGCAGCGAGAACGTGCGCTCGCGCTCTTGCAGCATCTGTGCGGTGGCCTTGCGTGCGGGTTCCAGCGGATCGCCCAGGCTCAGGGTAGTAGTGACGTCCATCGTTTAATCCTCAAGGCCATTCTGTGTGGCCGGCGAAAGTGGCTAATCAGGGTTGCTACGCAAGGTGTAAAGAATGTGTCTTGGTATGGGGCGAGTGTGGGGCCGGCGCTGGCCAGAACCTTATCCATGGGCGACATGGTGCAATCTGTTCCCGACGCGCAAGCCCCGGTCGTTGGGGGCTGGTCGCGATAAGCATGTCAATGTCGCAGATAGGTAAATGGATGGTTCGCGCTATACGCAGAATCGCCAACATGAAGGCCGACAGTCGGCCGTGGAGATCAGCATGTCCAACAGCTTCCTGAACCCGGTAACCACCCAGACCTGGGCCAATGGTCGACACATCGTCCGTTGCGTCAAAGTCATCCAGGAAACCTGGGATGTGCGCACCTTTTGCTTCATGGCCGACCAGCCGATCCTGTTCTTCTTCAAACCGGGGCAGTTTGTCACCCTGGAGCTGGAGATTGAAGGCCAGCCGATCATGCGTTCGTACACCATTTCCAGCTCGCCATCGGTGCCGTACAGCTTTTCGGTGACCATCAAGCGCGTGCCGGGCGGCAAGGTGTCCAACTGGCTGCACGACACCCTGCACGAAGGCCAGGAGCTGGCGGTGCACGGGCCGGTCGGGCTGTTCAATGCCATGGACTTCACCGCGCCGAAGGTGCTCTACCTCAGCGGCGGCGTTGGTATCACGCCGGTCATGTCCATGGCGCGCTGGTTCTACGACACCAACGGCAATGTCGACATGGTATTTATCCACAGCGCCCGTTCGCCTAAAGACATCATTTACCACCGTGAGCTGGAACACATGGCGTCGCGGATCGAGAACTTCAGCCTGCACCTGATCTGCGAGAAGCACGGCATGGGTGAGCCATGGGCCGGTTATCGCGGTTACCTGAACCACAGAATGCTTGAATTGATGACGCCTGACTTCCTTGAGCGCGAAGTATTCTGCTGCGGCCCGACACCGTATATGAATGCGGTCAAGCGCTTGCTGGAAGCCGCTGGCTTCGACATGTCGCGTTATCACGAAGAATCCTTCGGTGCGACCCCGCCAGAGGCGCGCGCTGACGCCGTGGAACACGCTGAACAAGCGGCCGAGGCACCGGAAGTCGACGCCGCGGACTTGCATCAAGTGGAATTCACCACCTCCGGCAAGAGCATCCGCGTGGCCCCAGGCGAGACCGTGCATGCGGCGGCGGCCAAGGTCGGCCTGATGATTCCGAAAGCTTGCGGCATGGGGATTTGCGGGACGTGCAAGGTGCTGAAGTTGGGCGGCGAAGTGGAGATGGAACACAACGGCGGGATCACCGAGGAAGACGAAGCCGAAGGGTTCATCCTGTCGTGCTGCAGCGTGCCGAAAGGCGATGTGCGGATCGAGTATTGATTCGGGTGGGAATATATCTCTGAAAGCAGTGGTGTTCCCTTGTGGGAGCGAGCAGGCTCGCTCCCACAGGTTTTTAGTCAATAAACAGATCCGTCATCAGCTTGTCGCTGCTGTCCGGCGCGAACCGATAGTGTTCGAACTCCGTCACACCGCTTTCTCGCAGAATCTCCTCATCAATCAACAAACGCCCGGTCAGGCTGCGCCCGCTGCTGCTCAGAATCACATGGGCGGCATCGGCCATGATCGCAGGCAGGCGCGCATGTTTGAACGACTCGCGCGACCCCAGCTGAAACTCGATCGCGGCGGTGGCAATCATCGTCTGTGGCCATAGCGAGTTGACGCTGATCCCGTAGTTCTTGAATTCCTCACTCATGCCCAGGGTCAGCATGCTCATGCCGTACTTGGTGACGGTGTAGGGGCTGTATTGGGCGAACCACTTGGTGGCAAGGTTCAGCGGCGGGGACAGATTGAGGATGTGGCCGCCGGATTTTTTCAGGTAAGGCAACGCAGCCTGGCTGCACAGTAAGACGGCGCGGGTGTTGATCTGATGCATCAGATCAAAGCGCTTGAGTTCGAGGTGCTGGACCCCAGTCAGCTTGATCGCCCCGGCATTGTTGATCAGCGCATCGATACTGCCGAAATGTTCGTTGGCCTGGGCCAGCGCCGCACGTACGGCATCCTCTTCACGCACATCCACCTGCAAGGCCAGCGCCTTGCCGCCTGTGGCTTCCACCTCCTGGGCCACGCTGAAAATCGTGCCCGGCAGCTTGGCGTGGGGTTCGGCGCTTTTGGCGGCAATCACAATGTTGGCGCCGTCACGTGCGGCCCGCAGCGCGATCTCGCGGCCGATGCCGCGGCTGGCGCCGGTGATGAACAGGGTTTTGCCTTGCAATGACATGCTGACGCTCCTGATTATTGTTATGTGAGCACAGGCTCGACAAACAATGTAGACGAAGTCTTTCAGGAGCAGTGGCGGGGGAACGGACGAACGCGAACTTGTGGCGAGGGGGCTTGCCCCCGTTCGGCGGCGCAGCCGTCGTAAAACCTGCTGTCGCGGTCTGACTGACAAACCACGGACTCAGACTTTGGGCCTGCTGCGCAGTCCGACGGGGGCAAGCCCACTCGCCACAGGGGATCGTGGTTATGCCATGACTTCACGGATATCCCGCGCCAATTCACGCACGCGCTCTTCCTCGGTGTCCCACGAGCACATGAAGCGTGCGCCGCCGTTGCCGATGAAGGTGTAGAAGCGCCAGCCCTTGGCGGTCAGTGCGGCGATGGCCGGTTCCGACAGTTGCAGGAACACGCCGTTGGCCTGTACCGGGAACATCAGTTCCACGCCGGGGATGTCGCTGACCAGTTCGGCCAGCAATTGCGCGCAGTGGTTGGCGTGGTTGGCGTATTTGAGCCAGGCGTCGTTTTCCAGGATCCCGACCCACGGTGCCGACAGGAAGCGCATTTTCGACGCCAACTGCCCGGCCTGCTTGCAGCGGTAATCGAAGTCTTCAGCCAGTTTGTGGTTGAAGAACAGAATCGCCTCGCCCACTGCCATGCCGTTTTTCGTGCCGCCAAAGCACAGCACGTCGACGCCGGCCTTCCAGGTCAGGTCGGCCGGGGTGCAGCCGAGGAAGGCGCAGGCGTTGGAGAAGCGCGCGCCGTCCATGTGCAGGTTCAGGCCCAGTTCCTTGCAGGTGGCGCTGATGGCGCGGATTTCGTCCGGGGTGTAGACGCTGCCGACTTCGGTGGCCTGGGTCAGGGTCACGACGCGGGGTTTCGGGTAGTGGATGTCCTGGCGCTTGAGCGCGACCTCACGGATCGATTCCGGGGTCAGCTTGCCGTTTTCAGTGCGGGCGATCAGCAGTTTGGAGCCGTTGGAGAAGAATTCCGGGGCGCCGCATTCGTCGGTTTCGACGTGGGCGGTTTCCGAGCAGATCACACTGTGGTAACTCTGGCACAACGACGACAGCGCCAGCGAGTTGGCGGCGGTGCCGTTGAAGGCGAAAAACACTTCGCAGTCGGTTTCGAACAGCTTGCGGAAATCGTCGGACGCGCGGGCGGTCCACTCGTCGTCGCCGTATGCGCGCTGGTGGCCGTGGTTGGCCTGTTCCATGGCAGCCCAGGCTTCAGGGCAGATGCCGGAATAGTTGTCGCTGGCGAATTGTTGGCTCTTGTCGGTCATGGCCTGCTTCCGTGGTCGAGATGCCTATGGTGAAGCGTCCCGTGGTCAATGAGGGTGCGCACTGTACCCAAGATCGTCAGGTGGAGCGCACAGGATGTCGCTGTCGGGAAAATACAGTGTCGAAGGGCAATTATGCACGTGACTATGTACAAGAGCATGCACAAGACCATGCACAAGGCCATGCACTTAAAGCAGCGCGACGGGGCACTGGATCTGCTCAAGTGGCTGGCGCTGCTGTGCATGGTGCTCGATCACCTGCGATATGTCGGTTATTCCGCCGATCTGTTGTATGTGCCGGGGCGCCTGGCGTTTCCATGGTTCTGTTTGGCGATGGCGGCCAATCTGGCGCGCACGCGGACTGCGACGACCGGTGGCCAGTGGCGCTATCTGGGGTGGTTGTTGCTGTTTAGCGCGGTGAGTGAAATTCCTTACCGGATGTACATTCCCAATCCCGACACCTTGAACGTGCTGCCCACCCTTGCCTTGGGCTTGCTGGTGATTCGTGGCTGGCAGCAGCCGGTGCTTGCCTCGCGGCTGCTGGCGGTGGGCGCGTTGATGCTGGCAGGGTTTTTCTCCCAGCGGTTGATGTTCGGTTTCTTTGGAGTGCTGTTGCCGCTGGCGATGTTGCTGGTACTGCAACGGCCCTGGTATTTCGCGCTGTTGGCGGGGGTGGTGTGCCTGGCGGCCAATCAGTGGCAGTTGCTGTATCACGCCGCTCGCCTGGGCAATGTCGCGGCGATTCCGGCCATCGTCACGTGCCTGATCGCGCCATGGCTCGGGCTGTTCTTGTTGCGACATGCAAAGGGCGCAAAACCACCGCCGATGCGGCGCTGGGCGTATGCGCTCTATCCCCTGCATTTCCTTGTGTTGCTCGCAGTGCGACAGGCCATCGCCTGACCTGTGGGAGCGAGCTCGCTCGCGATGGCGGCGGGTCAGTCGACATCAATGTTGAATGTGATGCCGCTATCGCGAGCAAGCTCGCTCCCACAGGGGATCTGCGCTGGATCGACGGTCGTGTTTGGCCTGCCATTTCTTCCCATGTCGTAAACGCACCTTTGCGTGGCGCCCGTAGGCATTTGACGACTCCAAGCCAGTCATACCATCGCTACCAAAGGGCACTGCCGAAACGCCAGTGCCTCACCGAGACGAATGGCGCACCGCCGCCGCTGGGAGAGACGCGATGTTCAGCAAGCAAGACCAGATCCAGGGTTACGACGATGCACTGCTGGCGGCGATGAATGCCGAAGAGCAACGTCAGGAAGATCACATCGAGCTGATCGCGTCGGAGAACTACACCAGCAAGCGCGTGATGGAAGCGCAAGGCAGCGGCCTGACTAACAAATATGCCGAAGGTTATCCGGGCAAGCGCTACTACGGTGGCTGCGAACACGTCGACAAGGTTGAGGCACTGGCCATTGAGCGCGCCAAGCAACTGTTCGGCGCCGATTACGCCAACGTTCAGCCGCACTCCGGTTCCTCCGCCAATAGCGCCGTATACCTGGCCCTGCTGCAAGCCGGCGACACCATCCTCGGCATGAGCCTGGCCCACGGCGGTCACCTGACCCACGGCGCCAAAGTGTCGTCCTCGGGCAAGCTGTACAACGCCGTGCAGTACGGCATCGATACCAAGACCGGTCTGATCGATTACGACGAAGTCGAGCGCCTGGCCGTCGAGTGCAAGCCGAAGATGATCGTTGCCGGCTTCTCGGCCTATTCCAAGACCCTCGACTTCCCGCGCTTCCGCCAGATCGCCGACAAGGTCGGTGCGCTGCTGTTCGTCGACATGGCCCACGTGGCCGGTCTGGTCGCTGCCGGCCTGTACCCGAACCCGCTGCCTTACGCCGATGTGGTCACCACCACTACCCACAAGACCCTGCGCGGTCCACGTGGCGGCCTGATCCTGGCCAAGTCCAACGAAGAAATCGAGAAGAAGCTCAACGCGGCAGTTTTCCCGGGTGCCCAGGGCGGCCCGCTGATGCACGTGATCGCCGGTAAGGCAGTGTGCTTCAAGGAAGCGCTGGAACCTGGCTTCAAGGTTTACCAGCAGCAAGTGATCGACAACGCCCAGGCCATGGCCGGCGTGTTTATCAAACGCGGCTACGATGTAGTGTCCGGCGGTACCGACAACCACCTGTTCCTGGTCAGCCTGATCCGTCAGGGCCTGACCGGTAAAGAGGCGGACGCAGCCCTCGGTCGCGCCCACATCACTGTGAACAAGAACGCTGTCCCGAACGATCCACAGTCGCCGTTCGTGACCTCCGGCCTGCGCATCGGCACCCCGGCGGTCACCACTCGCGGCTTCAAGGTGACCCAGTGCGTCACGCTGGCCGGCTGGATCTGCGACATCCTCGACAACCTCGGCGACGCCGATGTCGAGGCCAATGTCGCCGAGCAAGTGGCAGCCCTGTGCGCGGACTTCCCGGTTTATCGCTGAGTGCGGTTTTGGAGTAAATGACTATGCAACGCTACTCGGGCTTCGGCCTCTTCAAACACTCTCTCAGCCATCATGAAAACTGGCAGAAAATGTGGCGCACGCCGACCCCTAAAAAGGTCTACGACGTGGTCATCGTCGGTGGTGGCGGGCATGGTCTCGCAACGGCCTACTACCTGGCCAAGGAACACGGCATCACCAACGTGGCCGTGGTCGAGAAAGGCTGGCTGGGCGGCGGTAACACCGCGCGCAACACCACCATCGTGCGCTCCAACTACCTGTGGGACGAGTCGGCGCACCTGTACGAACACGCGATGAAACTGTGGGAAGGCCTGTCCCAGGACCTGAACTACAACGTGATGTTCTCCCAGCGCGGCGTCTACAACCTGTGCCACACCCTGCAGGACATCCGTGATTCCGAGCGTCGGGTCAGCGCCAACCGCCTCAACGGCGTCGACGGTGAACTGCTCGATGCCAAACAGGTTGCCGACGAGATTCCGTACCTCGACTGCTCCAAGAACACCCGCTACCCGGTGATGGGCGCGACCGTCCAGCGTCGCGGCGGCGTGGCCCGTCACGATGCCGTGGCCTGGGGCTTTGCCCGGGCTGCCGACGCCCTCGGCGTGGACCTGATCCAGCAGACCGAAGTGATCGGTTTCCGTAAGGAAAACGGCGTGTGCATCGGCGTTGAAACCAACAAGGGCTTCATCGGCGCCAAGCGCGTCGGCGTAGTGACCGCCGGTAACTCCGGGCACATGGCCAAGCTCGCCGGTTTCCGCCTGCCGATCGAATCCCACCCGTTGCAAGCGCTGGTGTCCGAGCCGATCAAGCCGATTATCGACAGCGTGATCATGTCCAACGCCGTGCACGGCTACATCAGCCAGTCCGACAAGGGCGACCTGGTGATCGGTGCCGGTATCGACGGCTACAACGGCTACGGCCAGCGTGGTTCGTACCCGGTGATCGAGCACACCATCCAGGCCATCGTCGAGATGTTCCCGGTGCTGTCGCGGGTACGCATGAACCGTCAGTGGGGCGGCATCGTCGACACCACGCCGGATGCCTGTCCGATCATTTCGAAAACCCCGGTACCGAACATGTTCTTCAACTGCGGTTGGGGCACCGGCGGCTTCAAGGCCACACCTGGCTCGGGCAACGTGTTTGCCGCGAGCCTGGCCAAGGGTGAAATGCACCCATTGGCCGCACCTTTCTCCATCGACCGTTTCCACAACGGTGCGTTGATCGATGAACACGGCGCTGCTGCGGTTGCCCACTAACAGGAGAAATCCCCATGTTGCATATCTTCTGTCCTCACTGCGGCGAACTGCGCTCCGAAGAGGAATTCCATGCATCCGGCCAGGCGCACATCCCGCGTCCACTGGATCCGAACACCTGCACCGACGAGGAGTGGGGCGACTACATGTTCTTCCGCGATAACCCTCGCGGTCTGCACCACGAGCTGTGGGATCACGTCGCCGGTTGCCGTCAGTACTTCAACGTCACCCGCGACACCGTGACCTACGAGATTCTCGAAACCTACAAGATCGGCGCCAAGCCACAATTCACCGACAAGACCGATAGCCCGAAAGCGGCCAGCACGGCTCTGGGAGAGAAGGTATGAGCCAGATCAATCGCCTGTCCAACGGCGGACGGATCGACCGCAACAAAGTCTTGACCTTCACCTTCAACGGCCAGAACTACAAAGGCTTCGAAGGCGATTCCCTGGCCGCTGCACTGCTGGCCAACGGCGTCGACATCATCGGTCGCAGCTTCAAGTATTCCCGTCCGCGCGGCATCTTCGCTGCCGGCGCTGAAGAGCCGAACGCGGTGCTGCAGATCGGCGCCACCGAAGCCACGCAGATCCCGAACGTGCGCGCCACGCAACAGGCGCTGTACCAAGGCCTGGTCGCTACCAGCACCAACGGCTGGCCGAGCGTGAACAACGACATGATGGGGATTCTCGGCAAGGTCGGCGGCAAGCTGATGCCACCGGGCTTCTACTACAAAACCTTCATGTACCCGCAATCGTTCTGGATGACCTACGAGAAGTACATCCGCAAGGCTGCCGGCCTGGGCCGCTCGCCGACCGAGAACGATCCGGACACCTACGACTACATGAACCAGCACTGCGACGTGCTGATCGTTGGTGGCGGCCCTGCTGGTCTGGCCGCTGCACTGGCGGCTGCGCGCAGCGGTGCCCGTGTGATTCTGGCTGACGAACAGGAAGAGTTCGGCGGCAGCCTGCTCGACTCCCGCGAAAGCCTCGACGGCAAGCCGGCGATGGAGTGGGTGGCCAGCGTCATCGATGAGCTGAAGAACACCCCGGACGTACTGCTGTTGCCGCGCGCCACCGTCAACGGCTACCACGACCATAACTTCTTGACCATTCACGAGCGCCTGACCGATCACCTCGGCGACCGCGCACCGATCGGCCAGGTGCGTCAGCGCATCCACCGGGTCCGCGCCACTCGCGTGGTGCTGGCAACCGGCGCTCACGAGCGTCCACTGGTCTACGGCAACAACGACGTGCCGGGCAACATGCTCGCCGGCGCCATCTCGACCTACGTGCGTCGTTATGGTGTGGCACCGGGCAAGAAACTGGTGCTGTCGACCAACAACGACCACGCCTACCGCGTTGCCCTGGATTGGCTCGATGCCAGCCTGCAAGTGGTGGCCATCGCCGACGCTCGCAGCAATCCCCGTGGTGCGCTGGTGGAAGAAGCCCGCGCCAAAGGCATCCGCATCCTCACCGGCAGCGCCGTGATCGAGGCCCGTGGTAGCAAGCACGTGACCGCTGCCCGTGTGGCCGCCATCGATGTCAAAGCCCACACCGTGACGAGCCCAGGCGAATGGCTCGACTGCGACGTGGTCGCCAGCTCCGGTGGCTACAGCCCGGTGGTTCACCTGGCTTCGCACCTGGGCGGCAAGCCGATCTGGCGCGAAGACATCCTCGGTTTCGTACCGGGTGAAGCACCGCAGAAACGCGTGTGTGTCGGTGGCATCAACGGCGTCTACGGCCTCGGCGATTCCCTGGCCGATGGTTTTGAAGGTGGCGTTCGCGCTGCTGCCGAAGCCGGCTTCCAGTCGGTTGAAGGCGTGTTGCCAAAAGCCCTGAGCCGTCTCGAAGAGCCGACCCTGGCGCTGTTCCAGGTGCCCCATGAAAAGAACACCGCACGGGCGCCGAAGCAATTCGTCGACCTGCAAAACGACGTCACCGCCGCCGCCATCGAACTGGCGACCCGCGAGGGCTTCGAGTCGGTCGAGCACGTCAAGCGCTACACCGCGCTGGGCTTCGGTACCGATCAGGGCAAGCTCGGCAACGTCAACGGCCTGGCCATCGCTGCCCGTTCGCTGAACGTGACCATCCCGCAGATGGGCACCACCATGTTCCGTCCGAACTACACGCCGGTGACTTTCGGCGCCGTGGCCGGTCGTCACTGTGGGCACATCTTCGAGCCGGTGCGCTACACCGCGCTGCATCAATGGCACCTGAAAAATGGCGCCGAGTTCGAAGACGTCGGCCAGTGGAAACGTCCTTGGTACTTCCCTAAATCCGGTGAAGACCTGCATGCCGCGGTGAAGCGCGAATGCAAAGCCGTGCGCGACAGCGTCGGCCTGCTGGATGCTTCGACCCTGGGCAAGATCGACATCCAGGGCCCGGATACGCGTGAGTTCCTCAACCGCGTCTACACCAACGCCTGGACCAAGCTCGACGTGGGCAAGGCGCGTTACGGCCTGATGTGCAAAGAAGACGGCATGGTCTTCGACGACGGCGTGACAGCTTGCCTGGCCGACAACCATTTCGTCATGACCACCACCACGGGCGGCGCGGCTCGCGTACTTCAGTGGCTGGAGCTGTACCACCAGACCGAATGGCCGGACATGAAGGTGTACTTCACCTCCGTCACCGACCACTGGGCGACCATGACCCTGTCCGGGCCGAACAGCCGCAAGCTGCTCGCTGAAGTCACCGACATCGACCTGAGCAACGAAGCCTTCCCGTTCATGACCTGGAAAGAAGGTCTGGTGGGTGGTGTGCCAGCGCGGGTATTCCGGATTTCGTTTACCGGTGAACTGTCGTACGAAGTCAACGTGCAAGCCGACTACGCCATGGGCGTGCTGGAAAAAATCGTCGACGCCGGCAAGAAGTACAACCTGACCCCGTACGGCACTGAAACCATGCACGTGCTGCGGGCGGAGAAGGGCTTCATCATCGTCGGCCAGGACACTGACAGTTCGATGACCCCGGACGACTTGAACATGGGCTGGTGTGTCGGTCGCACCAAACCGTTCTCGTGGATCGGCTGGCGTGGCATGAACCGTGAAGACTGCGTGCGTGATCAGCGCAAGCAATTGGTTGGCCTGAAGCCGATCGATCCGAACAAATGGCTGCCGGAAGGCGCGCAACTGGTGTTCAACACCAAGCAAGCCATTCCGATGACCATGGTGGGTCACGTGACTTCCAGTTACCTGCACAACTCCCTGGGCTATTCGTTCGCCATGGGCGTGGTCAAGGGCGGCTTGCAGCGGATGGGCGAGCGAGTGTTTGCACCGCTAGCCGACGGCAGTGTGATCGAGGCGGAAATCGTTTCTTCGGTGTTCTTTGATCCGAAGGGCGAGCGCCAGAACGTTTAAGGCTCGGGTCCTGTGGGGGGCCGGCAGCCGCTTTCGCGAGCAGGCTCGCTCCCACAGGAGATCGCGTACCCCTTGTGGGAGCGAGCCTGCTCGCGAAAGCGGCAGAACAGTCTCCACAGGGCTAACAGAATTCAGGAAAGGTGCTTTATGACCGCAGCCAATGTTTACCAACAACGCCCAACCTCCGGGGCCAAGGCCGAGTCGTCGCTGCATCACGCCGACCTCGCCAGCCTGGTGGGCAAGGGCCGCAAGAACGCCGGTGTGACTGTGCGTGAAAAGAAACTCCTCGGTCACCTGACCATCCGTGGTGATGGCCACGACGCCGCATTCGCCGCTGGCGTGCACAAGGCCCTAGGCATCGAATTGCCCGGCGCACTGAGCGTCATAGTCAAAGGTGAAACCAGCCTGCAATGGATGGGGCCGGATGAGTGGCTGCTGATCGTGCCGACCGGTGAAGAACTGGCCGCCGAGCAAAAACTGCGCAAAGCGCTGGGCGATTTGCACATTGCGATCGTCAACGTCAGCGGCGGCCAGCAACTCCTCGAACTGAGCGGCCCGAACGTGCGCCAGGTGCTGATGAAGTCCACCAGCTACGACGTGCACCCGAACAACTTCCCGGTGGGCAAAGCCGTCGGCACGGTGTTCGCCAAGTCGCAACTGATGATCCGTCACACCGCAGAAGACACCTGGGAACTGCTGATTCGTCGCAGCTTCTCGGATTACTGGTGGTTGTGGTTGCAGGACGCTTCTGCCGAGTACGGCCTGAGCGTACAGGCCTGACACGGTATGTGAGTGTGGCTGCTTTTGTGGCGAGGGGGCTTGCCCCCGTTCGGCTGCGAAGCAGTCGTAAAACCAGTGAATGCGGTCTACCTGTTAGATCGCACACTCCGGATTTGGGGCCGCTGCGCAGCCCAACGGGGGCAAGCCCCCTCGCCACAGGCAAGCTCAACACAGAATTCTCTGTGATCACAGAATTTGCTACAGGAGTCACCGCACTATGAGCCGCGCCCCAGACACATGGATTCTGACCGCCGACTGCCCCAGCGTGCTCGGCACCGTGGACGCGGTGACCCGCTTTCTGTTCGAGCAGGGCTGCTACGTCACCGAGCACCATTCCTTCGATGACCGACTCTCGGGCCGTTTCTTCATTCGTGTGGAATTCCGCCAGCCTGACGGTTTCGACGAGCAGTCCTTCCGCGCGGGCCTGGCCGAGCGCGGTGAAGCCTTCGGCATGATCTTCGAACTGACCGCGCCAAACTATCGGCCGAAAGTGGTGATCATGGTTTCCAAGGCTGATCACTGCCTCAACGACTTGCTCTATCGCCAGCGCATCGGCCAGTTGTCGATGGACGTCGCTGCTGTGGTCTCCAACCACCCGGACCTCAAGCCACTGGCCGACTGGCACCAGATTCCGTACTACCACTTCCCGCTGGACCCGAACGACAAGCCGTCGCAAGAGCGCCAGGTGTGGCAGGTGATCGAAGAATCCGGTGCGGAACTGGTGATCCTTGCGCGCTACATGCAAGTGCTGTCGCCAGAGCTGTGCCGCAAGCTCGATGGCAAGGCGATCAACATTCACCACTCCCTGCTGCCGGGTTTCAAGGGCGCCAAGCCCTATCACCAGGCCTACAACAAGGGCGTGAAACTGGTAGGCGCCACGGCGCATTACATCAACAACGATCTCGATGAAGGCCCGATCATTGCCCAGGGCGTCGAGGCAGTGGATCACAGCCATTACCCGGAAGACCTGATCGCCAAGGGGCGGGATATCGAAGGCCTGACCCTGGCCCGGGCGGTGGGGTATCACATTGAAAGACGCGTGTTTTTGAACGCGAACAGAACAGTCGTTCTTTAGATTGCCATCGCGAGCAGGCTCACTCCTACAGGGGTTTGTGGTTACCCACAAATCTCAGTCACACCAAAGATCCACTGTAGGAGCGAGCCTGCTCGCGATAGCGGCATAACGGACAACACAAGACACACAGGCAATAACCCGAGCACTTAACGCGCTGCCTGCCTGGGCAACGCGGTTCCATAAAAACAACAGCGAGGTGAAAGCATGTCTGGCAATCGTGGTGTGGTGTATCTCGGCGCTGGCAAGGTCGAAGTGCAGAGTATTGATTATCCGAAAATGCAGGACCCGCGTGGCAGGAAGATTAACCACGCCGTCATCCTGCGTGTGGTTTCCACCAACATCTGTGGTTCCGACCAGCACATGGTGCGCGGTCGTACCACCGCTCAAACCGGCCTGGTGCTGGGCCACGAAATCACCGGCGAAGTGATCGAGAAGGGCAGCGACGTCGAGAACCTGCAAATCGGCGACCTGGTATCCGTACCGTTCAACGTCGCTTGCGGGCGCTGCCGTTCCTGCAAAGAGATGCATACCGGTGTCTGCCTGAGCGTCAACCCGGCGCGTCCGGGCGGTGCTTATGGTTATGTCGACATGGGCGACTGGACCGGTGGCCAGGCCGAATACGCCATGGTGCCGTACGCCGACTTCAACCTGCTGAAACTGCCGGATCGCGACCGGGCCATGGAAAAAATCCGTGACCTGACTTGTCTCTCCGACATCCTGCCGACCGGCTATCACGGCGCCGTGACTGCCGGCGTTGGCCCGGGCAGCACTGTGTACATCGCCGGTGCCGGTCCGGTCGGTCTGGCGGCGGCCGCATCCGCTCGCCTGCTGGGTGCGGCGGTGGTGATCGTCGGTGATGTCAACACCGTTCGCCTGGCTCACGCCAAGGCCCAGGGTTTCGAAATCGCCGATCTGTCACTCGATACCCCGCTGCACGAACAGATCGCTGCACTGCTGGGTGAACCGGAAGTGGATTGCGCCATCGACGCCGTCGGCTTCGAAGCCCGAGGCCACGGCCATGACGGCGTGAAACACGAAGCGCCGGCCACCGTGCTCAACTCGCTGATGGGCGTGGTGCGTGTGGCAGGCAAGATCGGCATCCCCGGCCTCTACGTGACCGAAGACCCGGGCGCCGTGGACGCTGCCGCGAAAATGGGCAGCCTGAGCATCCGCTTCGGCCTGGGCTGGGCTAAATCCCACAGCTTCCACACCGGCCAGACCCCGGTGATGAAGTACAACCGCCAGCTGATGCAGGCGATCATGTGGGACCGCATCAACATCGCCGAAGTGGTGGGGGTGCAGGTGATCAGCCTGGATCAGGCGCCGCAGGGGTATGGCGAGTTCGATGCGGGTGTGCCGAAGAAGTTTGTGATTGATCCGCATAAGATGTTTAGTGCGGCGTAAAGGCTTAGGGTAAACAAAGAGGGTGAAATGATGTCACCCTCTTTTGTTATCCCTTGGTAGAATTCAGAACGGTGCCTCGGAGGCTCTGGGAAGTACCTGGGGCCTTCTGATCTCCGTAGCATGAATTGAAACTCGTCTATAAATACGCTCATGCAAAACTATTTCCATTTCGTTTAACGATCTGTAAATCAAGCCTCCCTCGCCCATTGTTCCATACCGGTAATGGCGACCAGGAATCATGGAACTAAAGTCACTGACATATACTTCATAAACGTGGGGTGTGCCATTGTTGGAGTAACTGGCCGCGATCTCCGAAAAATCTACTGCTGTTCTTCGAGTAGGGGATACATAGAAGCCTGGACCGCTGCTGAGACCGCTAGCGCTATTCATGAAGTTGGAGTGTAGCCCGGCTGTTAAACTATTATGGTGTGCTGTCGTGGATCCATGGGTGCCAATATAATCTAACGTACTTAAATCTACTTTTGGTTGCGGCGGTGGCTCAGAAACACCTCTAGTCGTATTTGATGGTGGTTCAAAATGAGTCGGATTTTTTATAATCTGTAGGTCAGGCGTTTTTATGTAGGCAGTGCGTGCTCGCGTGTTCTTAGGTGCTACGTGTCGAGGCAACTTGAGTGATGAGCCTTTCAAAAGTGCGTTCTTGACGAATTGTGAAATATGTCCCGACGGATCGGTCCGATTTACCGGATCCCCCACGCAATACACATACGCATTCAACCCACCCTCCCCAAACGGACTCCAACTGTCCGGACTGTTAAACCGCATCAACACCGAGTTAAACGCCCGATAGCCATTTCCCAACAGATACCACCCTGTCACTGGATCCGGCCGTTCGCCATTGAAGCCGAGCAGGCTGAGTAAGCTGCTTTCCGCAGGGCGATGACCATAGGGTGAGTAGGCGAGGGGATGTGGCCGAGCCACATCAAGTACATTCAAAACCGAACGCTGTTGATCAGTGACAAGCAAGCGCGCTTCCACGACCCCGCTCTGACGCTGTTGCTGAGCCAGCAGTTGATCGTCGTGCTGCATGATCGAACGCTGCACCGCGTCTTGAATCTCGGTGGCCAGACGATCTTTCAGGTAAAAGCGTTGGGCGGGGGCTTGCGCAGAGGGAGTGCAATCAACCAGACGATCCAGCGGGTCGTAGTGGTAACGGCAGAGCAGCGTTTCTCGATTTGGGAGCATGGCCGGGTTCCTGAATGAGTTTGTCGATTCAGGGTTTTACTGTGGTGCATTCGAACAGAGTCGCCTACTAGCAGATCTGATAGTGCCGCAGGCTTCGGGGCTGCTTTGTGACGAGTGGATGGGAAATGGATGGAAGCCCGAGGAACATGCCCGCGTTTGCCCGGTCAAAACGGCAGCTTTGCGCCCGTAAGCCGGGCGTTTTCTTGAAACAAGAGGATGTCTGAATGAAGATTTCACGCGGTTTTGCACTGGCATCACTCCTGACCCTGGCAGCCAGCCCGGCCTTCGCACAGTTCAGCCTGGGCGATGCGGCCAATGCCATTGCCGGCATGAAGGGCGGTGACGCAGCCGCGACCGCCGCGCCGACGCCACAGACAGCCGACCTGCTGAGCACTCTCAGTGAACTGGACATCACCCCAGAGCAAGCCATTGGCGGTGCCGGGGCGATGCTGGGCCTGGCGAAGAACCAGTTGAGTTCGACCGACTACTCGCAACTGGCCAAAAGCGTGCCGGGCATCGACATGCTCTCGGGCGGCGGTGAGTTGGGCGCACTGGCCGGTCTGCTCGGCTCCAGCGGCAAAGCTGCAGGGCTGGACAATGCCCTGGGCAACGTCAAGAACACCAACGACCTGAACAACGCCTTCAGCGCGCTGGGCATGGACAGCGGCATGATCGGGCAGTTTGCCCCGGTGCTCCTGCAATACCTCGGTCAGCAGGGCGTCGGCGGTACACTGCTGAGCAGCCTGGGCGGGATCTGGGGCGCTGGCGCCGGTAGCTGATTCAGCGGCGCCCGGCGCGCAAGTCGTCGATGCGCCGGTCCTTCTCGATCCAGAGCTGGTTGACCCAGTTCTGGACCTTCTCGCGAAACACCGGGTCGTTTTCGTAATCGCCCTGCCACAGCGCCGGGTCGAGTTCGCGGGTCTGGATATCGATGATGACCCTCGGCACATTGCCGCTGATCAGGTCCCAGAACCCCGGAATCTCCTGCTGCGGGTAAACCACCGTCACATCGAGAATCGCGTCCAGCTGTTCGCCCATCGCCGCCAGCACAAAGGCCACCCCGCCGGCCTTGGGCTTGAGCAGGTGATTGAACGGTGACTGTTGCTGGGCACATTTAGCCGCCGTGAAGCGGGTGCCTTCCAGATAATTGACCACTGTCACCGATTGGCGCTTGAACAGTTCGCAGGCCTGCCTGGTGATTTCCAGATCCTTGCCCGCCAGTTCCGGGTATTTGACCAGGAAGGCTTTGCTGTAGCGCTTCATGAACGGGTAATCCAGCGCCCACCACGCCAGGCCCAGGAAGGGCACCCAGATCAGCTCTTTCTTGAGGAAGAATTTGAAGAACGGCGTGCGCCGGTTCAGCGTCTGGATCAGCGCCGGGATGTCGACCCAGGATTGATGGTTGCTGATCACCAGATATGAAGTGTCGCGGCGCAGATCGTCACCACCACGGATGTCCCATTGGGTAGGGATGCAGACACGGAAGATCAGCTTGTCGATCTCGGACCAGGTCTCGGCGATCCACATCACCGACCAGGAGGCGTAATCGCGAAAACGGCCGGGCAGGATCAATTTGAGCAGGGCAAACACCATCAACGGTCCGATCAGGACCAGGGTGTTGAGCAGAAGCAGCAGGGTCACGAAACAGCCGGTGAGCAGGCGGCGCATAAGTCACTCGTGGAAGCGGTTGGGCGCGCCATGATAAGCAGCTTCGGGCGACAGGCCAAATCGGTGCTGACAAATGTTTCACTTTTGGGTCGGTAACCTTATGGGAACGATCAAGCGAACGACGGTCTAAAATCCGACTGCTCACTCTCATGGAAACCCATTACGTGAAATCCCTCCTTGCAGTGCTCTCCCTCATTGCCCTACCGGTCATGGCCGCCGAGCCGACTCTCTATGGTCGTTACGAATACATCGCCCTGCCGGAAATCGGCGGGAAGGTCCTCAAGGCGAAAATGGACACCGGCGCCCTGACCGCGTCGCTGTCGGCCAAGGATATCGAAACCTTCAAGCGTGACGGCGAAGACTGGGTGCGTTTTCGCCTCGGCACCAAGGATGCGGGCAACCAGGTCTACGAACACAAGATCGCGCGCATCAGCAAGATCAAGACCCGCTCCGAAGAGGAAGAGGATGACAGCGAAGTGATCGCACCTACCAAGCGCCCGGTGGTCGACCTGGAGCTGTGCCTGGGTAACGTCAAGCGCACGGTCGAGGTCAACCTGACTGATCGCAGTAGCTTTAACTACCCGTTGCTGATTGGGGCTAAGGCGTTGCGTGAGTTTGGCGCGGCGGTGAATCCGGCGAGAAGGTTTACGGCGGATAAGCCGGATTGTTGATTGATCGACTTATTGGGTTCCTTTCCTTATCGCTGCCTGGGTCCACGTCTCTACATTGAAGTCCGTGGTGTCTGGACCTGGGCTTCTGAATTGCAGTGAGTATTTTATGCTGTGGGAGAGTTCATTTTTTACATCTCTTTGATTGAGTTTTAGGTTGTCGAGTTCTCGGGTGCTTAGATGTTGAAGGTATTCTGGGTTTTTTAGCAGTTCTCGGTTGGTATTTCTCTGTGCGGTAAGTTTAGAAATGTGAGCGCTTAGTTTTCCAGATATTCATTGGCATCTTCGCCTTTGTTGAACGAGGCAAGTCGGGATGGTTTACCCTTTTCGACCAAAACCTTGGCAATTATTGCATCAGGTTCGGTTTTGGTTGATTCGGCTAGAAGTTTAAGTTTTTTACCGCCTCCGAAGCTTTTTATGGCTTCTTTTCTTGCTGTTGAAAAGTGTGAAAATCTATAGGTTTTTCTGTTGGTGACGAATTCGTGTGCGTTTTTAAAAATATTATCGAAAATCAATGTGGGTACTTTGTAGTGTCCGGTTGGATCGTTTTGATTTGCAGGATCCCCCGAACAATATCCATAAGCATTCAACCCACCTTTGCCAAACGGACTCCAACTATCCGGGCTGTTAAACCGCATCAACACCGGATTGAACTGGCGATAACCATTGCCCAAATGATAATGCCCGGTCACCGGGTCCGGCCGTTCGCCGTTGAAGCAGAGCAGGCTGAGCAATCCGTTTTCCGCCGGGCGATGGCCGTAGGGTGTGTAGGCGAGGGGATTAGGTTGAGTCGCGTCCAGAGCGTTGAGCACCGAACGTTGTAGGTCGGTGGCCAGCAGTGTGGTGTTCACCTTGGAATCGAGGTGATTTTGCTGGGCCAGTAACTGGTCGTCGTGCTGAAGGATGCTCCAGCGAGCGGCGCCCTGGATTTCAGTGACCAATCGTTCTTTGCAATTAAAGCGCTGGATGGAGGGTTGCTGAAGTACTGTGCAGCCATTTTGGCGATCCAGTGGATCGTAGTGATAGCGACACAGTACGGTATTACGGGATGTGTTGGACATGGGTTGAACTCCGTTCAAGGTCCGGATCGCATAACCTTGAGCATCGGAGTTTTTGCAGCTATTGCCTACTACCAGAACTGCTAGGTACTACAGACCTGACCGCCAATCAGCTCAGCCGGATTGACGCCGATTCCCCCTTGAGTCACCGTTCGCCCACTCAACCAGCGGGCTCGGACGCCATGCCTCATATCCTGATTGTCGAAGACGAAGCGGCCATTGCCGACACCCTGGTTTTCGCCCTGCAAGGCGAGGGTTTCACCACTACATGGCTGAGCCTCGGCGCGGTGGCGCTGGAGCATCAGCGCCAGACCCCGGCGGATCTGATCATTCTCGATATCGGCCTGCCGGACATCAGCGGCTTCGAAACCTGCAAGCAACTGCGGCGCTTCAGCGAAGTGCCGGTGATGTTCCTCAGCGCCCGGGATGGCGAAATCGATCGCGTCGTGGGCCTGGAAATCGGCGCTGACGATTACGTGGTCAAGCCGTTCAGCCCTCGGGAGGTGGCGGCGCGGGTCCGGGCGATTCTCAAGCGCATAGCGCCCCGCACGGTGAGCGAACCGTCGACGACGCTGTTTCGCATCGATAGCGAACGTGTGCAAATCAGTTATCGCGGTCAACTGCTGACCCTGACTCGCCATGAATTCCGCCTGCTGCAATGCCTGCTGGAGCAGCCCGAGCGCGTCTTCAGTCGAGAGCAGTTGCTCGATGCCTTGGGCGTGGCCGCCGACGCTGGTTACGAGCGCAGCATCGACAGCCACATCAAGAGCGTGCGCGCCAAGTTGCGACGGGTGAAGGCTGACGCCGAGCCGATCCAGACCCACCGCGGCCTCGGCTACAGCTACAACCCGGGACAAAGCTGATGCCGCTGGGAATCCGGATTTTCCTGGTCTACGCCCTGTTCATTGGCCTGACCGGCTACTTTGTGCTCAACACGGTCATGCAAGAGATCCGCCCCGGCGTTCGCCAGTCCACCGAAGAAACCCTGGTCGATACCGCCAACCTGATGGCCGAGATCCTGCGCGACGATTTCAAGGCCGGCAGCCTCAACCAGAACCGTTGGCCGGAACTGCTCAAGGCCTATGGTGAGCGACAGCCGGCGGCGAAAATCTGGGGTTTGCCAAAGAATCAGGTCAACCACCGCATCTACGTCACCGACGCCAAGGGCATCGTCGTGCTGGATTCCAGTGGGGCGGCGGTGGGGCAGGACTACTCCCGCTGGAATGACGTCTACCTGACCCTGCGCGGCGAATACGGCGCTCGCTCCACGCGCATTGATCCGAACGATCCGGGGTCTTCGGTGATGCACGTCGGCGCGCCGATTCGCGACGACGGCCAGATCATCGGCGTGGTTACCGTGGCCAAGCCCAACAGCTCGTTGCAGCCTTATGTGGATCGCACCGAACGCCGGTTGCTGGCGTATGGAGCCGGGTTGATCGGCCTCGGTCTGCTGTTCGGCGCGTTGTTGTCCTGGTGGCTGAGCCGTGCCCTGCGAAGATTGACGGCGTACGCCCAAGGCGTCAGTGAAGGCCGGCGGGTTGAAGTGCCGCATTATCGCGGCGGTGAACTCGATCAGTTGGCCACGGCGGTGGAGCAGATGCGCACGCAGCTTGAAGGCAAGGCCTACGTCGAGCGATACGTGCACACCTTGACCCATGAGCTGAAGAGTCCGCTGGCGGCGATTCGTGGTGCGGCGGAGCTGTTGCAGGGCGAGATGCCTCTGGCGCAGCGGCAACGTTTCGTCGGCAATATCGACAGCGAAAGTGCGCGCATGCAGCAGTTGATCGAGCGGCTTTTGAACCTGGCGCAGGTCGAGCAACGCCAAGGCCTGGAAGAGCGCGTCGATGTGCCGTTGGGCGCATTGGTGACTGAGTTGCTGAATGCTCAGGCGGCGCGAATCGAAGGTCGTCAATTGCAGGTTGAACAAGCCATTGCAGCGGATCTGATGCTGACTGGCGAGGCATTTTTATTGCGCCAGGCGCTGGGCAACCTGTTGGAAAACGCGCTGGATTTCACTCCGGTCCAAGGCCTGCTGCGCCTCAGTGCCAGGCGAATCGGCGAGCAGGTCGAGTTCAAACTGTTCAACCAGGCCGAGGCCATTCCAGACTATGCGTTGCCACGGTTGAGCGAGCGGTTCTACTCGTTGCCGAGACCGGACAGCGGGCGAAAAAGCACCGGGCTCGGGCTCAACTTTGTCGAGGAAGTGGTCAAGCTGCATGGCGGCACCCTGAGCATCGGCAATGTCGACGGTGGTGTGCAAGTGACAGTGCACCTGCCATAGGGCCGGTCCAGTCTCCACAAAGTCTCCACATTCCCTCCATTCATTCCTCACACTGCCAACCCAGACTTTCCCCATCCAAAACAGGGAGAGTCCCATGAACCGTAGCCTGACCCTAAAACTCGGGGCAATTGCCCTGTTGATTCTGTTGTTGCTGGTTCCACTGCTGATGATCAACGGCGTGATCCAGGACCGGCAGCAACTGCGCGACGGTGTGCTCGACGACATCGCCCGCAGTTCCAGCTTCAGCCAGCAAGTGAGCGGTCCGTTGATGGTGGTGCCGTATCGCAAGGTAGTGCGCACCTGGAAGACCCGTGAAAAAACCAACGAGCGTTATCAGGAGATCGGCGAAGAGCGCGGTCGTCTGTATTTCCTGCCGGAACGCTTCGAACTGGACGGCCAGGTGCAGACCGAGTTGCGCTCCCGGGGGATTTACCAGGCGCGGCTGTTTCATGCCGACAATCGCATCAGCGGGCATTTTTCGCTGCCGGCGCGGCTCGGTATCAAGGAAGACTTTGCCGATTACCGGTTCGACCAGCCGTTTCTCGCCGTTGGCATCAGCGACATCCGTGGTATCGAAAATGCCTTGAAACTCGAACTCGACGGCCAGAGTCTGGACTTCATTCCTGGAAGCCAGGTCGGTTGGCTGGGGGAGGGCGTGCACGTGGCGCTACCGACGCTGAATACAGAGAAGGCCACGGAGCTGGACTTCGGTTTTGACCTGCGCCTGCAAGGCACGGGTGTGTTGCAGGTCTTACCGGTGGGTAAAACCAGCACAGTCTCGCTGAGCGCCGACTGGCCTCACCCAAGCTTCATCGGCAACTATTTGCCGGCCCAGCGTAAAGTCACCGATCAGGGATTCTCCGCCAACTGGCAGGCGTCATTCTTCTCCACCAACTTGCAGGAGGCCTTGAACAGTTGCGTCACCGGCGGTGACTGCACAGCCTTTAGCGGCCGCAGCTTCGGGGTGAGCTTCATCGACCCGGTTGACCAGTACCTGAAAAGCGACCGGGCGATCAAATACGCGCTGCTGTTCATCGTCCTGACCTTCGCCGGGTTCTTCCTGTTCGAAGTGCTGAAAAGCCTGGCCGTGCACCCGGTGCAATACGCGCTGGTGGGGGTGGCCCTGGCAATCTTCTATCTGCTGTTGCTGTCGCTGTCCGAGCACATCGGTTTCGGGCTGGCATACCTGTTGTCGGCGGCTGGCTGTGTGTTGTTGATCGGATTTTATGTGTGCCATGTCCTGCGCAGTGTCGTAAACGGATTGAGTTTCTCCGCGGGGCTGGCGGGGTTGTACGGCCTGCTTTATGGCGTGTTGAGCGCCGAGGATTACGCGCTGCTGATGGGCTCGTTGTTGCTGTTCGGTTTGTTAGGCGTGTTCATGGTGCTGACACGCAAGCTGGATTGGTACGGGGTTGGGCAAAAACCGCCGCAACCTTTGGACTTCGATATTGGTGCGGTGCAATGAACCGGTCGGTGGGGTTGCGCGAGGATCAGCGCTGGAGCGAGGTGTTAGTGACGCGGATTTTGCAGTGGTTGCCTGATGAACCGCGTTGGTATTTTCGCGAGCAGGCTCGCTCCCACAAGGGTTCTCCAGTGAATACAAAATTTGTACGCACCGACGATCTGCTGTGGGAGCGGGCCTGTTCGCGAAGCGGACAGTACAGCCAGCGAAGTTCTAAGCCTTCGGCATCGTCACAATCATCGAAGGCCGCTGACTCACCTCGAAATACCACGCCGCCAACTGCGGATTCGCTGTGCGCCAATCCAGATCCGGATGGCGCAGGTCCAGGTAACCCAGTGCACAGGCCACGCTGATCGCGGCCACGTCGAAGTGGCAGGTCAGCTCGGCAATCGCGTCCTTTTCCAGCAAGGCCAGGGCGCGACGGATTTTGGCGCGCTGGCCGTCGAGCCATTCGTCCCAGTGTTTTTCCGGGGCGCGCAGGGCGGTTTCGTAGCGCACCAGCACGGCCGCGTCCATGATTCCGTCGGCCAGTGAGGCGAGGGTCAGGCGGCGCCAACGGGCCGAGCCTTCGCGGGGGATCAGCGGGTTGCCGACGTGCTGGTGGTCGAGGTAGTCGAGGATGACCCGGCTGTCGTGGATGATGTTGCCGTCGGCCAAGCGCAGGGCCGGGATTTTGCTCAGGGGGTTGTCTTCGATCAGGGTCAGGTCCGGGTTGACCGGGGTGAGCACGCTGGCCTGCAACGCCACACGGTTCTGCTGGCCGGTTTCGTGCAGCAGCACCATGACTTTGCGAACGAAGGGAGAGAGCGGGTTGTGGTACAGGGTCATGCTCGGGGCGGACATGGCAGCGTCTCGATCGGTGGCAGTGTCGGGCAGCATAGCGCGTTGGCCTGATAGCTCAAGATGGCAAACACCCTTGTAGGAGCGAGCCTGCTCGCGATGGCGGCCTGACATTCAACATCAATGCTGGCTTACAGACCGCTATCGCGAGCAGGCTCGCTCCTACAGGGCTTGTGTCTTAGCTGGCTGGAACTGCAGTTTGAAGATTTGGGGCGGCCACCTGAGGCTTGATCTCACGGGCAACGGTCCAGACGATGAACGCGGCAA
Source organism: Pseudomonas sp. GL-R-26 (assembly GCF_019947365.1). Classification (NCBI taxonomy): domain Bacteria; kingdom Pseudomonadati; phylum Pseudomonadota; class Gammaproteobacteria; order Pseudomonadales; family Pseudomonadaceae; genus Pseudomonas; species Pseudomonas sp. GL-R-26. The sequence goes on along the minus strand of NZ_JAGYGI010000001.1, from coordinate 118,469 downwards.
CGATGTCGAAAATCGCCAGCACCACGAACAGCGGGCTGTAGCCGATCTTGGTCACCATCACGCCAAACACCAGGGTGAACGCGGCTGCGCCCAGGTAGCCGAACATGCCGCCCATGCCGGTGGCGGTGGCCACTTCGTTTTTGCCGAACGAGTCGGAGGTGATCGCATACAGCGCACCGGACAGGGTCTGGTGCGCGAAGCCGCCAATGCACAACAGTGCGATGGCTGTGTACGGGCTGGCCACCAGGCCGATGCAGGCCGGGCCGATCATGCACGAGGCGCCGAACAGCAGGACCATTTTGCGCGAGGTGAACAACGACACGTTGCAGTACTTGTGGAAGAACGGGCTCAGGTAGCCGCCGAGCACGCAGCCGAGGTCGGCGGCCAGGAACGGCAGCCAGGCGAACATCGCGATCTCTTTGATGTTCATGTGCCGTTCGGTCATCAGGTACAGCGGAATCCACGCGTTGAAGGTCTGCCAGGCCGGCTCGGAGAGCATGCGTGCGCTGGCGATGGCGTAGAAGTTGCGGTTGCCGATGATCTTTTTCCAGCTGCCTTTTTTTGTCGCCGGGTCTTTGAAGTGCGCTTCCTGACCGCTGAGGATGTAATCGCGTTCTTCATCGCTCAGGCGCTTCTGGTCCCGTGGGTGCTTGTAGAGAATCATCCACAGGAACGTCCAGGCCACGCCCAAGCCGCCCACGATCAGGAACGCCAGTTCCCAGCCGCTGTGCAGAATCGCCCAGACCACCAGCGGCGGCGCCAGCACGGCACCAATCGACGAACCGATGTTGAACCAGCCGATGGCCACCGAGCGTTCTTTGGCCGGGAACCATTCAGTGGAAGTCTTGACCGCCGCCGGCAAGCCCGCCGCTTCGGTCAGGCCAAGCAGGCCGCGGACAAAGGCCAGGCCCTGCCAACCGGTCGCCAGGGCCGCCAGTGCGCAGGCAATCGACCAGGCGAAGGCGAAAATCGCGAAACCCATTTTGGTGCCGATGGCATCGATGATGTAGCCGGCCACCGGTTGCATCAGCGCATAGCACACCTGCCACGCGACGACGATGTGCGAGTACTGCTCGGTGGAGATGTTCATTTCGCTCATCAGGGTCGGAGCGGCCACTGACAGGGTATTGCGAGCCAGGTAGTTGACCATCAGGCCGGCCGTCACCAGGCCGACCATCCACCAGCGGATGCCTTTGACTTTCATCACTTCACCATGATTTTTTTGGATTTATTTTTGGTGCTGCATTTGTTGTAGGTTGTCGTACAACATGCGTCTTTATAGGAGCGCAAGGGTAAAACTGTCAACAGATATGTCAGAGGATTTGCAGGGGGAGGCGACAGGCGGGGGATGGTGTTGTCGTATGACTGGCGAGTATTTGAGACTTATCGTTGAACCTGTAGGAGTGAGCCTGCTCGCGAAGGCGGTGTGTCAGCCAATTCAATATCGACTGATACGGCCCCATCGCGAGCAGGCTCGCTCCCACAGGGATCAGCGGCGTTGCAGGAGGCCGTGCAGGGCCAGCACAGCTGGGATGCCCAGCCCCACCCAGCTCAACGAATCCCAAACACCATCCCCGAGCAACGCGGCAAACAACCCAGCCGCGCTGAGCATCGCGATGACGGTCGGGATGGCAAACACTTTCCAGAAGTTCGACTGCCGGGGCTTCATGCCACGCTCTCCGCTTTTTCCAGCACCGGCCTGGCAGCCTTGCGCCGTACCACCCACAGGTAGACCCCGCTGCCGAGCACGATGATGGTCAGCACATCCAGGGTCGCCCAGAGGATTTTCATCGGCATGCCGCCGTAGTCACCGAAGTGCAGCGGTTGCGACATGCCCATGGCGTCCATGTACCACGGTCGTTCGGCCACGGCGGTGACTTGCAGGGTGCTGGCGTCGATCAGTACCGGCGTCAGCAGGTGCGAGGTCAGGTGCGTGCTGCCTTTCATGAACACCGCGTAATGGTGCTCACTTGAAAAACGCGTGCCTGGGAAGGCGATGAAGTCCGGCTGCATGCCCGGCGCGACATCCTTGGCGATATCGAGCAAACGGGTCGCGGGCGCTCGTTGCGTCAGCGGTGGCGCATCGCGGTACGGCGCGACCATCGCGCTCAGGCTGTCGTTGCGCCAGGCGGCGATGATCAGGTCGGCGCAGGCACTGATCACACCTGTCACGCCGACCACCAAGGCCCAGGTCAGCGTCACCACGCCGATCAGGTTATGCAGGTCGAGCCAGCGCAGGCGGGTGGATTTGTCCTGACGCACGGTGGCGAATTTCAAGCGACGCGTGAACGGCAGGTACAGCACCGTGCCGGAAACGATCGCTACTACGAACAGAATCCCCATGAACGCCAGCAACAACTTGCCCGGCAGCCCGGCAAACATGTCCACGTGCAGGCGCAGCATGACCATCATGAAACCGCCGTTGGCCGATGGCGTCTCCAGCGCTTCGCCGGTACGGGCGTCGAGCATGAAGGTGTGGGACGAGTTCGGCTCCGTGCCCGCGGTCGCGGCCATGATGGTCAGCACCGCGTTGGGCTCATCGTCCTCAAAGCCAAAATACTGCATGACTTCACCGGGGCGATGCTTCTCGGCGGCTTCCACCAACTGCTGCAAATTCAGGCGCGGGGTGTCTGCCGGCATTGCCTTCACTTCAGGCGCATCGCCCAGCAAGTGGTCGATCTCGTGGTGAAAGATCAACGGCAGGCCAGTCAGTGCCAGCAGCAACAGGAACACGGTACAAATCAGGCTGGTCCAGGTATGAACAGCGGACCAGCGGCGAATTGTTTTACTTTTCATTTCATAGCCTTCAGAAAAACCAAAGCCGCCCACGAAGGACGGCCTGGTCATTGGGCGTGTCAGCTCAGAGCGTTACCACTTGTAGGTTGCACTTGCGACGACACTGCGCTGGTCGCCGTAGTAGCAGTAGAAGCTGTCGCAAGTCGAGATGTAGTCCTTGTCGAACAGGTTGGTGGCGTTAACGGCCAGCGAAGCGCCTTTGAGGCTGTTGTCCAGGCGACCGAGGTCGTAGTGAACCACTGCGTCGAACACCGTGTAGGCGCCGGCCTTGCCCAGCCAGGTGTTGGCCTGGTCGCCATAGGTATTGCCGGTATAGCGCGCACCAGCACCGATGCCAAACCCATCCAGCACGCCGTTGTGCCAGGTGTAGTCGCCCCACACCGACGCTTGCTGGTTTGGCATCAGTTGCAGGCGATTGCCCTTGTAGATGCCCTCTTGCACTTCGGATTTGGCCAGGGTGTAGGCGGCGGTGACCTTGAGGTTTTCGGTCACGTCGGAAACGGCTTCCAGTTCCAGGCCTTTGACTTTCACTTCGCCGGTCTGGCTGGTGACTGTCACATTGCCCACGTTGTTGGTGACGGAAACGTTTTTCTGGGTCAGGTCATACACAGCCGCCGTCAGCAGGGTGTTGCTGCCCGGTGGCTGGTACTTGATCCCCAGTTCCCACTGCTTGCCTTCGGTCGGCTTGAACGACTCGGTCGGCGAGGCGACGGCATTGCTGGTCGGCTGGAACGATTCGGCGTAGGACAGGTAGGGCACGAAGCCCGAGTCGAACACGTAGCTGATCGCCGCGTTGCCGCTGAAGTTCTTGTCGCGTTCAGTGTTGGTGGCATCGCCCTTGTTGAAGAACTTGGTACCGGTGTGGACCCAGTCTTCACGGCCGCCGAGGGTCAGGCGCCATTGGTCGAGGGCCATCTGGTCCTGGATGTACAGGCCGGTCTGCTGGGTCTTCTGTTCGTAGTCATAGAAGGCTGTGGAGCGTGCCGGACGGGTGATCGGCAAGCCATAGACCGGGTCGTTGACATTGATGCCCGGCGCAGTGCCGAAGATCGAGAGGTAGTTGGTGGTGTTGCGTTGGTGGTCCAGGCCGATCAGCAGGGTGTGACTGACGTCGCCTGTGACGAAGTCGCCCTGGAAGTTGTTGTCCACGGCGAATTGGGCGATGTCTTCGTCGACATTGGTGGTGCCACGGCCGGTGTTGCCTTGATCGTCGACGACAAACCCGAACTCGGCAAACTCAGGGTTGTAGCTGTTGACGGTCACGGCCTGGAACGACAGCTCCGACTTGGTGTAGCGCAGGTTCTGCCGGAACTGCCAGACATCGTTCAGGCGGTGTTCGAAGGCATAACCCAGCGCGTAGTAGGTGCGGTCGTAGAAGTCGTAGTTCGGATCACCCAGGTTCTTGTGGTGGGAGATATCGCCGAACGGCATGTCGATCTTGGTACCCTGGATCGGATAGAACTGACTGGTGATACCGGTATCGTCACGGGTGAATTGCGTGAGCAGGGTGAACCTGGTGTCGTCGTCGATGTTCCAGGTCAGGCTTGGTGCAATGTTGTAGCGCTTGTCATCGATGTGGTCGATGGGCGTGCCGCCGTCGCGCAGTACGCCGCTGAGGCTATACAGGAACTGGCCTTCGTCGTCGATTTTGCCGGTGCTGGCGAAGTTGATCTGACGATGATTGTCGCTGCCGTATTGCAGTTGGATCTCGCTGCTGGCTTCAGCGCTTGGGCGGCGGCTGACCATGTCCAGCAGGCCGCCCGGCGGTGTCTGGCCGTACACCGAGGAGGCCGGTCCGCGAAGCAGCGCCAGGCGGTCGAGGTTCCAGGTTTCCTGTTTCGGGTTGGAGTACACGCCTTTTGGCAGTGGCAGGCCGTCGAGGAATTGAGTCGGCTCGAAACCCCGCACGCGCAACCAGTCGGCGCGGGTGTCGCTGCCGAAGCTGCTGGAGGTGATGCCCGGCAAGTAGCGCACGGCATCGTCGAGGGTGTGCGCGTTGCGGTCGTCCATCTGCTCACGAGTGACGACCGAAATCGAACGCGGCGCCTCGACCAGGGCGGTGTCGGTCTTGGTGCCGGCGGCGGTGCGCTTGGCCAGGTAGCCCTGTACCGGGCCCCAGGCGCTTTCAGTGTCTTGCACGCCGATCACGCTGGTCGCCGGCAGGTCCATCACACCCTCGGGCACGGCCACCAGGGTGTAGGTGCCTACACTGCTCTGCTCCAGTTGCAGGCCGGTGCCACGCAGAGCTTCGCGCAGGGCGCCGGCTGCGTCGAACTGGCCTTTGACCGGCGCCGAGGTCTTGCCCGCCGCCAGGGACGGATTCAGCGAGAGTGCCAAACCGGCCTGGCTGGCGATCTGGTTCAGGGTGTTGGTCAGTGGCGCAGCCGGCAGGTTGTAGGCGCGGACGCTGGATGCTTGTTCAGCGGCGACCAGTTGGCTGCTGGCCAACGGGGTGCAAAGGGCAATGGCGACCGTCAGCAAACTGCGGCGCAACAGGGAGTCTAGCGAACGAGGCATACAGCGGCTCCTGAATGGAAACATTTCTCAATTGCCTATGTGCCGAACGAAAATCAAAAAGTGATAGGGCTGGATGAAAATAATTTCGATTCAGTAATTCAATTGGCATCGAGGAACTTCAGGCATGCGCATTTAGTGGCGAGGGGGCTTGTCGGATCGCCGCACCGTCCCGTCCGGCTGCGAAGCAGTCGTAAAATCAGCCAAAGCGGTTTAACTGGAAAATGCGGGGCCGCTTCGCGACCCAGCGGGAGCAAGCTCCCTCGCCACAAGGGGCTATGTGCGGGTTCAGGGCTTGGTATCAGCCTTGGCCACGACCTTTACCCACCATGGCGTGTGCTGTTCGATCTGCACCGGCAGGGTTGGCAGCAGGGCGTTGAGTGCCAGGTCGGTGTCGCGCAGCGGGAAGCTGCCAGTGATGCGCAGGTCGGCCACTTCCGGTGCGACCCCGACGTATCCGTTTCGATAGCGGCCGATTTCATGCACCAGATCTTCCAGCCGCGTGTTGTCCACCACCAGCATGCCGCGGGTCCAGGCATCTGCGCCGAGGCTGACGGCCAGAACCGGGCCCAGGCCGTTGTTGCGGATCAGCACCTGTTGACCTTCGCGCAGAATCTGTTCGTCAGGGTTGGACTCAGGGTGAACCGCCACCGCCGACTGCAATACGCTCAAGCGCGTTCCATCTTCCTCGCGCTTGACCAGAAACCGCGTACCCAGCGCGCGCATGCTGCCTTCGCGGGTTTCGACGATGAACGGCCGGGGATCGCCATGGCCGGTTTCAACCAGAATTTCGCCTTCCTGCAGCACGATGCGCCGCTGCTTTTCATCGAAACGCACATCCAGCGCGCTGTGGGTGTTGAGATTGACCAGCGTGCCGTCAGCCAGGCGCAGGGTGCGCTGCTCGCCAACGGCGGTGCGCTGGTCGGCCAGCCAATAGTCGATCGGCAGGTAACGATCCCCGGCGAACAGGGCCAGGCCGATCACTGCAACGATGCTGGCGACACCGTTACCAAGCTTGCGCACTCGCCGGCGAATACCTTCGCGCGATTGCAGCAAGGCCGTGCGGGCCGGGCCGCTGGCCACGCTGAAACGCTGGTCGAGCATACCCAGCTGGCGCCAGGCGCGGGCGTGCTCTTCGTGGGCCGCGTGCCACTTGGCGAATTCTTCGCGCTCTACCGGGTTGGCGGAGTCCATGGACAACTGCCAGGCAATCGCCGCGTCCAGCACGCTGGCCGATACCGGTTTGGAACTGACCGGGTTCATGTCGGCTCACCATACAGCGCGATATAGCACTGGCGGATGCCTTGGGCCAGGTACTGGCGCACCCGCGGCACCGAAACCCCCAGGCGCTCGGCGATGTCTGCGTGGCCGAGGCCATCGAGACGGTTGTAGAGGAACGCCGCCCGGGCCTTGCTGGAAAGCTTGCCGAGCAAACGTTCGATGTTTTTCAGGTCTTCGAGGATCATTTGCTGTTCTTCCGTCGACGGTTGCTCGGCTTCGGGAATCAGCATCAGCTCGGTGAGGTAAGCCTGTTCCAGCGCGGCGCGACGGAAATAATCGAACAGCAGGCCCTTGGCGATCGCCACCAGAAACGCCCGAGGCTCGCGCGGGACCTTCAGTTCCTCACGGCCCAGCAAACGCACGAAAGTGTCCTGGCTCAGGTCTTCGGCCCGCTGCGGGCAGGCGACGTTGCGTCGAAGCCAGGCCAATAGCCAACCGCGATGGTCGCGATATAACGCACCGACGAGCTCACTTTGAGGGCTTGGAACTGACGACACGCCGCATCACCGATTGGGAAATATTAACTAACGAGAATGGTTCGCGATTGTGGCAGAGGCGAGGGAGGTAAGCAATTGGCGTTGGTCGGGTGGGAACTTGGCGACGGCCCCTGTAGGCGCGAGCAGGCTCGCTCCTACAGTGATTGCTTATAGGTCAGAAGGACGGCGCCTGCTGCCGGCGCTTCCACTGATTCAAGCGCTGTTGCAGATTCAACGGGCTATGAATCTGTTGCTGTCGCGCACGGCTGAACAGGATCAGCATCAGTTCGGCGGTGGCCAGGGCGTCGGCGCTGGCGTGGTGGCGCTCGAAGACTTCGAGCTTGAACCAGTCGATCCAATCGTCCAGCCCGGCCTCGCGAATGTGCGCCTGGGGGCATAGCAGCGGCGCAATGTCCGCCACATCCAGAAACGGATGCTGCAATTTGAAACCCAGGTGATCTTTCAATGCACGGCCGAGCATGTGCTGGTCAAACGGCGCGTGAAAGGCCAGCACCGGACTGTCCCCGATGTACTCCATCAGGTCGAGCAATGCTTCTGTCGGTTCGCTGCCCGCCGCAATGGCGCTGGGGCCAATGCCGTGGATCAGCACGCTGGGGCCGAGTTTCACTTGCGGATATTGCAGGGTGCGTTCGAACTGCTGGCGAAAGTCGATGGCCCCGTCCTCGATCACCACCGCGCCGATGGACAACACGTGGTCCTTGCTCAGGTTCAAGCCGGTGGTTTCCAGGTCGAGCACCACCCAGCGTTGCTCGCGCAGGCTGCACTGCGCCAGATCGGCAGCCGTCGGTAATTGCTCCAGCCGATGTTGCAAGTGAACTGGGAGGGTGGGGCTCGGCGGGCGCAGCCACGAAAACAGGCTCATAACTGATACCGCAAGGTCAGGCTGCTTTGCAGGCGTTGTGCCTGGCGCAGGGACTCACGCAGGATGCGTCGGTCCAGATGATTGAGGCTGTCGGGATCGACCCGATTCGAATAGGGAAAATTCTCCCGGGTCTGTAGTTGGTGCTGCTGCATGCGGGTCTGCTGGATGAAGTGATAGGCCTCTTCGTACGCGGCGCCGTCCAGGGGATCGATGACCTCCTTGTCGACCAACTGGCGAAAACGCTCCAGCGTGTTGTTCGCTTCGATACCGTGGACCAGGGCCAGTAACCGGGCGCCGTCGACAAAGGGTGCCAGGCCCTGGATCTTCAGGTCCAGGGTGGCCTTCTCGCCATTTTTGCGCGCCAGCACGAACTCGCGGAAACGCCCTACGGGCGGGCGATTGCGCAGCGCATTCTCGGCCATCATGCGCTGGAACAAACGGTTGTCGCCGACCTGATCGAGAATGCCCCGACGCAACTGCTCGCAGCCTTGCTCGCTGCCCCAGACCACGCGTAAATCGAAATAGATGCTCGAGCCCAGCAGGTTCTCCGGGGTTGCCTCGCGGATAAACGCCGCAAAGCGCCGCGCCCATTCGGCCCGGGACAGGCACAGCTCGGGGTTGCCGGCCATGATATTGCCCTTGCACAAAGTGAAGCCGCACAGCGCCAGGCTCTGGTTGATCTGCTGGGCGATGGGCAACAGCTTGCCGCGAATCTCGGCGGCATGGGCCGCATCCCTGGCTTCGAACAGAATGCCGTTGTCCTGATCGGTGTGCAGGGTCTGCTCGCGCCGGCCTTCACTGCCGAAACACAGCCAGCTGAACGGCACGCCGGGGTCGCCTTTTTCGGCGAGGGTCAGTTCGATCACCCGGCACACGGTGTGGTCGTTGAGCAAGGTGATGATGTGGGTGATCTGCGTCGAAGACGCGCCGTGGGCCAGCATGCGCTCGACCAGTTGACCGATTTCGCCCCGCAGCGCCACCAGGTTTTCCACTTTCTGGGCATTGCGGATAGTGCGCGCCAGGTGCACCAGGTCGACCCGTTGCAGGGAAAACAGGTCGCGCTCGGAAACCACGCCGCACAAGCGCTGGTCCTTGACCAGGCAGACGTGGGCGATGTGACGCTCAGTCATGGCAATCGCCGCGTCGAAAGCACTGTGATCCGGCGACAGGAAAAACGGTGCCCGGGTCATGTGTCCTTCGATGGCCTCGTTGAAATCACTGCTGCCGTTGGCCACGGTCTGGCGCAGGTCGCGCAGGGTGAAAATCCCCAGTGGCGCCTTGAGTTCATCGACCACCACGATGCTGCCGACTTGCTGTTCATGCATCAACGTCACGGCTTCGCGCAACGGCGTCTGCGGGCTGCACGTTACCGGGTGGCGCATGGCCAATTCGCCCAGTCGGGTATTGAGCGAATATTGGGTGCCCAGGGTTTCCACGGCTTTTTGCTGCACTTGCTGGTTGACCTGATCCAGCAGGCTGCTGACGCAGCGCAGGGCGAAGTTGCGGAAGGTGTCCGATAGCGAAAACAGGCGGATGAACGCCGGCTTGTTCAGTTGCAGGCAGAAGGTGTCCTCGCCGGCCAGGTGCTCGGTGCGGGTCGCCCGTTCACCCAGCAACGCCGCGAGGGGGAAGCACTCGCCGGTGGTGATCTCGAAGACCGTTTCGGTGCCACCGTTTGCCGTATGCGGACGCTCGCCCACGACCCGGCCTTGCTTGACGATATAGAAATGCTCGACCGGCCCGTCGGCGGGTTTGATGATGCTCTCGCCGGGGGCGTAAAAACGCAGCTGACATTGCTCGACCAGATACGCCAGGTGAGCGTGTTCCATCTGGTTGAAGGGCGGGAAGCGCTGAAGGAATTGCAACGTGCCCTGGATGTTCTGCAACACCGCGGTTTTCCCTGCCTGTGTGAAGGCGTCCGCTTTACTCATAACCATTACCGCAGTCTTTTTTGAATTGTTGTAGTCGGATGACCCAGACATGGTCGACCCCTGTGGCCGGGGTGCCCATTGGACGTAAGTCTAGGTAGGCAGTTCGCACCCTGAAGTGTCGGAAGAAGCCTACGCAAGTGTGCGAAAAACCTCACGGCCCCCCTATTGGAAAATTATCCGACGGAGTGCACATTGATGGTCTGCTTAGCGATGTCTCACAACTGTGCTAGGGAATTGAACTGAACATGTAGAGAAAGCCATGTCCGACCACGATATTTTGAGCGACGCCGAGCGCGAAGCGCTGAGTGCCGTCATGCTGGAACCTGACCTGCCACCGCAACGGGTGCTGATCGTCGATGACGATAAAGACGCCCGGGACCTGCTGTCAGAGATTCTGGCACTGGACGGTATTCGCTGCCTGACCGCGGCCAGTGGCGAAGCGGCGCTCAAGATGCTGGAGGAAAAACCTTCGATCGGACTGGTGATTACCGACCTGCGCATGGGCCACATCGATGGGCTGGACCTGATCCGACAGGTGCGCGAGTCGGTACGGGCGGCGTTGCCGGTCATCATCGTCTCGGGCGATGCCGACGTGAAAGATGCGATCGCCGCGATGCATTTGAATGTGGTGGATTTTCTGCTCAAGCCGATTGATGCCGGCAAGCTGCTGGAACTGGTCAAGCATGAGCTTGGGATTGAGCCTTAGTCCAAGCCAGTTAACCGAGCCCAAAAAGAAAAAGCCCTGATCTTTCGATCAGGGCTTTTTCATGTCCGGCGCAGAGGCTCAGTTACAGGCCATTGGCAGCCTTGAACTCACGACGACGACGGTGCAGGACCGGCTCGGTGTAGCCGTTCGGCTGCTTCGTGCCTTCAACCACCAGTTCGACCGCCGCCTGGAAGGCGATGTTGCTGTCGAAGTTGGGGGCCAGCGGACGGTACAGCGCGTCGCCGGCGTTCTGACGGTCAACCACCGGCGCCATGCGCTTGAGGCTTTCCATGACCTGGTCTTCGGTGACGATGCCGTGACGCAGCCAGTTGGCGATGTGCTGGCTGGAAATACGCAGCGTTGCACGGTCTTCCATCAGGCCGACGTCGTTGATGTCCGGCACTTTCGAACAGCCGACGCCCTGGTCGATCCAGCGCACGACGTAACCGAGAATGCCCTGGGAGTTGTTGTCCAGTTCGTTCTTGATCTGTTCGGCGGTCCACTGCGGGTTCACCGCCAGCGGGATGGTCAGGATGTCGTCCACCGACGCATGGGCACGCTTGGCCAGTTCGGCCTGACGGGCGAACACGTCAACCTTGTGGTAGTGCAGCGCGTGCAGGGCAGCAGCGGTCGGCGATGGTACCCAGGCGGTGTTGGCGCCAGCCATCGGGTGAGCGATTTTCTGTTCGAGCATCGCCGCCATCAGGTCAGGCATGGCCCACATGCCTTTACCGATCTGCGCGCGACCTTGCAGGCCGGTGCTCAGACCGATATCGACATTGGAGTTCTCGTAGGCGCCGATCCATTTTTCCGCCTTCATGTCCGCCTTGCGCACCATCGGGCCGGCTTCCATGGAAGTGTGGATTTCATCGCCCGTGCGGTCGAGGAAACCGGTGTTGATGAACACCACGCGCTCGCTCGCCGCCTTGATGCAGGCCTTGAGGTTGATCGTGGTACGACGCTCCTCGTCCATGATCCCGACTTTGAGGGTGTTGCGCGGCAGGCCCAACACGTCTTCGATGCGACCGAACAGCTCGTTGGTGAACGCCGCTTCTTCAGGACCGTGCATCTTCGGCTTCACGATGTAGATGGAGCCGGTGCGGGTGTTTTTGCGCGAGGTGTTGCCGTTCAGGTTGTGCATCGATGCCAGGCAAGTCACCAGGCCATCGAGAATGCCTTCCGGTACTTCGTTACCGTCTTTGTCCAGAATCGCATCGATGGTCATCAGGTGACCGACGTTACGCACGAACAGCAACGAACGACCGTGCAGGCTCAGTTCACTGCCATCGACCGCGGTGTAGGTGCGGTCGGCGTTCATGGTGCGGGTAAAGGTCTGACCGCCTTTAGCGACGTTTTCCGACAGATCGCCCTTCATCAGGCCGAGCCAGTTGCGGTAGATCACCACTTTGTCATCGGCGTCGACGGCGGCAACCGAGTCTTCGCAGTCCATGATGGTGGTCAGCGCGGCTTCCATCAGGATGTCTTTGACGCCGGCCGCGTCGGTCTGACCGACCGGGGTGCTGGCGTCGACCTGGATTTCGAAATGCAGGCCGTTGTTTTTCAGCAGGATCGCAGTCGGTGCAGCGGCATCGCCCTGGAAGCCGATCAGTTGCGCGTCGTTGCGCAGGCCGGTGTTGCTGTCGCCTTTGAGGGCGACCACCAGTTTGCCGTCGACGATCTTGTAGCCGGTGGAATCGACGTGGGAGCCGGCCGCCAAAGGCGCGGCTTCGTCGAGGAAGGCACGGGCGAAAGCGATGACCTTGTCGCCGCGTACCTTGTTGTAGCCTTTGCCTTTTTCCGCGCCGTCGGCTTCGCTGATGGCGTCGGTGCCGTAGAGCGCATCGTACAGCGAGCCCCAGCGGGCGTTCGAGGCATTGAGCGCGAAGCGGGCGTTCATGACAGGCACCACGAGCTGTGGGCCGGCCATGCGGGCGATTTCTTCATCGACGTTTTGCGTCGTTGCCTGGAAATCGGCCGCTTCTGGCAGCAGATAACCGATGTCTTGCAGGAAGGCTTTATAGGCTTTCGGGTCGTGCACCTGGGCTGTCCCAAGAGCTCGACGCGCCTGGTGCCAGCCATCGATACGAGCCTGGAAATCATCGCGTTTGGCGAGTAGGGCTTTGTTCTTCGGCGCCAGGTCATGGATGACCTTGTCGGCACCGGCCCAGAACTTATCGGCGGTGAGGCCGGTACCGGGAATGGCTTCGTTGTTCACGAAGTCGAACAGGACTTTGGCGACCTGCAGGCCACCGACTTGAACGTGTTCAGTCATTGCTTGCCTCACTCTGCTCAGCTATTTCGCTTTTCAGCTCTTCAATTTAACAATGAAGCCTTTGGCCATTTAAACCACAAACCCCTCTACCAGTACATGCCCATGACAGGCGGCTGGGTTGGGACCAATCAACGGCTTGGGGCCTTGCTGACAGGGCTTTCAGGGTTGCGAACGTGCCTGCGGCAGACATCGATCCAGCGTTATGTAGTGCGCGCTGCGGCATACTACATGATGAATTGCGGTTGTGAAAATTAGACTAATTACGTCGTTCTGCGACCCCATGACGCATTGCGGTCACGTCGGGGAGCGTGATGTTCTCAAAAAACTATTAGATTGTTCCAGTTAAATATCAAAAGTTGTACACGATTTGTTGGGTCAGTCAGATCGGCGGTGCCTTCATTCGCGAGCAGGCTCGCTCCCACTAAGGCCCGCGCAACCCTTGTGGGCGCGAGCCTGCTCGCGAAGGCGCCTGACCTGTCGGCGCAGGTCCAACCCTTGCCTATACTTGGTTCTCTATAACAAAAGTCATGACAAGAGGGCTGTGCCATGGACCACCTCGTACTCACTGTTTTTGCTCCGGACAAGCCCGGGCAAGTCGAGCGCATTGCCCAATGCATTGCCGAGCACGGCGGCAACTGGCTGGAAAGCCGCATGTCGCGCATGGCGGGACAATTCGCCGGGATTCTTCGGGTTGGGGTGCCGGCCGAGGCCTACGACGAACTGGTCGATGCCTTGCAGGGCTTGTCCGCCCATGGCATTCGCGTGTTGATCGCTGAAAGCGGTATCGAACAATCCTGCACCTGGAAACCGATCGCCATGGAACTGGTGGGCAATGATCGCCCGGGGATCGTGCGTGACATCACGCGCTTGCTGAGCGAGCAGGGGGTGAGTCTGGAGCGGCTGGTCACCGAAGTGCGTCCGGCACCGATGAGCAGCGAGCCGTTGTTCCATGCCGAAGCGATTCTTGCGGTCCCGCTGACGCTGTCGCTGGACGTACTGCAATCGCGGCTGGAAACCCTGGCTGACGACCTGATGGTCGAGTTGGTGCTGCGCAGTGAACCCTGATCAGGTTATCCAAGTTAAACGTGCACCCGCCTGTGGATAACCTGTAGAGACACCCCGCCAGGCCACGCCGACCGGGGTTCTTCATGTTTTGATCAAAAAACAAGCAGTTTCAGATACTTGCACACAAACGGCGGGGATCACGCTGTGGATAACCTTGGGAAGGAATGATGCAGGCCACGGGAGACGTGGCCTGTAGGTGTTTGTATGTTTTTTGATCAGCTGCGGCGGCGCAAACTTATCCACGCATCGATGCTGTAAACCGCCAGGCCGGCCCAGATAAACATGAACGCTACCAAGGTGCTGGACGACAGGTGCTCGCCAAACAGCAGGACCGCTTGCAGCAGAACCAGGGTCGGCGCCAGGTACTGGAGAAACCCCAGTGTCGTGTAGGGCAAATGCCGTGCGGCAGCGTTGAAGCAGACCAGCGGCACCAGCGTGATCGGGCCGGCGGCGACCAGCCACCAGGCTTGGGAGGTGGTCCAGAATTCGGCCTGGGCGCTGCTGGCCGTCGGATTGAGCAGCAACCAACCGAGGGCAATCGGTACCAGCATCCAGGTTTCCACCACCAGCCCCGGCAGTGCCTTGACCGGTGCCTGCTTGCGAATCAGGCCATAGAAACCGAAGGTCAGTGCCAACACCAGCGACACCCATGGCAGGCTGCCGACTTGCCAGACCTGTTGCGCCACACCGACAGCCGCCAGCCCGACGGCAATCCATTGCATGCGCCGCAGCCGTTCGCCAAGGATCAGCATGCCCAGCAACACGTTCACCAAGGGGTTGATGTAGTAACCGAGGCTGGCCTCCAGCATGCGTCCGTTGTTCACCGACCAGACGTAGGTCAGCCAGTTGGCTGCTATCAGCGCACCGCTCAGGGCCAGGATCGCCAGCCGTCGTGGATTCTCCCGCAGCTCGCGCCACCAGCCGGGATGCTTCCAGACCATCAGCAACAAGGCGCCGAACAGCGCTGACCACAGCACCCGGTGGATGATGATTTCCACGGCGGGCACACTGGCGATGGCTTTGAAGTAGAGGGGGAAAAGTCCCCAGATGATGTAGGCACTCAGGCCCAGAATGTACCCGCGACGCGGGTTGGCGGCTTGCATGCAGAATCCTTGCTTAGGCAGCTAACAAAGAGGGGATTGTAAGGAGATTTGTCTGCGAATGTCCTGACTGAATAGGTTGGGTATTTGTGAACACAAACAACTGTGGGCGCGAGCTTGCTCGCGATGGCGGTATGTCAGTCAAAGTTGTGCTGAATGTATCGCCGTCATCGCGAGCAAGCTCGCTCCCACAGGGGGGCAGGGTGGGTCAGAACAACTTCAGTGGCTCTTCGTTAAGAGCCGCCAGTTGCTCGCGCAACGCCAACACCTGATCCCCCCAATAACGCTCGGTGCCAAACCACGGGAAACTGCGGGGGAATGCCGGGTCTTCCCAGCGGCGGGCGAGCCAGGCGCTGTAGTGCATCAGGCGCAAGGCGCGCAGCGGTTCGATCAAGGCCAGTTCACGCGGGTCGAAGTCGTGGAATTCGTTGTAGCCGTCCATCAGTTCCGACAACTGGCTCAGGCAATCCTGACGATCGCCGGCGAGCATCATCCAGATGTCCTGTACCGCCGGGCCCATGCGGCAGTCGTCGAGGTCGACGATATGGAACATTTCGTCACGGCACATCATGTTGCCCGGGTGGCAGTCCCCGTGCATGCGGATGTTCTGGTGCGGTGTGTTGCTGTAGGCATCTTCCACGCGCTTGAGCAGATCGCGGGCCACCGATTCGTAGGCCGGCAGCAGGCTGCGGGGGATGAAGTTGCCGTCGAGCAGTGTGGCCAGCGAGTCATGGCCGAAGTTTTTTACCGCCAGCGCTTCACGGTGCTCGAACGGCCGGGTCGAGCCGACCGCATGCAGGCGCCCGAGCAACTGGCCCAGGCGATACAGCTGGTCGAGATTGCCCGGCTCCGGTGCGCGGCCGCCACGGCGGGGGAACAGGGTGAAGCGGAATCCGTTGTGTTCGTGCAGGGTTTCACCGTTGTGGATCAACGGCGCCACAACCGGCACCTCGCAGTCGGCGAGTTCGGCGGTGAACTGGTGCTCTTCCAGAATCGCTTCGTTGGTCCAGCGTTGCGGCCGGTAGAACTTGGCGATCAGCGGCTCGGCGTCTTCGATACCGACCTGATAGACGCGGTTCTCGTAGCTGTTGAGCGCCAGGATGCGCGCGTCGCTGAGAAAGCCGATGCTTTCAACGGCGTCGAGCACGAGGTCTGGTGTGAGGGTTTCAAACGGGTGGGCCATGCTGACTCCTGCGCGCAGCAGGCTGCTGCGTCCGGCCAGGCATGGTAGCGCAGACGGCGCGGTTTTAGGGGGCGGGCTTGAGATGTGCGTTGTTTGCGCTGACGCTATCGCGAGCAAGCTCGCTCCCACAGGTCATGCGCCAGACTTGAAATCGCGCCAATCCTGTGGGAGCGAGCTTGCTCGCGATGAGGGCCTGTCAGGCGCCGACGATCCCGCCATCTTCCCGCGAAATCGCCATCACCGAAGACCGCGGCTTGCCGTTGGGCAGGTGCTCGGGGAAGGTCGAGCCGCCGTTTTCACCCGGATGCTGAATCCCGACAAACAGGGTCTTCTGATCCGGCGAGAAGCTGATCCCCGTCACTTCACAACCTACCGGGCCAACCATGAAGCGGCGAATCTCGCCGGTTACCGGGTCGGCACAGAGCATCTGGTTGTTGCCCATGCCGGCAAAGTCTCCGGCGTTGCTCGAATCACCGTCGGTGAGAATCCACAAGCGTCCGGCCTTGTCGAAGCCCAAACCGTCCGGGCTGTTGAACATGTTCTGCGGCGTGATGTTCGACGATCCGCCTTTTGGTGTACCGGCGTGAACCCCCGGATTACCGGCGACGACGAACAGGTCCCAGGCAAAAGTTTTCGAGCCGTGATCGTCACGCTCAGTGCGCCAGCGCAGGATCTGCCCGTAGACGTTCTTCTCCCGCGGGTTCGGCCCGCCCACCGGTTGCCCGTCTTCGCCGCGTTTGGCGTTGTTGGTCAGCGTGCAGTAGACCTGGCCATCCTTGGGGTTGACCACGATCCATTCCGGGCGGTCCATTCGCGTGGCCTTCACCACGCTGGCAGCCAGGCGGGCGTGGATCAGCACTTCGGCCTGATCGGCAAAGCCGCTGCTGGCGTCGATACCATTTTTACCATGGGTCAGTTCGATCCATTCACCCTGGCCTTTCGGGTGATCGACGTTGCCGTCACCGGCATCGAAACGCGCCACGTACAGGGTGCCGTGGTCGAGAATGTCGCGGTTGGCCTTGGGGTTCTTGTGGTCGATCTTGTCGCGGCTGACGAATTTGTAGATGAACTCACCGCGTTCGTCGTCGCCCATGTACACCACGGCATGGCCGTCGCCGGTTTCGGCCAGGGCGGCGTTTTCGTGTTTGAAGCGCCCCAGGGCCGTGCGTTTGACCGGCGTCGACTTCGGATCGAACGGATCGATCTCCACTACCCAGCCATGACGGTTGAGTTCGTTGGGGTTCTTCGCCATGTCGAAGCGTTCGTCGTGGGGGTGCCAGTTGATTTCTTTGCTGGTGGCCACCACGCCGTAGCGTTTCTGCGCCGGGTCGAATTTCTGCTCGGCGTTGCTGCTGCCGAAGCAGTCGGTGAAGTTCTCTTCACAGGTCAGATAGGTGCCCCACGGCGTCTTGCCGTTGGCGCAGTTCTGGAACGTACCGAGGACGTTCTTGCCGTGCGGATCGGCGCTGGTTTTGAGCAGGGCATGTCCGGCGGCCGGGCCGCTCAGGGTGATGGGTGCGTTGCCGTGAATGCGGCGGTTGTAGCGCGAGCCCTGGACGAATTGCCATTGGCCGTTCTTGCGCTGCACTTCAATCACCGACACACCTTCGCAGGCCAGCGCCTTGCGCACTTCTTCCGCCGATTGCGGCATGCCGCCGTGGGCGTAGAGGTAGCGGTAGTTGGTGTATTCGTTGTTGATCGCCATCAGCGCCCGATCTTTTTCGCCCGGAAACTCGAACAGGCTCATGCCGTCGTTGTTGTCGCCGAACTGGACTTCCTGATGTTCGGCGCTGCCGTTGCCGCTCGGGTCGAACGCCGGACCGTCCTTGTGCAGTGGCTGGCCCCAGCTGATCAGCACCGAGGACTTGTAGCCCGCTGGCAGGGTGATGGAATCGCTGGTGGCGGCGGCAATGCTGTCGAAGCCCAACAACTGGCTGTTGCCGGCGCTGACACTGGCGGCCATCACGCTGCGGCTCAGCAGGTTGCCACCGAGGAACATCGCAGCGCCGCATAGGGCACCCGCGCTGATGAAGCCGCGACGGCTGAGGCCGACCATGTTTTCGAGGTCGGTGGACTGGTTTTCTTCAAATAGGCTCATTTCAGGCTCCCTGCGGATTTTGCAGACACCTTAAAGATGAGTAATGAACCTTTTGTTGCAGTTCTGCTTACAGTGGCGTGCCCAGCAGAACCCTGGACGGCGAGAACTCGACGCGCACCGGCTTTCCGCAGGTCAACCCCGATGCTTGCAGATGACTCGGTTCGGCCAAGGCGCATAGGGTCAGGCCATTGGGCAGGGTGATGCGCACTTCGCTGGGGCCATCGTCGGCGTCGAGAATTTTTTCGATGCTGCCCCTGAGGCAATTGTTTCCAGGCGTTTCGGCGGAATCGCTTTCCAGCACGTCGAGCCAGCCGGCCTTGATCAATGCCACAACTTCGGTGCCGATTTGCAGCTCCAGGCGCTCGGTGCTGTCGTGGGTGATTTGCGCGTCGACGATCACGCCATCGGCGACTTTGAGGCGAATCAGGTCGTTGCGCCCCTGAGGTTCAATCGCTACTACCTTGCCGTGCAACTGGTTGCGCGCGCTGGTGCGCAGCATCAGGCGCCCGAGCAGATCCAGATCGCTCGCGTCTTCGGCAGCTTCCAGCACCTGGGCCTGCAAGGCTTGCAGCTTCTGGTACAGCCGCAGCACCCGCTCCCCCTCGTTGGACAGGCGCGCACCGCCACCGCCCTTGCCGCCGACAATCCGCTCCACCAGCGGCTTCTGCGCCAGGTTGTTCAGCTCATCGATCGCATCCCAGGCGGCCTTGTAGCTCAGGCCTGCGCTTTTGGCCGCGCGGGTGATCGAGCCTTGTTCGGCGATGTGCTGCAACAGGGCGATGCGCTGCGGACGGCGGACAATGTGCTGGGACAGCAAGGTTGGCAAAGACATGGCAAGTCGCTTTGGGTGGTGACGATGATGAGGACGTTGGTCGCTTGGGCCGTGCGAGTCAAGTCAGGGTGTCTCGCCGGGTTTGGGCGTGCGGGCCAGGCAATAGACGTCGACTCTCACCGCCCCGGCGTCCATTAGCAGGCGAGCCAGGGCCTGGGTCGTGGCACCGGTGGTCAGTACGTCGTCGACCAGGGCCAGGTGCCGGCCTTTGACGACTGCGCCGGGTGCCAGGGAGAAAGCGTTGCGCAGGTTCTTTCGTCGGGCTTCGGCGTTCAAGGCCTGTTGGGCGTCGGTGTCCTGGGTGCGCAGCAGCAACCGTTCGTCGCAAGGAATATCGAGACTCGCACTCAACCAGTGAGCCAGCATCGCCGCCTGATTGAAGCCGCGCTGGCGCAGGCGCCGGGTGGCCAGCGGCACCGGGATCAGCGCATTGGGGCGCTGCAGATCGCCTTCGAAGCGATGTTGCAGGTATTGAGCAAGAAGTTCGGCGAGCAGGCGACCGAATGGCCACTTGGCGTTGTGTTTGAAGCGGGTGATCAGGCTGT
Organism: Pseudomonas sp. GL-R-26; assembly: GCF_019947365.1. Taxonomy (NCBI): domain Bacteria; kingdom Pseudomonadati; phylum Pseudomonadota; class Gammaproteobacteria; order Pseudomonadales; family Pseudomonadaceae; genus Pseudomonas; species Pseudomonas sp. GL-R-26. Next base: position 98,787 of record NZ_JAGYGI010000001.1, on the reverse strand, counting down.
CTACCGGAAAGCTGTAGGTCCAGGGCGCAATCACTTGCTCGAAGGCCGGTGGCTGCTTCAGGCAATGGCCGCAGGTGAGGCCCGCGGCCGGGAGCGGCAGGGCGCAGGTCAGGCAGTGATCGCCGAGCCAGGGCAACTCGATTTCGCAGGCCGTGCAGACGGGAGGGATGCCGTCGGCCGCTTCATCGCACAAAAGGCATGATTGTTTGTTTTTTAACCAGATGTAAACCGGTCCTTCGTATCGTGGTTGACAGCGCATCGCTCTTCCTTAAATATGCCGAAACATCTGTGAAGCGACTGTGACATTCCATTATCCAGCCGCCTGCCAAAGCATAATTCAAAGGAAACGCCCATGAGTGCCAGCACCACTGCAACCCTGCGTCATGACTGGACTTTGGCCGAAGTCAAAGCACTCTTCGTTCAGCCATTCAATGACCTGTTGTTCCAGGCGCAGACGGTGCACCGTGCGCATTTCGACGCCAACCGCGTCCAGGTGTCGACCCTGCTGTCGATCAAAACCGGCGCCTGCCCGGAAGATTGCAAATATTGTCCGCAGTCCGGTCACTACAACACCGGCCTGGAAAAAGAAAAACTGATGGAAGTGCAGAAGGTCCTCGAAGAGGCCGCTCGCGCCAAGGCCATCGGTTCTACCCGTTTCTGCATGGGCGCGGCGTGGAAGCATCCGTCGGCCAAAGACATGCCGTACGTGTTGAAGATGGTCGAAGGCGTGAAAGCCCTGGGCCTGGAAACCTGCATGACCCTCGGTCGCCTGGATCAGGATCAGACCGAAGCGCTGGCCAAGGCCGGCCTCGACTACTACAACCACAACCTCGATACGTCGCCGGAGTTCTACGGCAGCATCATCACTACCCGCACCTACGGCGAGCGCCTGCAAACCCTGGCCTATGTACGTGAGTCGGGGATGAAAATCTGCTCCGGCGGCATTCTCGGCATGGGCGAGTCGCTGGACGACCGCGCCAATCTGCTGATCCAGCTGGCCAATCTGCCGGAGCATCCGGAGTCGGTGCCGATCAACATGCTGGTGAAAGTCGCCGGTACACCGCTGGAAAATGCCGACGACGTCGACCCGTTCGACTTCATTCGCATGCTCGCCGTCGCGCGCATCCTGATGCCGCAATCCCACGTGCGCCTGTCCGCCGGCCGCGAAGCCATGAACGAGCAGATGCAGGCCCTGGCGTTCTTCGCCGGTGCCAACTCGATTTTCTACGGCGAAAAACTGCTGACCACTGCCAACCCGCAGGCCGACAAGGACATGCAACTGTTCTCGCGTCTGGGCATCCTGCCGGAAGCTCGCGAAGAGCACGCCGATGAAGTGCATCAGGCGGCGATCGAGCAGGCGCTGGTGGAGCAGAAGAGCAGCGAGCAGTTCTATAACGCGGCCGTCTGAATCCAACATTTATTCCTCTAAAGGAATGCAAAACCCTGTGGGAGCGAGCCTGCTCGCGAATGCGGACTGACATTCAACATTGATGTTGGCTGACTAGACGCCTTCGCGAGCTGGCTCGCTCCCACAGGGGACATGTGTCATTTGATAGTCGAGGCCTGCATGTCTTTCGATCTCGCCGCACGCCTTGCCGCCCGTCGTGCCGAAAACCTCTACCGCCAGCGCCCGCTGCTCGAAAGCCCACAGGGGCCCCAAGTGGTGGTCGATGGCCAGCCGTTGCTGGCGTTCTGTAACAACGACTACCTGGGCCTGGCCAATCATCCGCAAGTGATCGAAGCCTGGCGTGCCGGCGCTTCGAAGTGGGGGGTGGGCGGAGGGGCATCACACCTGGTTATCGGTCATAGCTCCCCGCACCATGCCTTGGAAGAAGCGTTGGCCGACCTGACCGGTCGCCCGCGCGCGTTGCTGTTCACCACCGGCTACATGGCCAACCTCGGCGCGGTCACTGCGCTGGTGGGGCAGGGTGATACGGTGCTCGAAGACCGGCTCAATCATGCGTCGCTGCTCGACGCGGGGCTGTTGTCCGGCGCGCGGTTCAATCGCTACCTGCACAACGACCCGGTGAGCCTGGCCAAACGCCTGGAAAAAGCCACCGGCAATACGCTGGTGGTCACCGACGGCGTGTTCAGCATGGACGGTGATATCGCCGACTTGCCTGCGCTGGCCCGAGAAGCCAAGGCCAAAGGCGCCTGGTTGATGGTCGACGATGCCCATGGTTTTGGACCGCTGGGCGCCAACGGTGGCGGCATCGTCGAACACTTCGGCTTGAGCCAGGATGACGTTCCGGTGCTGGTCGGCACCCTCGGCAAGGCGTTCGGTACGGCGGGTGCCTTTGTGGCTGGCAGCGAAGAGCTGATCGAAAGCCTGATCCAGTTCGCCCGCCCCTACATCTACACCACCAGCCAGCCTCCTGCGCTGGCTTGCGCCACGTTGAAAAGCCTGGAACTGCTGCGCAGCGAACACTGGCGCCGCGAGCATTTGCAGACGCTGATCCGCCAGTTCCGCAAAGGTGCCGAGCAGATTGGCCTGGAACTCATGGACAGCTTCACGCCGATCCAGCCAATCATGATCGGTGACGCGGGGCGTGCGGTGCGCCTTTCGCAAATGCTGCGCGAACGCGGGTTGATGGTGACCGCGATTCGCCCGCCGACCGTACCCGCCGGCAGTGCCCGTCTGCGGGTCACGCTGACGGCTGCCCACAGCGAGGTTCAGGTACAGCTATTGTTAAATGGACTGGCCGATTGTTTTCAGCAACTGAAGCCGGAGCCAAGCCATGCGTGATCGTCTGATTCTGCTGCCCGGCTGGGGGCTTGGCGTTTCACCGCTGGAGCCTCTGGCGGCGGCCTTGCGCGGCCTGGATGAGCACCTGCGCGTCGAGATCGAGCCGTTGCCGGAGCTGGGGTCGAGCGATCTTGAAGAGTGGCTCGATGAGCTTGATTCGACGTTGCCGCAAGACGCCTGGCTTGGTGGTTGGTCATTGGGCGGCATGCTCGCCTGTGAGTTGGCGGCCCGGCGTGGCGATCGCTGCTGTGGTGTGTTCACCCTGGCCAGCAACGCTTCTTTTGTCGCCCATGATCAATGGTCAAGCGCCATGCCCGGGGAAACCTTCGATGCGTTTCTGGCGGGATGCGAAGCCGATCCGCGCGCGACGTTGAAACGCTTTTCACTGCTCTGCGCCCAAGGCGCCGAAGACCCCCGCGGATTGTCGCGGTTGTTGCTCGGCGGCGCCCCGAATACCGCCGCGCCAGTGCTGCTCAGTGGTCTGCAAGTGCTCGCGCAACTGGATACACGACAGGCACTGCAATCGTTCCGCGGTCCGCAACTGCATCTGTTCGCCGGCCTCGACGGGTTGGTGCCGGCGGAAGCGGCGGGCGAATTGTTGGCACTGCTGCCGGATGTCGAAATCGGTCTGATTGAACAGGCCAGCCACGCGTTTCTCCTGGAGGATCCCCACGGTGTGGCGGGGGCGATCCAGGCCTTTTTGCATGAGTCCGGTGATGACTGATTTATCCCTTCCCAACCTGCCCGGCGCCTTGCCCGACAAGCGCCAGGTTGCAGCATCATTCTCCCGCGCGGCGGCCAGCTACGACAGCGTGGCCGAGTTGCAGCGTGATGTGGGCAGACAATTGCTCGGGTGCCTGCCGCAGGACTTCGTACCGCAGCGTTGGCTGGACCTTGGCTGTGGCACCGGGCATTTCAGTCGTACCCTGGACGAGCAATTTCCGGGCAGCCATGGTGTGGCGCTGGACATCGCCGAAGGCATGCTCAACCACGCCCGGCCACTGGGCGGTGCCGCGCATTTCGTGGCCGGTGATGCCGAGCGTTTGCCACTGCAGGATTCGACCTGCGACCTGGTCTTCTCCAGCCTGGCCGTGCAGTGGTGCGCGGACTTCGACTCGGTGCTCAGTGAAGCTTTTCGAGTGCTGAAGCCGGGTGGCATTTTCGCGTTTGCTAGTCTGTGTGTAGGGACGTTGTTTGAATTGCGTGACAGCTGGCGCGAAGTCGACGGCATGGTGCACGTCAACCGCTTCCGGGAGTTTGGTGTTTATCAGCAGTTGTGTGCGGCCAGCGGCTTGAATGTGGTCAGTCTGCAAAACCTTGCGCACGTGCTGCATTACCCGGATGTGCGTTGCCTGACCCATGAACTCAAGGCGTTGGGTGCGCACAATCTCAATCCCGGGCGGCCGGGTGGCTTGACCGGCCGGGCGCGGATTCTGGGTCTGATCGAGGCTTACGAACAGTTTCGTCAGGCCCAGGGCCTGCCGGCGACTTATCAAGTGGTGTACGCCGTCTTGGAGAAACCCTTATGAGCGCAGCCTATTTCATCGCCGGTACGGATACCGATGTCGGTAAAACCACGGTCGCTGCGGGGCTGTTGCATGCGGCGCGTTCGGCGGGTTTGAGCACGGCGGCGGGCAAACCGGTCGCGTCCGGTTGCGATGTGACGCCCAAGGGCCTGCGCAACGCCGATGCGCTGGCCTTGCTGGCGGAGTGTTCGCTGCCGCTGACCTATACACAGGTCAATCCGATGGCCTTCGAACCGGCCATTGCCCCGCATCTGGCGGCGCGAGAGGCGGGTGTGGCGCTGACGGTGCAGTCGTTGCTGACGCCGATGCGGCAGATTCTGGGCATGCAGGCGGACTTCACCCTGATCGAAGGCGCCGGCGGCTGGCGCGTACCCTTGGCGGATCAGGACAATCTGTCGGACCTGGCCATCGCATTGAAGCTGCCGGTGATCCTGGTGGTCGGTGTACGCCTGGGGTGTATCAGCCATGCCTTGTTGACCGCCGAAGCGATAGCCCGGGACGGTTTGCAACTGGCGGGATGGGTGGCCAATATCATCGACCCGAAGACCTCGCGGCTGGAAGAAAACCTGGCTACCCTTGCCGAGCGCCTCCCGGCGCCGTGCCTGGGGCGTGTGCCTAAACTCAAGGCCGTTACGGCCGAGGCAGTGGCCGAGCACTTGCAACTGGACCTGTTGGACTGAAGTTTGTCGCATGGGGGTTTTGCCTATGACAAGGCACTGTGCCATTAGTGTTTTTGACGGGTGTTTTGCCGGCCACTCTGCTTCAATGGCCGCTGTTGATCCTTTGAAAGGACGAGTTCTCCCATGGAAATCTCAGGAAACACCGCTTTTTATGCCGGTCTGAGCACCATTCAGACAGGGCAGAACCGTGTCGATCAAGCCGCCGGGCAGATCGCCAACACCACCATCGAGCGTTCGGTCACCAGCCAGTCCTCCGAGGCACAGGTCGATCGTCTGCGATCGGTTGATCGCAGCCAGCAATCGGACCTGGCCAGCAACGTGGCCGAAATGGCCCAAGGCAAGATTCAGGCGGAGCTGGGCGTGAAAGTCGCCAAGGCAGCCGACGAAGTGCTCGGGACGTTGATCGATACCTACGCCTGATTATTTACAGAATCCGCACCCTCCAGCGCCGCGCCTGTTCGCGGCGTTTTTCTGCGTAAGTCTTTCTTGTTCAACTAATCTTTTCGGTGCGGCGGGCTGCTTCGCAAGCGCGGCTGCGTTGTCGCGTGCCTGTGTGTCCAATCCTGCGATGACGAACGGCAAAAGATCGACGCTTGACAAGATTTGGGCGTAAACGTATGTTTCAAACAACTGTTTGATCGCAACAACAAATCCATGCGGTCGTTCATTCCCGGTTACATCAGCAGAGGTTTATCGCTATGCCTGACTACAAGGCCCCCTTGCGTGATATTCGCTTCGTTCGTGACGAGCTGCTCGGCTACGAAGCGCACTATCAGAGCCTTCCGGCTTGTGCCGACGCAACTCCGGACATGGTTGACGCCATTCTCGAGGAAGGCGCCAAGTTTTGTGAGCAGGTACTGGCTCCGCTGAACCGCGTGGGCGACATCGAGGGTTGCACCTGGAGCGAGTCCGGCGTCAAGACCCCGACTGGCTTCAAGGAAGCCTACAAGCAATTCGTCGAAGGTGGCTGGCCGAGCCTGGCTCACGACGTAGAGCACGGTGGCCAAGGCCTGCCGGAGTCCTTGGGTCTGGCGATCAGCGAAATGGTTGGCGAGTCCAACTGGTCGTGGGGCATGTACCCAGGCCTCTCGCACGGTGCGATGAACACCATCTCCGAGCACGGCACCCCTGAGCAGCAAGAGGCTTACCTGACCAAGCTGGTTTCCGGCGAGTGGACCGGCACCATGTGCCTGACCGAGCCGCATTGCGGCACCGACCTGGGCATGCTGCGCACCAAGGCCGAGCCTCAGGCCGACGGTTCCTACAAGGTTTCCGGCACCAAGATCTTCATCTCGGCCGGTGAACACGACATGGCCGATAACATCGTCCACATCGTACTGGCCCGCCTGCCGGATGCACCGGCTGGCACCAAAGGCATCTCCCTGTTCATCGTGCCGAAGTTCATGCCGAACGCCGATGGTTCGGTTGGCGCGCGTAACGCTGTGTCCTGTGGTTCCCTGGAACACAAGATGGGCATCCACGGCAACGCCACCTGCGTGATGAACTTCGACGGCGCCACCGGTTTCCTGATCGGCCCGGCGAACAAAGGCCTGAACTGCATGTTCACCTTCATGAACACCGCACGCCTGGGTACCGCGCTGCAAGGCCTGGCCCACGCCGAAGTCGGTTTCCAGGGCGGCCTGAAATACGCTCGCGACCGTCTGCAGATGCGCTCGCTGACTGGCCCGAAAGCGCCGGACAAAGCCGCTGACCCGATCATCGTGCACCCTGACGTACGCCGTATGCTGTTGACCATGAAGGCATTCGCCGAAGGCAACCGTGCGATGGTTTACTTCACCGCCAAGCAGGTCGACATCGTCAAGTACGGTGTGGACGAAGAAGAGAAGAAGAAAGCCGACGCACTGTTGGCGTTCATGACGCCAATCGCCAAGGCCTTCATGACCGAAGTCGGTTTCGAATCGGCCAACCACGGCGTGCAGATCTACGGCGGCCACGGCTTCATCGCCGAGTGGGGCATGGAGCAGAACGTCCGCGACAGCCGCATCTCGATGCTGTACGAAGGCACCACCGGTATCCAGGCACTCGACCTGCTGGGCCGTAAAGTGCTGATGACCCAAGGCGAGGCTCTTAAGGGCTTCACCAAGATCGTCCACAAGTTCTGCCAGACCAACGAAGGCAACGAAGCGGTTCAAGAGTTCGTCGCTCCGTTGGCTGCACTGAACAAGGAATGGGGCGAGCTGACCATGAAGGTCGGTATGGCTGCCATGAAAGATCGCGAAGAAGTTGGCGCGGCCTCCGTGGACTACCTGATGTACTCCGGTTACGCCTGCCTGGCCTACTTCTGGGCTGACATGGCACGCCTGGCTGCCGAGAAACTGGCTGCCGGCACTTCCGAAGAGGCGTTCTACACCGCCAAGCTGCAGACTGCGCGCTTCTACTTCCAGCGCATCCTGCCGCGTACCCGCACTCACGTCGCAACCATGCTGTCGGGCGCCAACAACCTGATGGACATGAAAGAAGAGAACTTCGACCTGGGCTACTAAGCCTTAACTTCAAAAAAGCCGCCGCTTCCTCCGGGAGCGGCGGTTTTTTTTGCGCGGTGGTCAGGCCTTGCTCACCATGGCGTCGGGTCGAGAGGGCCGACGCCAGTCGGGGTGCCCACGCCTTCTCCGTTACGTATGAACGGCAGGTGCCAGAAGTCGTTCGGGACGACGGGATCGCCAGGCTTGACGCCTTCCGGAAAGATGAACTCGAACACCGGCGCCACATACTGTCCGGCAATCAGTCCATTGGCGACGGTCAGCCTGCTCGCGTTCTGGATGCAACTGTCCACGCCGACCTGGGACAAGCTTAGCTGTGGAACGCAAAGTGACCGCGCAACGACGCGCAAGGTACGTGTCGGCTGGCTAAGTAGCCCGGTGGGCGCTTTGGTCGCGCGTAATCTGGCGCGTTGTGGCTGTGGGCCCGTGTTCTGTGTGGTAATACCGCCCGAGGCTCCCAGGCAACTGGCCGCAAGGCCCAGCGCAGGGTTGCACTCACCTGTCATCTCATAGGGTGTCGCCCAGCGATTGGTTTGCACACCTGTCGATGGATTGACATCGATCAGATAGATGTCGACCGGGGTCTGGATGTCGGTGGTGGAGGCTTCAAGGAAAATCCGGTCCTGCGTCTCCTGGGCTACTCCGTTGATGGCCGTTGCGGCCGGGTCGGCCGTACCGATGCCAAACTCCCCGATAGCCAGGTAGCTGGGCTGCGAACCAGGCTGAGTGTAGATCCCGACATTCGCCTCGATCGTGTGTGCAGAGATGAAGTCCGGGAGGCCCGTTGTTGCTGACTTGAACAGAGTACCGGACCAGCTGATGAAGTCGCCGACTTCGAAGGGTGCCTGTTGTGTCGGGTCGGAGTCCGTCGCCGTGCGTGTAGCATCGCTGAATCTCTTCATGACGTACTGGCTGCAATAGACCTGCCCCACCGCTGGACCCGAGAGCTCTCCACTGGCCGGAGGCGTGACGCCGGCCTGGCTGAAGTTGCGGCAGTTGTTGGTCGTGGTCGGGGTGACCACTTTTGGCCGGTTTTTCTGTGGGCAGAGCGCATCGTCCCCGGAAATCGTGCGCGGCACGCACATCGGGTAGCCGGTGGCGGCATGGATGGTCGGGTTGGCATCATCGACGGAGAAGCGTGGGTCGGGGCTTTGGGCACGGCCAAAACGTCCAGTCGGATCGTTGATCTGAATGATCGTGGGTTGCGTCGGGTTCCCGCTGTCAACTTCGAGGTTGCCATTGGTGTAGTCGATCCGGGTGATGATACCGCTACCCGCATTGACTGATTGCTGGGAGACAAAGATCAGCCCGGCAATTTGCTTGTTGGAGACAGTATTACCTACCACATGGATCTCGAACGAGGGGTAGGCTGCCGGTGATTTTCCGAGCGCCAGCGTTCCACCCCTGACGAAGTCGGCCCAGGTCAGGGTATTGGCCGGCATCTGCATAACGGTGTTGCAAGGGACAACAATCGTGACGCCGTTCAACTGGACGGTCCCCCCAAAGCGGCCCGGGTTGCTGGTATTGGGGCAATTCGCATTGGTGGTGTCCAGGGTCATGTTTTGGATAAAACCGGTAACGTCAAACCCATGAATCGCAGTCGGGTTTGTAAAAATCGGATCGGGCAGTGTGGGTGTCGTGAACGGCGAGGGCAAACCCGGGGGCTTGGCAGTCCCGCCGCCACCGCCACCGCCAGCTCCGTTTTTGGCAAATGCATCTCCACCACCAATGGCCAGTGCGACAGCGACGGCACTGGCGAGCAGAGCATGGCGACTGAAGATGCGGTTGAATCGTTTGTGAGGCAGCAGCGGTATGGCGAGCGTTTTTTCGAACAAAGATAAGCTCATGGCTCACTCCAGAATCTTGCAGGACCAATTGCCGGCCGATCGAGATCGCGGATCTGCTGATGCGCTGAATCCTGCGCAAGAAAAACGCAAAGCCGTGAGTGTCGAATGGGGGCTCGATCCGGCGGGATAAGTGCCTGTGTACTGTCGTCACTTGCCGTTCGGATGCTTTCACCTGCGTTGCGTTGGCCGGTTACGGACGCAAACGCGAGAGACATTTCCTTGAGCCTGAGGGGCTCATAGCAGTAGTCGTGCCTGATTGGTTAAGTCGCTTGTTAGCCAGCAAAAATGCGGGCTGCGCTGATGTTGGTGGTATACACATAGTTATATGTTAAGTGGTTAACGCCAAAGTGGGTGGGGATATATACCCAAGTTTGGAGTGGTGTGAAAAATTTTAGTAAGTGTCTCCATTGGTTTTGATTGAGAAGTGTTGCCTGTTAAATACTACTAAGGTCTTATGTGTGCAGGAAGGGGTGTTGAAGAAGATGATGAAAGAATAGGCTTGTATTGGCGGTATGAATAAAAAAGGTAATAGCTAGCGCAGTACAACTTGCGCACGAATGGATTTTATATGCCTGATAGACGGTTCTATTGGCTGGCGATGCGGTTTTTTACAGGTGTTTTTTAAAGTACCGCTTTCACCGGGGTGTTTGGATTGGCAAATACTCTGCCAGGTTCAAGAAACGCAGTCTGGTGGCGTGATGCCCTTTAAATGCTGGCTTTAGAGACCGTTGGTGATCGCCTGATGCGGGCTGTTTGGGGAATTACACCCAATAATGGGGTGAGGTTTAACCATAACTGAGGAATAGTGCGCAGTTCCTGTTGTTTGTAGGGTTTATTGATTTGGCTTAAATAAAAATATTGAAATTTTCATGTTGAAATATTTTATTGCGGCTAGAGTTGCATCAAGCGCTACCCCAGTGGTGCGAAATATCATTCTTTAAAATGGCCCGAGCCACGAGAGTGCTTTGCCAGTCAGGTCTCGCATTGCCCATGCAACTTCAAGTTGATGTGGTTACTCCAGCGAGCAGCAAGATTCATGGCGATGAACTCATCTCGCAACAGGGCAACCGCGGAGCCTGACTACTCCGTACTGAATCGGGAACGTCGTCATGTTTAAGTATTTGAGCATCTTTCGAACCACCTGCTTGCCCCGTGCGATGTTGATGACACTCTTTGCCATGGGCCTGCCCGTCATGAGCGTTTGGGCCGCAGACCCGGTCGTTCCGGCCGTGCCGGACGTGCCCAGCCTGCAGTCACTGCGCGGCATGACGCCTCCCGACCCTTCAGGAACCGAAGGCGGGCGCAAGGTCGACCTGATGGCCGACTACGTGCTCAATCGCTCAGCGGCCGTTTTCCTGGGCAAGGCACTGTTCTGGGACATGGAGATCGGCAGTGACGGCTCCACCGCTTGCGCGTCTTGCCACTTCCACGCGGGTGTCGATCATCGCACCACCAACCAGATCAACCCGGGCCAGGCGAACACCAACGCGAACGTCTCGTCGATCTTCAACAAGCCGTTTACCGCGTCGGATATTCCGGGCGACGTGCCGAGCTACACCACCAGGTCCGGTGGCAAAGGCGGTCCGAACTACCTGCTGAAGAAAAGTGACTTCCCGACCCACGTGCTGGCCGATCCGCTGGATCGCAACTCGGCGATTGTCTATTCAAGCGATGATGTGATCGGCTCCCAAGGCGTGTTCGACGCCAACTTCGTCAAGCCCAATCAGTCGCGGTTCGACAAGTGCATTCAGCAACCAGACGGTATCTTCCAGGTGGGCGGTATCAATGTTCGCCGTAGCACAGGGCGTAACGCACCGACGGTGATCAACGCTGCGTTCAACGTGCGCAACTTCTGGGATGGCCGGGCCAACAACGTATTCAACGGTTTCTCACCGTTCGGCAATCGCGACCCTGACGCCGGGATTTTCGTGACGAGCGATCGCAGTGGCGTGGCGACCAAAGTCAGGCTGGCGCTCAAGGATGCTTCCGCCGCCTCGCAAGCGGTAGGGCCGCCCGGCAGCCCGGTGGAAATGTCCTGCGGTGGGCGTACCTTCGCCGACATTGGCCGGCGCATGCTCGATACCTTGATACTCAAACAGCAACGGATCTCGTCAACCGACTCAGTACTCGGGCCGGTGTCCCGCGGCCGTCGGCCGACTTACCGTGAACTGATCAAGAACGCGTTCCAGCCGCGTTTGTGGAATGCCACGCAGCAGGTCTTGTTGGGCGACGCCCCCTACACCCAGATGGAGGCGAACTTCCCGCTGTTCTTCGGGCTGGCGATTCAGATGTATGAGTCCACGCTGATCTCGGACCAGGCGCCGCTGGATGCTTATTTGCAGGGCGATCATGCGGCCATGAACGACCAGCAGGTCCAGGGCATGAATCTGTTCCTGGGCAAGGGCAAGTGCGTCAGTTGCCACGGCGGCGCGGAATTGACCAACGCCGGCAGCCGCTTGCTGTTCCATCCTCGGGAACGGATCGAACGCATGGTCATGGCCGACAACCTCACGACGCTCTATGACAACGGCTTCTACAACACCGGGGTGCGTCCGACCTCGGAAGACCTGGCGCTCGGCGGGGCGGATGCCTGGGGCAATCCGTTGTCTTTCACTCGCGAGTACAACACCGTACTCCAGGGCGGCCAGATCCCTGACCCGCTGGAAGTTGATGTGTGCACCTTCGAAGTGCCTTTGAGCCCGGCCATCCCTTGTGATGCGACGCTCAAGCCCAATGTCGGTTTTCGCGATGCGGTCGATGGCGCCTTCAAGACACCGACCTTGCGCAATATCGCGTTGACCGGACCGTATTTCCACAACGGCAGTCGCGCAACGCTGCAACAGGTGATGGAGTTCTACAACCGCGGCGGCGACCGGCGTGGTGAAGATGCCAGCAACACCAGTGGCTTCGAGCACCCGGCGGTCAACCAGCACAACGGCTCGAACCTCGATCCGGACATGACTCGGCTGAACCTCACCCCGGTTGAAGTGGATGCGCTGGTCAAGTTCATGGAAGTCGGGCTGACCGACCCTCGGGTCGCGTGGGAACGGGCGCCGTTTGACCATCCATCGCTGGTACTGCCACAGGGCGAAAAGGGTGATGAAAACTCGGTCGGGCAAAAACCGGCCAGTCCGAAGATCACTACCCGGCAGGCGCAGGACGCCGAAATTGAGCTCAATCCGGTCGGTGCCGAAGGTCGCGCAGCGCTGGAAGGGCCGCTGCAACCGTTCAACAACGACCTGTAACTGTATTTGCCCTTGCGTCACTGGCGGCTGATGGCTGCCAGTGACGACTTTTTACAAATACCTCAGTATTTCACTCAGTAAATCGGGGGGGCTGCCGTTAAAGTGGTGGGCACATTGCCATCTATTGATCTGACGGGTCGGAGCTTTACCCTTGCCGCGCTCATCTGCTGTACGTTTCAGTCATTTCCTGCCGTCATTAGTACTGTTACTGGCGGGGCTTGCGGCTGCTTACATCAAGGATCTGAACGTCTTCTTCACGTCGCTGTTCAACGTGCTGCCTACCCTGGTGCTGTTGCTCGGTGGTGCCTATTGCGCGGTGTACCGACGCCAGCGTGAACTGTTTCTGATGGTCACGGTGTACATCGCCTACTTCCTGCTCGACACCCAGACCGACTATTACCGCGACAACGGCAAGGTGCGTGACGATGCCGCCGTGGTCTTTCATTTGTGTTGCCTGCTGCTGCCGCTGCTGTTTGGCGTGTTCGCGGCGTGGCAGGAACGTACCCATCTGTTCCAGGACATGGTGGCACGCTTCGCGGTTTTGCTCGCGGTCGGCAGCGTGACGCTGGCGCTTGAGCAAAGTTATCCACACGCGCTGCTGATCTGGCTGTCGGAGATTCGCTGGCCTGCCTTGCATGGCGCCTGGATGAGCCTGATCCAGTTGTCCTATCCGGTGTTCATTGCGGCGTTCCTGCTGCTGGCCTGGCAATACTGGCGCAACCCGCGCCCGCTCCATGCCGCGCAATTGGTGGGGCTGCTCGGGTTGTTCTGGATGTTGCCGAAAACCTTCATCCTGCCGTTCACGCTGAACATCATGTGCAGCCAGGTGATGCTGATGATCGCCGCCGCCGTTGCCCACGAAGCCTATCAAATGGCCTTCCGCGACGAACTGACCGGGCTGCCGGGCCGTCGTGCGCTGAATGAACGCATGCAACGGTTGGGGCGCAACTACGTGCTTGCCATGAGCGACGTCGACCACTTCAAGAAATTCAACGACACCCACGGCCACGACGTCGGCGACCAGGTGCTGCGACTGGTGGCCAGCAAACTGTCGAAAATCGGCGGTGGCGGTAAGGCTTATCGCTACGGCGGTGAGGAGTTCGCCCTAGTGTTTGCAGGCAAGACCCTCGAAGAGTGCATGCCGCATCTTGAAGTGATCCGCGAGTCCATCGCCACTTACAACATTCAATTGCGAAACCAGGAAAATCGCCCGCAGGACGATCAGCAGGGGCGCCAGCGGCGTGCCGGTTCCGGTGCGTCGAGTGTGTCGGTGACGGTCAGTATCGGCGTCGCCGAGCGGATCGATCAGCGCACCCCCGAAGAGGTGCTCAAGTCCGCTGACCAGGCGCTCTACAGCGCCAAAGGCGCCGGGCGCAACTGCGTGATGGCGTTCGGGCAGAACCGCCGTGGCGCCGTGCGCATGGACGCCGCTACGGTTGAGTGATGATGGCGCATTCAGCGAGCGCAAAGTGATTGTGAGGCGTGGTCGGCAGCAGTAGGTTGGAGAAATCTGCCGACGGAGAATGACCATGCCCGAGTACAAAGCTCCCTTGCGCGACATGCGCTTTCTGATCGACCACGTCTTCGACTTTCACCGCAACTACGCCGCACTGGGGGCCACCGATGCCAGCCCGGACATGGTCAATGCGATCCTCGAAGAAGGGGCGAAGTTCTGCGAAAACGTACTGTCGCCGCTCAACCGCAGCGGCGATGAAGAAGGCTGCCATTTCGACAATGGCGTGGTCACCACACCCGCGGGCTTCAAGCAGGCATTCGCTCAATATGTCGCGGGCGGCTGGCATGGCCTGGCGGCGGATCCGCTTTACGGTGGTCAAGGGTTGCCGATCTCTCTGGGCCTGGTGATCAGCGAGATGGTGGGTTCCAGCAACACCTCATGGGGCATGTACCCCGGCCTGACCCACGGTGCGATGTCGGCGATCCACGCCCATGGCACCGAGGCGCAAAAGCAGACCTATTTGAAGAAGCTCACCGCTGGCCAATGGACCGGCACCATGTGCCTGACCGAAGCCCATTGCGGCACCGACCTGGGCATTATCAAGACCCGCGCCGTACCTGCGGCCGATGGCAGCTACGCGATCTCCGGCAGCAAAATCTTCATCTCCGCCGGCGAGCACGACATGAGCGCCAACATCATTCACCTGGTGCTGGCCAAATTGCCGGATGCGCCGGCCGGGACCAAGGGCATTTCGCTGTTCATCGTGCCCAAGTTCCTGCCCGATGCGGCGGGCGAAGCGGGCGAGCGCAACGGCGTGTCCTGCGGCTCGATCGAACACAAAATGGGCATCAAGGCCTCGGCCACCTGCGTGCTGAACTTCGACGAGGCCAAGGGCTTCTTGATCGGCGAGCCGAACAAGGGCCTCAACTGCATGTTCACCATGATGAACCACGCGCGGCTGGGTACCGGCATGCAGGGGCTGTGTCTGGGGGAGGCGAGCTTCCAGGGCGCGATCAAATACGCCAACGACCGTTTGCAGATGCGCTCGTTGACCGGCCCGAAAGCGCCGGAAAAAGCCGCCGACCCGATCATCGTGCACCCTGATGTGCGGCGGATGTTACTGACCATGAAAGCCTTCAACGAAGGCAACCGCGCGCTGACCTACTTCACCGCGCAGTTGCTCGACGTTGCCCACCTGAGCCCGGATGAAACAGCGCGCCAGGACGCCGAAGATTTGTTGGCGTTTCTCACGCCGATCTGCAAAGCCTTCATGACCGACACCGGTCTGGAGGTGACCAACCACGGCATGCAGGTGTTTGGCGGCCACGGGTTCATTCGCGAATGGGGAATGGAACAACTGGTGCGCGACTGCCGGATTGCGCCGATCTATGAGGGTACCAACGGCATTCAGGCGCTGGACTTGCTGGGGCGCAAGGTGCTCGGCAGTCAGGGCAAGCTGTTGCGCGGCTTCACCAAAATCGTCCACAAGTTCTGCGCGGCGAACGCCGAGCATCCACAACTGGCCGGGTATGTGGCGCAGCTCAATCAACTGAACCAGCAGTGGGGTGAGTTGACTACCAAGGTCGGTATGGCAGCGATGAAAAACCCTGACGAAGTCGGTGCCGCGTCGGTGGATTACCTGATGTACAGCGGTTACATCATCCTCGGCTACCTGTGGTTGCGCATGGCGCTGGTGGCTCAGGCGCAGCTCGATGCGGGCAGCGACGATGGCGATTTCTGCCGGGGCAAACTGGCGACCAACGAGTTTTACTTCAAGCGTCTGCTGCCACGCACTGCCGCTCATCGTGCGGCCATAGAGGCGGGTAGTGATTGTCTGATGCAACTGCCGGCGGAGTTGTTTGCGCTTTAGTCATATAAATCCGTTACAAAGAAGCTCGCCTTGCGCGGGCTTTTTTGTTGATGACTAAAAATAACAAAATGGTCATGAGTTGACCCTATGTGTCGCAAAAGTTGTTGGGTTACACTCCGACCCAACGAAAATACTCTTCCTGTGAATCACCTGTATAGATCTTGCGAGGTTTGCCATGGCTGACTACAAAGCGCCCCTGCGCGATATGCGCTTCGTCCTCAATGAAGTTTTCGAGGTCGCCAAACTCTGGGCCGAACTGCCTGCACTGGCTGAAACCGTGGATGCAGAAACGGTCGAAGCCATCCTGGAAGAAGCCGGCAAAGTCACCAGCAAAAGCATCGCACCGCTGAGCCGTGCCGCTGACGAAGAAGGTTGCCATTGGGCGGACGGTGCCGTCACCACGCCGGCAGGTTTCCCACAGGCCTATCAGACCTACGCGGAAGGCGGCTGGGTCGGTGTCGGTGGCGATCCGTCCTACGGCGGCATGGGCATGCCCAAAGCCGTTTCGGCCCAGGTCGAAGAAATGGTCAACTCCGCCAGCCTGTCGTTCGGCTTGTACCCGATGCTGACCGCTGGCGCTTGCCTGTCGATCAACGCCCACGCCAGCGAAGAGCTGAAAGCCGCGTACCTGCCGAACATGTACGCCGGCATCTGGGCCGGTTCCATGTGCCTGACCGAGCCGCACGCCGGTACAGACCTGGGAATCATCCGTACCAAGGCAGAGCCTCAGGCCGACGGTTCCTACAAGGTCAGCGGCACCAAGATTTTCATCACCGGTGGCGAACACGACCTGACCGAAAACATCATCCACCTGGTGCTGGCCAAGCTGCCGGATGCACCGGCGGGGCCGAAAGGCATTTCGCTGTTCCTGGTACCCAAGTTCATGGTCAATGCCGATGGCAGCCTGGGCGCGCGCAACCCGGCGAACTGTGGCTCGATCGAGCACAAGATGGGCATCCAGGCGTCCGCGACCTGCGTGATGAACTTCGATGAAGCCGTGGGTTACCTGGTCGGCGAGCCAAACAAGGGCCTGGCGGCGATGTTCACCATGATGAACTACGAGCGTCTGGGCGTCGGTATTCAGGGCCTGGCCACGGGCGAGCGCTCGTACCAGAACGCTGTGGAATACGCCCGTGACCGTCTGCAAAGCCGTTCGCCGACCGGTGCACAGAACAAGGACAAAGTCGCTGACCCGATCATCGTCCACCCGGACGTGCGTCGCATGCTGCTGACCATGAAAGCTTCGAACGAAGGGGGCCGTGCGTTCTCCACCTACGTGGCGATGCAACTGGACACCGCCAAGTTCAGCGAAGACGCCACCACCCGCAAGCGTGCGGAAGACCTGGTGGCATTGCTGACCCCGGTGGCCAAGGCGTTCCTGACCGACCTCGGCCTGGAAACCACCGTACACGGCCAGCAGATCTTCGGCGGCCACGGTTACATCCGTGAGTGGGGCCAGGAGCAACTGGTGCGTGACGTACGCATCACCCAGATCTACGAAGGCACCAACGGCATTCAGGCGCTGGACCTGGTCGGGCGCAAGATCGTCGGTAGCGGCGGGGCGTTCTACAATCTGTTCGCCGACGAGATTCGTCACTTCACGGCGACCGCCAGCGCGGACCTCGCCGAGTTCACCAAGCCGCTGAACGACGCGGTGACCACCCTCGATGAACTGACCGCATGGCTGCTTGACCGAGCGAAGAGCAATCCGAACGAAATCGGCGCGGCGTCAGTCGAGTATCTACAGGTGTTCGGCTACGTGGCGTACGCCTACATGTGGGCCCTGATGGCCAAGGCGGCTTTCGGCAAGGAAGCGCAAGACGATTTCTACGCCAGCAAACTGGGCACGGCGCGGTTCTATTTCGCCCGCCTGCTGCCGCGCATTCACTCGTTGAGCGCGTCGGTGAAGGCCGGTAGTGAATCGTTGTTCCTGCTGGATGCAGGACAATTCTGATGAAGTAACGTTATGTAAGCATTCTCTTACATAACGTGCTGCTGTTCTCCCATAGATGCAAATTGGATCCACAGCTAATCTACTTCTCATGGACGTAGCGCAGGAAGCGCAAAGCAACAACAGGGACACGTAGGATTCTGCCAGGACGGTGGAGTGAAATGGATGTCAGGGAAACAGTCTGCAAAGCCCCGCTTCGGCGGGGTTTTCTTTTGCCTGAAGAAAAGTTTTCAGCTTGTCCCATCCAGCGTCTGCACGCTGTTCAGGCGTCCATCCGGGCCGTTTATCACCTCTTCCAGCAATGTCCGCAGCAATGCCAGCGAGGCCTGTTGCCGTTGCACATCCCGACACACCAAACCGACTTTCAGCGGCACTCGAGGTTCGCTCAGGGGTTTCCACAGCAATTCGTGGTTGCCATGGGTCTTTTGCGAGCGTCCGGGCAATACCGTCGCCAGGCGCGTGTGGGGCAGGCTGTCGAGGATGCCGGCCATGTTGTTCAGTTCGGCTTGCACCTGTGGACGACGACCAAGGCTTGTCAGCTGTGCCTGCCAGATCTGCCTGATCTGAAACTCTTCGCCCAGCAGTAACATCGGCAGTTCGGCAGCCTGACTCATGGACACTTTCTTGAATTCACGCAGCGGATGCTCTGCCGGGATGACCAGGGTCAGTTCATCTTCGTACAGCATCACGCCATGCAAGCCAGGCTGGCGGGGCGGCAGGTAGCCGATGCCGATATCCAGAGAACCGTTGAGCAGTCGCCGCTCGATTTCCAGCCCGGTCAGTTCATAGATCTGCACCACCAGATGCGGCTGCGCCTTGCGCACCCGCTCGAGCATCTGCGGAACGAGGCTGGTGTGCACGGTCTGTAATACACCGATGGCCAGGGTGCGCAGCGCCTGACCCTTGAAGTTGCCGAGCGCTTCCCGTGCCCGTTGCAGACCATCGAGCAAAGGCAGTGCGTGGTTGTACAGCGTATGGGCCGCGAGGGTCGGCAACAGGCGTTTGCTGCTGCGCTCGAACAGGCTCACATCGAGGTTTTGCTCGAGGTGGCGGATTTGCTGGGACAGCGCCGGCTGGGAGATGGACAGGCGTTCGGCGGCCCGGCCCACGTGGCCTTCTTCATAGACCGCGACGAAATAACGCAGTTGCTTGAAATCCATAAGTATTACTTATCGAAAATGCTGGGAAATCGAAATGGCTGAATGCCTCACCTGAGCCTAGTCTAACCGCATTCACAGGGCTTACAGGGCCACAGAGCGCGATGAATACCCTTTGCTTCGATGGTATTTACATAGGTAAGGCAAAAAACCTCAAAAGGGTTTTTTTCAGATGAACCTGTTCAGTCTGCGCCGCAGTCCTCCCAGTCTTGATGATCTGGTCTTGGACGCCTCCTGGCCATCCCAAGGCGTTAACCTTTCCAGCGAGTACTTGATGCCCAGTGTCGAGCGGCCGAAACAGGTGTTTGTGCGTGGCCAGGGTTCATGGTTGTGGGACAGTGATGACCGTGCGTACCTGGACTTTTCCCAAGGCGGCGGGGCCAACTGCCTCGGTCATAGCCCTTCGGTACTGGTCAATGCAATCACAGCCCAGGCTCAGTCGCTGATCAATCCGGGTTTCGGTCTGCATAACCGCGGCATGCTTAGCCTCGCCGAATATCTGTGTGCCAGCACCGGCAGTGATCAGGCCTACCTGCTCAATACCGGCAGCGAAGCCTGTGAGGCGGCGATCAAACTGGCGCGCAAATGGGGTCAACAACATCGCGGCGGTGCATCGCGAATCATTGTGGCCAACAACGGATGCCATGGCCGGAGCCTGGCGACGATTTCGGCGTCGGACAGTTCGACATTGATCAACCGATTCGAGCCGCAATTGCCAGGCTTCAGTCGTGTCCCGTTCAATGATCTGCCAGCGTTGCATGCGGCCGTGGATGAACGGACCGTAGCGATCATGCTCGAGCCGATCCAGAGCGAAGCCGGCGTTATCCCGGCCACCGCGCACTACCTCAAGGGCGTCGAACGCTTGTGCCGTGAACTCGGTATTTTGTTGATCCTCGACGAAGTGCAAACCGGCATCGGCCGTTGTGGCACCTTGCTCGCGGAACAGTCCTGCGGCGTCACGGCGGATATCGTCGTGCTTGGCAAAGGCTTGGGCGGCGGTGTGCCATTGGCCGCGCTGCTGGCGCGGGGCAAAGCTTGCTGTTTCGACACTGGCGAGGTGACTGGCACTCATCACGGTAATGCGTTGATGACCGCGGCGGGACTTGCGGTGCTCGATACCGTGCAGGACAAGGATTTCCTCAAACACGTCGCAGAAGCCGGGCAACACCTGCGTGAAGGATTGACGCGTCTGGCCCATCGTTACGATCACGGCGAGTTGCGCGGACAAGGGCTGCTTTGGGGGCTGACGCTGTCGGACGACTCCGCTGACGCGGTGGTCAAGGCCGCGCTGTACGAAGGCTTGCTGCTCAATGCCCCGCAACCCGACTGCCTGCGCTTTACCCCTGCGCTTAATGTCAGCAACGCCAACATCGATGAAATGCTCCTGCGCCTGGCGCGGGCCTTCTCCCGAGTACGCACCGCGCAATTGCAGTGCCGCAAAGGGATTGCCGTCTGATCAGACGCGCCCTGCACACATTCCAGAACCGTCTCGCGGTAATACGCACGCCCCACGCCCGACACTTTTGGCGTGGGGCGTTTTTTTTGTGGCCGGGTTTTTCCAAAGGCAATCTCGGCTTGAGCGGTTGGCGCATCAATGGCTTTCTAGCGTGAATCGGCAGGGACTGCCGGTGCCAGCGAAACGGCGTTGCTGTCGCGTTGGTTTTGAATTCTATACCACCAAGTGGTATGTTTTATGGAAGGGATGCCGATGTCACCAAGGCTGTTCAAGACAAAGCGCTTCGCAATGCAGGCTGCCAAGGCCTGGATCGGTGATGACGAACTCCAGGAGGCATTCACCGAAATGCTCAATGGTCAGGCTGACAATTTGGGCGGCGGGGTCTGGAAGAAGCGTTTGAATGCCAACCGCCATCGCTCGATTATCCTGGCCAAGGGCGGTGCTCATTGGGTCTATCAGTTCCTGTACGCAAAGAAAGATCAGAGCAATATCAGTCCCAGGCATTTGCTCGACTTGCGAGCGTTGGCCAAGACATATGGTGGACTGACCGAAATGGAAATTCAGCGTTTGCTGGATGCAAAGGAGTTTGTGGAGATACCAAATGAGTAAAAAATTCAAAAGTGAGCTATCGGAATCGATCCACGAATCGGCTAGTGCCTTGTACGCCATAGGTGCAATCAGCAAGGCGACCATGCGTGAATTTGATGAGTCTTGTCTTGCAAGGGTGCCGGATGCGATTCCCGCGCAGGAGATCAAGGCATTGCGCGAGCGCAACAATGTCAGTCAACCGGTGTTTGCGCGCTACCTGAACACCAGTGCTTCCACGGTCAAGCAATGGGAAGCAGGGGATAAACACCCCAGTGGCATGGCGCTGAAGTTGCTGAGTATCGTGCGCAAACACGGTCTGGAGATACTGGCCTGAGGAATCGGGCTGAACCCTGACAAACGGCACAGGTCGATTAGCTGTAGGGCTCGAACGAGTCCACCCCAATCAGGAGCTGTCCCATGGACTTTATTCGCATCATCATCGCCATCCTGTTGCCGCCACTGGGTGTGTTTCTGCAAGTAGGATTCGGCGGGGCGTTCTGGCTGAATATTCTGCTGACGTTGTGCGGTTACATTCCTGGGATCGTGCATGCGGTGTACATCATCGCCAAGCGCTGAGCTGAGCTGAGCGTCGGCAGGTAGACCGCCTTCGCGAGCCTGCTCGCGATTGAGACGCCACCGTTTCGGCAATGAGCGCGGGCTTCAGTCCACTGAATCCATCACCCGCCGATAAAACAACCACTCCTGCTCCAGCGCATGGGCCTGGTTACCGGCCTTGCGAAAGCCATGGCGTTCGTCCGCGTAGTAATGCGCTTCGACCAGGATGCCGTTGTCTTGCAGCGCCGTGACCATGTCGCGGGTCTGCTGCGGGACGACCACGGCATCCAGTTCTCCTTGAAAGAAGATCATCGGCACGCGGATGTTGCCGGCATGCAGCAGCGGCGTGCGGGCGGCGTAGCGTTCGCCATCCAGTTGCGGATCGCCGATCAGCCAGTCCAGATAGTCGCTTTCGAATTTGTGGGTCGCGCGCCCCAGCGCCACCGGATCGCTGACCCCATACAGGCTGGCGCCGGCGCGGAACACGTTGTGAAAGGCCAAGGCGCAAAGGGTGGTGTAACCGCCGGCACTGCCGCCGCGAATGAACGCCTTCTCGCCATCGATCAAGCCGTGTTCTTTGAGGTAGCTGACCACGGCGCAGGCGTCTTGCACATCCACATCGCCCCAACTCAGGTGCAGTGCCTGGCGATAGGCCCGGCCATAACCGCTGCTGCCACGATAATTGAGGTCGGCCACGGCGAAGCCCCGCTGGGCCCAGTACTGGATACGCGGATCGAGCATCGGGTAGCACGCCGAGGTCGGTCCGCCATGGACGAACACCACCAATGGCGGTTTCGCCTCGCCGGTCATCGCCGGGTAGAAGAAGCCGTGTGCTTCGCCTGAGCCGCTTGGGTAGCGCAAGGTTTGCGGGCGGCTGATCTGTTCGGGGGCAAGCGGTGCGATGCCGCCGGCCAGCACCTGCACTTGCCGGCTCTGGCGGTCGATGGCGATGACGGCGGTTGAACTGACGGGCGACGCGGCGATGCAATAGATGAACTGCTCATCCACGGCGAGATGGCGGAAGCGGCTGTAGTCGCCGGTGAAGTCAGCGCTGGAATCGCCGCCTATGCCCAATCGGCCAAACCCGCCCTCGGTCCAACTGGCCAGATAACTGTCGTCGCTGAGCGGTAACCAGGTGCTGCCGCCGAGTTGCCAGGGCGCGGGACCATGGTCGGCGCTGGCACTTGGCATTGGGTTCAAGCCTTTTTCAGATTCTTTCCATGGCTGCCAGTAACCCGCTCGATCCGTCAGGCAATACAAGCGACCGTCGGCATCAAACCGCGGTTGTTGCACAGACTCTTGAACGCCGTCGCCCGCCACACAACGAGCCTCGGCAAAACCGCCGTTGGCGAGGCGTTCGGCAACCATCAAGCGGGTCGCTGTCCATGGCTGATCCGGGTGACTCCACTCGATCCAGGCTAGGCGCCGGGCATCAGGGCTCAGCGTCGGTGCCGCGTAGAAATCAGCACCCTCGGTCAGCAGGTGACGTGTGCCATCCGACAGATCGATCGCCACCAGTCGGTGTTGGTCGCGATGCTCCTCGACCGCCAGCACTTGCCCGTTGGCGAACTGCAGATCGCCATAACGGCAGGCTCCAGAGGTCAGCCTTTCGGGCGCTTCGTCTTGCAGTGATTGCCGATACAACTGTTGGTCGGCCTCGTTGACGAAAACGATACCGTCGTCGGTAAGACAAAACGCGCCGCCACCATATTCGTACACCCGACTGCGCACACTGAACCCCGGTGGCGTCAGGCATTTCGCTGCACCATCGCGCCAATGCCAGATCCGGCACGCTGCGTCTTCGGGACGGTACTCGTTCCAGAACAGGCCCTGCCGACCGACCTGCAGTTCGGCAAAATCGATACCGGCGGCCACGGCTTTGGCAGCGCTGAAAGGCTCAGCTTTTGGCGATGAGGCGTGAGTTTCGTTCATTGCGAAAGGCCAGTTGGTCGATGGTCTGGGTGGCGTGTTCGGCTTCTTCGCGGGCCTTGAGGATCACGCCGTGTTGTGGCGACTTGCTGCACACCGGGTCGGCATTGCTGGCATCGCCGGTGAGCATGAACGCCTGGCAGCGGCAGCCGCCGAAGTCTTTTTCTTTCTCGTCACAGGAGCGGCACGGCTCGGGCATCCAGTCATAGCCACGAAAGCGGTTGAAGCCGAACGAGTCGTACCAGATGTGCTGCATGCTGTGGTCGCGCACGTTGGGAAACTGCACCGGCATCTGTCGGGCACCGTGACAGGGCAGGGCGGTTCCGTCTGGCGTGACCGTCAGAAAAATACTGCCCCAACCATTCATGCAGGCTTTCGGGCGTTCTTCGTAATAGTCCGGGGTGACGAAAATCAGCTTGCACGGATGCCCTTCAGCTTCCAGTTTGGCGCGGTATTCATTGGTGATGCGTTCGGCGCGCACCAGTTGCTCTTTGGTCGGCAATAACCCGACGCGATTGAGTTGCGCCCAGCCGTAGAACTGGCACGTGGCGAGCTCGACGAAGTCCGCTTCCAGGGCGATGCACAGCTCGATGATGCGGTCGATCTGGTCGATATTGTGCCGATGGGTGACGAAGTTCAGCACCATCGGATAACCATGGGCCTTCACCGCTCGGGCCATTTCCAGTTTCTGCGCAAAGGCCTTTTTCGAGCCGGCCAGCAGATTGTTCACCTGCTCGTCGCTGGCCTGGAAACTGATCTGGATGTGATCGAGTCCGGCCTTCTTGAAATCGCTGATTTTCTGCTCGGTCAGGCCGATGCCGGAGGTGATCAGGTTGGTGTAGAAACCCAGTTTGCGGGCTTCGGCAATCAGCTCGGCGAGGTCCTGGCGCACCAGCGGTTCGCCACCGGAAAAGCCCAGTTGCGCGGCGCCCATTTCCCGCGCTTCGCGAAACACTTTGAGCCACTGTTCGGTACTCAGCTCTTTGCCTTGCTCGGCGAAATCCAGCGGATTGGAGCAGTATGGGCATTGCAGCGGGCAGCGATAGGTCAGCTCGGCGAGCAGCCACAGCGGCAGGCCGATCTCGGGTTTGGGTGGTACTTGCACCGATGAATCAGGCAAGTTCGATCCAGTGCTGCGCACGGGCAACCTCCATGAATTGCTCGATGTCGTCACCGAGCTCGGGCACGCCGGGGAACTGTCGGTCGAGCTCATTGATGATGGCCGCGACATCCCGTTCACCGTCAATCAAACCGCCGATCAGCGCGGCACTCTCGTTGAGCTTGATCATGCCTTCCGGGTACAGCAGCACATGGCCTTTTTGCGCCGGTTCGTACTGGAAACGGTAGCCTGGGCGCCAGGTCGGGGTCTTGCTGCGATCGAAACTCATAAGGTGATTCCTTTGTGCCAGACCCGTTCCCCGGTCACGCTGTGATACGGCGGGCGTTTCAGTTCGTAGGCCATGCTCATGGCATCGAGCATGCTCCAAAGAATGTCCAGTTTGAACTGAAGAATTTCCAGCATGCGCTCCTGGCCTTCACGAGTGGTGTAGTGCTGCAACGTGATCGCCAGACCATGCTCGACATCACGCCGTGCCTGGCCCAGGCGCGTGCGGAAATACTCGTAGCCGGCCGGGTCGATCCATGGGTAATGCTGGGGCCAACTGTCCAGGCGCGATTGGTGGATCTGCGGGGCGAACAGTTCGGTCAGCGAGCTGCTCGCCGCTTCCTGCCAACTGGCGCGGCGGGCGAAATTGACATAGGCATCCACGGCGAAGCGTACGCCTGGCAGCACCAGCTCCTGGGAGCGCAGCTGGTCCGGGTCGAGGCCCACGGCCTGGCCCAGGCGCAGCCAGGCTTCGATGCCGCCGTCTTCACCGGGCGCACCGTCGTGGTCGAGCAGGCGCTGAATCCATTCACGGCGGATCTCGCGGTCAGGGCAGTTAGCGAGGATCGCCGCGTCCTTCAGGGGGATGTTCACCTGATAGTAGAAACGGTTGGCGACCCAGCCCTGGATCTGTTCGCGGCTCGCCCGACCTTCGTACATCGCCACGTGATAGGGGTGATGGATGTGGTAATAGGCGCCCTTGGCGCGCAGGGCCGCTTCGAATTCTGCGGGGGACATTGGGGTGTCGGTCATTGCGGTTCTCCGGTGTACAACCGTTGAAATCTTGGGTGTCTGGTCGGACGCTTTCGCGGCGGTGCGGCGATCCGACAAGCCCGCTCCCACAGGGTTACGCGGTCAACTGTGGGAGCGAGCTTGCTCGCGATAGGGCCATCCGCTACAACACAATACTCATGCCGTCATACGCCACCTCAACCTGGCGCCGATCCAGCTCTGCGCGCTCCGGCGAATCCTCATCAAGAATCGGGTTGGTATTGTTGATGTGGATAAGTACTTTGCGCTGGTTGGGCAATTGCTCAAGCACTTCGAGCATGCCTCCGGGGCCGTTCTGCGCCAGGTGCCCCATCTCCCGACCGGTGCGGGTACCGACGCCGCGACGCTGCATTTCATCGTCATCCCACAAGGTTCCATCCACCAGCAGGCAATCGCTGCCGGCCATGATTTCCAGAAGCGCTGCATCCACCTTGCCCAGGCCCGGTGCGTAGAACAGTTTGCCGCCGGTGTTGAGGTCTTCGACGATCAGACCGATGTTGTCGCCTGGATGCGGGTCGAAGCGATGCGGTGAGTAGGGCGGTGCAGCACTGCGCAAAGGCAGCGGAGTGAAGCGCAGGTTCGGGCAAGCTGGGACGCTGAAACTTTGATCGAGTTCGATGCGATTCCAGGTCAGCCCGCCATTCCAGTGGTTGAGCATGGTGAACAGCGGAAAACCGGTGCTCAGGTCTTCATGGACCATGTCGGTGCACCAGACCTGATGCGGGCAGCCCTCACGCAGCATGAGCAGGCCGGTGGTGTGGTCGATCTGGCTGTCCATCAGGATGATCGCGCCGATCCCGGTATCGCGCAGGGCGCGGCCCGGCTGCATCGGGGCGAAGCCCTGGAGTTGGGCGCGGATGTCCGGAGAGGTGTTGCACAGCACCCAGTTCACGCCGTCGTCGGAAATCGCGATGGACGATTGCGTCCGCGCCTTGGCCCGCAGGCTGCCGTTGCGAAAGCCCGCGCAGTTCACGCAGTTGCAGTTCCACTGGGGGAAGCCGCCGCCGGCAGCGGAACCTAGAATCTGGACAAACATGGACGCTCCATCATTTCAACGCTGAAAATAAAACGCCTCGGGATAACCGAGGCGTTAGCTGCAGTCTGCCAAGGCAGATTAGCGGCTGGCGAAGTACATGGTGACTTCAAAGCCGATACGCAGGTCGGTGTAGGCAGGTTTGGTCCAGGCCATAAATTGAACTCCTTCAGGTAAGGTGGGACAGCGCTATCTATAGGTATAGTCCACCTCAAGTCAGAGATGTTCCAGATAGTTAGGTTGCTATGTTACTCAAAATTTCAAAGAAATTGCCCGTGAAAATTTGAGAAAGCTCCTTGCAGCCCCGGTAATGATCATTTTGCCGCTTGCCATGACGCGCCAGGGGCAGCGCTGTTGGCAAGGCACAGCCAGCCGCCTTCGGCCTGATTCAGGCGTTGGGCCGCAGCCAGCAGAGCGGTCCGGTCAATGCGCACAATGGCCTCGGGTAATTGCGTCAGATATTCCGACGAACGGCCAGCCAGCTTGCCCTGCCAGAGTAATTCGGCCGCTTGAACCGTGGTGAGCGCCGCGCTGGAAAACTGGTCCGCCAAGGCCTGGCGTTGAGCGCTGAAGGTGGTGTCGTCGAGTGCGTTGATCAGTTCCGGCAATCGATTCAGGAATTGCTTGATGTGTTGCAGCAGCTCCGCAGGTGCAACGCTTGGCGATTGCACGCCAAACAGCAACCCGGTTTGCCCGTGAATCTGCCGCAGGGCGCTGAACACCGCATAGCCGAGTTGCAGCTCCACCCGCAGGCGTTGGTAGAACGGTGTCTGGCAGGCATGCGCGAGCAAACGCCACGCGGCTTCGTCGGCCATTTCCTGGGTGGCTGTCGGACAGAACAGCAGCAACGCGTGCTCACCGGAAGCGGTATCGACAGTGCTCCACAGATGCTGTGCAAGGATCGATGAGGGCGGCGTCAGTTGATTGTCCGGTGTGCCGGGTATGCGGCTCAAGGCCAGGCCCATGGCCGCTTGAGTCTGAGCCGATAACCCGATGGCCAGCCCATCCC
The DNA here is from genome assembly GCF_019947365.1 of Pseudomonas sp. GL-R-26. Taxonomy (NCBI): domain Bacteria; kingdom Pseudomonadati; phylum Pseudomonadota; class Gammaproteobacteria; order Pseudomonadales; family Pseudomonadaceae; genus Pseudomonas; species Pseudomonas sp. GL-R-26. The sequence goes on along the minus strand of NZ_JAGYGI010000001.1, from coordinate 71,083 downwards.
ATCGCGCACTCGACCAGAGTGACTGCATGTCGTCCGAGTTCGCGGTGTGCCCGAGGCAGTGATCGGGCAAGGCCTTGAGCAGTTGTCGAATCGGTATGAACGCCACGCTGGTCGATTCGGCTTGTGGGACAGCGGCATCGGGTTTTGTCAGTTCTTTCAGCACATACTCCATGACGCTGGGCATCGGCTCCTGTAGCCCGTTCAGTTTGAGCAGCCATTCGTTGCCCGACGCACTGAAGGACAAATCCACACCGGCTTGGTGCGCGTCTTCGCGTAACGGTTGCAGGTGGTTTTCCAGCCGTGATTGAAGGTGGCTGCCGGGAGCCGAGTCCAGACGCCAGCGCAGATAAATCGCACCTTCAACACCGTTATCCGGCCATGCCTGGCTGAATTGCATCGGCGAACGTTCACGACGGCTGCGCGAGCGGTCCTGGGCAAACGTGCGCAGGCCGCGGTGGGCGCTGGTCTGGCCGCGAATCAATCCGGCGTTGGCTGCCGCTGCTTCGGAGTGCAGGAACGGGTTGGGTGCCGGCAATTGCCATGGGCCGCCGAAGTTATCCACAGCGCCGATTTGTTGGAGGATTTGCTTGAGGGCTGTAACGCCCTGCTCGGTTAACCCGAATTCACGTTGTTCGCTGTCCAGTCGAGCCAGTTGCAAGGCACTGCTGATTTGCTGCTGGCGCTGGAGCAGGGTGGCGTACTCTTCGCGCAATCGGTTCCAGTCTTGCTTGGCAAAGAAACCGAGCCAGTCCATCAGGCGTTCGCGGATGCCTGGTGCCGAGTCGGCGGCGGGCAGGGTGAATTCGATATGCAGCAAGGCTTGCCTGGCGAACTGGTACAGCGGCTGGGCTTTCAGGTGATCGGCCAGCCCGCGCTCGCGCAGGTCCGCCAACAAGCCTCCGGGTTTTTCCAGATTCAGCCAGTGGCACAGGAATGCCAGCGCTTCGGCAGAGTTGTCAGGCAGTGTTTCGAGGGCAAACAGCAGGTCCAGACGGCCTTCGCCAGCCTGTTGATAACTTTTGTTCGGCGAGTCCATCAGCTGTGTAGGCGCTTGTTGCGAGACTGTTTCGCCTTTGGCAATGACGCTGCCAAAGGCTTCGGCCATCGCTTTCAATTCATCGAGGTTCTGCGGCCCGGCCAGGCTCAGGGTCATTTGCCCGGTCTGGTAATAGCGCTGATAAAAATCCTGCAAAGCCTGCTGACAATCGGCTTGATCCACTGGCAGGCTGTCACGATTGCCGGCATGAAAACCCCGTAGCGGATGAGCCTCGGCGAGGCCATTGAACAGCGCAAACTGCTGCTGCGCCTCGGCATCCTGCGACCAGGCGACAAATTCCGCCTGCAAAACTTCCCGTTCCCGCTGCTGGTCGTCCGGATTCATACGTGGATGAGCGAGCATGTCCGACAGACGCTCCAGTCCACCGGCAAATGCCTGGATCGGCAATTCGAAAAAGTAATCTGTGGTGCGCTCGCTGGTCCGCGCATTCACTTGCCCGCCATGGCCCTGGACGTAGGCCATCAGCCCTTGGTCCGCAGGAAAACGCTCAGTCCCCAGAAACAACAAATGCTCAAGAAAATGCGCCAGGCCAGGCCATGCCAGCGGCACATCATGGCTGCCCGCGGCGACCCGCAACGCTGCTGCGCAACGCTTCAAATTCGGGGCATGACGCAGCGTCACCCGCAGACCATTGGCCAGGGTTTCAGTAGGGGGGCGAGGGTGATTCAGCGCGGGCATGGGCACTTCCAGAACAGTGAAGTGCCAATGCTAGCGGATTAGGGGGCGTTCTCAATTAGTTTCCGCGCCGCGCCGGGTCTGCTGTTGTGCAGGGCAAGGCGCGAGAAGCGTGGTTTGGTTGTTCCAAATAAGCTTCGAGCAACGCGGCCCTGCACAACAGCAGGCCCGGCCCTTCGGGTTGTGCCTTAAAGCGGGCCAGGCTGCGTTGCAGGCCTTGGAAAGGGAACACCATTCCCAGCGGCCTGCGCCTTGCCTGGCCCACTTTAAGGCGACAACGCGACGGGGAAACTAATTGAGAACGCCCCCTAGGACTAGCGCTTGTTCAGGTCGCCGTAAAGCTCGGGACGACGATCGATCAGGTAGCGATTGGCGGCACGGGAATCGACCATCAACTGACGATCCAGCTCACCGACAATCAGCGATTCATCCAGTCCCGCCTGAGCGATACGGCTGCCATCCGGCGCAGCGATGCTGCTCTGGCCGCAGTAGTGGATCTCGCCTTCATGGCCGCAGTAGTTGGCGTAAGCCACATAGCATTGGTTTTCGAAGGCGCGGGAGCGCACGGTGACATCGGCGACGAAATCGAACGGAATCATGTTCGCGGTCGGCACCAGGATCAGCTCGGCACCGGCCAGGACCAGGCGCCGGGCGTTTTCCGGAAACTCCAGGTCGTAGCAGATCAGGAAACCGAGCTTCCAGCCGTTGAGCTCAACGATGGGAAAGTCGTCGGAACCTGCGCTGAACATCGAGTGATCCAGATCGCCGAACAGATGGGTCTTGCGGTAGTTGCAGATGCGCTCGCCGTTAGCGTCGATCAATTGCACGGCGTTGTAGATCTGGCCGTCGGCGGTGCGCTCGGGATAGCCATACAAAATGGCGATCCCGGCAGCCTTGGCAATGCGCGCAATCTGCTGTGCCGACTCACCGTTATGCACCTCCGCCAGTACGCTGACGGCATCGACGCCGATGTTGTAGCCGGTCAGGAACATCTCCGGCAGCACCAGCAGATCGGCACCTTTTGCCTCCAGCGCAAGCTGCTGCAAGCGTTGCAGGTTGCCGGCGACATCCAGAGGCAGCGGTGGGCATTGGTAAAGGGCTACGCGCATTTCGGATTCCTCTTACTCGGGCAGGGCGATCGGTCCGATCTCGTTGAATACATCTCCTGGACCCGGATTCTCGGCGTGAGTTGCACCGCCGAAGTGTTTCATGATGCCCCATACCGCGTTGAGCGAGGTCTGTACCGCGCCCTCAACCCAGGCCGGGGTCCACGAAACGTCGTCACCGGCGATGAAGATCCCGCGCTGCTCGGCAGGCATGTCGTCCTGCATGAAGTGCGCGTACATACGCTGGTTGTAGCGGTAGTGGCCGGGCAGGGCGCCTTTGAACGCGCCGAGGAAATGCGGGTCGGCTTCCCACGAAACGGTGATCGGGTCGCCGATGATCCGCGCGGCGATGTCGACTTTCGGATAGATCTTCTTCAACGCATCCAATGCCAGCTTCACGCGTTTTTCCACCGGCTGCGGCAGCATTTTCAGCGCGTCGCTCATCCACGAGTACGACAGGCAAATCACGCCGGGCTTGTCGTCGCCGTTGTCGAACAGGTAGGTGCCACGGGTCAGGCGATCGGTGAGGGTCATGCTCATCAGGTCGCGGCCGGTTTCCGGATCCTTGTCCTTCCAGAAAGGGCGGTCGACCATCACGAAAGTCTTCGACGACTGCATGTAGCGGGTGCGGTCCAAAGCCATCCACATCTTTTGCGAGAACAGGGTTTCGTCGCATTCGATCTGGGTGGTCAGCAGCCAGCTCTGGCAGGTGGTCAGCACGGCGGCGTATTCGCGGGTGTCGCCCCAGTTGTCGGTGACGGCGAAACGGCCGCCCGGCGCGTGGGCAATTTTCTTCACACCCGTGCGCGGTGCGCCGTTGTGCAGCGAGCTGAGGCTGGTACCCGCTGGCCAGTGCGCGCAACGCTCCGGCACATGGCGCCAGATGCCTTGTGGCACCTGTTCCACGCCACCGACCACCAGGTGCTGGTGATCGTCGCAATTGGTCATCACCACACGGAAGATTTCCAGCATCGAGTTGGGGAAGTCCGAGTCCCAGCCGCCGGTACCGAAACCGACCTGGCCGAACACTTCGCGGTGATGGAACGAGAGCTTGGCGAAGGCCTTGGAGGTGGCGACGAAATCGTAGAAGGTGCGGTCATCCCACAGCGGCACCAGGGTGTTCCACAACTCTTTCAGACGTGGCACATCGCGGTCGCGGATGGCTTGCTGGATATCGGCGAACTGCGAACCGGCTTCCAGGGCATCGGCCCAGGCGTCAGCCACTTCCTGGAACAGCGCAGGAAGGTCCGACAGCTTCTGTGCGTAATGGGTCTGGCCTTCGAGGTCGATCACCGTGCTGCCCGACGCGGGTGTCAGCGGGTTAGGGAAAGGTTTGGTTTCCAGACCGAGTTTGTCGACGTAGTGATAGAACGCGGTGGACGACACTGGAAAACGCATGCCACCTAGCTCGGCAATGATGCCTTCAGCGCCGTTGAACGCCTGGGAGCGCAGGCGGCCGCCCATTTTCGAGGCTTCGTAGACGACCGGTTTCAGGCCCAGCTTCATCAGCTCATACGCCGCCACCAGGCCGGCGATCCCGCCGCCGACAATCGCCACTTCGGCACCGTGATTGTGCTCGGGAATGCTGCCCAGGCCGGCCGGGTGTTCGATCCAGTCGTCGAAGGCGAAAGGAAAGTCCGGGCCGAAAATGGTGACTGGCTTTTTACCGTCTGCAGGATGGCGATTGTTCTTGTTCATGGTTGACCTTGCTGGCGACCCGACGCGGAATGCGCATCTGAGTATAGGAAAAGATGCCAGCCATTCTAGAGAGCACAGAACACGTTAATAAGACGCAAAGTGTCGTCATTTTGATATTTTATTGGTCAGTATGACGATCTTGATGTGCACACTGACCACTGTGGGAGCAAGCTTGCTCGCGATAGCGCCAGTTCAGTCACCGATGAACCCGGGCCTGAAAACTCAAACCGGCTGCCCCCGATCAATCTTGCTACTCAAGATGATCGACGTCGTGGTCTTCTCCACCCCATCCACACTGCCAATCTGATCCAGCAACTGATCCAGCTGCTCCGGCGAATCGGTGCGCAACCACGCCACATAATCAAATTCGCCACTCACCGCACACAACTGCTGCACCTGCGCCATCGCACTCAGGCGTCGCAACACCTCCTTACCGGAGCGCGGTTGCACGGTGATCCCCACATACGCCTGCAACCCGCCATCCACCACGCGCTGGCCGAGGCGCACGCCGTAGCCGGTGATCACCTTGGCCTTTTCCAGCCGCGCCAGGCGCGAAGTGACGGTGGTACGGGCGATGCCCAGTTGCCGGGCAAGCATGGCCACGCTCTCGCGGGCGTTGATCTGCAGGGCGGCAATCAATTGGCGGTCGATTTCATCGAGAACAGGCGTGCGAGTGTCAGGCAAAGGGTTATCTCCAGCGGCATGGATCAGTGCGCAAGCATGTTACAGGCAGTTCCTGCAGGACGCTCGCGACGGAGATTTGATCTAGCCTCAATACCGTTCATGACATTTTTGCCTGCGACAAATTGCCATAAGTAACTAGGTAGTACATTATTCCGGCCTTGTCACAAATGGGGAAAATTTCCGACATGAACAATTCTGGGGCTGCCGCCGGCAGCAAATGGTTGCTGGCGGGGCTGGGTGTGCTGATTGCACTGATCGGGCTCGGCCTGGCCGGTGGCGGTGGCTATCTGATCGCGCTGGGTGGCAGCTGGTATTTCCTGCTGATGGGGCTGGCGATGCTGGCGTCCGGGTTGATGATTGCCCGGCGCAAGCCGCTCGGCGCCTGGCTGTATGGTGTGGCGTTGGTCCTCACTGCGATCTGGGCCGTTTGGGATGCGGGCCTCGAATACTGGCCGCTGGTCTCGCGGGTACTGACCTTCGCCGTGATCGGTCTGGTGGTGGCGTTGATCTATCCGACCCTGGTCCGCGCTTCGGGCGCGACCGGCGGGCGTGGCGCCTACGGTCTGGCTGGCATTCTGGGCGTGAGCGTCGTTGCGACGATGTCCTACATGTTCGTGCCGACCCACGTGGTCAAGGCCACCACCGAACCTGCGGTAACGCCGGTCACTCCAGGCACCGAACAGAAAGACTGGGCCCACTGGGGCAACACCACCGCCGGCAACCGCTTTGCCGCGCTGGACCAGATCACCAAGGGCAACATCGACAAATTGCAGGTCGCCTGGACCTTCCGCACCGGTGACATCCCGCAAAGCACCGGCGCCGGCGCCGAAGACCAGAACACTCCGCTGCAAATCGGCGACACGGTCTACACCTGCACCGCTTACGGCAAAGTCTTCGCCCTGGATGCCGACACCGGCGCTCAGCGCTGGAAGTTCGACCCGCAAGGCACCGCGCCCAACTGGCAGCGCTGCCGTGGCCTGGGCTATTCCGAAACCCCGGCGTCTTCGGACAATCAGCCAACCGCCTGTACGAAACGTCTGTTCCTGCCGACCGGCGATGCCCGTCTGATCGCCATCAACGCCGACACCGGCAAGCCTTGCGAAGAATTCGGCAACAAGGGCACCGTTGACCTGACCACAGACATGGGCGAAGTGAAGCCCGGTTACTACCAGCAAACCTCGACCCCGTTGGTCGCTGGTGACGTGGTGATCGTCGGCGGCCGCGTGGCCGATAACTACTCCACCGGCGAACCGCCGGGCGTGGTCCGTGCCTATGACGTGCGCAGCGGTGAGCTGGTATGGGCGTGGGATCCGGGCAACCCAAACACCACCAAACGCCCTCCGGCCGGTGAGACATACACCCGTGGTACGCCGAACGTCTGGTCGGCCATGTCCTACGACGCCAAGCTCGGTCTGGTTTACTTGCCAACCGGCAACGCCACCCCGGACTTCTTCGGCGGCCAACGTACCGAGTTCGACGACAAGTGGAACTCGTCCATCGTCGCCATCGATGTGAAGACCGGCCAGGTGCGCTGGCACTTCCAGACCACTCACCATGACCTGTGGGACTTCGACCTGCCGGCGCAACCGCTGCTGTACGACGTGCCGGACGACAAGGGCGGCACCCAGCCAGCCCTGGCGCAAGTCACCAAGCAGGGCGAGATCTTTCTGCTTAACCGCGAAACCGGCGTGCCGATTGCTCGCGTCGAAGAGCGCCCGGTGCCGCAAGGCAAGGTTCCCGGCGAACGTTACTCGCCAACCCAACCGTTCTCGGTGGACATGCCGTCAATCGGCAACAAGACCCTGACCGAATCCGACATGTGGGGCGCCACGCCGTTTGATCAATTGATGTGCCGCATCCAGTTCAAAGGCATGCGCCACGAAGGCGTCTACACCCCGCCGGGAATGGATCGCGCCCTGCAATTCCCGGGCTCGTTGGGCGGCATGAACTGGGGCAGCGTCTCTGTTGATCCGAACACTAACTACATGTTCGTCAACGACATGCGCCTGGGCCTGGCCAACTACATGATCCCGCGCGACAAGATCAAAGCCGGGGCCAGCGGTATCGAAATGGGCGTGGTACCGCAGGAAGGCACGCCGTTCGGCGCCATGCGCGAACGCTTCCTCTCGGCGGCCGGCATTCCGTGCCAGAAACCACCGTTCGGCACCATGTCGGCCATCGACCTCAAGACCCACAAACTGATGTGGCAAGTTCCGGTCGGCACCGTGCAGGACACCGGCCCGCTGGGCATCCGCATGCACCTGCCGATCCCGATCGGCATGCCGACCCTCGGCGCATCGCTCGCCACTCAGTCGGGCCTGCTGTTCTTCGCCGGCACCCAGGACTTCTACCTGCGCGCCTTCGATACCGGTAACGGCAACGAAATCTGGAAATCGCGTTTGCCGGTGGGCAGCCAGTCCGGGCCGATGACCTACGTTTCACCGAAAACCGGCAGGCAGTACATCCTGCTGACCGTGGGCGGTGCGCGTCAGTCGACGGATCGCGGGGATTATGTGATTGCCTACGCTTTGCCCAAGTAAGGGCTGAAGCTTGAGTCAGAAAAGCCGCGCCATTGCGCGGCTTTTTCATGGGCGAAAGAGCCAGTGTGGAAATCGGCTAGGATTGAGGCAGTCGAGGGTGCGAGGCGAAGGACATGACAACGAAGCTACCTGCTGCTGTACGGGACCGTGCCTTGCAGATCGCCCATCACGAAATGGGGCACTACGTGGTGGCTCGCGCCCTGGGGTTTGAAACGGGCGGCGTGACCCTGACAGTGACCAAGGATCTGCGGCACCAGGGAGGAGCCTCCATTACCCTGGTGCGCCCAATTTCGTCGATGGAAGCCATGAAGGAACATCTGGAAGCCCGGATGATGGTGCTCCTGGCTGGCGCAATGGCGCAGACACTGCCTTCAAAACCTTCAGCCGCCAAACGCGTCGATAAGCCCAAGGCCACCGCCATCCTCAAAGGCGAGCAAGGGGCGGAACAGGATTACGCAAAAATCAGGGAGCTTCAGCATCTGTTGCGCAACGTCGCCTGCCCGGATACTGATCCAGCGTCGTCTGAGCGCATTTCGGCGGAGCTTAAAGCGATGACTGATCGGGTGTGGGGTCGGACTCAAGAAATCATCGAAGATCAAGCTGGGACGATTGCCGAATTGGCTGTGGCGCTGGTGGACGGCATGGCTCTTGTGGAGCAATGGGGGCGGGCGGCGGATACGTATGAGGTTGTGTTCCCCGGGCCGATGCTGGAACAGTTGCGGGCGGTGCAGGCTATCCCTTCATTACGTGTTTGGACTGACAGTTGCAGTGATGTTGTTCAGCACTGGAAGTAGGCTCTATCAGTCCCAAAAAGGGAACGCTCGGTCCCTTTTTGGGAATTTTCCGGTCCTGTGAAAAGTGTTCTATTGATTTGCATCCGCTCTCGTTTGAACAGGTCGCCGCGTCAGCACCTTCACCACATCATCAATCACCGCTTTGCTCATCGTCGTCAGGTAATGCGCGGCCCAGGCGTGGCGGTCGGAGTCTTGGGCGTAGGCGGCGTCCACGGTGAGGGACTTGGCGAGGAACAACAGGTCGGAGGCTTGGGCCAGAGCGTCGGCGATGGGGACGTCGCGGCAGACATGGAACAGCGGTTGATTCGAGAGATACAAGAAGGGTGTGAAACCAACGGTTTTCAGTTCTGAGGGTGTGGATGTGCTCATGTTCAAACTCCTAATTTTTAAGGAGCTGTCACATTCGTTTCCAAGCGAATGGGTGGCAGCTGCGCGCAGGTTGGAAAACCGGGAAACTAGGAAACCGGCACGCCCGAGGGCGTCCCGCGCACAGCCGCCATAACTCAATATCGTGATGGGCAGACTGTTGCGTCCAATTTCGACGGGTTTCCAAGCCCGATCGCTGAATGGTCAGCGACGTCCGGAGACTATCCCGTCGAAGAAAAGCGCAACAAGGCAGCAAAGTGCCCAAAAGCAAGATTCGGAGTTTGCCTACAAGGTTTACGGACGTCATCCGATATTGCGACACCCTCTGTAAACGAAGACTGGCGCGACGAGCGATTTTCCAGGCCGGTGCATCCTCTGAGTCGTTGAGCCAAACGCCTGGTTCCCGCGTTGTCATGAGGACGCTGAAGCAATTGGCGAAACGGCAAACCCTCTGCGAGTAACCATCGTTAACAATTGACAGAGGAGTCAGGGTGGTTGGGCACCTCTGAAGCTCATACATTTATTCCTTTGAGGTTATATTCCTTTGGTGGCATATTTGTATGAAATGGGACGTCGAATACACGGATGAATTTGAGGCCTGGTGGGATCACCTGAACGAGTTCGAACAGGACTCGGTTCAGGCCACAGTGATGTTGCTGGGCGAGGATGGCCCACACTTGGGTTTTCCACATACCAGCGATATCAAGGGTTCACGGCATGGCAACCTTCGTGAGTTAAGGGTGCAGCACGCTGGCAGGCCGTACCGTGTGCTGTACGCGTTTGATCCACGGCGCAGCGCGATTCTGCTGATTGGCGGTGATAAAACCGGCCAGGCGCGTTGGTATACGGAACACGTGCCACTGGCCGAACGTCTCTACGACGAGCACTTGGATACATTGAAGAAAGAGGGCTATGACAATGGCTAAAAAATTTGCTGATTTGGTGGCGCGTCGCTCTCCAGAGTCTCAAGCACGTGTTGAGGCCTTGCATCAGAAGCTACGAGCACAAATGCCGCTGCACGAGTTGCGCCAGGCGCAAGCGTTGAGTCAGGACACACTGGCCAGGACACTGCATGTCAACCAGGCGGCGATCTCCAAGATGGAGCGGCGAACGGACATGTACATCAGTACTTTGCGCAACTACATCCGCGCCATGGGAGGCGAACTGGAAATCATCGCCACCTTCCCCGAGGGCCAGGTAAAGATCGAAAACTTTGCCAACTGAACGATTAAAAAGTGGCTCTACGGTTTCGGGCAATTCAGATACGCAAAAGCCGCGCATTGCGCGGCTTTCTTGTTTGGTGGGCCCACACGGACTTGAACCGTGGACCAAAGGATTATGAGTCCTCTGCTCTAACCAACTGAGCTATAGGCCCTCAGTAGGTCGCGGATTATAGCGACGGTTTTGCGACTGTGCTATCCGAAAAAGCCTTTACGGCTGTACGAAGAAACGTCGCGGCGAATTCGTCGGGGGGGAGGGGCAGGCTGACGATGTAGCCCTGGATTTGTTCACAGCCCTCGGCGGCGAGGAATTGTTGTTGCGCCTGGGTCTCGACCCCTTCGGCAATCACGGTGAATTGCATGCTGCGTCCGAGGGCGATGATGGCGCGTACGATGGCCGCATCGTGGGGGTCGTCGGGCAGGCCGCGGACGAAGGACTGGTCGATCTTGAGGATGTCCAGCGGCAGGCGCTTGAGGTAACTCAAGGACGAATAGCCGGTGCCGAAGTCATCGATGGCCAGTTGCACGCCCAGTTGTTTGAGTTGATGCAGCACCGCCAGCGCCTCCTCTGCCTGGCTCATGATGAAGTTTTCGGTGATTTCCAGTTGCAGGAAGCCGGGGTTGAGGCCGTTGTCCTTGAGCAACTGTTCTATGCGGCCCACCAGGTTGGGTTGGCGCAGTTGGGCGCCGGCCAGGTTGACCGACAGCGGGCCGGGACTTTCGTACAGCCTGTGCCATTCGGCCATCTGCCGGCAGGCGGTTTCCAGGACCCAGTCGCCGATTTGCAGGATCATGCCGTTTTCTTCGGCCAGCGGGATGAAGTGTTCCCGCGGCACGTCGCCAAAAGTCGGGTGGTGCCAGCGGATCAGGGCTTCGGCGCCGACCAGACTGTAGTCTTCGAGGCTGATTTTCGGTTGGTAGCACAGGTGCAACTCGTTGCGTTCGATGGCGCGGCGCAGTTCGTGTTCCAGTGCCACGCGCTCGCTGGCTTGGGCGGTGAGGTCGCGGGTGTAGCTTTCGACACGGTTGCGGCCCTTGGCCTTGGAGCGGTACATCGCGGCGTCGGCGTTCTTGATCAGTGTGGCAACGTCGCAGCCATCCTTCGGATAGAGGCTGGTGCCGATGCTGGCGCTGATGAAAAACTCGTGTTCGCCGGCCTGGAACGGCGCGGCGAAACAGTTGAGCAGTTTATTGGCGATGTGGTCGGCATCGCTGGATTGTTGCAGGCCCGGCAGCAGGATAATGAACTCGTCACCTCCCAGGCGCGCCACGGTGTCGATGTCACGCAACTGCTCCTTGAGGCGCACGGCAATGCCCTTGAGCAGAAGGTCGCCGACCGGGTGGCCGAGGCTGTCGTTGATGTGCTTGAAGCGGTCGAGGTCGAGGAACAGCACTGCGCCCTGGCCGCCGTTTTCCTGCTGGCTGTTGAGCGCGGTCAGCAGGCGGCTTTCGAACAGCGTGCGGTTCGGCAGGCCGGTCAGCGGGTCGTGGTGCGCCTGGTAGTCGAGTTTGGCCTGCGCGTGCTTGAGGCTGGAAATGTCGGCGAACACCGCGACAAAGTGGGTGATGAACTTCTCCCGGTTGCGCACGGCACTGATGGTCAGCCAGCTCGGGTACAGCTCGCCATTCTTGCGCCGGTTGGAGATCTCGCCTTGCCAGTGGCCTTCGGCGGTCAATTGGTGCCACATGGCCGCGTAGAACGCGCTGTCATGCAGGCCCGAGGCGAGCAGGCGCGGCGTGTGGCCCAAGGCTTCGCTTTCGCTGTAACCGGTGATTTCGGTGAACGCACGGTTGACCGCGCTGATGTGCTGTTGGGTATCGGTGATCAATACGCCTTCGGCGGTGCTTTCGAACACGGTGGCGGCCTGTTGCAGTTTTTCCTGCATCAGGTGCCGATCGGTGATATCCCGGGCGATGGTCAGCATGCAGTCTTCATCGCCAATCGGCAGCGGACGGCTGGACACTTCGCAGAGGCGGATCTGCCCGTCGCTGCGGCGGATATGGCAGCTGAAGTCGCGGACAAAACCGTCCCGGTGCAGCAGGTCGAGCATTTGCTTGCGTTCATTGAGGTTGACCCAGATCCCCAGGTCCAGCGCCGAACGATCCACCGACATGGCGCTGTTGAAGCCGGTGATGCGGCTGAAACCGTCGTTGACCTCCAGCAGCAAGCCATCGCTTTGCCGCGACAGCAGCAATCCGTCGGGGGAAGCGTGGAAGGCCTTGGCGAACTTTTCTTCGGACGTTTGCAGCTGTTGCTGGGTTTCCTTGAGCTGGGTGATGTCCCGCACCACGACCACCAGCGCAGGTGTCATGTCGAGGTTAAACGGTTCGGCGGAGATCAGGCCGGTAAACACCTGGCCGTTGCTGCGACGAAAGGGCATTTCCAGGTTGCGGATGCTGCCGGCCTGCAAGCGTTGCAACAGGCCCGGCCCAACACCGGGAATCCCCCAGATGTTCAGGTTGGTGGCGGTCTGGCCAATGACGTCCTCGGCCTTGAGGCCGATCTGTTCTTCGAACGCTTCGTTGACTTCCAGCAGGCAGCCGTCGCTCAGGCGCGCAATCACCAGCATGTCCGGGCATTGCTGGAACACGGAAGCGAATTTCTGTTCCGACAGGCGTAGCGCTTCCTCGGTGCGCTTGGCGTCGGTGATATCGATCATCAACCCGCGCAGCACCGGCTCATGCCCGTGTTCGATCAGGCTGACGATATCGCGCACCCACAGACAGCGGCCGTCGGCGGTGATCACCCGGTAATCGAGGCGGTGATCGCGCCCGGCCAGCACTTCGTGATCGCAGAAGGTCTGGGCGCGGGTCAGGTCGGCGGGGTGAATGATGTTGCGCCAGAAGCCCGGAATCAGCCAGTGGGACAGGGGATAACCGAGAAGGTCTTCGGCATGGGGCGATACATAGCTGTAGGTGAAGTCGGTGACTTTTGCTTCCCAGGCGATGGCTGACAGGCTCTCCACCAGGCCGCGGTAGTGGTATTCGCTGCTGCGCAGTTCCTGTTCAAGGTTGACCCGGCGAGCGATTTCCGAGCTCAAGCGGCGGTTGATGCGGATAACCACCGCCAGCACGGTAGTCAGCAGCAGCAATCCGGGCAGGCCATACACCAGCAGGTCATTCCAGAAAGTTCGATGATCGAGGACGTTGCCGACCCAATGCTCCTGAATGGCGCTGATTTCAGCGGGGCTCATGTCCGCCAGGACTTTGTCGAGAATGCCGACCAGCATCTTGTTGTCGCGGGGTACAGCCATGGCCAGTTGATAGCGATAGGGGGTTTCACCGCTGACATACAACCCATCGAGCTTGAGCTGGCGCAGTCCCCAGACGCTGGAAGCCAGATCGCCCACCACGGCGTCCACTTCGTCGGTGGCCAGCGCCTGTAGCGCCGAGCTAACGTTGGGCACCGCCACCAGGTTCAAGTCGGGATGGTGGCTGCGCAGCAGTTCGTGGGGGGCGTAGTTTTCCACCACGGCGATTTTCAGGCCGTACAGGTCTTTCAGGTTATGTGGCTGGGGGCCCCCGACATGGGCCAGGATGACAATCGGAAAATCCAGATAGGGGCGAGTGAACGACAGGTATTTCTGGCGTTCAGGGGTCGACATGATGCCCGGCAGCAGGTCCAGTTTGCCCTTTTTGGCTTGTTCCAGGACGGCGGTCCAGCTCACCGGCTCGATGGGCGTGAGCCGGGTTGCCAGCCTTTTGCGGATGACCTCGATGTAATCCGCGGCAAGGCCCTGGTAGCGGCCCCCATCGTCACGAAACTCGAAGGGCGGCCACGACGCATCGACACCCAGGCGCAATTCCGGGTGAGCCGCCAGCCAGCTACGTTCATCGTCAGTGAGAGTCAGCGCGCCAGCCGTTGCGGTCCAGGTCATCAGCGACAGCAAAAAAAGCACGGTCGGCAGTCTGGGCATAACGGTCTCGTTATGGCTCGGGGGAATGTTTCGAGTGTAGACGGCTACAGGGAGGAGGGGGGAAGCGGGGAGATTTAATCTGTGCAAAGCAAAACCCCCGGCCTGGGCCGGGGGTTCTGTGATCACTCGTCGAGGAAGGAGCGCAGATGCTCGCTTCTCGTCGGGTGGCGCAGCTTGCGCAGCGCCTTGGCTTCGATCTGACGAATCCGCTCACGGGTCACGTCGAACTGCTTACCAACCTCTTCGAGGGTGTGGTCGGTATTCATGTCGATACCGAAGCGCATGCGCAGTACCTTGGCTTCACGGGCAGTGAGGCCGGACAGCACTTCGCGAGTCGCTTCTTTAAGGCTCTCAACGGTTGCAACATCGATTGGCGACTGCATGGTCGAGTCTTCGATGAAGTCACCCAGATGGGAGTCTTCGTCATCACCGATCGGGGTTTCCATGGAGATCGGCTCTTTAGCGATCTTCAATACCTTGCGGATCTTGTCCTCAGGCATTTCCATGCGTTCGCCCAGCTCTTCCGGGGTCGGTTCGCGACCCATTTCCTGCAACATCTGGCGGGAAATGCGGTTGAGCTTGTTGATCGTCTCGATCATGTGCACCGGAATACGGATGGTGCGGGCCTGGTCGGCGATCGAGCGAGTGATCGCCTGACGGATCCACCAGGTGGCATAGGTCGAGAACTTGTAGCCGCGACGGTATTCGAACTTGTCTACCGCTTTCATCAAGCCGATGTTGCCTTCCTGGATCAGATCGAGGAATTGCAGGCCACGGTTGGTGTACTTCTTGGCGATGGAGATCACCAGACGCAAGTTGGCTTCAACCATCTCTTTCTTCGCGCGGCGGGCCTTGGCCTCGCCGATCGACATGCGACGGTTGATGTCCTTGATCTCGGCGATGGTCAAGCCGGTTTCGGTTTGCAGCGCGGTCAGCTTCTGCTGGCAACGGATGATGTCCGGCTGCAGACGACCAATGGCTTCAGCATATTTGCCTTTGCCTTTGGCCAGGGCATCACTCCAGCTTTCGTCGACTTCGTTGCCCGGGAACTGGCGCAGGAAGTCGGCACGCGGCATGCGTGCATCACGAACGCAGAGCTGCATGATTGCGCGCTCTTGCTGACGCAGGCGATCCAGGGCACTGCGAACACGCTCGACCAGGCCTTCGAATTGCTTCGGCACCAGTTTGATCGGCATGAACAGTCCGGCCAGGGCCAACAGCTCGGCAATCGTTGCCTTGTTGTTGCGACCGTGCTTTTTCAGCGCCTTGCGGGTGATTTCCATCTGATCGGCCACAGCGCCAAAGCGCTGTGCAGCGATGATCGGATCCGGACCGCTTTCGGCTTCTTCCTCGTCATCCGAGGCTTCGCCGTCTTCGTCGTCGGAATCGTCATCCGCCTTGACGGCTTTCGCGTCAACCGGTGGCGGCACTTCTGCCGCAGGCGGCGCGATGCCATCGTCCGGGTCGATATAACCGCTCAGGACGTCGGACAGGCGACCACCTTCGGTGGTGACGCGGGTGTACTCGGAGAGAATATGATCAACCGTGCCGGGGAAGTGCGCGATTGCGCTCATCACCTCACGGATGCCCTCTTCAATACGTTTGGCGATTTCGATTTCGCCTTCACGCGTGAGGAGCTCCACCGTACCCATTTCGCGCATGTACATGCGCACCGGGTCGGTAGTACGACCAATGTCGGTCTCGACCGCAGCCAACGCTGCAGCGGCCTCTTCGGCTGCGGCTTCGTCGGTATCGGCGTCGGCCAGCATAAGGGAATCCTTATCTGGCGCAACCTCGAATACGTTGATCCCCATGTCATTGATCATGCGGATGATGTCTTCCACCTGTTCCGGATCTGAAATATCCTCCGGCAGGTGGTCGTTGACCTCCGCGTAAGTCAGGTAGCCCTGCTCACGACCAAGTGTGATCAACTCTTTGATACGAGACTGCTGTTGCGCTTTTCCGGACATAACACCCTATCCACTGAAGGTCTTGGCGGGCAAAAAACAAGCCGAGGATTATACCTGAGCTATGACCTCACGCGCCAGTTGAGGTCGGGTTTGATGCGGAAACATTGCGACTCAAGAGGTCGCGCAGTTGATTTTTCTCTTCGCTGGTCAATTCGCTTTGACGCGCTTTTCGCAGAAGTTGTTCCAGGTTTCGCTCGCGTTGGCGGGCTGACAAGCTAGTAATGGTGTCGAAAAACTGTTGTTCAAGGTTATCTCCATCAATCAGCCATTCCTTTTCCGCCAGGGCCTTGAGCAAACGGCCTTGTTCTGTGCCGTGCCAACGCGCAATCAGTTGAATTGAGTTTAGCTTGGGATTCTTCTGCACGGCTTCGAGCAGCGCCACCAGCAATTGCGTGTTGGTGTGATCCTCGGCGGCGAAGTGCCCGGCATCCTCGACTTTTTCGGCCAGTTGCGGGTGATGCAGCAACGTGCGCAAGGCGGCGAGGGTCGGCGGTTCTACGGCGGCGGGCACTCGTGGCGCGCGGGGTTGATCACGATCACCGCCCCGTTTACCATTCTTGTCCCACGGTTTCTTGTCCCATTTCTTGCCTCCTGCACCGGGTTTCTTCGGGGTCCATTCCTGCTGCGGCACATACATTTCCTGTGCCTGCGGCTGATGATAGTCGCTGTAGTCGGGCATCGCGTCGTAATCGATGCCAGGGTCGTAGGCCGGCGGCGCTTCTTGCGGGGCGCTTTGTGCCAGCTGACTCACCGCTTCACCGCTCAGACCGGTGATTTCGCTCAGGCGTTGACGCATCAATATGCGCAGGTTGGCGCCCGGGACTTTGTCGATCAACGGCGCAGCGAGGGTGGCCATATGGGCCTTACCCTCAAGCGAGCGCGGGTCGGCTTCCTCCGTCAGTTGCTGGAAGAAGTAATCGGCCAGAGGCTGTGCGTGCTGGTTGATCCGTGCGCGGAAGGCATCGGTGCCTTCGGAGCGGACCAGGGTGTCCGGGTCTTCGCCTTCGGGCAGGAACAGAAAGCGTGCGCGACGACCGTCCTGCAGGCTCGAAAGTGTCGCCTCCAGTGCCCGCCATGCCGCATTGCGGCCGGCCTGGTCGCCGTCGAAGCAGAATAGAACGCTGGGCACGACGCGAAACAGCCGCTTGAGGTGTTCCTCGCTGGTGGCGGTGCCCAGGGTCGCGACGGCATTGCGCAGGCCTTGCTGGGCCAGGGCAATGACGTCCATGTAACCCTCGACGACGATGATCTCGTCGAGGTTGCGGTTGGTCTTGCGCGCTTCGTACAGGCCGTAGAGTTCCTGGCCTTTATGGAAAACCGGGGTTTCCGGGGAGTTCAGGTACTTCGGCTTGTCGTCGCCCAACACCCGGCCGCCGAAGGCGATGACGCGCCCGCGACTGTCGCGGATCGGAAACATCACGCGGTCGCGGAAGCGGTCGTAGCGTTTACCGCTTTCGGCGTTTTCGATCAACAGGCCGGCATCGATCATGGCTTTTTGTTGCAGGGTATCGCTGCTCAAGTGCTTGAACAGGTTGTCCCAGCCAGGAGGGGCAAAGCCCAGACCGAAGTCCCGGGCGATTTCGCCGGTCAACCCGCGACCTTTCAGGTATTCCACGGCGGCCTTGCGCGATGGATGGCTTTTCAAGGCCTGGCGATAAAAGTCGGCAGCGGCGCTGAGTAGCGGATACAGCGGCGAATCAGTCGGCTGTCGCGGTTTGTGCGGGCGGCCGCTTTCTTCGCGGGGGATTTCCATGCCCGCGGCTTTGGCCAGTTCTTCGACAGCCTGGACGAAATCCAGGTTGTCGTGGTCCATGATGAAGCCGAGGGCGTTGCCGCCAGCGCCGCAGCCGAAGCAGTAATAGAACTGCTTGTCGGGGCTGACGCTGAACGACGGAGTCTTTTCCTTGTGGAACGGGCAGCAGGCAGTGTGGTTCTTGCCGGCTTTTTTCAGTTGCAGGCGCGAGCTGACCACGTCGACGATGTCGGTGCGGTTCAGAAGGTCGTCAATGAAGCTCTGGGGAATTAGCCCGGCCATGGCGTTCTCGTCATCTGCGCTGAAAGGAGCCCGTAACGTACTGCGATCGAACGCGGTCGTTGTTTGAGGCGCGCAAAGTGTGCGGCTCGACCAGTGTCGTCTGCGTAATCGTTGTCGGGAAGTGTATCTGCCGAAAATCCACTGACGTTAATGCCAATTCAGTATTCGACTGTTTGAATGTGTTGCGCTGAATCCGCTGCGGCCAATCATAGGCCTCGGATAGCTCATCATCTGGCACGCAAGGAGGTGCCTTGGGCTGATCGTCGTGAGAGGAATCAGTGGGTGTGCTCGTCAGTAGCCTTGAAAGGCTCGTCAGAAAAGACGTGCACCGCTGGCAAAAGAGCCAGGTCTGACGCGGTGAAGCAGATTTGTCTCGGTCGCGTCTGCGGCTTCGACAGTGAAGCATCAAGCGTTTTACGCAAATGCCATAAGCCCGGCTGAGGGCCGGGCTTGGCAGAAGCTTGCTACGATCGTCTGTGTATTAGTACAGACGAACGGCGCGGCGCTGTTCGCGCTGAACTTTCTTGGCGTGACGCTTAACAGCGGCTGCTGCTTTGCGCTTACGCTCAGAAGTTGGCTTCTCGTAAAATTCGCGGCTACGAACTTCAGCCAGTACACCGGCTTTTTCGCAGGAGCGCTTGAAACGACGCAGAGCTACGTCGAAGGGTTCGTTCTCTTTTACTTTGACGGCTGGCATCCAGAGCTACCTTCATTCATTACCGGGGTCAACATCCTCGCGGCAAAAGAGCACTTGAAGACGTCGGTTTTTAAGGGTTGCGGATGTTAACCCCTCATCGCTCGGAATGCAAAGCCTCTGATCGAAAACCGCTGGTCGGGGCATCACGCGACGACTATTATGCGCGCCTTCGAATTCAGCCTAAACAAGGCGCAAACCCATGCTAGTACTGGGATTAGAAACCTCCTGCGACGAAACTGGTGTCGCATTATATGACAGTGAGCGCGGCCTGCTGGCCGACGCGCTGTTCAGTCAGATCGACCTGCACCGCGCCTATGGTGGCGTGGTGCCGGAACTGGCTTCACGCGATCACGTCAAACGCATGCTGCCCTTGATTCGTCAGGTGCTGGCCGAGGCCGACTGCGTGCCGACCGAGATCGATGCGATCGCCTACACCGCGGGTCCTGGCCTGGTCGGTGCCTTGCTGGTTGGGGCTTCCTGCGCTCAGGCGCTGGCCTTTGCCTGGGGTATTCCGGCCCTCGGTGTGCATCACATGGAAGGCCATTTGCTGGCGCCGATGCTGGAGTCGCAACCGCCGGAATTTCCGTTCGTCGCTTTGTTGGTGTCGGGTGGTCATACGCAACTGGTTCAGGTCGACGGAATTGGCCAGTACACACTCCTGGGCGAGACCCTGGATGACGCTGCCGGCGAAGCATTCGACAAGACGGCCAAGATGATGGGCCTCAATTATCCGGGCGGACCGGAAATCGCTCGCATTGCAGAACAGGGCGTTGCAGGGCGTTTCGTCTTCCCGCGTCCGATGTGCGACCGCCCGGGCCTGGATTTCAGCTTCAGTGGCCTGAAAACCTTTGCGTTGAACACCTGGCAACAGTGCGTCAGCGCCGGGGACGACAGCGAGCAAGCCCGTTGCGACATCTCGCTGGCGTTCCAGCAGGCCGTGGTGGAGACTTTGACCATCAAGTGCAAGCGTGCCCTGAAAGCCGCCGGTATGAAGCGCCTGGTGATTGCAGGGGGCGTTAGTGCCAACAAGGCGTTGCGCACGTCCCTGGAAAAAATGCTCGGCGACATGAAAGGCGATGTGTTTTATGCCCGTCCGCAGTTCTGTACCGATAACGGCGCGATGATCGCCTTTGCCGGCTGCCAGCGCTTGCAGGCCGGTCAGCAGGAAAGTCTGGCGATCAGCGTGCAGGCGCGTTGGCCGATGGAGCAGTTGTCGGCGCTGTGATGAGCGGTGCTCATGCCTGCCCTTTAAAAATGCCGTTCGCGCCCGGCAAACAGGTCGCGTAGATTGCCGCGATGACGCCAGACGATCAGCCCGGTGAGCGTGCTCATGGGTAGCAGGGCGGCCGGTTCCTGCCAGGCCAGCAGCGGCAGGGTCAGCGGTGTGGCGATGAGGGCGGCCAGGGAGCTGGTGCGGGTCAGGTAGAACGTCAAGAGCCAGGTGCAGACCGCCAGAAGGGCGGCGGGCGGGTAGAGTCCCAGCAACATGCCGGCAGCGGTGGCGACACCCTTGCCGCCGCGAAAGCGAAAGTACAACGGAAACAGATGGCCGATGACGGCATAGACGCCGATCCAGGCCTGTTCCTGCTGCGAAAGGCCCGCAAGACGCGCAATCAGTACCGGCAGCAGGCCTTTGCAAAGGTCGCCGAGCAGGGTCAGGATGGCGAGTTTCTTGCCGGCCAGGCGCAACATGTTGGTGGCACCGGCATTGCCCGAGCCACTCATTCGCGGATCGGGGTTACCGGTCAGGCGGCTGAGCAAAATGGCAAAGGACAGAGAGCCGAGCAGGTAGGCGAGGATCGCCAATAACCAAAACATGCTAACTATTCCGGGCGAGGACGCCCTGATTCTAACGGCGCATTGCGCCCTTGTCGTGTAGCGGAGAGAAGTGCTTGGACAGAGTGTTTATCGAGGGCCTGGAAGTCGACACGGTGATTGGTGCCTACGACTGGGAACGAGGCATCCGACAGTGCTTGCGTCTTGATCTGAGCTTCGCCTGGGATAATCGCCCGGCCGCAGCCGGTGATGACCTGAGCCTGGCGCTCGACTACGCCAGTGTTTCCTCGCGCATCCAGGCGTTTGCCGAGCAGGCGCAGTTCCAGTTGGTGGAAACCTTTGCCGAGCGCCTGGTTGAAGTGCTGATGAGCGAATTCAAGATCACCTGGATGCGCCTGAAGCTGACTAAACCTGGCGCCATCCCGGCTGCCACCGGCGGTGTGGGCGTGGAGATCGAGCGCGGATGTCGCTGACTCAGGTGTACCTCGGGCTCGGTAGCAATATCGAGCGTGAAGCTCATTTGCGGGCGGGGCTCGACGCTTTGGCGGCGTTCCTTGTCGATATCCGCTGTTCGGCGGTGTTCGAAAGCCAGTCGGTGGGCATCAAGAGCGGGCCGTTCTTCAATTTCGTGGTGTCGGCGTATACCGATCTGCCGCTGATGGAGCTTGATCGTCGATTGAAGTTCATCGAGGCGGATAACGGTCGTTACGCGCCGGATCGCCGAGGTTTGCCGCTGGATATCGACGTGTTGTTGTTCGGTGACCTGGTGGGCAACTTCGATGGCTTGATCTTGCCGCGGGCAGAAATTCTGAAAAATGCGTTCGTTCTGTGGCCGTTGTCGTTGATAGCGCCGGATCGCGTGCACCCGGGTGCAGGCAAGAGCTTTGCGGCCTTGTGGGCTGAAGCACAGATTGATCAGGTGTTGGCGCCAGTGGCTTTCGAATGGCGCGGTGAGCAGCTGACACCTTCAGATTTGTTGTGACCTTACTGATGTCTTCGCAAGCAGGCTCGCTCCCACAGGGTTAGCGTAAGTCTGTGGGAGCGGGCCTGCTCGCGAAGCTTTTCAGATCGACGCGGTCTCTTTGTAGGCTTTCAAGGCTTTTAGTCGCTCGCGCTTGATCTCCTCCCCCAACTCCGGCCCCTTGAAGCCTTTCTCCAGCAACGGCTGAACCGCCACGCTACGAGCAGCGGTTGCCGCTCCGCGTAAATAATTCGCCTGTGGATAACTTCTTTCTTCCAGCCCTTTGCGCCCACGCGCATCCATCTCGCATGCCGCGATGAACTCCTCGAACCGCTGTGGGCGACGGTAAATGTCGAAGCTTTGCAGCAATTCCAGCAATGTCGATGGCTTCAGATCAAGGGCACGATGCCCGTGGGTGTGATACTCGCCCACCAGCAACGCCAGCTCCTGGCAGTCTCTCGGCGCCTTGAAGCGTTCGTTGATCGCTTTGATCAGCTTCAGGCCTTTGAACTCATGGGCAATGTGTCGCGGCCATTCTTCCTCTGGCGTCAGGCCCTTGCCCAGGTCGTGCAGCAGGCACGCCCAGCGCACGGTCAGCGGCTGTTTGTGCAACGCCGCTTGCTGCAACACGCTCAGTGTATGTGCACCTGTATCGATTTCCGGGTGGTGGGCGGGTGGTTGCGGTACGCCAAACAGCGCGTCGACCTCTGGCATCAGTACCTTGAGTGCGCCGCATGCGCGCAAAACCTCCACAAACACCTGTGGCTGATCTTCCATCAGGGCGCGGGAAATTTCCTTCCAGCTGCGCTCCGGGGTCAGCGCCTCAAGCTCGCCTGATTCGCTGAGTTGGCGCATCAGCGCCAGGGTTTCCGGGGCGACGGTAAAACCCAGCGTCGCGTAGCGCGCCGCGAAGCGGGCAACACGCAGGACCCGGAGCGGGTCTTCGGCAAATGCCGGGGAAACATGGCGAAGCAGGCGCGCTTCGAGATCGCGCTGGCCGTGGTACGGGTCGGTCAGGTTCTGCTGGTCGTCTTCGGCCATGGCATTGATGGTCAGGTCGCGACGGATCAAGTCTTCTTCGAGGGTGACTTCAGGGCTGGCGTGAAAAGTGAAGCCGCCGTAACCGCGCCCGCTTTTGCGCTCGGTGCGGGCGAGGGCGTATTCCTCACCGCTTTTTGGATGAAGGAACACCGGAAAATCCGCGCCCACCGGGCGAAAGCCCTTGGCGAGCATTTCTTCGGTGGTGGCGCCGACCACGACCCAGTCGATATCGGTAACCGGTTTGCCCAGCAGGCGATCACGTACCGCGCCGCCGACTTTATAAATACGCATAAAAAACCTCCGTTAGCTCGACAGGATAACCGTTGCATCGAGCTTTCGGAGGCACAAACCGGATCAAAGATGGATGACGGCCAGGTCCAGGCGGCCGTAATCGCCTTCGCTGTGCTCGCTCCGGGGCGGCACATGATGGGTTTTCATGACCTGATCGCCCTGCAGCGTTTCCAGGTGAATGTCGAAACCCCAGAGGCGGTGCAAGTGCTTGAGCACTTCCTCGGTGGACTCTCCCAGCGGTTTGCGGTCGTGTTGTTGGTGGCGCAGGGTCAGGGAGCGGTCACCACGCCGGTCGATGCTATAGATCTGCACGTTGGGTTCGCGATTACCCAGGTTGTACTGTGCCGCGAGGGTTTCACGGATGATGCGGTAGCCACCTTCGTCGTGAATGGCGGGTACCAGCAGGTCATCCTTCTGGTCGTCATCGAGAATGCTGAACAGCTTCAGGTCGCGGATCACCTTGGGCGACAGGTACTGCAGGATGAAGCTCTCATCCTTGAAGCTGCTCATAGCGAACTTGATGGCTGCCAGCCAGTCGGTGCCGGCAATTTCCGGGAACCAGCGGCGATCTTCCTCGGTGGGTTCTTCGCACATGCGCCGGATGTCCCGGTACATGGCAAACCCGAGAGTGTAGGGGTTGATTCCGCTGTAGTAAGGGCTGTCGAAGCCCGGCTGAAAGACCACGCTGGTGTGGGATGTCAGGAACTCCATCATGAAGCCGTCGGTGACCAGGCCCTCGTCGTACAGGTCGTTCATCAGGGTGTAGTGCCAGAACGTGGCCCAGCCTTCATTCATCACCTGGGTCTGACGCTGTGGATAAAAATACTGGGCGATCTTGCGCACGATGCGCACGATTTCCCGCTGCCATGGCTCCAGCAGTGGCGCGTGTTTTTCGATGAAGTACAGGATGTTTTCCTGAGGTTCGGCGGGGAAGCGTGCGTTGTCCTTGTCGCTGTACTTGTCCGCGCCCTTGGGAATGGTGCGCCACAGATCGTTGATCTGTTTCTGCAGATGTTCTTCCCGGTCCTTTTGCCGGCGACGTTCTTCTTCCGCGGAGATCGGGTAAGGGCGTTTGTAGCGGTCGACACCATAGTTCATCAGGGCATGGCAGGAGTCGAGCAAGTCCTCGACCGCGTCGATACCGTGGCGTTCTTCGCACTGCATGATGTACTGCTTGGCAAACACCAGGTAATCGATGATCGAGCTGGCGTCAGTCCAGGTGCGGAACAGGTAGTTGCCTTTGAAAAAGCTGTTGTGCCCATAGCAGGCATGGGCCACCACCAGCGCCTGCATGCAGATGGTGTTTTCTTCCATCAGGTAGGCGATGCAGGGGTCGGAGTTGATCACGATCTCGTAAGCCAGCCCCATCTGGCCGCGGCTGTAGGACTTTTCGGTGCTGAGGAAGTGCTTGCCGTAGGACCAGTGGTGATAACCCAGCGGCATACCGACCGAGGCATAGGCGTCCATCATTTGCTCGGCGGTGATCACTTCGATCTGGTTGGGGTACGTATCGAGTGCGTAGCCAGCCGCAATACGACTGATTTCGCGGTCGTAGGCCTGGATCAGCTCGAACGTCCATTCGGAGCCGGTGGAAATGGGTTGGCGTTTCTGCTCTTTGGCGGTCATGTCACTAACCTGCGCTGGAAGAGTTCACGGAAGACCGGATAGATATCCCCGGCCGAGACCAGTTGTTGCTGGGCAAAAGTGTCGGAAAAGGCTTCGGCGATGCGCTCGTACTCGAACCACAGGGCCTGGTGTTCGCGCGGGGTGATCTCAACGTAAGTGTAGTACTGCACGAATGGCATGATCTGGTTGATCAGGATGTCGCGGCAGATCGGAGAGTCGTCGTTCCAGTTGTCACCGTCGGAGGCCTGGGCGGCATAGATGTTCCACTCGTTGCTCGGATAACGCTCGGCCATGATCTCCTGCATCAGTTTCAGGGCGCTGGAGACGATGGTGCCGCCGGTTTCCCGGGAGTAGAAAAATTCCTCTTCATCCACTTCGCGGGCGCTGGTGTGATGGCGGATGAATACGACGTCGATCTTTTCGTAGTTACGCTTGAGAAACAGGTACAGCAGGATAAAGAAGCGCTTGGCGATGTCCTTGGTCGCCTGGGTCATCGAGCCGGACACGTCCATCAGGCAGAACATCACGGCCTTGGAACTGGGGTTGGGTTGCTTGATGAGCAGGTTGTACTTGAGGTCGAATGTGTCGAGAAACGGTATGCGGTGAATGCGCGCGCTGAGTTTTTCGATTTCTGCTTCGATTTCTTGAATATCGCCGAAGTTATCCGGTTCCTCCTGCTTGAGTCGCAGAAGTTCCTCTTTGGCTTCGCGCAGTTTTGCCCGGCTGCTGCCGGACAGGGCGATTCGCCGGGCGTGGGCTGAGCGCAGGGTGCGGATGATGTTGATCCGCGACGGGTTGCCCTCATTACTGATTCCGGCCCGCACGGTCTTGAAGGTGTCGGTGCCGGTCAGGTTGCGCTTGACCAGGTTGGGCAGTTCGAGGTCCTCGAACATGAATTCGAGAAACTCTTCCTGGGTGATCTGGAAGACGAATTCGTCCATCCCTTCGCCGGAATTGCCAGCCTTGCCGGGGCCTCTGCCGCCACCGCCTCCCGGTGGACGGGCGATATGTTCGCCGCTGGTGAATTCCTTGTTGCCCGGGTGCACGACCGTCTGCTTGCCACCGCGACCGTGGTGAAGCACCGGCTCGTCGATGTCGCGACCGGGAATGCTGATTTGTTCGCCGTGTTCCATATCGGTAATGGAGCGCCGGCTGACCGCCTCTTCGACAGCCTTTTTGATGTGATCACGGTAGCGCCGCAGAAACCGCTGGCGGTTCACCGTGCTCTTGTTCTTGCCATTGAGACGTCGGTCGATCACATAGCTCATGACTGCTCCTTAGAAGCTGTCCTGAAAGGGGCGAGCGGTGATGCAGCAAAGGACTGAGAGCCAAGGGATGTACGACGCTCCCCCAAGCGCTGTGGATGCTGCTTGAACTCGCTACCGACTTTCGAACACCTTCCAGAGGCTTGTGTAACAGAAAATGCATACACAGGCCTCTGGCTGACGACAACCGGTCTGACCGGCAGCGGGTTATTGTGATTTTCTGACCCGCAGGTACCACTCGGACAGCAGTCGTACCTGTTTGTCGGTGTAGCCCCGCTCGACCATCCGTGTGACGAAGTCGTTGTGTTTCTGCTGGTCCTCTTTGCTTGCCTTGGCATTGAAGCTGATGACTGGCAGCAGGTCCTCGGTGTTGGAGAACATTTTCTTCTCGATGACCACCCGCAGTTTTTCGTAGCTGAGCCAGGTCGGGTTCTTGCCGTTGTTGTTGGCCCGGGCGCGCAGGACGAAGTTGACGATTTCGTTGCGGAAGTCCTTCGGATTGCTGATGCCGGCCGGTTTTTCGATTTTCTCCAGTTCTTCGTTCAACGCTACGCGGTTGAGGATCTCGCCGGTTTCCGGGTCGCGGTATTCCTGGTCCTGGATCCAGAAGTCGGCGTACAGCACATAACGATCGAAGATGTTCTGGCCGTACTCGCTGTAGGACTCGAGGTAGGCAGTCTGGATCTCCTTGCCGATGAATTCGATGTAGCGCGGTGCCAGGTACTCCTTGAGGAAGCGCAGATAGCGTTCGCGGGTCTCGGCCTGGAACTGTTCCTGCTCGATCTGTTGTTCCAGCACGTAGAGCAAGTGCACCGGGTTGGCGGCAATTTCGTGCGGATCGAAGTTGAATACCTTCGACAGGATCTTGAACGCGAAGCGGGTCGAGAGTCCGTTCATGCCTTCGTCGACGCCCGCATTGTCGCGGTATTCCTGGATCGACTTGGCTTTCGGATCGGTGTCCTTGAGGTTCTCGCCGTCGTACACGCGCATCTTCGAGTAGATGTTGGAGTTTTCCGGCTCCTTGAGGCGCGAGAGCACGGTGAACTGGGCCAGCATCTTCAGGGTATCCGGCGCGCAATGCGCCTTGGCCAGCGAACTGTTGAACAGCAGCTTGTCGTAGATCTTCACTTCGTCACTGACCCGCAGGCAGTACGGCACTTTGACGATGTAGATCCGGTCGATGAAAGCTTCGTTGTTCTTGTTGTTGCGGAAGGTGTGCCACTCCGATTCGTTGGAGTGCGCCAGCAGGATCCCGGTGAACGGAATTGCGCCGAGGCCTTCGGTACTGTTGTAGTTGCCTTCCTGGGTGGCGGTCAGCAATGGGTGCAGCACCTTGATCGGTGCCTTGAACATTTCGACGAACTCCATCAGGCCCTGGTTGGACCGGCACAGTGCGCCCGAGTAGCTGTATGCATCAGCGTCGTTCTGTGGGAATTCTTCCAGTTTGCGGATATCGACCTTACCCACCAGTGCCGAGATGTCCTGGTTGTTTTCATCGCCTGGTTCGGTCTTGGCCACGGCGATCTGGTTGAGGATCGACGGATAGAGTTTCACCACGCGGAACTGACTGATGTCGCCACCGAATTCAGCCAGGCGCTTGGTCGCCCATGGCGACATGATGGTGTTGAGGTAGCGCCGTGGAATGCCGAAGTCCTCCTCCAGGATCGCTCCATCTTCAGTGGAGTTGAACAGGCCCAGGGGCGACTCGAAAACCGGCGAGCCCTTGATGGCATAGAAGGGCACTTTTTCCATCAGTTGTTTGAGCTTCTCGGCCAGGGACGATTTACCACCACCGACAGGGCCGAGCAGGTAAAGGATCTGTTTCTTCTCTTCCAGGCCCTGAGCGGCATGGCGGAAATACGACACGATCTGGTCAATGCATTCTTCCATCCCGTGGAAGTCTTCAAAGGCCGGATAGCGGCGGATGACCTTGTTGGAGAAGATGCGCGACAGTCTCGAGTTGGTCGAGGTGTCGAGCAGTTCTGGTTCACCGATGGCCAGTAACAGACGCTCGGCGGCAGAAGCGTAGGCGCTGCGGTCTTTTTTGCACAGCTCAAGATACTCTTGCAGAGAGAGTTCTTCCTGGCGTGTGGACTCGAAGCGTTGTTGGAAGTGGCTAAAGATACTCATGACGTCACCTCGCTCGATACGTGGAGCCGACGCCGGATCACTCAGTCGATGCTGGCAGCAACCGTACAGGCGATTGCTGTTTACCCCCCAGAACTCTCCCGGAGCTGACTACTCCGAAAGCTACTCCCGATGACCCGTGCGCCGGTGTACCGGCTCTCCCCTGTTTTGGATGGCCTGGGCTTAAGGATAGTTGGGAATTCGGGAGGTAAAGGCGAGATACGTAATTAGTTGTGGCAGACCGTTCGTCTGCCACCGCGCCAGCCCGCGAGAGTCGGGGCTTGCAACGTTACAAAAAAATTATTCAGTGGTGCCTTGCGCCGTTTCCGCAGGATACGTCGTACGCCACAACTCGAATCCGCCATCCATGCTGTAGACGTCGGAGAAGCCCTGGCTGATCAGGTAGGCGGCCGCGCCCTGGCTGGAATTGCCGTGATAGCAGACCACCACGGTCGGTGCATCGAGGTCGGCACCCTGGATGAAAGCGTGCAGGGAATGATTGTCCAGATGCTTCGAGCCTGCGATGTGCAGGGCGGCAAAAGTGGCCGGGTCGCGGACGTCGACCACCACTGCGCCTTGTTCGCGCAGGGCCTGGGCCTGTTCCGGGGGGATACGTTTGAATTCGCTCATGGCGGGCTCCTGTGGCTCGGCTGAATGGGCAGTCTAGCGCGGGGCGCTGGCTGGCGATGTTTGGGGAATGGATGAGGCGACTGGCGGCACGGCATGACCGTGTTCGTCGCATTTGCAGGACCGGCGCTCAAGGCTGTCGACGTTCATCAGGGTCAGGGCGCCGCCCCAGACGCAACCGGTGTCGAGGGCCGAGATACCCGGCTCGTCGCACTTGCCTTCCAGTGCTGCCCAGTGACCGAAGATGATCTTCAGATCCTTGGTCTTGCGTTCCTTGTGCTGGAACCAGGGCTTGTAGCCTGCTGGTGCGGTATCAAGACCTTCCTTGCTCTTGAGGTCGAGTTTGCCTTCGGCGGTGCAAAAGCGCATGCGCGTGAGATAGTTGGTGATCACCCGCAGGCGCGTCACGCCTTTGAGGTCGTTGTCCCATTTCGCCGGATCGTTGCCGTACATGCCATCGAGGTAGGGCGGCAACATGTTGTCGTCACGCAAGGCGGTCTCGACTTCGGCAGCACATTTCAAGGCTTTGCGCAGCGACCACTGCGGTGGAATGCCGGCATGGACCAGTGCAAGGTTGCGCTGTTCGTCGTAGTGCATGAGTTTTTGCTGGCGCAGCCATTCCAGCAGTTCGGCGCTATCGGGCGCTTCAATGATCTCGCGCAGGGTGTCGGCCTTCTTCAGGCGTTCGATGTTGCGTCCGGCCGCCAGCAGGTGCAGGTCATGGTTGCCGAGCACGCACACCAGCGATTCGCGAATGCTGTAGAGGAAGCGCAAGGTTTCCAGCGACTGCGGGCCACGGTTGACCAGGTCGCCCACCAGCCACAGACGATCCCGTTGTGGGTCGAACGCCACTTGTTTGAGCAGGCATTGCAGGGCTTGAAGACAGCCTTGCAGGTCACCGACAGCGTACGTTGCCATCAGTGCAGGGCTCCGGGCACCGCCAGGCGGAAGGGCGCGATGATGGCATCGAAGTGTTTGCCGTCGTCGGACAGCATCTGATAGGTGCCTTGCATGGTGCCGACCTTGGTGGTCATGACCGTGCCGCTGCTGTAGGTGTGGCTCTTGCCGGGGTCGATCAGCGGTTGTTGGCCGACTACGCCTGCGCCGCGCACTTCTTCGACATGCCCGTCACCATCGGTGATGACCCAGTGCCGTGAAAGCAGTTTTGCTGGCATTTCGCCATTATTTTGCACGGTGATGGTGTAGGCGAAGGCAAAGCGGTCATGCTCGGGTTGCGATTGTTCTGCCAGATAGCGGGTGACGACGCTGACGTCGACCTGATAACGAGGATCGGACATGCAAGGGGCCTTAAAAACGAAGCGGGACGCGGGGCGTAGCTGTTGGGGTTCAGTCTAGGCCAAGTATCGGGTAGTAGACCAGAGTGGCGCCCTACCCGATAGCGTTCATCGCCTGTCAGTCAGCGGCAGGCTTTTGTTCGCTGAGCTTGTCAGCCAGGCGCACGAACGCGGCCAGGTCGAGTTGCTCGGGGCGCAGGCTGCCATCGACGCCGGCGGCTTCGATTTCGGCATTGCTCAGCAGCAGCTTGAGGGTGTTACGCAGGGTTTTGCGGCGCTGGTTGAAAGCTTCGCGCACGACGCGTTCCAGCAGGCGGTGATCCTTGGCCGGGTGTGGCAGTACCGCGTGGGGCACAAGGCGCACGATGGCCGAGTCGACTTTCGGCGGCGGATTGAACGCGCCCGGTCCGACGTTGAACAGGTGCTCGACCCGGCAATGGTACTGAACCATGATCGACAAGCGACCCCAGTCACCGCCGCCAGGCCCAGCGGCCAGGCGTTCGACCACTTCCTTTTGCAGCATGAAGTGCATGTCGCGGATCAGGTGCGAGTTGTGCAGCAGGTGAAAAATCAGCGGCGTGGAGATGTTGTACGGCAGGTTGCCGACCACACGCAGGCTGCCAGGCGCGGCATTCAGGCTGTTGAAGTCGAACTTCAGTGCATCGCCCTGATGCAGGTTGAAGTTGCTCTTGCCGGCAAACTGCTGGTTGAGGATCGGGATCAGGTCCTTGTCCAGTTCCACCACATCGAGTTGCGCGCCGCTGCTGAGCAGGCCTTGGGTCAGTGCGCCCTGGCCCGGGCCGATTTCCAGCAGGCGGTCTTCTGCCTTGGCATGAATGGAGCGCAGGATGCGGTCGATAACGCCGGCATCGTGCAGGAAGTTCTGGCCAAAGCGTTTGCGCGCCTTGTGTTGGTAGTGCTCGGTCATAAACGGGTCTCGGCCATCTGGTAGGCGGTTTCCAGGGCGACTTGCAGGCTGCCGGTGTCGATCTTGCCGCTGCCGGCCAGGTCCAGGGCTGTGCCGTGGTCGACCGATGTGCGGATGATCGGCAAGCCGAGGGTCACGTTGACTGCCGCGCCGAAGCCTTTGTACTTCAGCACCGGCAGGCCCTGGTCGTGGTACATCGCCAGCACTGCATCGCAGTGCTCCAGATATTTGGGGGTAAACAGAGTGTCGGCGGGCAGGGGGCCACGAAGGTCCATACCCTCGCCGCGCAGGCGCTCTAATGTGGGTTCGATGATATCGATTTCTTCATGGCCCAGGTGTCCGCCTTCGCCGGCATGGGGGTTGAGCCCGCAGACCAGGATGCGTGGCCGGGCGATGCCGAACTTGTTTTGCAGGTCGGCATACAGGATTCGCGTGACGCGTTCCAGGCGCTCCGGCGTGATTGCGTCGGCAATTTCGCGAAGGGGCAGGTGAGTGGTCACCAGGGCCACGCGCAAACCGCGTGTGGCCAGCATCATCACCACTTGCGCGGTGTGGGTCAGGTCGGCGAGGAATTCCGTGTGCCCGGAAAAGGCGATGCCGGATTCGTTGATGACACCCTTGTGCACCGGCGCGGTAATCATGCCGGCGAAATCTCCGTCCAGGCAGCCCTGGCCGGCGCGGGTCAGGGTTTCCAGTACGAAGGCGGCATTGGCCTTGTCCAGTTGCCCGGCGACGACTTTGGCTTTGAGCGGTGTATCCCAGACATACAGGCTGTTGGCTGGCGCGGGTGCATCCGGCCAGTTGTCCGGTGTGACCGGCAGCAAATCGACAGCCACACCCAGTTGCGCAGCCCGCTCAATGAGCAGGTCGCGGCTGGTAATGGCAATCAGGGGGTGAGGCTGGGCTTGCGAGGCGAGCAGCAGGCACAGGTCGGGACCTATGCCGGCCGGCTCGCCGGGTGTCAGCGCGAAACGTTGGGGTTTCACTGCGCTGCCTGGTCGGTGCCAGGGAGTTTGATTTCCACGTACGCTTCGTCACGGATCTGACGCAGCCAGGTTTGCAGCTCTTCGTCGTATTTGCGGTTACGCAAAGCGGTCATTGCTTGCTGCTCGCGAGCCTGTGTAGTGCTGTCGGTGGCGCGACGGCCAAGGACTTCCAGGACATGCCAGCCGTATTGAGTCTGGAACGGCTTGGACAGCTGACCTTGCGGGGTCTTGGCCATCACTTCGCGGAACTCGGGCACCAGTGCGTTCGGGTCGATCCAGTTCAGGTCGCCGCCGTTGAGGGCAGAACCCGGGTCTTCCGAGTAGCTTTTCGCCAGCTCGCCGAAGTCTTCGCCAGCCTCGATTCGGCTGTAGAGCGATTCAGCCAGGGCCTTGGTTTTTGCTTCGTCGCGAATCGGGCTCGGTTTGACCAGGATGTGGCGCACATGCACTTCATCGCGCATCTGGGTCTGGCCGCCACGCTTTTCGAGGATCTTCAGGATGATGAAGCCGCCCGGGGTGCGCATTGGCTGGGTGACGTCACCCACCGGCATGGTGCTCAGCAGGCGATCGAACGGCGGAGGCAATTGAGCGGCTTTACGCCAGCCCATTTCCCCACCTTCCAGTGCTGTTTCGCTGGCGGACTTGGCGATTGCCAACTGAGCGAAGTCAGCGCCTTGCTTGAGTTGCTGGTAAATCGCATCGGCCTGCTTGGCTGCACTCTGAATCGCGTCGGAGTTGGCGCTTTCCGGTGTAGGAATCAGGATGTTGGCCAGGTGGAACTCTTCAGACAGCTGCATTTTGCCCAGGTCGGATGCCAGGAAGTTCTTCACTTCCTGCTCGGAGATCTGGATGCGTTCGGCGACCCGACGCTGGCGTACACGGCTGATGACCATTTCGCGGCGAATCTGCTCACGTGCGTCGTCGTAGGATAGACCGTCGCGAGTCAGGGCGGCGCGGAACTGCTCGACCGACATGTTGTTGCGCTGGGCAATGGTGCCGACAGCCTGGTTCAACTCTTCGTCGGTAATGCGGATGCCGGAGCGCTCGCCGATCTGCAATTGCAGGTTTTCGACGATCAGGCGCTCAAGTACCTGCTGCTCCAGCACGCTGGCCGGCGGCACGGCAGAACCACGCTTGGCAATGGTTTGCTGAACTTCATGAACCCGTTGGTCCAGTTGGCTCTGCATGACCACGTCGTTGTCGACGATGGCCACCACTTTATCGATGGACTGCACTGCAGCGCTTGCCGCAGTACTCAGGAACAGCGCGCCCAGCATCAGCGGGCGCAGACAATCAGAAAGCTTGGTCTTCACGTTCACGATAACCTTGAATGCCTTTGTCGAGGAAGCTCTCTACTTTGGCGCCAGACAGGCCGCCGAGTCCCTTCAGAACAATTTGGAGGAAGACGCCATGGTCGCCTTTTTCGTTTTGCGGTGCTTCCTGACTGAACTCGTCATAGGAAACAAAGTAACGGTTGATCAGGCGCAGTTTCCAGCAGCAGTTGTCGTACTCAAAGCCACCGAAGGCTTCCAGGGTACGGTTGCGGTTGTAGTCATACTGCCAACGGCTGATGGCGTTCCATTGCGGCACGATCGGCCAGATCACCGAGAAGTCGTGCTGCTGGATCTTGTAGTAATCCTTCACGAAGCCAGGCTGGCCAGGGGTGCCGTAGTCGCCACCGAACTGCCATTGACCGGTGGTCTGGTTGTAGATCACCTGGTCGTTACGATAGCGATATCCGGCGTTGATAACCTTGTTCGGGTTGTCTTCAGGCTGGTAGTGGAACATCGCGCTGCCCGAGCGAGGGCTGCGGCTGTCCGGGTCCCAGTTGTAATCGGCCGTGGTGCGCCAGTCGCGGTTCCAGCGATATTCGTATTCCAGTGCGTACGGCGAAACGCTGGCTTGGGCATCGGCGCGGAGTTTTGGATCGACACCCGGCAACTGAACTTCGCGGTCCTTGAAGTACAAGGCCTGGCCGACACTGATTCGTTGACGCTCGAAACCGTTGTCTTCGATCCAGCGGCTGGTCACGCCCAGGGACAATTTGTTCTCGTCGCCGACACGGTCGGAACCGGAGAAACGATTGTCACGGAACAGCGACGCATAGTTGAAGGTGTATTCGCTGGTATCGAATACCGGGATATCTTCCTGGTCGACCTCAGGCACGTACAGGTAGAACAGGCGCGGCTCGAGGGTCTGGCGATAGTTCTTGCCGAAATACTGGGTATTGCGATCGAAGTACAGGCCGCTGTCGATGCTGGCGATCGGTACGCCGCGGTTCTGGTTGCTGTCGAATTGGCCGTTGAAATTTTCAGTCCCGTTTGCAGCTGCGGTTTGATTTTGCTGCACGATTTGGCTTTTGCCGGTGCTGTCCAGGTCCAGTTGGTACTGGGTGTACTGGTACTTGAGCTTCGGTGTCAGGAAGCCGTACGTCGTGTTCATCGGCAGGCTGATGGCAGGCGCGAGATTCAGGCGGTCGCCATTGGCGCGAGCCAGGCCTACAACGTTGGTATCGAGCCGAGGAGTACCGATGGTACCGTCGGCATTAACCGGTCCACCGTCTTCATCAAAGTAAGTACCGGTTTTCAGATCCCGGTCAAACCGCACGATTTCGGTGTTGTACGAAAAATCCAGACCGTTTGGATGATACGGCAGCGCACCATCAAAGGTGATCTGCGGCAAGCGGTCATACGGCGTAATGTTCGATACGGTCGCCAGCTGATAAGCCTGAGCGTTCACGCGAGCGACATAGTTGTCGCCACGATAGCTGACGGAACCTTGCTGGTTTACGAAGTCAGCACTTTTCACGCCGATCTGGTCAGTTTGCAGATCCTGGAAGTAATACGGATCGCTGATCTTGGTGTAGTCGACTTGTGTGTATACACGCGAGTCGAGACCACCCCTGTGCTGCCAGTTGTACATGTAGCGGGTTTTTTCGGCGTCGGTCTGCTTGTCGCGCTCGTCGCTTTCGTCGTTGAGGTACGCCGCACCGAACTGGCCTTCGCTGGACTTGGTCAGGTAGCGGAATTCGCCTTCCATCAACAAGCCGTGCTTTTCCATGTAGCGCGGGTACAACGTGGCGTCGTAGTTCGGTGCCAGGTTGAAGTAGTAAGGTGTGACAAGCGCGAAGCCGGTATCGCTGCCGGTACCGATGGTCGGCGGCAGGAAGCCGGATTGGCGACGGTCGTCGATCGGGAAATAGATGTACGGCGTGTACAGGACCGGAATGTCCTTGACCCGCAGCGTTACGTTGGTCGCAGTACCAAAACCGGTGGCCGGGTTCAGGGTGATGTTGTTGCCCTTGAGCTGCCAGGCGTTGCTGTTCGGTTCGCACGTGGTGTACGTACCGTCCTTGAGGCGGATGATCGCGTTCTCGGCACGTTTGGCGTACAGCGCATTACCGCGGATGCGCGATTTGTGCATCACGTATTCGGCGTTATCGACCTTGGCTTCACCGGTGTCGAGCTGCACGTCGGCGTGGTCGCCGACGATCAAGGCGCCGTTGTCGCGAATGCGCACGTTGCCGTTCAGGTCGCCACGGCTCTCGGCCTGGTACAGGTTGGCTTCGTCGGCTTCGACCTGCATGCTGCCCTGACGCATGACAACGTCACCGGCCAAGGTCGCGACCTGCTCATCCTGCTTATAGCGGGAGGCTTTTGCGCCGATAAAGGTGGGAGCATCACTTTTATCCGTCTTGTCATTCATGCCAGGACGAATCGGTTCGATATAGGAACCAGAGCAATAAGGACCGGTTTCGGCCAATTGTGCGGCGGTGAGCTGCTCGCGGGGAACCCAATCGAGGTGACTGTAGTCTGCGCTACGCGACTTCAGGCCACGGCCTTTGGATTCGGTGACCAGCACCGGCTTGGCGCCGACGTCTTCGCTGGAACCGTTCTCGGCTGGGGCTTCACCGGTGGCGGAAACTGCGCTGCCGTCATGGACGGGACGCGGTGGCAATGCAGCCGCCGGCGTCTTTGGCGCACAGTCCCAGGAACCCGAAGCAGAGACTGAGCAGTCAAACTGTTCCGCGGCGACCACGTAGGAAGTGGCAAGGGGTTGCAGCGCCAGCAAACTGCCGGTAACCAACAACGGAAATTTTTTACGAAACGCGGGGGATTTCAATGCCATCTTATTAGTCCGGGCTTCCTGCGTGCCATCTGCCCGCGGTGTGGGCCGCACGCCTCTCGATGGTCTGAAAAAGATGCTGGATAATAAAGCATGACCCGCTTGACGGCTAGCGCCGTCGGAGACCCTTGCAATGCCTGATCAAGATGTACGCTTGCAACACCTGAAAGTTTGGCTCGATGAACAATTGGCGACCCTTTTTGCCGAGCAAGGCTGGGGCGTCGTACCCCCGGCCACGTTGACTGCGGCCAGCAGCGACGCGAGTTTCCGGCGGTATTTCCGTTGGGAAGGCGATGGCAAAAGTTTCATCGTGATGGACGCGCCGCCCCCCCAGGAAAACTGTAAACCTTTCGTGGATATCGCCTTTTTGCTGGCGAAATCCGGAATAAATGTGCCGAAAATTTATGCCGACGACCTCGAGCGCGGTTTTCTTTTGCTCAATGACCTGGGCAACAAGACCTATCTGGACGTCATCGACAGCGAAAACGCCGACGATTTGTTCAAGGATGCCCTGCAAGCGTTGCTGGCTTTCCAGCAGTTGCCGATGGTTGCGCCTTTGCCGAGCTATGACGTGGCCTTGCTGCGTCGCGAGCTGGAGCTGTTCCCCGAGTGGTACGTGAAGCGCGAACTGGGCATCGAATTCGACGCGGCGCAGCAAGTGCTCTGGCAGCAGGTCAGCGAACTGTTGATCGACAGCGCCCTTGCACAGCCAAAAGTCCTGGTGCATCGCGACTACATGCCGCGCAACCTGATGCTCAGCGAACCCAATCCCGGTGTGCTGGATTTCCAGGATGCGGTGTATGGCCCGGTGACCTACGACGTGACCTGCCTTTTCAAGGACGCATTCCTCAGTTGGCCCGAGGAGCGCGTGCACGGCTGGCTCGAAAGCTACTGGCAGCAAGCGGGTGCCCTCGGGATTCCGGTTCAGTCCGACTTCGAGGACTTCCAGCGTGCCAGCGACCTGATGGGCGTGCAACGTCACCTGAAAGTCATCGGCATTTTCGCGCGCATTTGCCATCGCGACGGCAAACCGCGTTATCTGGGCGACGTGCCGCGTTTCTTTGCGTACATAGAAGCGGTGATCGCTCGCCGTCCTGAACTGGCCGAGCTGGATGTGTTGCTGGCCAGTCTGCGCGCCGGAGTGCAAGCATGAAGGCAATGATTCTGGCCGCAGGCAAAGGCGAGCGCATGCGCCCGCTGACCCTGACCACGCCAAAACCGCTGGTTCTTGCCGGCGGTGTGCCGCTCATCGAGTATCACCTGCTAGCGCTGGCCGCCGCCGGGTTCATAGACATCGTGATCAATCACGCTTGGCTCGGTCAGCAGATCGAAGACTACCTAGGCGATGGTTCGCGTTATGGCGTGAACATTCAGTACTCGGCCGAAGGTGAGCCCCTGGAAACCGGCGGCGGGATTTTCCGCGCGTTGCCGTTGCTGGGGGATGAAGCGTTTGTCGTGGTCAACGGCGACATCTGGACCGATTACGACTTCAGCGTGTTGCATCAGCCCATCAACGGCCTGGCGCACCTGGTGCTGGCCAGCAACCCGCCCCATCATCCGGCCGGGGACTTCAGCCTGGTCGGAACTCAGGTGCACGATGGTCAGCCGGAGGCCGCCACTCTGACCTACAGCGGTATCGCCGTGTTGCATCCGCAGCTGTTCGACGGTTGCACTGCGGGGGCCTTCAAGCTCGCGCCGCTGTTGCGCAAGGCCATGGCTGACGGGCAGGTGAGCGGCGAGCAGTTGAGGGGGCACTGGGTCGATGTCGGCACTCACGAGCGTCTGGCCGAAGTTGAAACATTAATAGAAGCGAGCCGCTGAGATGCTTTGGCCAGGGACTCTGATCGGAGCCGGAGCAGGCTTTGCCATAGCCAGCATTCCGGGGGCCATGCTCGGCGCGTTGTTGGGGCAGGCGCTGGACAGGCGCTTGCACCTGCAAAGCTGGGGGCACTTGCGGGAAAAACTGGGCGGTCGCCCGGTGCTGCGTAACGATGAATTGCTGTTTGTCCTGTTGGGGCGCCTGGCCAAGTGTGATGGCCAGGTGAAGGCCGGGCATATCGAACAGGCCCGGGCGGAAATGCGCTCGCTGGACATGTCCGAGTCGGCCCAGCGTCGTGCGATTGCCGCATTCAATCGCGGCAAGTCGGGCCGCGACCGGCTGCGCGGTTATCTGCGTCGCCTGAGTGCCCAGCCCCATGCGGCAGAAGGTGTGTTGCGCGCCTGCTGGCGAATGGTCTGGGCCGATGGTCGTGCCGGCAGCAGTGAACGTCAATTGATCGGCCAATGGGGCAAGTGGCTGGGCTGGACATCCCATCAGGTGCAGGCGTTGGCCCACGACTATGAGCCGCAGAAGCGACCATTGGGTAACAGCGTGCCCAGTTATCAGGACGCGCTGAGGCTTTTGGGGGTGTCGGCCACCGCTGAGCCGGCACAGATCAAGCGTGCTTATCGGCGCCTGCTCAGTCGCCATCATCCGGACAAGATTGCCGGCACTGGCGCGACGGCGACGCAGGTTCGTGAAGCCACCGAGCGAACGCGTGAACTGCATAACGCCTACACGCTGATTCGGGAGCGGCGGGATTTTCGCTAGCCCGGAAAATTTGCGTCGCCAGTGATGCCGCTATCGCGAGCGAGCTCGCTCCCACAGGTTTTGTGTCGATCGCAATTTTGTGATCGGCATAAAACCTGTGGGAGCGTGGCTTGCCCGCGATGAAGGCTCTTCGGTCTGTCAGTCCGCCGGGTTCTGCGGATTCAACCAACCCCGCACCCGACGGAACAGTTGCTCCTGTTCGGCCTTGGTATCCGGCAACGCCTTGAGCGCGACCTGGCTGAATGCCGATGATTTCTGGCGTTTGCTGGCCTGCAGGCGTTCCAGTGCTGCGTTGCGATCCTGCGCGTTGTCCTTGTAGAAAATATCCGCGGTCGGCAGTTTCAGGGTCGGGGTCAGCTCTGCCAGCCCGGGCGTGGCCGCCACAGGTGTCCGGGCGGCAACCATCACCAGTTTTTCGACCTGCGATGGCTGCTTATCGCTCAGGTAGCGCGCGGCCCAATAGGCGCCCGAACCATGCCCCAACACCACAATACTGCGGGCGCTTTGCTGTTCGGCGAAGGCGATCGCGGCGTCGATCCGGGCAAAGATGCGCTCGGCATCTGCCTTGGACTGTTCCTCGGTGGTTTCGGCGATGGCCTTGTCGGCCATATCGGCCTCGCCACCGGCCACTTGTTCGATAGGGGCTGCTGTGGTCGAGTCTTTACTGCCGGTTTCGGAGGGCTTGGGTGCCGGCGCGGCTTCGACGATTCGTGGCGCAATGGCATCGCTTTGCAGGTCCGGCAAGGTGATACT
Organism: Pseudomonas sp. GL-R-26; assembly: GCF_019947365.1. Lineage (NCBI taxonomy): Bacteria > Pseudomonadati > Pseudomonadota > Gammaproteobacteria > Pseudomonadales > Pseudomonadaceae > Pseudomonas > Pseudomonas sp. GL-R-26. The sequence goes on along the minus strand of NZ_JAGYGI010000001.1, from coordinate 31,933 downwards.
CAGGCTGCTCCATTCGGCATCCGGCAATTTGCGCCGCAAAGGGCCGATCGCTTGCGGCCAGTCAACGGTTTCGCCGGCGCCCGGGATGATAATCACCGCGCCTTTGGGTTCGGCGGTATTGGCCGGCTTCCACAAGGCCAGGAATGTGTCGGTGCCCGCTTGCAGTTGTTGCTGTTCCTGAGGCGGGATTTTTCGCTCAAGTGCAGCCGCTTCCTCCTGACTGCGCTCAGGCAGCGGCTGACGTTCGAGTGGTTTTTCTTCGGCGGTTTTTTCCTCCGCGGCGGGCGCCGGGTCGGCCGCCTTGACGGAAAAAGCGCAAGGCAGGATCAGCGACAGGCACAATGCTGGCAGTGCCAGGCGGTAGACAGGGGGCATCGGATATTCCAGGCCAGAAGATGTTCCGGCAGCCTAATGGGTTGGTCAGTATTTGTCAGTGTGTGAGAGTTCAATGATGCGTTTTCGCTGCCTGTGGGTTATCGGCTGTTTGTGGTTTCCCTTGATGGGCTGGGCGGCCGCCGCGCCTCCGGCGCCCATTGCCCAACTGTCCCCGAAACAACAGCACTGGCTGGCGCAGCAGAGCGAGTTGCGGGTCGGCGTGGTGTTGCAGGCGCCCTATGCGCAATACGATCGCCGCTTGCAGCGCCTGTCCGGGGTGAACGTCGAGTTGATGAAGTGGCTCGCAAAAAACCTCAATGTCGAACTGAGCTGGCGCAATTTTCCCGACCTTGAGCAATTGGAAGCCGCGGCCCGCGAGGGCGAAATCGACATCGCCCCGGGGCTGACCCAGACCCCTGGCGGGCTGCGCCTCTGGCAGTTTTCCGACCCCTACATGCGGGTGCCGCAGCTGGTGGTCAGCGACCAGAAAAGCGCTGGCGCTGTCGAGCTGGAAAAGCTCGACAGCCAGACCCGCGTCGCCGTGCGCATGCCCAGTGCCATCGCCGATTACCTGCGCGGCAACTACCCGCACCTGAATCTGCAAGGCGTACCGATGGAGCGCCAGGCATTGCAATTATTGGTCGGCCAGCAGGCAACTTATGCGGTGATCGATGAGGCGCAGCTGGGACGCTTGTCGGTCGAGACGGAGTTCTCCGGATTAGTGGTAGTGGGGGATGTCGGCCTGCCGCAGTTGCTGCGGGTGGCCACGCTCCGCGACAAGCCGGAACTGGCGGACATCGTCGAAAGTGCATTGCGGGCGATCCCGGCCAAGGATCTGGAGCAACTGCACAATCAATGGCTGCAACCCAAGTATCCGCGGCTCACCGAGTCGCCGGGGTTTTGGCAAAACCTCTGTCTGTTGCTGGCCGTGCTGGCGTTGAGTTGCATGGCCATTGTGTTCTGGCAGCGTCGCCAGCAGCACAGCCTGGAATTGCGCCTGCTGGCCGCGCAAGAAGACATCGCCTTGCGCGCCGCCAGCGAAGAGGCCTTGCGACTTACGCAGTTTTCCATCGACCAGAGCACCGTCGGCATCCTCTGGGTCAACTGGGACAGCCATGTGCGCTACGCCAACCGCGCGGCGGAAAACATGCTGGGCTATCCGGCCGGCGGGATCATCGATCGGCCCCTGATCGATTTCGAGCCTGGCCTGCACATGGACCGTTGGCTGAACCTGTGGAAGCGCGCCCGGGCCAGTGAAGACGGCCCGCAAAGCTTCGAATCCAATTGCGTGCGGGCCGATGGCAGCATCCTGCCGGCCGATGTCTCGTTGAGTTTTCTGCGCTTTCGCGATGGCGAATACCTGGTGGTTTACCTCAACGATGTCACCGAGCGGCGTCGTGCCCTGGCGGCCTTGCAGGAAAGCGAGGCGCGGCTGCAGGGCATCGCCGCCAACGTTCCGGGACTGGTCTTCCGGCTGGAGCGGGCGCCGGTGACCGATCAGATCGACTTTGCCTACATCAGCGAAGGCAGCGAAAGCCTGGTGGGTTACTCGCCGGCCACGCTGGCCCATCGCGATAAAGGCCTGCGCAGTCTCGTGCATCCGGATGACAAGGCCAGCTATCACCAGACCCAGGATCATGCGCTGGATACCGACAGCGACTGGTCGTGGCAGGGGCGAATCCTCACGCGTCAGGGCGAACAGCGCTGGGCGGAAATCAAGGCCATCACCCGTCGGCTGGAGGACGGCGCCTATGTGTGGGACGGGATCGTCTGGGACATCAGCGAGAGCAAGCGCATCGAACTTGAACTGGCCAGTTCCCGGGAGCAACTGCGTGAGTTGTCCGCGCACCTGGAAAGCGTGCGCGAAGAAGAAAAGGCGCGCATTGCCCGGGAAGTTCACGACGAGTTGGGTCAGATGCTCACCGTGTTGAAGCTGGAAACCTCCATGTGTGAACTGGCCTACGCCCAGCTTGATCCGGGTCTGAACGAGCGCTTGAACAGCATGAAGCGCTTGATCGCTCAGTTGTTTCAGTTGGTCCGCGATGTGGCCACAGCATTGCGACCGCCGATTCTCGACGCTGGCATCGCCTCGGCCATTGAGTGGCAGGCCCGACGATTTGAGGCGCGTACGCAGATCCCGTGTCTGGTGCAGGTGCCGGACAATTTGCCAATGCTCAGCGATGCAAAGGCAATCGGCCTGTTTCGAATCCTTCAGGAGGCGCTGACCAATGTCATGCGGCACGCCCAGGCGCATACTGTTGAACTGACACTGACCCTTGAAGGCGGCGAGTTGTGTCTGACGGTCAGCGATGATGGCGTAGGATTTGTCGCCGCGCCTGGCAGGCCAACGTCCTTTGGGATCGTCGGCATGCGTGAGCGGGTGTTGATCCTGGGCGGCGAGTTGTCGCTGGAGAGTGAGCCGGGTGAGGGCACGACGTTAGAAGTGCGCGTGCCTCTGGACGAAGCCTGAAGAATTTTTGGTATCTGTGCTGACGCTTTCGCGAGCAGGGGAAACGCATTCCAAATGTGGGAGCGAGCCTGCTCGCGATAGATCTTGAACCTGGAGAAGAACGTGATCCGTGTACTGGTAGCCGAAGACCACACCATTGTCCGCGAAGGCATCAAGCAGTTGATCGGCCTGGCCAAGGACTTGCTGGTAGTGGGGGAGGCGAGCAATGGCGAGCAGTTGCTCGATACGTTGCGTCATGTGCCCTGCGAAGTGGTGTTGCTGGATATCTCCATGCCGGGCGTCAACGGCCTGGAAGCGATTCCGCGGATTCGCGCCCTGAACAATCCACCGGCGATCCTGGTGTTGTCGATGCATGACGAAGCGCAGATGGCCGCCCGGGCGTTGAAGGTGGGCGCTGCCGGTTATGCGACCAAGGACAGCGACCCGGCGCTGTTGCTGACGGCCATTCGCAAAGTGGCGTCAGGTGGGCGTTATATCGATCCTGAACTGGCCGACCGCATGGTTTTCGAGGTCGGTCTTACCGACTCGCGTCCATTGCATTCGTTACTCTCCGAGCGCGAATTCTCCGTGTTCGAACGCCTGGCCCAGGGCGCCAACGTCAACGACATCGCCCAGCAACTGGCGCTGAGCAGCAAAACCATCAGTACCCACAAGGCGCGGCTGATGCAGAAGCTCAACATCACCTCGCTGGCGGAGCTGGTGAAGTATGCGATGGAACACAAGCTCCTCTAACAACACCGCAATCAAAACTGTAGGAGTGAGCCTGCTCGCGATCGCGGTGGATCAGTCAATGCAATGTTGACTGACAAGACGCCATCGCGAGCAGGCTCACTCCTACAAGGGATCTCCGTCTGGTTTGGGATGGCAGGCATATCCAATAGCGACAGCCGTTTTGCTCGCTTTTGTGGCTTGCAGCTCGACACTTGTAGCAGCCTTATCCATTTGCGCCATCCTTGTAGGGCAATCCCTACCCCCAACCTTCCATCCGGCTGAGGCCAATCTCTCTTGCGCCCCGATTTGCGCGGTCCCCAGCGTCCACTAGGCTTAGTCCCACAGCAGTCATCAATAACAAAGGTGTGGGTATGAGCCAGGTCGATTCAAGCGCAGGGGCCAATGATGTTCTGGTCAGCTTTCGTGGAGTGCAGAAGAGCTACGACGGCGAGAACCTGATCGTCAAGGACCTCAACCTGGACATTCGCAAAGGCGAATTCCTCACGTTGCTCGGGCCGTCCGGCTCCGGCAAGACCACCAGCCTTATGATGCTCGCCGGCTTCGAAACGCCGACCGCGGGCGAAATCCTGTTGGCCGGGCGCGCCATCAACAACGTGCCGCCGCACAAGCGCGACATCGGCATGGTGTTCCAGAACTACGCATTGTTCCCGCACATGACGGTGGCCGAGAACCTGGCGTTCCCGCTGACCGTACGCGGCATGAACAAGAGCGACGTCAGTGCCCGGGTCAAGCGCGTGTTGAGCATGGTCCAGCTCGATGCCTTCGCCCAGCGCTACCCGGCGCAGCTTTCCGGCGGTCAGCAACAGCGTGTGGCATTGGCCCGCGCGCTGGTGTTCGAGCCGCAACTGGTGCTGATGGACGAACCCCTCGGCGCACTCGACAAACAACTGCGTGAACACATGCAGATGGAAATCAAGCACCTGCACCAGCGTCTGGGCGTCACCGTGGTCTACGTGACCCACGATCAGGGCGAAGCCTTGACCATGTCCGACCGTGTGGCGGTGTTCCATCAGGGCGAAATCCAGCAGATCGCGCCACCGCGCACCCTCTACGAAGAGCCGAAAAACACCTTCGTCGCCAACTTCATCGGTGAGAACAACCGCCTCAATGGCCGACTGCACAGCCAAACCGGCGACCGTTGCATTGTGGAGCTCGGGCGCGGTGAGAAGGTTGAAGCCTTGGCGGTCAACGTCGGCCAGACCGGCGAGCCGGTGACCCTGTCCATTCGTCCGGAGCGAGTGAGCCTCAATGGCTCCAGCGACCAATGCGTCAACCGCTTCTCCGGGCGAGTCGAGGAATTCATCTATCTGGGCGACCACGTCCGGGTTCGCATGGAAGTCTGCGGCAAGACCGACTTCTTCGTGAAACAGCCGATTGCCGAGCTTGATCCCTCGCTCGCCGTCGGCGACGTGGTACCGCTTGGCTGGCAGGTCGAGCACGTTCGCGCACTCGATCCTCTTTTAGAGGCGCATTGATCGCCCCGGCAACACCAACACCAACCCTGCACGTGGAGAGAACAATAAATGTTGAGATCCCTGAAATTCACCGCTTTGGCACTGGGCATGATGGGCGCGGCACACGCAATGGCGGCCGGCCCGGACCTGACCGTGGTGTCCTTTGGCGGCGCGAACAAGGCAGCTCAGGTCAAAGCCTTCTACGCACCGTGGGAAGCGGCAGGCAACGGCAAGATCGTGGCCGGCGAGTACAACGGCGAAATGGCCAAGGTCAAGGCCATGGTCGACACCAAGAGCGTGTCCTGGGATCTGGTAGAGGTTGAATCGCCGGAGCTGTCCCGTGGTTGCGACGAAGACATGTTCGAGCAGCTTGATCCTAAGTTGTTCGGCAAGACCGAAGACTACGTCAAGGGCGCGATCCAGCCTTGCGGCGTGGGTTTCTTCGTATGGTCGACCGTGCTGGCCTACAACGCCGACAAACTGAAAAGCGCACCGACCAGCTGGGTGGATTTCTGGGACACCAAGCAGTTCCCGGGCAAGCGTGGCCTGCGTAAAGGCGCCAAGTACACCCTGGAATTCGCACTGATGGCCGACGGCGTTGCGCCGAAGGACGTCTACAAAGTGCTGGCCGGCAAGGACGGTCAGGACCGCGCGTTCAAGAAGCTCGATGAGCTCAAGCCAAACATCCAGTGGTGGGAAGCTGGCGCACAACCGCCGCAATACCTCGCTTCCGGTGACGTGGTCATGAGCTCGGCCTACAACGGTCGTATCGCTGCCGTGCAGAAAGAAAGCAACCTGAAAGTCGTGTGGAACGGCGGCATCTACGACTTCGACGCATGGGCCATTCCAAAAGGTCTGGATGCCAAGCGCGCTGAAGCGGCGAAGAAGTTCATCGCCTACTCGGTGATGCCACAGCAGCAGAAGACCTATTCGGAAAACATCGCCTACGGCCCGGCCAACACCCAGGCCGTACCGCTGCTGGGCAAGGATGTCCTGAAAGACATGCCGACCACCCCGGAAAACATCGCCAACCAGGTGCAGATCGATGTCAGCTTCTGGGCTGACAACGGCGAGCAACTGGAACAGCGCTTCAACGCCTGGGCTGCGAAGTAAGCACAAGCCAATGTGGGCGCGGTTTTTTGTGGCGAGGGAGCTTGCTCCCGCTTGAGTGCGCAGCACTCACAAAATTGGCAATTGCCAACAGAATTTTGGGGCCGCTTCGCAGCCCAGCGCGAGCAAGCTCGCTCGCCACATAAATCGCTCCCACTGGTTGCGGTGTTTCAACACAACAGGGGCGGTTCGCCGCCTCTGTAACGATCAAAGATTCCCGGAGTACGTCATGGCTATCGCCGTTCCCCTGAACGAGGGCACCAGCCCCACCTTGAAGCAGCGGCTCAAGCACGCCGAGCGGGTCAACCGCTGGAAGGCCCAGGCGTTGATCGCGCCGCTGGTGCTGTTTCTGTTGCTGGTGTTCCTGGTGCCGATCGTGGCGCTGCTCTACAAAAGCGTTGGCAACCCGGAAGTGGTCGGCGGCATGTCGCGCACCGTGACCGCCATCGCCAGTTGGGACGGCCGCGGCCTGCCCGCTGAACCGGTTTATAAAGCAGCGGCCGAAGACCTCGCCGAGGCTCGCAAGAATCAGACCCTGGGTGATCTGTCCAAGCGCCTGAACATGGAACTGGCCGGCTACCGCAGCCTGCTGACCAAAACCGCCCGCGCCTTGCCGCTCGCCACTGAGCCGGCTTCTTATAAAGAAGCACTGGAAGGCCTCGATGAGCGTTGGGGTGACCCGGCCTACTGGCAAGCGGTACGCCGCAACACCAGCAGCATTACCCCGTATTACCTGCTGGCGGCTGTCGATCATCGCATCGACGACCTCGGCGAAGTCGCCCCGGCCACCCCGGATCAGGCGATCTACCTCGACATCTTCGCCCGCACCTTCTGGATGGGTCTGGTCATCACCGTGATCTGCCTGGTGCTGGCGTATCCACTGGCTTACCTGCTGGCCAACCTGCCGTCGCGCCAGAGCAACTTGCTGATGATTCTGGTGCTGTTGCCGTTCTGGACGTCGATTCTGGTTCGAGTCGCGGCGTGGATCGTTTTGCTGCAATCGGGTGGCCTGATCAACAGCGGCCTGATGGCCATGGGCATCATCGATAAGCCGATCGAGTTGGTGTTCAACCGCGTCGGTGTCTATATCTCGATGGTGCATATCCTGCTGCCGTTCATGATCCTGCCGATCTACAGCGTGATGAAAGGCATCTCGCCGACCTATATGCGCGCTGCGATTTCCCTCGGCTGCCATCCGTTCGCCAGTTTCTGGCGGGTGTACTTCCCGCAGACCTATGCCGGTGTAGGCGCCGGTTGCCTGTTGGTGTTCATCCTCGCCATCGGCTACTACATCACCCCGGCATTGCTGGGCAGCCCGAACGACCAGATGGTCAGCTACTTCGTCGCCTTCTACACCAACACCAGCATCAACTGGGGCATGGCGACCGCACTCGGTGGGCTGCTGTTGCTCGCGACGGTCGTGCTTTATCTGATTTACAGCTGGCTGGTGGGCGCAAGCCGCCTGCGCCTGAGCTAAGGGGAGAACGAAATGCTGAGTCCTTATATGTCGCCCATCGAACGGGTGTGGTTCTACAGCTTGCGGATTCTCTGCGGCTTGATTCTGTTGTTCCTGATCCTGCCGGTGCTGGTGATCATTCCGCTGTCGTTCAACTCGGGGAGTTTTCTGGTCTATCCGCTGCAAGGCTTTTCGCTGCACTGGTACCAGGATTTCTTTGCCTCGGCGGAATGGATGCGTTCGTTGAAGAACAGCATCATCGTGGCCCCGGCAGCGACGGTACTGGCGATGATCTTCGGCACGCTGGCGGCGATCGGCCTGACCCGAGGCGATTTCCCGGGCAAGCCGCTGGTGATGGCGCTAGTGATTTCGCCGATGGTGGTGCCGGTGGTGATCATTGGTGTGGCCAGTTACCTGACCTTCGCTCCACTGGGATTTGGCAACAGCTATACCTCGCTGATCGTCGTGCATGCCGTGCTCGGTGTCCCGTTTGTGATCATCACAGTGTCGGCGACCTTGCAGGGGTTCAACCAGAACCTGGTACGGGCTGCGGCAAGCCTGGGCGCTTCGCCGCTGACCACGTTCCGCCGGGTGACCTTGCCACTGATTGCGCCGGGCGTGATCTCCGGGGCGCTGTTTGCCTTTGCGACTTCGTTCGATGAAGTGGTGGTGACGCTGTTCCTTGCCGGCCCCGAACAAGCGACCCTGCCACGGCAGATGTTCAGCGGTATCCGCGAAAACCTCAGCCCGACCATCGCCGCCGCCGCGACGCTGCTGATTGCCTTCTCGGTGATCCTGCTGCTGACCCTGGAATGGCTGCGTGGGCGTAGCGAGAAACTGCGTACTGCGCAGGTTTAAGCCTCCACACCAATCAACTGTAGGAGCGAGCCTGCTCGCGATAGCGGACGATCAGTCGACATCCATAGTGACTGTCAGTCCGTCTTCGCGAGCAGGCTCGCTCCTACATTGGATCTCCAGTGTCTGTTTGGTCATTCACGACCTGAATGGCAGACAAAGCCCAATCCCCAGCTACTATTGTGCCCAGCTCCCCTACCTATAAGAGGCTGCGCACATGAGTCTTTCCTCTTTCAAAATCGCTCACAAACTGATCACCGGCGCAGGTGCCATCGAGCAGTTGGCCGCCGAGCTGACACGCCTGGATATCGACAACCCGCTGATCGTCACTGATGCCGCCCTGGTCAAGTCCGGCACGGTTGAACTGGCACTGGCGCAGCTGGGCGAACGCAGTTACGAGATTTTCGACCGGGTGTTGCCGGATCCGGAAATCGCCATCGTTGAAGATTGCATGCAGGCCTATCGTGACGGTGGGCATGACGGCTTGATCGGCCTCGGCGGCGGCAGTGCCATCGACATTGCCAAGAGCGTGGCGGCCTACGCCGGGTACCACGGTGCGCTGGAGGATCTGTTCGGTATCGATCAGGTCCCGCGCAAAGGCCCGCCGTTGATCGCCATCCCGACTACCGCCGGCACCGGCTCGGAAGTGACCAACGTCGCCATCCTTTCCGACAAGGTCGCGCAACTGAAGAAGGGCATTGTCAGCGACTACCTGTTGCCGGATGTGGCGCTGGTCAGTCCGCAAATGACCCTGACCTGTCCGCGCAGCGTCACGGCGGCCAGCGGCGTCGATGCGCTGGTGCATGCCATCGAATCCTATCTGTCGGTCAACGCCTCGCCGATTACCGATGCCCTGGCCATCGGCGCCATCAAGTTGATCGCCAAGGCGTTGCCCAAGGCCTACGCCAATCCGTCGAACCTGCAAGCCCGGGAGGATATGGCCACTGCCAGCCTGATGGCCGGCATGGCGTTCGGCAATGCCGGGGTTGGCGCGGTGCATGCGCTGGCGTATCCGCTGGGCGGGCGTTTCAACATTGCCCATGGCGTCAGCAATGCCTTGCTACTGCCCCATGTCATGACCTGGAACAAGATGGCCTGCATCGAACGCATGCAGGATATCGCCGAGGCCATGGGCGTGAAGACCGCTCACTTGAGCATCAACGAAGCGGCCGACAAAGCCGTGCAAACCATGACCGAACTGTGTGCCGCGGTGGAAATTCCCCAGGGGCTGCGCAGTTTCGGTGTACCCGAGGACGCCATCCCGTCCATGGCCGTGGAAGCGGCGGGGATCGAGCGCTTGATGCGCAACAATCCTCGTAAGTTGAGTGCCGTCGATATCGAAAAGATCTATCGCGCGGCGTACTAGGGGCCTTGCCGTCGATGGATGATGGCAAGGTCCAATCATCGCGCTCACGGTGCGCGCGTCAAAGCATGAGGTATACAATGCGCGCCATCGTGATTCTGCTCAGAAAAGGTGCGTCATGCAGCCCTTCGTAATTGCTCCGTCGATTCTCTCCGCCGACTTCGCCCGCCTGGGTGAAGAAGTGGACAACGTCCTGGCCGCCGGCGCCGACTTCGTGCACTTCGATGTCATGGACAATCACTACGTGCCCAACCTGACCATCGGCCCGATGGTCTGCTCGGCGCTGCGCAAGTACGGCGTGACCGCGCCGATCGACGCGCACCTGATGGTCAGCCCGGTGGACCGTATCGTCGGCGACTTCATCGAAGCCGGCGCGACCTACATCACCTTCCACCCGGAAGCCTCCCAACACGTCGACCGCTCCCTGCAACTGATCCGCGACGGCGGCTGCAAGTCGGGCCTGGTGTTCAATCCGGCGACCCCGCTGGATGTGCTCAAGCACGTCATGGACAAGGTCGACATGATCCTGTTGATGAGCGTCAACCCGGGCTTCGGCGGGCAGAAGTTCATCCCCGGCACCCTCGACAAGCTGCGTGAAGTGCGGGCGCTGATCGATGCGTCGGGCCGTGACATTCGCCTGGAAATCGACGGTGGCGTGAACGTGAACAACATTCGCGAAATCGCTGCGGCTGGCGCTGACACCTTCGTCGCCGGCTCGGCCATCTTCAATGCGCCGAACTATCAGGAAGTCATCGACAAGATGCGTTCCGAACTGGCGCTGGCTCGCCCATGAGTGGATTTGAGCAGTTGTTCCCGGGGCAACTGCCGCGGCTGGTGATGTTCGATCTGGACGGTACCTTGATCGACTCGGTCCCGGACCTGGCAGTGGCTGTGGACAAGATGCTGCTCAAACTCGGTCGTAAGCCCGCGGGCCTGGACGCGGTACGCGAATGGGTCGGCAACGGCGCGCCGGTGCTGGTGCGCCGTGCGCTGGCTGGCGCTATCGATCATTCGGCGGTCGATGACCACGAGGCCGAACGGGCGCTGGAGCATTTCATGCAGGCTTATGGCGAGAGCCATGAGTTGACCGTGGTTTACCCCGGCGTACGCGACACCCTCAAATGGCTGCAAAAGCAGGGCGTCGAGATGGCGCTGATCACCAACAAGCCGGAGCGTTTCGTCGCGCCGCTGCTGGATCAGATGAAAATCGGCCGTTATTTCCGCTGGATCATCGGCGGCGACACCCTGCCACAGAAAAAGCCCGATCCGGCCGCGCTGTTTTTCGTGATGAAAATGGCCAACATTCCGGCTTCGCAGTCGTTGTTTGTCGGCGATTCGCGCAGCGATGTGCTGGCGGCGAAAGCGGCGGGGGTCAAGTGCGTGGCCCTGAGCTACGGCTATAACCACGGTCGGCCGATCGCGGAAGAATCTCCGGCACTGGTGATCGACGATCTGCGCAAACTAATTCCCGGTTGCCTGGATCCGGCCGCTGAGATAACGTTGGCCGACGCTGTCAAACCCCCTTCTGGAAACGCCATTGTGGTGGTCACTCGCAAACTCTGGATGAAAGTCATCAAGGCCCTGGCCCGCTGGCGTTGGCGCGCCTGACTTGATCCTGGCCGGTTTCCGGCGCGTTTGCATACCTGACTGTTCGACCCTCAAGCCACGAGGCACCTCATGATCCGCGAAGAATTCCTGCGTTTGGCCGCTGCCGGCTACAACCGCATCCCGCTTGCCTGCGAAACCCTGGCCGATTTCGACACGCCGTTGTCGATCTACCTGAAGCTGGCCGACGAGCCCAATTCCTACTTGCTGGAGTCCGTACAGGGGGGCGAGAAGTGGGGCCGTTACTCGATCATCGGCCTGCCGTGCCGCACCGTGATGCGGGTTCACGATCATCACGTCAGCGTGACCGTCGATGGCGTCGAAACCGAAAGCCACGACGTGGAAGACCCGCTGGCCTTCGTCGAGGCCTTCAAGGCGCGCTACAACGTGCCGACCATTGCCGGCCTGCCGCGTTTCAACGGCGGCCTGGTGGGTTACTTCGGCTATGACTGCGTGCGTTATGTCGAGAAGCGCTTGGGCAAATGCCCGAACCCGGACCCGCTGGGCGTACCGGACATTCTGCTGATGGTGTCGGACGCCGTGGTGGTGTTCGATAACCTGGCCGGCAAGATGCACGCCATCGTACTGGCCGACCCAGCGCAGGAAGACGCCTTTGAGCAAGGTCGCGCGCGCCTGGAAGAGCTGCTGGAAAAACTCCGTCAGCCGATCACTCCACGCCGTGGCCTGGACTTCAGCAAGCAGCAATCGGCTGACCCGGTATTCCGCTCCAGCTTCACCCAGGACGATTACGAAAAAGCCGTCGACACCATCAAGGAATACATCCTGGCCGGTGACTGCATGCAGGTCGTGCCGTCCCAGCGCATGTCGATCGACTTCAAGGCAGCCCCCATCGATCTGTATCGCGCGCTGCGCTGCTTCAACCCGACGCCTTACATGTACTTCTTCAACTTCGGCGACTTCCACGTCGTCGGCAGTTCGCCGGAAGTACTGGTGCGGGTGGAGGACAACCTGATCACCGTGCGCCCGATTGCCGGTACCCGTCCGCGGGGCGCCAACGAAGAGGCTGACCTGGCGCTGGAAAAAGACCTGCTGTCGGACGACAAGGAAATCGCCGAACACTTGATGCTGATCGACCTCGGCCGCAACGACACCGGTCGCGTTTCGGAAATCGGCTCGGTGAAGCTCACCGAGAAGATGGTGATCGAGCGTTACTCCAACGTGATGCACATTGTGTCCAACGTCACCGGGCAACTGAAAGCAGGGCTGACGGCGATGGATGCACTGCGGGCGATTCTGCCGGCGGGCACCTTGTCCGGCGCGCCGAAGATCCGCGCGATGGAAATCATCGACGAACTGGAGCCGGTCAAGCGTGGCGTCTACGGCGGTGCAGTCGGTTACTTCGCCTGGAACGGCAACATGGACACCGCCATTGCGATCCGCACGGCGGTGATCAAGAACGGCGAGCTGCATGTGCAGGCCGGTGGTGGCATCGTTGCCGACTCGGTGCCGGCGCTGGAATGGGAAGAAACCCTGAACAAGCGCCGCGCGATGTTCCGCGCCGTTGCCCTGGCTGAACAGACCACGGAAAACTGAGTTCACCACAAAGACCTCACCACCATAAAAAAACGCGGCGCCTGTGAGGGCGCCGCGTTTTTTATTGGCTGCACATCAGAAGTCCAGCGCAACACCTACGTTGATGCCCTGTTGGGTGAAGTCATCGTCCTTGCGGATGTTGTAGCTGGCGCGCAGTGCCAGGTCCTTGGTGAGGTTGTGGCTCACACCCAGGTTCACTCGTTGCAAGTGACTTTGCGGGGTGTAGCCTTCCAGCGTGAACTGGTTGTTTGGCAGGGTATTGAGGTTGATGTCCACGTCCTGGGTATCGTCGTTGTACTCGCGCTCGATTGCCGCTTCGCCGAAAACCTGGGTTTGTGGGGTGATCTGGTATTTGCCCTGCAGGCCAGCGCCCAGGCGCCGGGAAATACGCTCCTGATCGGCGAAGGTCAGCGCCGTGGAGTTGTTGCCGTCCTCCGAGTAACCATCGACTTGCACCTTGGAGAAGTCGGCGCTGACAAACGGCGACAGGTGCCAGGGGCTGCTGGCTTGTTGCGCAATGTCGTAACCCACGCGTGCGCTGAAGGCTTCGACGTAGCCGCTTGTATCACCTTTTTCGCCGCGTTCGTTGGCGCCCAGCTGGAATTTACGCTTGAGGCTGTCGTAATCCAGATGCCCGGCCGTCAACGCCGCATCAGCCCACACACGATTTTGCTGGTACTGGGCGAAAGCCGTGCCCAGGTAAGTGTTGAGCTTGTAGTCGGAGTCGTTGTTGCCGGCCTCGAGTTTCTGGTTGTAGAAACCGGCCACCAGACCAACACGCCAGGCGTCATCGAGACGATAGCTGCCACCGATGTTCAGGTTGGCGCCGTTGCCGTCGGCGCTTGCCACGCTGTCCTGACCGTCAAAGTCCTGATGCTGTCCGCCGCCGGAAACAATGGCTCGCCATTGGCCGACGCCTTGCCAGTTTTCCCAATCGGCCAGCCACTGGTTGCGCAATTCATCCTGATGCGCGCGCACGGTGCCCTGGGCCATTTCCGGCAGCAAGGTCAGCTCCCATGGCGCCGCCAGCAGGGAGTAGGCGTAATCGGCAATCAGGCGCTGCCCGGCTTCGGTGGGGTGCACCGAGTCGTTGTAGATCAGCTTGGTCGGGTCCGGCGTCGCGCTGTTGATGCCGTAGCGGGCGTTCTCGGTGCAACCGTTGCCGCTGAAGCAGGTGGTGATGAGGTTCTGGTCGGTGGCCAGGCCAAACTGTGCCGGGTTGGCGAACGTCTCTTTGAGCAGTACCGGAATGTTGAGCGGGATGACTTCGGCATTGATGTTTTGCAGTCGGCTTACCAGTTCAGTGTTGAACTGGGCGCTGAGTTGGGACGTGAACGCTTGCAGCGGGGTGCCGTTGAACGCCGGGGTAAAGCCGATATCGGGCAGCAACCAGACCATGACGTATTTGGCGCCGGCGGTTTGCAGCGTCTGCACGCTGTCGGCCAGGCGGTCGGCGGCGGCACTGGCCTGGGGCAGGCTGGTCACGCGACCTTGCAGGAAGTCATTACCGCCACCCGACAGGTAATACAGTGCATTCGGGTCGGCACGGAAGTTATTGGATGGAAGATAGCCGGCCCGGGTGCGCTCGCCAGTGGCGGAGGTGCTGGTAATCGAATCAAGAATCTGGTCGGTACGGTAGCCGCCTACAGCCCAGTTGTTACCATCAGGCAGGCCTTCGTTGGCGCGAACGGCTGAAGCAGAGGATGCCGTTTGGTCCGGTGAAAACCCCAGTTTCCCACCCAGGATCTGTGTGGAGTTGAGAGAGCGGACTTCGCCGCTGCCATCCAGGTACACCGGCCCCGTCCGGTTGGTGAAGCGCTGTGTCGCCCCGGCAGGCCCGCCCGTGTCGGCAAAGGTCCCAGCGTCGTTAAGGCTGTCCCCGAAGACAATGAAACTTGTATAAGGATTAGGTGCGGCGTTCGCCTGGGCGCATGCCATCGCGAGCAAGCATCCTGCGAGCGGTACAAACAACGACTGTTTGATCATGAGCAAGTCCGTTTATTTATTGTTTTAGTGAACGAAACGACAGTACCAAAAACTTCCGGCCTTTTGCCATCTGTCGCGAAGCCTTTGATAGTTTCGCGGGCAGTGCCCCCGGCGATATTGCGCGCTCTGCCCAGCTAAGTTACTGTGCCGGGACGTACGAACGAGACCTTCCCCGTGTTGATCATCAGTAAACTCCTGGATCAAGTCATCAAGGCACACGCCCGCTGGCGTTGGCGCGCCTGAATTCTTTTGCCGGCTTCGCCGGACCTGTACCGCTTTGCCTTATTTACCTGTTTGAAATGCCGCTTTGCTGGCGCTACTCCGGCACCTGACAAAGCGCAGCACTCTGCGGGTAAATCATTCGAAGGCCATCTTCAAAGTCAGTGAATTCAAGAGGTTCTATACGCCATGTTGCTGATGATCGATAACTACGACTCCTTTACCTACAACGTTGTGCAATACCTGGGCGAGCTCGGCTCCCAAGTCAAGGTCGTGCGCAACGATGAACTGACCATCGCTGAAATCGAAGCCCTCAACCCTGAGCGCATTGTTGTATCCCCCGGTCCTTGCACCCCGACCGAGGCCGGCATCTCGATTGAAGCGATCAAGCATTTCGCTGGCAAACTGCCGATTCTAGGTGTCTGCCTCGGCCACCAGTCCATCGGCCAAGCCTTTGGCGGTGATGTTGTGCGCGCCCGCCAAGTGATGCACGGTAAGACTAGCCCGGTATTTCACGAGGACAAGGGTGTCTTCGAAGGCCTGAATCGTCCGCTGACGGTCACGCGCTATCATTCATTGATCGTCAAGCGCGAAACCCTGCCAGATTGCCTGGAGCTGACCGCCTGGACCCAACTCGAAGACGGCTCGGTCGACGAGATCATGGGCCTGCGCCACAAGACTCTGAACATCGAAGGCGTGCAGTTCCACCCTGAGTCGATCCTCACCGAACAGGGCCACGAACTGTTCGCCAACTTCCTCAAACAAACCGGCGGCACGCGCTAAGGACTTTTCATGAATATCAAGACAGCCCTGAGCCGTATCGTCGATCACCTCGACCTCAGCACCGATGAAATGCGCGATGTCATGCGCGAGATCATGACCGGGCAATGCTCGGACGCGCAGATTGGCGCGTTCATGATGGCCATGCGCATGAAGAGCGAAAGCATCGACGAAATCGTCGGTGCGGTGTCGGTGATGCGCGAACTGGCGGACAAGGTCGAGCTCAAGACCCTCGACGGTGTGGTCGATGTGGTGGGCACCGGCGGCGACGGCGCCAATATCTTCAACGTGTCGACCGCTTCTGCGTTCGTGGTTGCCGCTGCTGGCTGCACCGTGGCCAAGCACGGCAACCGTGCAGTCTCGGGCAAGAGCGGCAGTGCCGATCTGCTGGAGGCGGCCGGTATCTACCTGAACCTGACGCCGGTTCAGGTGGCACGCTGCATCGACAACGTTGGTATCGGTTTCATGTTTGCCCAGACCCATCACTCTGCGATGAAATACGCCGCCGGCCCGCGCCGGGATCTGGGCTTGCGTACCTTGTTCAACATGCTCGGCCCGCTTACGAATCCGGCCGGTGTGAAACATCAGGTGGTAGGCGTATTTACCCAGGCCTTGTGCCGGCCGCTGGCGGAAGTGTTGCAGCGTCTGGGCAGCAAGCATGTGCTGGTGGTGCATTCGAAGGATGGCCTGGATGAGTTCAGCCTGGCAGCACCGACCTTCGTGGCAGAGCTGAAAAACGACCAGATCACCGAGTATTGGGTCGAGCCGGAAGACCTGGGCATGAAGAGCCAGAGCCTGCATGGCCTGGCCGTGGAAAGCCCGGCGGCTTCCCTGGAACTGATTCGCGATGCCCTGGGCAAGCGCAAGACCGAAAACGGTCAAAAAGCGGCCGAGATGATCGTGCTCAATGCCGGTGCCGCACTGTACGCGGCCGACCATGCCAGCAGCCTGAAAGAAGGCGTTGCCTTGGCGCACGATGCGTTGCACACCGGCCTCGCTCGAGAAAAGCTTGAGGAACTGGGTGCATTTACCGCGGTATTCAAAGTGGAGAATGAGGGATGAGTGTACCGACGGTTCTGGAAAAGATTCTGGCGCGCAAGGTCGAGGAAGTCGCCGAGCGTAGCGCTCGCGTCAGCCTCGCCGAGCTGGAAAACCTGGCCAAGGCGGCCGATGCACCCCGTGGTTTTGCCAAGGCCTTGCTGGCTCAGGCCAAGTTGAAGCAGCCGGCAGTCATTGCTGAAATCAAGAAAGCCTCGCCGAGCAAAGGCGTGATCCGTGAGAACTTCGTTCCCGCCGATATCGCCAGAAGCTACGAGAAGGGCGGCGCGACCTGCCTGTCGGTACTCACCGATATCGATTATTTCCAGGGCGCTGACGCCTACCTGGAGCAGGCCCGTGCGGCATGCAAGTTGCCGGTGATCCGCAAGGACTTCATGATCGATCCGTACCAGATCGTCGAAGCCCGGGCCCTGGGCGCCGATTGCGTGCTGTTGATCGTTTCCGCACTGGATGACGTGAAAATGGCCGAACTGGCAGCCGTGGCCAAAAGCGTCAACCTCGACGTGTTGGTGGAAGTCCATGATGGCGATGAGCTGGAGCGGGCCTTGAAAACCCTCGATACTCCGCTGGTTGGTGTGAACAACCGCAATCTGCACACTTTCGATGTCAGCCTGGAAACCACCCTCGACCTGTTACCGCGCATTCCACGCGATCGTCTGGTCATCACCGAGAGCGGCATTCTCAACCGCGCCGATGTCGAACTGATGGAAATCAGCGACGTCTACGCGTTCCTGGTCGGCGAAGCATTCATGCGCGCCGAAAGCCCGGGTACCGAGTTGCAGCGTCTGTTCTTCCCTGAGCGCGGTATTCCCGTCAGCGGCTCGACCCTCGACTGAATACATCTTCACAGGCAATCCGCTTCCACTGTGGGAGCGGGCTTGCCCGCGAAGAGGCCCGCAAATCCCCTGAAGACCTCTGGTCTGTCGGAGCCTTCCATGTCGCTGCCAACCTCCCTCACCATCGAAGCCGGCCTGCAAGCCGAGCAGGATCTGTTGGCCTCGGTCTGTGCCGGCGACGCGGAGTTCGGCCTGCTGTTCTGGCAGCCGAGCGATCGGGCGCTGGTCATGCCGCGCCGTTTGAATCGCTTGCCGGGTTTCGAGGCTGCATGTGAAGTGTCGGCGGCGGCAGGTTGGCCAGTGCTGCTGCGCGATACCGGCGGCGAGCCGGTTCCACAATCGGCCACAACGATCAACATCGCCCTGGTTTACGCACCACCACGCAGCGAAGGTGATTTGAACCGCATCGAAACCGGTTACCGGCGCCTGTGCGATCCCATCTGCCAGTTGCTGGATGAATTGGGTGGTTCGTCGTCCCTTGGCGAAATCGACGGCGCGTTCTGCGATGGCCGCTTCAACGTCAACCTTGATGGACGCAAGATGGTCGGCACCGCGCAACGCTGGCGCCAGAGCCAAGGTGGTCAGCGACCGGTGGGGTTGGTGCACGGTGCGATGCTGATGGACAATGACCGAGAGTCGATGGTCGCCGCAGTCAATCGTTTCAACGAGGCCTGCGGTCTGGAGCAACGAGTACGCGCCGAAAGCCACATCGCGTTACATGAGAAGTTCGCGGCGCACGATGCCCTGGCGCGCCTCGACGAACTCTACCGGTTGATGCTGGCGCAGATGTTCAGCGGCTAGGTTTTCGAGCTTATCGCGTACCGAAGACCACCATGGTCTTGCCTTTGACGTCCACCAGGTTGCGCTCCTCCAGATCCTTGAGCACGCGACCGACCATCTCCCGCGAACAACCGACAATCCGCCCGATTTCCTGACGGGTCACCTTGATTTGCATGCCATCGGGGTGCGTCATGGCGTCTGGCTGTTTGCACAGCTCCAGCAGACAGCGGGCGACTCGGCCGGTTACATCAAAGAATGCCAGGTCACCGACCTTGCGCGTGGTGTTGCGCAGGCGTTGTGCGATTTGTCCGCTGAGGACGTAAAGAATGTCCGGATCCTGCTGGGACAACTCGCGGAATTTCGCGTAGCTGATTTCCGCGACTTCGCATTCAACCTTGGCCCGCACCCAAGCGCTGCGCTCCTGCTCCAGGCCGGCTTGCTCAAACAGGCCCAACTCGCCGAAAAAGTCCCCGGCGTTCAGGTAGGAAATGATCATTTCCCGGCCGTCGTCATCTTCGATCAGGATGGTGACTGAGCCTTTGATGATGAAGAACAGCGTTTCCGAGCGGTCGCCGGCACAAATGATGTTGCTCTTGGCCTGATAACGGCGGCGCTGGCAATGCATCAACAGCTTGTCGAGGTTCTTGATCTTGGAGTTGGGGGCAATAGCAACCATGGTTGTATCCCGAAAAAACTGCACGGTATGTTTGGTTTTTATAAAAAGTGAATGCTGGAGTAAAGCTGGCTATGCGCCATAGAATTGGCGTCAGCTTAACAGACACTTCCAGCAATATTCGAGCATTTACCTACAAGGCAGTGGGATATGTCCTAGGACGCCGGGCGCTGTCAATCACGGGGCCTGTGCTAAGCTGGCGACCCTTTTTTATACAGTGGAGTCTTGGCGATGAAGGCACGCATCCAATGGGCTGGCGAAGCCATGTTCCTCGGCGAATCCGGTAGCGGTCATGTCGTGGTCATGGACGGTCCGCCCGATGCCGGCGGACGTAACCTGGGTGTCCGGCCGATGGAAATGCTGCTGCTGGGTGTCGGCGGTTGCAGCAATTTCGATGTGGTCAGCATCCTCAAGAAGTCCCGCCAGGCGGTCGAAAGCTGTGAAGCCTTCCTCGAAGCCGAGCGTGCGACCGAAGATCCAAAGGTGTTCACCAAGATCCACATGCACTTTGTGGTCAAGGGCCGCGGGCTGAAAGAGGCCCAGGTCAAACGCGCCATCGAGCTGTCTGCCGAGAAGTATTGCTCGGCCTCGATCATGCTCGGCGCGGCTGGTGTGGCAATTACCCACGACTACGAGATCATCGAGCTCGGTTGAATCGACATTCAACTATCATAAAAGCTGTGCAGACTCTGGCGATCCCAAGCTGACGTCTGCATAATGCGCCACTTTTTTCAGGGTAGTGGCCCGTCAGCCGACAGGCCGCGCTCCCGAACAGACAACCAAAATCGCCATCGCGAAGAGGTGTTAACCGTCCTACGCAGGTGCGTTGTTCGCATTTGACGGGCATGCTTGATCACGCGGCCGGGCCGCAAACACATAGAGAGTTTTTAACGGTGAAAAGCAAACTCAAGCTCCACGGGTTCAATAACCTGACAAAGACCTTGAGCTTCAACATCTATGACATCTGCTACGCGGAAACCCCGCAAGACCAGCAGGCTTACGTCGAGTACATCAATAAAGAGTACAACGCGAAACGCCTGACGCAGATCCTCACGGAAGTTGTCGATATCATTGGTGCCAACATCCTGAACATTGCCAGTCAGGACTATGAGCCGCAGGGCGCCAGCGTCACGATCCTGATCTCGGAAGAGCCGGTAACCCCGACCGACAGTCAGATCGAAGAGTCTCCGGGCCCGCTGCCCGAAATCATTCTGGCCCACCTCGACAAGAGCCACATCACGGTGCACACCTATCCGGAAATCCATCCGGTCAGTGGTATTGCAACCTTCCGTGTGGACATCGATGTGTCGACTTGCGGGGTCATTTCACCGCTTAAAGCGCTCAACTTCCTGATTCACCAGTTCGATTCGGACATCGTGACCGTGGATTACCGTGTGCGCGGCTTCACCCGTGACGTTGAAGGCAAAAAGCACTTCATCGACCACGAGATCAATTCGATCCAGAACTACCTCTCCGACGACACTTACGACGCGTACCAGATGACCGACGTGAACGTGTACCAGGAAAACCTGTTCCACACCAAGATGCTGCTGAAGAACTTCGAACTGGATAACTACCTGTTCGGCGACGCCACCAGCAACCTGTCCTCTGAGCAACGCGCCCAGGTGACCGAGCGGGTGAAACACGAAATGCTCGAAATCTTCTACGCGCGCAATATGGCGTAAGATTCTCGAACACAAAAAAAGGCGACTCCATCACGGCAGTCGCCTTTTTTATTGTTATCACCGAACCCTGTGGGAGCGAGCCTGCTCGCGAAGAGGCCCGGACCGACAAAGCAACCATCAGATCCGATAAGTACTCTTGGTCATCACCTTGGCCATCAGGCTCATCCCGAACTTCACCGGTGCCGGAAAGCGGAACCCGCCAGCATCCAGCGCACTTTCGGCATGCTGTTCTTCATCGATGCGCATCTGCTCAAGAATCGCCCGGGATTTTTCATCCTCGGCCGGCAATTGCTCCAGATGTTCGTTCAGGTGTTTGCACACCTGGTCTTCCGTCGCCGCAACGAAACCGAGGCTGACTTTGTCGCTGATCAGGCCGGCCACTGCGCCGATCCCGAACGACATGCCATAGAACAGCGGATTGAGGATGCTGGTGTGGCTACCCAGTTGATGAATGCGTTGTTCGCACCAGACCAGGTGATCGATTTCTTCTTCGGCGGCATGTTCCATCGCGGCACGCACTTGCGGCAGTTTGGCGGTCAGCGCCTGTCCTTGGTACAGCGCTTGGGCGCAGACTTCGCCGGTATGGTTGATGCGCATCAGGCCGGCAACGTGGCGCGTGTCTTCGTCGCTCATTTTCGCATCCGGCTGCACGATGGCGGGCGACGGACGGTACGGCTGGCCGCTGAAGGGCAGCAGGGTGCGCATCGCGGCATCGGCTTGCAGCAGAAGGCGGTCAATCGGCGAGTAGTGACGTTGGGTAGTCATGCTGACCTCCGAGGGGAATTTCGGCGGCCAGTTTAACCCAATCGGCCGGGGAAGGTTTGCGCTGGGTCATTGTGATGCAGAGGCTGTGACAGTGTTGTGATGCCTTTTGTGGAAGCGGCTGTGCGCCGCTTCCACAGGGTTTGGCGCAATCAGCCCGGCGGCCAGTGCATCTGGCGCTGACCCAGCACGTGCATATGAATGTGGTAGACGGTTTGCCCGCCTTCTTCATTGCAGTTCATGACGACGCGGAAACCTTTTTCACAGCCCAGTTCCAGTGCCAGGCGCTGGGCGGTGAACAGTATGTGCCCGGCCAATGTCTTGTCGTCCTCGGTCAGGTCGTTCAAGGTGCGAACCGGTTTCTTCGGGACCACCAGGAAATGTACCGGTGCCTGTGGGGCAATGTCGTGGAAGGCCAGTACCTGGTCGTCCTCGTAAATGATCTTCGCCGGGATTTCCCGGTTGATGATCTTGGTGAACAGAGTATCCACAGCTGTTTTCTCCGTTGTTTGGGCTGGCCTGAGTGTACTCATGGCGTATGCCAGCGCCCAGCTTTTTACCTTGGGTTGGATCAGCGCGGGCAGTAGGCCTTGTTGACCATGCCGGCGATCGTGCGAGTCAGCCAGCGCGAGCCGAGCCGCGGCAGGAAGGCGAACCAGCGGTTGCGCCGCCCGGGAATGATGATCGCTTTATTCTTTTCCAGTGCGCGCACGGTGTAGAGCGCCACTTCCTCGGGGCTCATCAGCAGTTTGCTGTTGGTCAGTTTTTCGCTGTCGAGTTGCGCGGTACGGAAAAACGCCGTTCGGGTCGGCCCGGGGCAGAGCACCGAAACCTTGATCGCACATTTTTTCAGCTCGACGCGCAATCCTTCGGAAAAGTGCAGTACATACGCCTTGCTGGCGTAATAAGTACTCATCCACGGCCCGGGTTGAAACGCCGCTACCGAGGCCACATTCAGAATCTGCCCGCCGCCTTGCAGGGCCATGCTGTTGCCGATGGCGTGGCACAGGCGGGTGAGGGCGAGAATGTTCACTTCGATCAGGTCCTGCTCGGTCATCCAGTCCTGGGCCAGAAACGGGCCGCATGTACCGATACCGGCGCAATTGACCAGCAGATCGATCTGCCGGTCGCCTTCTTCCAGCTCCAGCAGGAATCCGGACAGGCGCAGCGGTTCGCCCAGGTCACAGGCACGGAACAGCACTTCCACGCCGAACCTTTGGGTCAGTTCAATCGCAATACTTTCCAGCTGATCACGTTGTCGGGCCACCAGAATCAGGCTGCGGCCGCGCCGGGCCAGCGCTTCGGCCATTGCCAGGCCGATGCCGCTGGAGGCACCAGTGATCAGAGCGTAACGGGTCATGCAGTTCTCCATCGCAACAGCTCCGCGCCGCGACGCAGGTGTCACGGGCCAGGAGCGCTGTTCATTCTTTCGCAGAGTCTACAGGGGGCTGGGCCTCTTCGGCTGCATCGTCGGTGGAATTTGGCACCGGTTCGACCTCGACGTCGATTTCATCGGTGGTGACCGAACTGCTTTCGTAGCTGCTCTGGGCGGCGCTTTTGTATTCTTCCCGTATCGCCGTGAGACCACCGGCCAGCGTGCCGAACAGAATCAGCGCGATAACGATCAGCCACAGCGAAGACAATACCTTGACCGCGGTACTGTTCGGCGGAGGCGGTGGGCCGTAGCGGTTGGCAGTGTCGTTGCCCGGTACGACCATGATCACGAACGGAAAGAAACTGCCAACGAACGGCACCAGGTTCAGCAACCACAGCCAGCCGGACCAGCCGACATCGTGCAAGCGTTGAACGGTGATCTGGATGCTGACGAAGGCAAATCCGACGAACAGGATCAAGGCCAGCAAGCTGCCCAATATCAGGCCGGCGGTCGAATCCGCGCCGATGATAGCCAGGGCGACCAAGGCAAACACCCCGCAAACGACCAGGAGCACAGTTGACAGCACCAGCGTCCAGGCGAGGTAGCGCAAACGGCCGATACGGCCATCGAAACTGAATGGCTTGAGCGTTGCGAATTCGGCTACGGCTTCGCCGACGGGCGCGCGAGGCGGCGCGTAAGGGGACTGTGGATCTGCCAAAGGCTCCTGGCTGCTGGCCGGAGCATGGTCATGAACGTCGGCGAGGTTCAGTTCGATCGGCGTTTCAGCTTCGATGCGGGCGTCGATACCGGTTTTGCTCAGTGCCTGGAGATAGGTCTGGGCATCGGCTTGCGACAGGTTGCGTTTGAGCGCTACCGGACGCCCGGCGAACAAGCGCTCGATGGCTGTGACATCGCTTTTAAACAAATCGGCAAGATTGAGCTTTGCCGTGGTGATGTCGACACCGGGCAGCAAGGCGCCTTCGAATACGATCTTGAAACGATTTTCGCCCATGTGCGAGGCATCCTTGTCGCGAGAGGTTGAAAGAAGAAGCTTGTGCCTGGGTGAGTGTAGGGCCAGCCGGGCAAGACTGGCCAAGATTTGCTGTCAGCGCGGCCAGCGTTTTGGCAGCCGGGCGGCATGCTCCAGGGCCTGGCGGTACTCCGCGTCGAGACGCGTAATCAACTGCTCGACACTCGGCAAGTCTTCGATTTCTCCCACGCCCTGGCCGGCAGACCAAACGGTCTTCCAGGCTTTGGCCTCATCGCTGACGGGTTTGAGCTTGGAACCGAAGTTGATCTCGCCCTTGCCTTGCAAGGCGGCCATGTCGAAACCGGCGGCCTCCAGGCTCTTGCGCATGAAGCTCGCGGGGACACCTGACACGGCTGGAGTATGGATGATGTCTGCCGCTTTGGATGTCAGCAGCATTTCTTTGTAGGCGTCGGGCGCGTGACTTTCGGTCGTGCCGATAAATCGTGTACCAAAGTAGGCCAAATCCGCGCCGAGCAATTGAGCGGCAAGAATTTCGTGGCCGTGGTTCAAGCAGCCGGCCAGCAACAGGGTCTTGTCGAAGAACTGGCGGATCTCGGCAATCAGCGAGAACGGGCTCCAGGTCCCAGCATGTCCACCGGCGCCAGCAGCCACGGCTATCAATCCATCCACGCCGGCTTCGGCCGCTTTCTCGGCATGACGGCGTGTCGTTACATCATGGAACACCAGGCCGCCGTAGCTGTGCACCGCGTCGACCAGTTCTTTCACGGCGCCGAGGCTGGTAATCACGATCGGCACTTTGTGTTCGACGCAGATCTCCAGATCCGCCTGTAAACGTGGATTGCTGTTATGGACGATCAGGTTCACGGCATAAGGCGCGGGATTTTCCATTGTCGCCAGCCCGGCTTCGATTTCTTCCAGCCAGGCCTTGAAGCCGCTGCTTTCACGCTGGTTCAGCGCCGGGAAGCTGCCGACCACGCCCTGGCGACAACAGGCGAGTACCAATTGCGGATTGGATATCAGGAACATCGGCGCCGCCACCACGGGCAGACGTAAACGTTGTTCGAGCAGAGCGGGCAGCGACATTGGAAGTACCCCGGTGAGTGGTGCCTGTTGGATTTAGAACGGCCGAACGACGACCAGAATTACGATAGCCAGCAATATCAGAACCGGCACTTCATTGAACCAGCGATAAAAGACATGGCTGCGGGTGTTCTCGCCACGGGCAAAACGTTTTACCTGGGCGCCGCACATGTGGTGGTAGCCGATCAGCAACACGACCAAGGTCAGTTTGGCGTGTATCCAGCCACCTTGGCTGAAGATGCCTGGATTGAGGTAGATGAGCCAGCCACCGAAGATCAGCGTGGCGATCATCGCCGGGCCCATGATGCCCCGGTACAGCTTGCGCTCCATGACGCTGAAGCGTTCCTTGCTGATCGTGTCTTCACTTTGTGCGTGATAAACGAACAGGCGCGGCAAATAGAACAGGCCGGCAAACCAGCACACGACGCTGACGATATGAAACGCTTTGAGCCACAGATAGAGCATTTTTGGTTATTCCAGGTTCACGGTAGCCTGAATAGTAGAGAAAGAGTCCCATCTCGGACATAACTGTTCAATTTTGACGGTGTCTTTTGTCGCCATACTGCGTTGCCGCTCCTCGCCATAGCGGGCTATGACTCGTCGCGGCGCCTTGTCTGGCAACAAAATCCACTCGCCAAAACTTGAACGTATGCCCGAGACGGGACTCGTGAGCGTCCGCACGTCACCTTGACGGTTGTCGCAGGGGCGCACGGCCCCTATTATCGACGGCTTTCCAGTGGGTTCGTTGAGGGCAGGTTTATGGTCAAGGTCGGTATCGTCGGCGGCACGGGTTACACAGGTGTCGAACTGCTGCGTCTGTTGGCGCAACATCCGCAAGCTGAGGTGGTTGTCATCACTTCCCGATCCGAGGCTGGCCTGGCCGTCGCCGACATGTACCCGAACCTGCGAGGCCATTACGACGGCCTGGCGTTCAGCGTTCCGGACATCAAGACCCTGGGTGCCTGCGATGTGGTGTTCTTCGCCACACCGCACGGTGTTGCCCATGCCTTGGCGGGCGAACTGCTGGCGGCCGGGACCAAGGTCATCGACCTGTCGGCCGACTTCCGTCTGCAAGACGCGGATGAATGGGCCAAGTGGTACGGCCAACCGCACGGTGCACCGGAGTTGCTGGACGAGGCGGTCTACGGCTTGCCGGAAGTCAATCGCGAGCAGATCAAGAAAGCGCGCCTGATTGCGGTGCCGGGTTGCTACCCAACTGCAACGCAATTGGGCTTTCTGCCATTGCTCGAAGCCGGCCTGGCCGATGTTGCGCATCTGATTGCTGACTGCAAGTCCGGCGTCAGCGGTGCCGGTCGTGGTGCTTCCGTAGGCTCGCTGTACTCCGAAACGTCGGAAAGCATGAAGGCCTATGCGGTCAAAGGTCACCGTCACCTGCCGGAGATTCGCCAGGGGCTTCGTCGTGCAGCAGGCAAGGACGTCGGCCTGACCTTCGTTCCACACCTGACGCCGATGATTCGTGGCATTCACTCCACGCTCTACGCAACCGTTGTTGATCGCTCGGTGGATCTGCAGGCGTTGTTTGAAAAGCGTTATGCCAACGAGCCGTTCGTCGATGTGATGCCGGCCGGCAGCCATCCGGAGACTCGTAGCGTACGGGGTGCCAACGTCTGCCGTATCGCTGTGCATCGCCCTCAGGATGGTGATCTGGTGGTCGTGTTGTCGGTGATCGACAATCTGGTCAAAGGCGCTTCGGGTCAGGCCGTGCAGAACATGAACATTCTGTTCGGGCTGGATGAGCGTCTGGGCCTGTCCCACGCCGGCATGCTGCCTTGAGAGGAGCTACAAGCTTCAAGTTGTAAGCGGCAAGCTTGAAGCTCACAGCTTGAAGCTTGTCGCTGCTCCTAGAATAGTTGACCGCTTTTCTAGGAGAAGCGGATAATGCGCGTCATCACGCAATATGACGGCGTAACGCCGGGAGATAGTCAGCATGAGCGTCGAATCCTTCACCCCCACGGCTTTGCAATTCACCCACGGTGCCGCGCACAAGGTGAAGAGCCTGGTCGATGAAGAGGGGAATGATCGCTTGAAGCTGCGCGTATTCGTTACGGGCGGCGGTTGTTCAGGTTTTCAGTACGGCTTCACCTTCGATGAAGAAGTGGCCGATGACGACACCATCGTCGAGCGCGAAGGTGTGAGTCTGGTTGTCGATCCGATGAGCTTCCAGTACCTGGCAGGTGCCGAGGTGGACTACCAGGAAGGTCTGGAAGGTTCGCGTTTCGTCATCAAGAACCCGAATGCAACCACCACCTGTGGCTGCGGTTCTTCGTTCTCGATCTGATCAGCGCACCTGTTTCACAGAACGCCGCACGGCCTCAGGGTCTTGCGGCGTTTTGCTGTGTGGAGGATTTATGCGGGGTAGATGGCGCCGAGTACGCGCAAGCCGCGGGCACCGGTGACGCTTGGACGGTTGGCTGCGATGCCTTCGAGGCAGCAATGAGCCAGCCACGCGAAGGCCATGGCTTCAACCCAGTCGGGGTCCACGCCGTAGGTGGCAGTGCTGCTGACGCTGGCGTTTGGCAGCAGGCTGGCCAAGCGAATCATCAAGGCCGTGTTGTGGGCGCCGCCGCCGCAGACCAGCAGCTCCTGCGTGTCTGCCTGGGCGCTTTGCAGTGACTCGATGATGGTCAGCGCGGTCAGCTCAAGCAGCGTCGCCTGAACATCTTTGGCGGCGAAGGCTGGCAGTTGTGCCAGATGTCGTGTCAGCCATGGCAGGTTGAACACTTCCCGGCCGGTACTCTTCGGGCCTTTGGTCACAAAGAACGGATCACTGAGCAGTGCATTCAACAGCACCGGTTCTACATTGCCGCTGGCAGCCCATTGGCCGTCACGGTCAAAGTGGTCGCCGCGTTGCTGGTGAATCCAGGCGTCCAGCAGCACATTGCCCGGGCCACAGTCGAAACCGGCGACCGGCTTGCCGGGCTGGATAAGGCTGAGATTGCTGAAGCCGCCAACGTTCAGTACTGCGCGATTTCCAGCCCGCTCTTCAAACAAGGCTTCATGAAAGGCGGGAACCAGCGGTGCGCCTTGTCCGCCGGCAGCAACGTCGCGGCTGCGGAAGTCGCTGACCACGGTGATGCCGGTCAGCTCGGTCAGCAGGGCCGGGTTGCCAATCTGCACGGTGAAACCGCGTGCCGGTTCGTGGCGGATGGTCTGGCCATGACTGCCAATCGCACGAATGTCGTCAGTCTTCAGTTGCTGCTGAGCGAGAAGGGCATGAATCCCTTGGGCTGCCAGCTTCACCCAGTTTTGCTGGGCGATGGCGGAGCGGGCGATTTCGTCCGGGCCGCTGGCGCACAAGCCGAGCAGCTCAGCGCGCAGGGTATCGGGCATCGGGATGTAGTGGGAGGCGATCAGTCTGATCGCCGGAGCTTGCTCGATCAGTGCGATGTCCAGGCCATCAAGGCTGGTTCCGGACATCACACCTATATAGAGCGCCATGGCTTAGCGCTTGCTCGAAGCCAGCAGAGTGGCTTTTTCCTGTTCCATGCGCGCCATCAGTGGCTGGCTTTGGGCGAGGAAGCGTGCGCGTTCGGCCTTGGCAATCGGATCAGCCATTGGCAGTTTCTGGCCCAGCGGGTCGACGTGTACACCATTGACCTGGAACTCGTAGTGCAGGTGCGGACCGGTGGAGAGACCGGTGGTGCCGATATAGCCAATCACTTGGCCCTGTTTCACAGTGCCGCCAGTCTTCACGCCTTTGGCGAAGCCTTGCATGTGGCCGTAGAGCGTGGTGTAGGTATTGCCGTGCTGGAGGACCACTGTATTGCCGTAGCCACCACGGCGACCGGCCAGCAAGACCTTGCCATCACCGGCTGCCTTGATTGGAGTGCCGCGCGGTGCTGCGTAGTCGACGCCTTTGTGGGCGCGGATCTTGTTCAGGATCGGGTGTTTGCGGCCCATGGAAAATTTCGAGCTGATGCGAGCGAAGTCCACCGGTGTGCGGATGAACGCCTTGCGCATGCTGTTGCCGTCAGCGGTGTAGTAGCTGCTGTTGCCTTGTTTGTTGGTGTAGCGCACGGCGGTGTAGGTCTTGCCGCGGTTGGTGAAGCGCGCCGACAGGATCGGGCCAGTGCCGACGGCCTTGCCGTTGACCACCTTTTGCTCGTAGATCACGTCGAACTCGTCGCCCTGGCGAATATCCTGGGCGAAGTCCACGTCGTAGCCAAACACACTGGCCATGTCCATGGTCAGGCTGTGAGACAGGCCGGCCCGGGCTGCGGACTGCGACAGCGAGCTGTTGATCACACCATGTACATAGGCGGAGCGCACGGTCGGTTTCGCGGTAATGCGGTTGAAGGTGTAGCCCTTGTCGTTCTTGGTCAGGCTGATGCTTTCGAGGTCGTTGAGTTTGCTGTGCAGGTTGCTCAACTGGCCGTCAGGACTCAGTTCGAATTCGAGTTTTTGCCCATGCTTGAGTTGGCTGAACTGCTTGGCCTGCTTGTCGCTGGCCAGCACGTCATGCACTGAGGTTGCTGGGAGGCCGACCTTCTCGAACAGTGTAGAGAGGGTGTCACCCTTGGTGACGATCACTTCCCTGTGGCTTGCCGGCTTCTTTTCTTCGGCGACCGGCGCAGGCTCGGCTTGAGCTGTTTCCTGGGTGTCTTCGGCGCTGTTGTCGATCTGCGCGAAGGGGGAGGTTGCTGGTTCATTTGTGGCTTGAACGGCCTCAGCAGCGTCTTGATCTTGTGTCAGTTGTTCAGCGGGGCTTTCCAGTTCAAGACTCAGGGTTGTCTTTTTGGCTTCGACATCGCTGGAAGGGAATACCAGGAGCGCCAGGCTGAGAAGGGCGGCGATGCCACTTGCGGCAAGCAAGTGGGTCTTCGGGTAAAGCGGCGGCGCTTTAGACGATTCTGTGGTCATAAGTGGTTTTGACTTTGAAAAAGATGAATTGGAAAAGATGAATGACATGATGAAGATGAAATAACTGTATAAAATATAACCAAATCATCTCTGAAGCAAGTCCGCAGGCGCTCTGTCTGCGGATTGGCGTCCGTGCGCCGGGCAAACCTTGTATTTGACGCGCGATCTTGTATGGTTGGTTCCCTTTGAATCTGAGCCTTGCGGGTCTGTTATGAAGTCGGTTGAAGAGCAGCTAGCGCTGATCAAACGTGGTGCGGAAGAACTGTTGGTCGAGTCCGAGCTGATTGAAAAGCTCAAGCGTGGCCAACCGCTACGTATTAAGGCGGGCTTCGATCCAACGGCTCCGGACCTGCACTTGGGTCACACCGTGCTTATTAATAAGCTGCGTCAGTTCCAGGAGCTGGGGCATCAGGTGATCTTCCTTATAGGTGACTTCACCGGGATGATCGGTGATCCGAGCGGCAAGAGTGCCACGCGCCCGCCGCTCACTCGCGAGCAAGTCCTTGAGAATGCCGAGACCTACAAGACTCAGGTGTTCAAGATTCTCGATCCGGCAAAAACCGAAGTGGCTTTCAACTCCACCTGGATGGATCAGATGGGGCCGGCCGACTTCATTCGCCTGACTTCGCAGTACACCGTGGCTCGCATGCTCGAGCGCGATGACTTCGACAAGCGCTACACGACCAATCAGCCAATCGCCATTCATGAGTTTCTTTATCCGCTGGTTCAGGGTTATGACTCGGTAGCTCTGCGCGCGGACGTCGAGCTCGGCGGCACTGATCAGAAGTTCAACTTGCTGATGGGGCGTGAGCTGCAGCGTGGTTATGGTCAGGAAGCCCAGTGCATTTTGACCATGCCGCTGCTTGAGGGTCTGGATGGCGTGAAGAAGATGTCCAAGTCCTTGGGCAACTACGTCGGTATCCAGGAAGCGCCGGGTGTGATGTATGGCAAGCTGGTTTCCATTCCGGATGTGCTGATGTGGCGTTACTTCGAGTTGCTCAGCTTCCGCTCCATGGAAGAGATCAATGGGTTCCGCGCAGATGTAGAGGCGGGTGCCAATCCGCGTGACATCAAGATCAAGCTGGCTGAAGAGATCGTCGCGCGCTTCCATGGTGAGGAAGCTGCTGCCAATGCTCACCGTGCTGCCGGTAACCGTATGAAGGATGGCGAGCTGCCGGATGATCTGCCGGAAATCGAATTGACTGCTGCCGAGGATATGCCGATTGCTGCTGTCCTTAATAAGGCTGGCCTGGTCAAGAACTCGGCGGTGGCGCGAGATCTCCTGGGTTCTGGTGGTGTGCGTATAGATGGTGAGGTTGTTGATCGCACCTTTATGTATGCACTGGGCGCGACCCATGTTTGCCAGGCCGGGAAGAAGGCATTTGCGCGTATTACGCTCAAATCCGAATAAAGCTGAAATAAGGGGTTGACGGCAGATTCTGGAGGCCTATAATTCGCCCCACTTCCGGCGCAGTCGAAACGGAAAACTCCTTGGTAAACAAAGAGTTACGCAGTTTTCGACAGCGGGTTGCTTCAGTTCATCGAAGCCGAAAGGGAGTTGAAGAAGAGGTGTTGACAGCAGCGTGTAACGCTGTAGAATTCGCCTCCCGCTGACGAGAGATCTGAAGCGCAAGTGGTTGAAGTTGTTAAAGATTTCCAAGCGAAACTTTGAAAACTTCTGAAAATAATCACTTGACAGCAAATGAGGCTGCTGTAGAATGCGCGCCTCGGTTGAGACGAAAGATCTTAACCAACCGCTCTTTAACAACTGAATCAAGCAATTCGTGTGGGTGCTTGTGGAGTCAGACTGCTAGTCAACAGATTATCAGCATCACAAGTTACTCCGCGAGAA